>JBJYWP010000169.1:0-23673 GCA_046259485.1 Promineifilaceae bacterium (SeqCode) | reverse complement strand
GCCCGGCTGGCATTAGAAACATCCGTCTCCGCGGCCACACAGAAACGCTCGAATCCCGCGCCGCTGCCGATGCTGTCGATGGTTATATCGCCGGAGAAACCTTCGTTCTGGTAGCGCTCAGCGATTCGTTCCGCTAACGGGAAAACGGTCGAGCTTCCCGCGGAAACGATATTACCGCTCACGGCGAGTGGATCGGGTAATCCAATCATCGACGCAGCTTCTACCATTGATTCTTCGTTAGCAGTCGCTTCGGCTTCTGCAGTTGGCGCTTCAGCAGCAGCCTCCGTAGGTTCTGAAGCGGAAGCAGGAGCTGTTGGGGCTACTTCTTGCCCCGAGCTTCCACCGCAGGCTGCTACAAACAAAGCTACAAAAATCAATAATACTGTTACTTTAAATCGCATTATCTCCTCCAATTAATATTGGAATCTAAAAAACAAAAACATTAAATCCCGAACCTTGCGAACCCTTTGCAAGACTTAATTTTGAAAAGAAAATAGGACTCAATTAGCTTGCAAGAGGGACAAGATAGAGGTGTTAAATAGGTCAGTTTTTAGAATATCACGGAGATTTTGATGGGTCATTAACCCGCGGTTAACATTCGGCTAAGGTCTTGTTAACGATTAGTTAACAGTAACAGAAACGGAAGGAATGGTGAAAAAAAAGGTGCTCCCTTTGCCCTCTTTGCTTCTGACCCAGATATGGCCACCATGTGCTTCTACGAGGTGTTTGGCGATAGCTAAACCCAGGCCGGTCCCCCCCACATTGCGCGTCCGAGCGCGATCTGATTTATAAAAACGCTCGAAGATGCGATCGAGATCTTCTTCAGGAATACCAATACCGGTGTCATGAACGAGGACAATAACTTCGGATGGGGTATCCCCTTCCGTGTATGCCGCGATACGTATTGTTCCCCCGGCACTGGTGAACTTAACAGCATTGTGTAAAAGATTTGAGACAACGCGATGCATACGCTCTGCATCAGCAAGAACTCTTGGCAGCCCATCAGAAATATCAGCCACGACGTTGATTTTTTCACGATCCGCCTGATTCTGGATTCGTTCCAACGGTACTTTAACCAGATCGCGCACATCGGTTTCGACCATTCGTAACGGCACTTCCCCAGACTCGATGCGCGCAAGCTCGAGAAGCTCTTCAACCATATTGGTCATCGTATCCAATTCACCACTCGCGCGGTCTAAAAATCGGTTGGCGATCTCTTTTTCCTCAAGGGCGCCATCTTGCAGCGTTTCTATGATCGCCCGAATTGCGGCAAGCGGCGTTCGTAATTCGTGGGAGATGTTGCTGATAAAGTCGCGGCGTACTGTCTGTAAAAATCTCACTTGAGTCAGATCTTGCAGGATCACAAGAAAACCTCTGCTGCCATGCTCCTCAAACGGGGTGACGAAGGCCTGTAGAAACAGGTTTCGATCGATCTCCACGGCAGCGACTGCCTCCCGTCCTTCAGTGCGACAAATTTGCCACAATTTAATTAGCTGGTGATGGCGCACAACCTCGGCAAATGAATAACCGATTGCGCGCTTTTGATCATATTTCAACATTCGCGCCGCGGCGGGATTAATGAACAACACGCGTCCCAGGGCGTCGGTAATTATAGCGCCATCAGCCATGTTTTGGAATACTATCGATAACTGCTGCTTCTCTTCTTCGAAGCGACGCATTTCATTGCGAAGACGATCGGACAGATCGTTTACAGCGCGCGTGAGATCAGCCTCTTCACCACTTGACCGAGGTAATACTCGGACATCGAATTCGCCCCCAGCGATGCGGTTGGCTACATCGGTCAGTTCATGAATATCCGAGCTTTTTCTTGCTGTAATCCAAAGGGTAATACCAACTATGAGCACCAATCCGATGATGGCGATAATCAAGCCGCCACTTCTCGCGCAGGATTGAGTCACTCCACAGCCGGTAATGCGATTATAAAAGCTTATCCCTGCAAGGGCGGCTGTGAAAATTACAGCATAGAGAAGCGCTAAGCGCCAATTTGCATAACGAAACAAAAAAGGTACCTGATTAGAGTTATAAAATAGATCAAGGGATTTTAACTATCAAACCGATAACCAATTCCACGTACGGTGACGATACGCACCGGATTATTGGGATCGGACTCGATTTTTTCTCTCAGCCAACGCACGTGAACGTCTACAGTGCGGCTGTTCCCATCATATGTCCATTCCCAAACACGCTCCAAGATAAGATCCCTGGATACCGCGATTCCCTTATGCCTGGCCAGAAATAGGAGCAGTTCGAACTCTTTTGGTTTAAGCTTTAAAGCCTCGCCATCCAAAAATACTTCGCGCCGGTTCTCATCTATAGTTAAATTTCCAAAATTGAGAATCAGGCTCTGCTTTGGGGTAGTCATAGTGCTGGCACTAGATTTAGAAGCAACGTCTTCGCGAATCAGCTCCGTGCGCCGCAAATTTGCCTTGACCCTTGCCATGAGCTCGCGCATGCTGAAAGGTTTGGTGATATAGTCATCCGCCCCCATCTCCAAACCGACTATTTTATCAATTTCCTCTGTGCGCGCGGTGAGCATTAGTATCGGCACACTGAGTTCTTTGCGAATAATCCGGCAAACCTCGAAACCATCAATCTCCGGAAGCATGACATCCAGGATGATTAAATCAGGTTTTCGCTCGCGCGCGAGCTGCAAACCAGCACGGCCGTCTCCGGCCTTCAAAACATCATATCCCTGCCGCTGCAGGTTATACTGGATCATTTCTGACAATGTATTGTCATCTTCAACAACTAATACTTGATAGGCCATTGTTTACCTCAGTAATCCAGCTCCATTCTAACGGGTTATACATCGAATTACCATTAATTTCTTCTGTCCCAAACCGAAATAATCCGATACAATATTATCTAAGGTCAAGTTCCCGCTTAGCCTTTTGGCAAACCAATCAACACAATAGGAGAAATAGATGTTAAATCTCGCCGTTTTGCTAGATGACAGTGCCCGTGAAGTTCCTAATCGAGATGCCGTGATATTTAACGATGTCAAACTAACTTATGCACAGGTTAATGGTGCTGCCAATCAGGTGGCTAATGGCCTTGCAACCTTAGGTATTACCAAGGGCGACAAAGTTGCCCTATCCTGCCCTAATTTGCCCTTTTTCCCGATTATTTATAATGGCATTCTAAAAGCGGGTGCGACTGTTGTACCGCTCAACGTCCTGCTGCGCCCTCGAGAAATCGCTTACCACCTGGCCGATTCAGACGCCAAGGCTTATTTCTGTTTTCAAGGCACGCCGGAGCTGCCGATGGGTAACTTTGGATACGAGGGTTTCCAGGCAGCAGATGGGTGCGATTATTTCTTTATGATTACGGCCGATCCCGCCGGACCATCACCCATTGATGGGACAACCACCTTGGGGCAGTTCATGTATAACCAGCCTCCTACCTTCGATACCGTTTTGACGGACGCTGACGACACGGCCGTCATCTTATACACCAGCGGTACGACAGGCCAGCCAAAAGGCGCGGAATTGACACACAGCAATATGATCATGAATGCCCGGCTTGGGGATAATATGTTCGATTTGGGCAATGATGAAGTTACCCTGATCACATTGCCATTATTTCATTCGTTCGGCCAGACGGTGCAAATGAATATGGGCTTTTATAAAAGATGGACGTTGACTCTTTTACCAAGGTTCGATCCCGCTGCCGCCCTGGCTATTATGGAACGAGATAATGTCTCCGTATTCGCCGGCGTACCGACCATGTATTGGGCTATGCTCAACTATCCCGGAGCAGATAAATTTGATTTAGCCAAAATTTCCGAGAACATGAATCTTGCCGTCTCCGGTGGTTCAGCCATGCCGGTAGAGGTGATGAAAGCTTTCAACAAACGATTCACCGTTAAAATTCTTGAAGGCTACGGTCTATCAGAAACAAGTCCTGTCGCTTCTTTCAACCGGACTGACAAACCCACCAAACCCGGCTCTATTGGTCTGCCGGTTTGGGGCGTCAGCATCCGGATTGTTGACTTGGAGGGGGATGATGTCCCGGTGGGTGAAAAGGGAGAGATATTGATCAAAGGCCACAACGTGATGAAAGGGTACTACAAACGGCCTGAAGCAACAGCTGCTGCATTAGAAAACGGCTGGCTGCACACCGGTGACATCGGTACATTTGATGAGGAGGGTTATATCTACATCACAGATCGTGTAAAGGATATGATTATTCGTGGTGGGTTTAATGTCTATCCACGTGAGATTGAAGAAGTCATGATGACCCATCCCGACATCAGCATGGCGGCCGTAATCGGCGTGCCCCATGATCGACATGGCGAAGAGGTAAAAGCTTTTGTCATTTTGAAAGAAGGGGCTGAATGCTCAGAGGATACAATCGTCGGCTGGTGCAAAGAAAATATGGCTGCCTACAAGTACCCACGAATCGTCGAGATCCGTGGGGAACTACCTATGACAGCCACCGGGAAAATACTCAAACGGGAATTACGTACCGAATAGTCTTACGCCAGTGTGTTCACTTAGCAAACAGAGAAAAAGGGGATTCTCACAGCTTAGAGAATCCCCTTTTATTATTTGTCCGGGAATTTGTAGTTCGTTTCTCTGTGCCTATTTGATAGTGGATCAGAGATGCCCTTGAAAAAAGTTCGTGGCAACGGCCGAGTGGTCAAGAATGTAATTGTAACCACCGAAACGATGTTGGGAGTTGACGAATAATAATTGTTCCGTACAGGGCGTCATATCAGCGATAACGGACACATCTTCTACACTGCCCCATTCATCTCCTGTTCCTTGCAGGTAAAGTACCGGCACATTTCCGCTGCCGCTGGCTGCAAACGCAGGTACTATTCCGGCAAGTCGCGGCCCTCCAAAAAGCTGGTAGAAAAAACCGGAAATCGTACTGATCAGGGGACCAAAAAGACCAAACAAATTAGCGAAAATACGCTTTGAAAATACCATGGGTGTCGTTGGCTGCACGGCAATAGCAGCTTTGATCTTACTGGTTTGAGGTAGGGCGAAAAGGATCGCATTGGCACCCATTGAAAAACCCAGAGCGCCGATTCGTTCGCTATCCACGTCGTCTCGTTCTTCCAAATAAGCAATCGCTCCGAGTAAATCCTTCGCCTCACTCTGACCGAAGGTTACCGGATGGGCTGTCGCACTTTCGCCATGATTTCGTAAGTCGAAAGTGAGGACGTTATATCCTGCGTCATGGAGATCAGAGATCATGCGCAGTAGATCTACCGGCTTGCTGCCTGTTACATTTGAGAACAGCGTTCCCCCTTCAAATCCCAAACGATTCCACTGCCAGCCATGGACAAGCAAGATTGTTGTTCCATCGCGGGTGTTTGCTCCCACAGCCGGTATAAACCAGCCTGATACCCTGAGGCCATCTTGTGCCGGGAACTGCACGTTTTCAAAGGCAAGCCCTTTTTTCTGCGGAGTTGCTGCCAGATGCTGTCGCGTAGGGGCAACCATCATGCGAGTGATATATGCAGAAATCGCCGTTGCCAATCCGAGACTAAAACCTGCTATGGCAAAAAACCAGCGCATTGATCGTCGAAATGTACTCATTCGATCCTCGCTACTTCAATTAAAACAGTGAAGAACAGTGGGATTATACACCTTTCCCGTATGCTCCCAAGCGAAAAACCTACGCTGTCCCTCCTATTAGCAAACAGAACAAAGACAGGAGGTGTAAACTCTTTGAATCAGGTTAATTCTAATCATCAACTTCAACACCATCAAACAGGTCACGACTGGTTTCACCTTTCATAGGAGTTGGATAGGCGCGAATAAAGTATTCTGAGGAAAGAAATCGGCGCTGTATCCAATCCGGCAGCGATCTAGAATTACTCGTTCCTCCACCCTGGCTCTGATGCTGCGCGCTGGCTAACTTTTTCAAATCCCAATAATGCCGGTAGTTAATACGGGCATGAAGTTTTTCGTTTGGGATCCCTAATTGTGTGTAATCGATATCCTTGTTTCGTCCCATCTTTGTTGGATCTTTTCCACGCAATCGCAGCAATGTGGTAAATAACCAGATCATGCGGTCTGGTAAGGCGGAATAATAAAGGCGTTGGGGTTGATAAGGTGTGAGGCCATTCTGCGGGTATTGCTGCGGATCACCCGCGGCAAAGAAGGCAGCCGTTGTGATTTCGCAGCAGTGGATATGATCGGGATGAAAGTACCCGCCGGTTTCGTCATGGGTAATGACTACCTGAGGTCGCAGCTCCCGAATCAGACTAACAACCTTAGCTATCGGGAGATCGTCATCAATATTGATAAAGGCATCGGGATGCTTATTAGCGGGATCACCTATGTAACCGGAATCACGGAAACCCAGCATATGCAGGTGCCCTCCGAGAACATCAACCGCGGCGTTCAATTCCTGTGTACGAACTTCAACCAGGGAAGCAAGGCTCTCTTCATACCCCTCAGCCACAGAGCCGGCAACACCATCGGTGGCAATTGCAATATGCACATCAACACCTTCATCTGCATAACGGGCTAAAGTTCCCCCTAAACCGAAGGATTCATCATCTGGATGGGCTAAAACGGCCAGTAAGGTAGGTTTCATAACAAGGAATTCCGTGGAAGTAGATTGAAAGCCATGCTTAGATTTTATCGATCAATCGGCACTCCTCATCGCTACAACTGTGCTGATGGCATAGGCCTCTGTATGGGATAGGCTAATCGACCAGGTTTCAAGATTCTGTGTTCTTGCTAATTCTTGGGCGGCGCCGTGTAGTAACAATACAGGTCGGCCGTTTTCTTCGTTTATAATTTCAATTTCTCTCCAGGTTGTATCGCCAATTCCGGTGCCTAAAGCCTTGCTAACGGCCTCTTTTGCAGCGAAGCGCGCGGCAAGTCGATCAACACGGCCGTTACAATAATCCTGTTCCTGCTCCGTATAAATGCGATCGAGAAACCTTTGACCGTACCTGGCAAGACTCTCTTTAACCCTAGCAACCTCAATTAGATCGACGCCAACTGCTAACATGCAATCTTCATCCTCAAAATTTTAATCCGTTTGGCGATAAACTTCGAAATCAGGACCAGCAGGAGATGTTAAATCGACAACGACTTCTCTACCGCCAAAACCATAAACCAGATCATGAGCGCGGACGGTAACTTCGCTTATTTCAGAACTGATTATGATTCCACTCTGATTACGGGTAAAGGGTTGTTCAGTCTCATGTGGATGAAGTAATAAGCGGGTAAAGGGGCTTTCCTCATCGGGCTTAGCAATAGAGCCGTCAGGCATAATAACATCCCAACCGTCTGCATAATCCTCCCAACCTTTATCAGGGTGTTCAACAGTTACAGAAAAATTCCAGGTACCATCCGGTTCTTGGCGAGCTAATACGAACAAGACATCTGCATTTGCTTTCTGATTTAATGAACCACTCACCTGCTGGGTTACTTCTATCGCTGTCATAGTTGAAACGGCCGTGGGAGGCGTTTCGGTCTCTACTGAAGCCGTTTCAGTAAAATGCGGCGATTCATCTCGAGTAGGTATGAACTTCTTATCTGATGCACCTTGCTCAACAGACTCGGTCGGGGTTGCTTCTTGATCCGCCTGAGAAGAACAGCCTACGGTAAATAGGACGAAGAATACCAACAGCAAACCTATTCGCCGCATCCAGGCCATTATGCCGGCACCAAACCCTGTCTATTTCGCTCGGCAACAATTTCAGACATGATCGCTAAGGCAATCTCTTGCGGATTTGCCGCCCCAATATCCAAGCCTATCGGAGCATGAATGTGGTCTGTCTGCTCTTCACCAAAACCCATTCTTCGCAGCCGCGCGAGACGCATGGCATGTGTCTTCGGGCTGCCAAGCGCACCAATATAAAAGACATCTTGATCAAGAAGAATCTTCAAGGAAGGATCGTCAATCTTAGGATCATGGGTTAGTAGGGCAACGGCCGTGTCTGGCGTCAGCTCGATTTCCGAGAAGGCGGAGCGAGGCCATTTGTGAATCAGGCGGTCAATATGAGGAAACCGCGCGTTGGTCGCAAATACACTGCGTGGATCGATCACAATTGTGTAATATCCCATCAGGGTGGCTATCTGGGTAAGGGCTATAGAAATCTCACCTCCACCGACGGCCACAAGAATGGGCGATGTCCGGATCTGTTCAACAAATATTTTTGTTTTCGCGTCCAGGGCAATTACACCTGTCTTTTCGGATTCGGATATAGCACGGGAGACACGAGCTTGCAGCTCAGAGTTCATGCTGCTGGTCATTATTCCTTGCTGATCGAGAACAAGTTTCTGGCCCAATATGGCGGGTTCTCCAATAACCACCGTAGCAGCTACGCCTGCCCTTTCTTCTCGTATCAAACTCCTGACGGCATAGAACGCCGGTAAGTCCAGGTTTTCGACAAAAATATCTATGGACCCGCCACATGCCAGACCCACACTCCAGGCTGTTTCGTTAACAACGCCAAAATGAAGCAGTTCCGGTTGGCCTGATTCTAAAGAATTAATAGAGGCTTCTATGACCGCTCCTTCAACACAACCGCCACTGACAGAACCGCTTAAATCCCCAGCGCTGCTGTAGGCCATTTTTGAACCGGGTCGACGTGGCGCTGAACCCCATGTCATTAGAACAGTAGCAATGGCGATTTTTTCCTGTCCATCATCTATCCAGGCAGTTACGTCGTTGATAATTTCCTTCATTCTACACCCGTGAGATATCTTTAGATGTTTACTAGCTTTCCTCGATTGTACGACTGCGCTGGCCATCCAGCCACAACCCTCCTGAATATGCACTTTAGATGGGAAGGATCAAGGATTAACCTTGATCCTCAATCTTGATTTCGAAGAGTACCGGCCAATATTTACCGGTAACAAAAAGGCGGCCGCTCACATCATTATAAGCTATTCCATTTAGAACAGCCTCCGAGTCTGGACGCATTTGAGGATCTAAAATTCCCGCGAGGTCAATCCATCCAAGGATACGGCCGTCTTCCGGAGAAATACGTGCTATTAAATCCGTGTGCCAAACGTTAGCCCAAATCTCACCATTGACATACTCCAGCTCATTGAGTTGTGTTACCGGGCCGTTCACACCCTTTACCTCGATGCGCCTTACTTCCTCCAATGTCGCAGGATCCCAAAATCGAATCGTTTCCGTGCCGTCACTGACTATCAAATGCGTGCCGTTGTGAGTCAATCCCCAACCCTCGTGCGGATAATAAAATTCAGCAATTTGCTCGAAGGTTTCGCTGTCGTAAATGAAACCAATCTCACTACGCCAGGTTAATTGGTAGATTTTATCTTCGAACAACGTGATCCCTTCACCAAAATAGTTGTCTGGTAAAGCATAAATTTGCTCGACGGTTCCTGTTTGCAGATCGACCCGCCGCAGCGATGAATCCCGGCCGGTTCCTTCCAACAGCGAGCTTAAATCGTCTTCAATGACCAGCCCCTGCGTATAGGCTGTTGCGTCATGAGGGAATTCATTGACGACCCGGTAGCCCCAAATAGGTTCAATGGTTTCAGTAACTTGAATAAGCGGAATGAACGTTGCCTGAATAGTCGGCGATGGCTTTTCAGGACTCACTTTTTGAACTTCTTGAGTTCCCGTTGGCACAAGTTCGGCCGTCTGGGTAACTATCTGAGATGGCACAACCGGCTCAGTATTTAATGGTGCTGTCACCGCCGCTTGGGAAGGTGACGAAGAAGCATTGACTGTTGGAGACCTGACAGATTCAGTGGCGGAAACAAAGATTCCCGCCGGTTCAGACTGCTGAACCTGAGACTGGCAGCCAAGAAGAGAAATAATTATCAAAGAGAGAAGTAATAAATAGCGCATGGTCATTTTGTCTTCATGTCGTGTCAATAGTAATTCGTTGAAGATTATCTATATTAGGACAAACTTTCCTACTCATGTATAAATCTTTAAGAAATGAGACGGCTATCAAAGACGGCCGTTGGAGCTGTGCCTATTTTATGGCATGTCACCATCCCTGATAAATTTTTTTACTTTATTCGAGAGATAGATACCGCTTTTTACCTAAATCTTCGGATTGGCTCAACTTCTTCTCAATGGCCTAAACTTACGATTAACCATTAGTGTCCAACCGGGCTCAAGATGCTATGATTAACAGCAAGATCGACCGGTCGGTCTCATCTAACGAGCAGCAATAAATGACAGGCGAACCAATCAGTACTAAGGAAAAAATCCTCGACGCGGCACTTGATATTTTTTCGCGAAAGGGATTTTACAATACAAAACTAGACGAAATTGTTGAGGCTTCCCGTACTTCCAAGGGGGCTATTTACTTTCACTTCCCGAATAAAGAACGTTTATTTCTGGCATTGGTCGATCAGTTCGCAGACCTGCTCGAGCGTCGCGTTGTGGAAGCGATCCAACATGAAGAAAAAGGGATCAACCGTGTGCGCGTGGCCATGGTTACGATCCTGGACACGTTCGGCCGTTACCGCCGTCCGGCGAAGATACTTCTCGTCCAGGCCGCGGGATTGGGCTCAACATTTGAAGAAAAACGCAATGAAATCAATGATCGCTTCGCCTCTCTTATCCAAACTTATCTAGACGAATCGGTGGAAATCGGCGACATTGGGCCTGTCGATACGGAGATAGTTTCAATCGCCTGGATGGGAGCTATCTATAATGTCGTTATCCGCTGGGTAAATACCGGCGAGCCGGAACCTGAGCGGATTTTGAATTCTCTCTTGCCAATTCTCTTAAAAAGCGTCGGATATGAAGACTAATCCCGCGCTTGATAAGGAATGGGCGTCGCCGGAAGTTGGCGAGAAGTTGAATAATCCTGGATTAGGGCAGTTGGTCAGCTGCAGTATCCCTGCTCCTGGGTTGAAACTGGATACCTTTTTAAAGCAGGCGGAAGGAAAATCCCGGTTTTTTTGGCAGCGCGGCGGCCAGGATGAACTGTATGCCGGGTTCGGTACGGCCGTTCAGCTCATAGCCTGGGGAGAGAATCGCTTCCAGGAAATTGAGCAGAAAGCCCGGCAGCTCTTTGAGCAGGCACAGATAGTAGGCGAGCATTCAGCGCCAATTTTGCCGCGTTTGTTTGGTGGATTCTCGTTCAGGGATGATTTTACGGCCGACAATACATGGGCAGCTTTCCACCCGGCCCATTTCGTTCTACCGCATTATCAATTTGTTCAAACAGGTGACAGCAGCTGGTTAACGATTAATGCCCTGATCCCAGAAGTAGAAAATCTTGATGAAATTGGCCTAGAACTGCACGAGGCGCTGGTAGCTCGTTACCAATACCTGATTGGAAATGAGCGAGAAAGTAACCTAGTTGAAAAAGCCAGTGAATTCGAAGTGCGTTACCCGATGCCCTTCGAAATATGGGAAGAGTTGGTGAATAATGCAACCCAGACCATGGTTGCTTCAGAACTCAACAAAGTCGTTCTCGCCCGCGTCTGTGAAATCAAGGCAAAGAACAGAATCGACATCTGCCAGGCTCTGTCATTTTTAAACGCTACTTATCAGGAATGTACCCGTTTTCTATTTGAGCCCCGGCCCTACCATGCGTTCTATGGGGCGACCCCGGAAATCCTGATTCGCTTAGAAGGCAAAGATTTCACAACGATGGCTCTCGCCGGTTCGATGCCTCGCGGCAAGACAGCCGATGAAGATCAGGCAAATGCAGGGGAGCTGTTTAGCAGCCGCAAAGAACGCCATGAACATCAGCTTGTTACCCAGGCCATTCGCCGGCGATTGGAACCCGTCACATCTCATCTGAATATTCCGGATGCGCCTGATGTCTATCGACTAAGTTATATTCAACATTTGATGACTCCTATCACGGGGACATTGAACAAGCAATCAGGTATCTTACCTCTGGTCCAACTGCTTCACCCTACTCCGGCAATGGGTGGATCGCCTCGCGATTTAGCCATGGATTTCATTCGAGAGAATGAGCCGGTACCTCGAGGCTGGTACGCTGCACCTGTCGGCTGGATTGACAGCCAAGGGGATGGAGAGTTTATTGTTGCTATACGTTCGGCCGTTGCCCAAGAAAGACGTGTCTGGTGTTATGCCGGAGCCGGCATCGTGCTTGATTCCCAACCCGATAGGGAATGGCACGAAACTGATTTAAAATTTCAACCGATGCTGCGCGCGCTGAACGTCTACCGAATTTAATGGCCAAGGAATGATCACTACGGAAAAGGGAATGATTGAATCGAATCCCAATATGATTTGGGCTGAAATTTTGGTTGATGAGTTGGCACGATGTGGTTTGCAAGATGTCTGCATTGCCCCTGGATCACGCAGCACACCTCTAACGCTCGCCTTTTATGCCCATCCCGATATCCGAATCCACACCCATCTAGATGAGCGCAGCGCCGGCTTTTTCGCATTAGGTCTCGCCCTTGCCGGAAACCACCCTGTCGCTTTACTCTGCACCTCCGGTACGGCCGGAGCAAATTTTTTCCCAGCTGTTATCGAAGCCAATATGTCACAAGTTCCTTTACTTATCTTGACGGCGGACAGGCCCCCAGAGCTGCGACACAGCGGTGCTAACCAGACGATCGACCAGATAAAGATGTATGGCGATCATGTCTTGTGGGCAGTTGACGCCGCTTTACCCGAACAAGATCCGCCCGAAATCGCCCTCCGAAACTTACGCACCCTGGCTGCGCGGGCTATGGCAACGGCCGATGGATTTCGTAAGGGACCCGTCCACTTGAATTTCCCTTTCCGTAAGCCATTAGAACCCACCTCGGTAGAAAATTGGCCAAATCCCGAAAGCAGCAAGGCCAATAAAGCAAAGCGTCCGTATACAAGGATGGAACAGGGTGAAATCCGGCCTACCGGCGAGCAGGTCGCCTTTCTGATCGAACTAATTCGCAGCAGCCAACGGGGACTTATCGTCTGTGGACCGCGCTGTCCAGGAGGTGATTTTCCCCAGGTTGTCAGTAACCTGGCCCGGCAGTGTGGCTATCCGCTCTTAGCAGATCCCCTCTCAGGACTTAGATATGGGCCGCATGTTCCCCAATCCCCAATTGTCGCCGGCTACGAGACTTTCCTTGATGACGCCTTACCGCTCCCACCACCGGAATTTGTGCTCTATTTTGGCGCTGCACCAACAGCTAAACGGTTGAACCAATATCTTGCCCGGTATGATTCGGCCGATCATGAAAATACAGCCCACGTCCATGTACGTAAAAATGGGGTTTGGGCTGATGAAAATCACATCACGAGTCACTTTTTGCAGGTTGATCCGCGGGCGCTGGGTTTAGCGTTAAGTGAAAACATCAGCTCTCCTCGCGAGTCAAGCTGGCTTGATACGTGGCGGCAGCTTGAAGCTGTGAGCTGGGTGGAACTCACCGCAGCAATGGAACAACTTGATTTTGATGGCGCCTATGTTTTCGATCTTCTGAATCTGCTGCCGGACAGCACCGCTCTCTTGGTAGGCAACAGCCTACCGGTACGTCATGTAGTCCAGTTCGGGAAACCTCTAGAGAAATCAATTCAAGTGTATGCCAATCGGGGGGCCAGTGGAATTGACGGTAACATTTCTACGGGTTTAGGTATCACAGCAAACGGCCGTTATCCATCAACTATCCTAACCGGCGACATCACCTTTTATCACGACAACAATGGCCTATTGGGGCTGCGCAATCTACCCACTAACGAAGTCACCTTCGTAGTCCTCAATAATGGCGGCGGTGGGATTTTTCAACGCCTACCCGTTGCACGATTCGATCCCCCATTCAGAGAGCTTTTCCAGGCGTCTCATGGGCTTGATTTATCTTCCTTCGCCCGGACATATAATCTCGACTATTTCCTGGTAAAAGAACGACAAGCGCTGCCGGATAGTTTCTTAGGAGATCCAGGACAAAAAAAGGCGAGATTGATAGAGATAAAAACAGATCCGGTTGAAGATAATCAAGCCCGTGAATATCTCGAGTTAGTCGTCCGCAAAAATTTAGCGCGGTTTTGGGCTGCTTCAAATTTATAAACAACTAAATATTCAGAAGAGTAGTTCAATGACCGAATGGAAAACAGTAAAAGAATATAACGATATCACCTACCCCAGGGCGGATGGTATGGCTCGAAATTTCCGCCAATACCCCTGGCGCTCGTAAGATGGAATCCGTTTGGGGCAGCCCAGCTGATGATTGGCTTCTGGCCAGAACGCGAGCCACACCGCAGGCCACAGCCGTTATTATTGGCGATGAGCGTTGGAACTACGCCGAGCTAAATATCCTGGTCGATCAGGCTGCGAATATACTCAACAAGTACGCTAAGCGAGGCGCGCGCATCGCCGCCTTCTTACCTAACAATCTTGCTTACGTCTGCCTGGTGCATGCAGCTGCGCGGTGTGGCACGATTTTAGTACCTTTAAATACCAGATTATCCAACGAAGAGTTGGAATGGCAGTTAGAACATGCGCAATGTTCAATTTTAGTGATCGATGATGCCGCGGCCGATCGCTTTGAAAATTGGGAAACGCATGATCGCAAAGTCATTCACAGCGCAACCTTATTCACCGGCAAACCTGAGCGGAGTGAATCAGCGGATCTGCTCCATGATGGAGAAGAAGTCCAGGCTATCGTCTTCACATCGGGAACGACCGGCAAACCAAAGGGGGCAATGCTCACTTTCAGCAACCATTTTTACAGTGCTGTTGCTTCGGGCTATCGCCTCGGCGTACTGCCAGAGGATATCTGGCTTTGCTGCCTGCCTCTTTATCACGTGGGCGGACTGGCTGTTCTGCTGCGATCTTGTTTATACGGCACGGCCGTAGAACTGCACGATGGTTTTGATCTGGCCACAGTAAGTGAAAGCCTCGACAGGCGACCCATTACCCTCATATCACTGGTGCCGACAATGGTACAGCGGCTGCTCCGCTACCGCGCTGGGAGGTCCTGGCCTTCATCGCTTTGCCATGTCCTGATAGGCGGTTCGGCCGTTCCCCCGGAACTCATCGCAGAGTGCCACGATCTTGGAATCCCAGTCAGCGTCACCTATGGCTTGACGGAAGCCGCCTCCCAGGTTGCCACCATGACTCCCAGGGACGTGCCACGCAAACCGGGATCGGCCGGAAAGCCGCTGCTGTTTACACGGGTGATGATTCTCTCCGAAGAAAGCCGTCCGCTCGCCGCCAATGAAGTGGGTGAAATCGTCGTCAGCGGACCCATTGTGATGGCCGGGTATGACCGGGATGCGGCCGCTACAACCAGAGTTCTGCAAAAAGGATGGCTGCACACGGGAGATATTGGCATGCTTGATGAAGACGGCGATTTATGGGTCCTGCAAAGGCGTGATGACGTTATAATCAGCGGCGGGGAAAATATTTATCCGGCCGAGGTTGAAGCAGTCCTACAAGCGCATCCTGCCGTGAAACAAGCCTGCGTGGTCGGTGTAGAAGATCAGGAATGGGGTCAGCACGTGGCCGCAGCTATCGTCCTTGAAATTGACCAGGCGATCAGTGACTCTGAGTTGATCGACTCCTGCCGCCGGCAGTTAGCAGGCTATAAACTACCAAAACAGGTGATAATCCTTTCTCAACTTCCTCTAACAGCTTCGGGAAAGGTCCACCGGCGTGCGGTCAGCGAAATCTTCGCCGATCGCAAATCTCAATGAATACGTGAGCACCTGAAAATTTAAATCATTTGATCAAGAATAGTCTAGATGGCCCGGATTACGATTAACAACCTTGAGTATAATTTCCACCGCCAGGGAAAAGGTTCTCCGCTAGTCCTGCTTCATGGATTCACCGGCTGCGGGCAATCCTGGAAAAATTTGGACGATAGCATCTCTTCACAAGTAAGGTGTATAACCCTTGATCTTCCTGGCCATGGACAGACTGAGAGTTCGTCCAAGCCGGAAAGATACGCGATCGAGCGTACAGCTGAAGATGTCATTGCTCTGGCCGATGAGCTTGATCTGGAACGTTTTTCGCTCCTAGGTTATTCCATGGGTGGGCGTCTGGCGCTGTATCTGGCAATCCATTATCCGGAACGAATTAATGCTCTAATTCTGGAAAGCGCATCACCCGGTATTGCTGACTTAGACGAGCGCAAAAAGCGGCAGGAGTGGGATTATGCTCTGGCGGAGCGCATTGAAAGTGAAGGTATCAGGTCTTTTGTTGATTGGTGGGAAAAGCTGCCGCTTTTCGCCAGTCAAACGGCCGTTCCTGAGGAGAGAAGAGCAAGACTTCGGCAAGAAAGATTAAACAACAACATCTCAGGTCTGGCGAACAGCTTGCGGGGAATGGGTACGGGAAGCCAACCTTCTCTCTGGAGTAAACTGCCGGACCTCGAACTTCCTACCATGCTTCTCTGCGGTGAGTTAGACGAGAAATATGTGCGGATAAACCGGGAGATGGCAAAGGCAATCCCGAATTCTAAGTTGGTCATTTTCCAGGATGCCGGCCATAACATCCATTTTGAACAGCCGGAGGCTTTTGCTGAGACCTTATCTCACTACTTGCGGCGAATCTAATTGGGTGAAGACGGCCGTTAAAACAAGAATTTAGGAATCCAGATTAAATAGCCTCCTCGTAAATGAATTCCTAAATTTGCCATCGGGGTCATGGTCAAGTACCAGCTGGCGGAAGCGTTCAAAATCCAGTCCGTAAATTTGAGCCATATAGCGATCATCGATATCATGAACAAACTTACCCAGATGAGGACGAGCTTCAAGCTCTTTCAACAAGGTCTCTGCAGCTTCATAATAGGCTTCGAAACCGGGAGAATCATCGCATACTAAATCGATCCAGCCGCAGCGACGATCCCTTCCGGGACCGATCAATGTGCGATTGTGGCCCTCTGGTGTAAATCGCACTTCGAATGCCGCATAAGGCAATCCGGCAGGATACATCTCTTCATAAAGCTGGATAAAGCGCCTGGCCACAGGAAAAATGTCCTCAAATGGTACGCTAAATTCTAACTCCTGATGCAAATGGTAAATCGATCGGTTGAACGCCTCATTACTTTCCAGAACTATATTTGAACCCTTTCTGAACCGGGGAATTAGAGCTGAAAATTTGGGCAGCAGTCCCGTGTACGAGGCAAAGTTGCCGAGCCAGGCAGCAAGCAGAGCATCCAATGAAATGATCATGAACTCACGTAAAGGACCTAGAAATGACTGTTCGCGCTCGGTACGGTTCCAAATGTTTATCTGGCATGAATCGGAGAAGGGAAATAGATAGAGACTGACATGATCATTTTCTAGTAGGAGGCGTTCGATCTCCTCTTCCACAAAAGAAAGTTCTACAACAGCTACTTCCTGGGCAATATTAAAACGATCGACGCCCTGAACAACAACTTCGACAATAACGCCAACCGCGCCAATCCCGCCAATGGCCGCTTTGAAAAGATCATCAGACGGGCGGCACTTATGGACTTCTCCTTTACCATTGATGATCGTCAACTCTACCACGGACTGGCTTACAAAACCCCAGGTACGCCCCGTTCCGTGTACATCTGTCGACAAAATACCGGCGATACTTTGCGCGTCATGGGATGGAAGCGCTTCAAAAGCCCACCCTTCATCCAGCAACGCGTGAACCACATCGCGCACCCGCGTTCCACCTCTCACCGCCATTTGCTTCTTAGCCAAATCTTTCCAAACAACCCCCGTGAATTTGTCCAGGGAGAGGAGGGTTACCTCTGATACAACACCCCTATTGAATGAGTGGCCGGATCCAAAGACACGAATCTCATGCGCCAGTTGGATAGCAGCGACAATTTCCTCTTCGGTTTCGGGTTTAAGATAATTAGTCGGCCGATAACGAAAGCCCCAGGCCCAATTCCTGAAAACACCTCGTAGTACTCGACCTTCCAACAAGAGAAAGCGTCTCAGAGTCAGGATATAAAGAATGATGTTCAATATTGTGAGGATTGCGACGCGCAGGAAACCCAATAAAACTTGCATCATCCCTCCGTATGAAGCAGCCAGCTGCTTTACTATCTTTCACCAATTGGAATAAGTAATAACCAGCGTACTAAATAATCTTTATCAAGGATCAGGCTGGTCAATATAAATACATACCATACTATATAAAGACCGGGCAACCTTGTCAAGACAGCTGAGATCTAAAGGCAGCAGCAATGTCCAACATCAATATTTGGATTGTAAATAAGGGTCAACGTTTCGTTACAGCACCTGTCCGATGCTGAAGAAGAGGACAAAGAGAAGGGTCGAAATAGACAACTGCTTGAGCATTGGATTCAATAATTTTGGTGATGAGGTACGCCAGACAAGGAAACCATTGCGAAGCAGCAAGGGGACTGCCAGTAAGAAGAGAAACTGCCAGGGAGAGTAGTAAAACTGAAGTACATAGATCAGGGCTAAAACCACTGCGCCGATCAACAAGATCCAATGGTAAACTCGCGCTGGCTGAAGTCCCAGGCGCACGGGAATGGTGTTTTTACCGGCCAGCTTATCGGAATTTCTATCGCGGATGTTATTGATATTCAACACGGCAACGGCCAGCAGGCCGCAGCTTGTAGCCGGTAGGAGGATGTCCCAATCGAGGCGTCCGGTTTGCAGAAAATAGGTTCCCATTACCGACACCCAGCCAAAAAATATCAAAACGGCAATATCACCGAGTCCCGCATATCCGTAAGGCTTGACTCCGGCCGTATAACCTAAGGCGGCCAATATCGCCGCTGCGCCGAGAATTATGAACACAAAGAAGTATTGTCCTAACTGCTGGCCAAAAGAAAACCAAAGTAGGGCAAGGCCGCTGAGCATAGCCAGAAGTGCGGTAATCAACATCGCCAGCAGCATTTTTTGGGAACTGATGGCGCCGCTCTGTACCGCGCGCTGCGGTCCTTCGCGGACTGTACTATCTGCGCCATGCTGTGAATCGCCATAATCGTTAGCCAGGTTGGATAGGATTTGCAATAAGACGGCCGTGGTGATCGCCAACAGCGTTACCGTCCAGCTGAATGGAGGGCGTGATGCGGCTAAGGCACTGCCCATGATAATACTGGCGATAGCCAAGGGCAGAGTCCGCGGGCGCATGGCGTCTATCCAAACAGCAAAACTAGCTTGAGGGGCTTGGTCAATCATCGCATGGAATTATACTGAATCTTGGATTCTATCCAATTGGCATTGGTTTTTACTCACTCACCAACCCATCCGCTCGGCAATAACGGGAATCAATTGGTCGGCAATTTTGCGGTGGCCATGCACATTGGGATGAAAATCACAGCCGAGATCCTCAGCGGAGGAGTCAAGATTGTTCTCAACAAGCACAAACTGTAGTCGATCATCTTTATTATTTATTTGGAAGCGCTCAACGGCCGTTTCAATCACCCTAGACGCCGGACCCAGCATCAATGGACCGGCAACGGCAAAGATCGTGGCTTCCGGATAACGGGCACGAATTACATCCAACAGCTGCATATAGGCAGTGATAAACTCTTCATCTTCAGGAAAAGGAACTGATGAATAGTCATTGGTACCCAGATTAATGACAACGGCATCAGGTACTCTTTGATCGGCCGGCCAAATAACAAATGGATTGAGACCAAGCGCACGATCGACAAAATCGACGGCTGTCTCAGCCAAAGCTTCCGACTCGGCTCGTAGATTACGAATAACACCTAAACCTGAAAGGGCGACCAATGTATAGCCTGCATCTAAATCCCGAGCCGTCATCGCCGCATAAGTTTGATCCGCATTTTGCGTTTCCGGCGTAAACCAGCAATTAGGCGAATCTCCTTCATTGCCATATCCGGTCGTTATTGAATCACCGATAAATTCAATCAGGCGCTCTGGAACCAGCGGCGGGGGTTCTAAATCACCACCGCTGATAATCAAGCCCATAAATTCGGCCGCGCCAACATAAGCCTCGGTACGCTTAAAAAGCGAGGCATGATGCACACCAGGCTCCAGGTTTTCAGCAACCAGGTATTCTTCCACACCCATTTCGGTCTTCAACACCTGCTGCCGGTCATCGATAATAACGTTGTAACTGTTCCGGCCGTCTTGTAGCAAAATGGTTAACGAAGTTCCGAAAAAGTTAAATTCAATGGCTGTTGCGGACCAGTCAAATGCCGGTGCTTTAGGATATTGAAAATCAAAACGGCCGTTATATTGCAGCCGCGTGTCATCCGCATCGATCATGTTTGTTGTCGGAACTGGTGTCAGTATGGGGGTCGTGGTCGGTTGTGGCGTTGGGCTCGGAGGTGGTTCCATGGTGGGTGGAGGATCATCGATCACGATGCTTGCGGTCCCGGTCGCTGTAGGCAAGAGCTCGACTTCCGGCTCATCCTCGTCGTTTACAGTTCGTGTTGCCAGAGGTTCAGCTGAGGTGCAAGCAGCTAAAAATAGTAATAAGATCAGCAGTCGTAACAATTTATAAATCATGCAAATGGGACCTGTTCCAACTTTGTTCTAATGCTCACCACTTACGCTATTGTGCAATATGCCATATTGTGCACAATATTAAGCAGTTAACAACACCTGAAGGGTATTTGCCTGGCGGCAAATTACACTATAATTTCTTATATCAAGGTTCGTCAAAATATGATCTCTCGTTCAAAACAAACTCAAAAAGCCGATCTGCCGGTAATCAGCACCTTTCCAGTTGACATCGGAGGCGGTTTAATGGTTGGCGGGGATCAACTAATTTTGATGGCCGGCCCCTGTTCTGTGGAGAGCTACGAACAGACTCGGGAAAGTGCTGAAGCGATTGCAACAGCCGGTGGACGCGTACTACGGGGCGGCGCGTATAAACCGCGCACCTCACCCGATACGTTTCAGGGACTCGGCCGTCCGGGTCTGGAAATCCTGCGCGCGGTAGCAGACGAATTCAATTTATTGGTTGTTACTGAGGCATTGGCCGTGGAACACGTACCAATCGTGGCTGAAATGGCCGACATCATCCAGATTGGAAGCCGCAATATGCAGCATTACCCCCTCCTTTGGGCGGTGGGCGAATTAGATAAACCGGTCCTGCTTAAACGTGGCTACATGGCAACAATATCGGAATGGTTATCAGCCGCTGATCATATTGAGCGGCGCGGAAATCAACGCATCCTGCTGTGTGAGCGTGGTATTCGTACTTTCGATCCATCAACTCGCAACACAATGGATGCAAACGCGATTGTCCTGGCCAAGCAAATCAGCCCCTATCCGGTGATCGCGGATCCTAGCCATGCCACCGGACGAAGCGATTTGGTGATCCCTATTGCTCGAGCCGCGGTTGCAGCCGGGGCTGATGGCCTCCTTGTAGAATTTCATCCCGATCCAAATTCAGCCCTTTCAGACGGTCCTCAATCGCTGCCGTTGACATCTCTATCGACCTTCTATGCGCAGGTAGGGCCAATTGCCGCTGCCTGTAATCGCGAGCTGGTGTAATATCCAAATGCCAAGAAACAAAGGGTACCACATCAGTCGGTTTCTACTGGTTTATAGAATATTAATCCTCAGCCTATCTCTGCTTTTTTTGTTATCCGCATGCAGCCAGTTCGGGTCAGATAGTGAAAGCACGCCAACGCCCTTTCCTGTACAAATCCCAGTACAAAGAATAACGACCGCGGCACCGATTCCAATCTCCCTGGAAAATCTGGCAGCCAATCCTGACTTTTATATCGGAGCAACCTTGCAGCTCAGCGGCCAATTCCACCGTCTGCCACGCCTCGTTTGCCAGGGTGAATCCTACTATTCCCCCGCCTCATGGGCTCTAGAGGAAAATAGCTTTTTGGCCAACGCTTCGGGCATGGATGCCCAGCTGAGATCGCTTGTGAGCGAAGGTCAAGAAATTGAAGTAGAAGGGCGTTGGTTAAAGTTTGAAGGACCCGTTGGTTGTGAAGGAAATGTTCAAGATGAGACGATTTGGTATCTATCCTTGGACCGTGTCCTTGACCCTTATCCACTCGTCCGTTTACAGGCAACTCCTGCCTCTGAGACGGCCGTTCTGGAAGATACTAATCCTGTTCCTGAATCGACAGCAGAACTGGTTGGTCAAGGCCTGTCGACAGAAACGCCTCCTCCAGCGAGCACAGCAACGGCCGAACCATCCCTCACACCGGCCCTCGCAGAAGCATCATCAAACTTAACGGCGACTATCACCCCAATTCCCTCCGCTACAATCGCCACTGACTCCATGACACCCACTGTTAGCGCCAACCAAACACCTTCCGGTGATTCGAATGGTACGCCAACAGCTACGGCCGATGGCTCAGACGCAACGGCTACCGGCACGGTAACAGTTACACCCGCTGCATCGGTAACACCATCAAATCTTACAGTTAGAGAAAAGGGGAGTCTTAGTGCAGAAGATTTGGTCATCAGTAGTCTTGACGCTGCACATATAGACGCGTGGACCCTGAATTTAGTCGCGGGCGATGCCATCACGATTACGGTTGCTCCGGCAGCATCGACAGATATCGTCTTGTCCTTATTTGACAGCAATAACGTTGCCTTGGTAAGTGATCAGAATAATTCCCAGGCCGGTATGCCGGAAACTATAACGAATGTGAGCATCAGCAGCCCTGGTATTCATACCGTTCAGATCAAAACAAGCAATGAAACTCAAACCGACTATGCACTCATGTTTATGGATTCAGACTCTTATAGCTATATATTCAAAGGGCAGCTAGCAGTAGGCAGTGCGAAAAGCGGGAACGTAGCGGCAGATACCGATCATTTTTGGTTTTTCAACGCCAACAGTGGTGACAGTGTCAGCTTTATCATAACCCCTAACGACAATAGTGATCCTTATATTGAGCTATACAATCCGGATGGCGAGAGAATCCTGACCATTGACGACAATAATGAAGAAGAAGCTGAATCCTTAGAAAATTATACGCTTCTCGATGGCGGTATGTACGGGATCCGTGTAGCCGAGTTTGATTTTCAACCTATGGCTTATTCCATCGAACTGCTACCCTGATTTGGAACCAATAACCTCTTCAAAACCAAGCTCTAGGTTTTTTCAATGGAGAAATCTATTAAACTCCTGATCGTCGCTGCCGATCCACTTGTACGCACAAGTCTGGCGATTTTGTTTGATGACGTCAAAGATTGCCAGATCATCCGAGCAATCAATCCGGCAGTAGCGTTGATGGATATACTTGACGAACAACAACAGCCTGAACCTAATCTAATCTTATGGGATTTGGGTTGGGATGTGGGAGAAGTGGGCGATCTTGACTTTCAGGAGCTTGATCTTCCGGTTGTAACCCTCATCGCCCAACCCGAACAATCCATAGAAGCATGGCGTGCCGGTGCCAGAGGGATACTTTCAAGAGAACTGGACGTCGATGATATGCTGGTCGCGTTAAAGGCTGTTGTAAACGGGCTCTTAGTCCTCGACCCGGCAGTAACCTCAACGCTTCTCCCCTCTACACCACGGCTTCCTGGACAACTATCGAACCCACCAACAGCACGAGAATTGGAAATTTTACAGCTGCTGGCTGAGGGTTTAACAAACCGGGCGATTGCTACCGAGCTTAGTATCAGTGAGCACACGGTTAAATTCCATGTTAATGCCATCCTGAATAAATTTGATGCTCAGAGCCGGACCGAAGCAGTAGTAACCGCCACAAAACTTGGTTATATCCTTCTTTAAACCTACCCATATTTCCAGGTAGATCCTAACCTTTCGACCGAAGTCCAATTGAATAGATTTCAGTATCCTAGATGATTAAGTAAAACACATTAAGTCTCTTGAAATAAGAATCTCTCAGATGAACACAGGTC
>JBJYWP010000168.1:0-6877 GCA_046259485.1 Promineifilaceae bacterium (SeqCode) | reverse complement strand
AACCAGAAAATCGTCCCGCCGCCGGGGTTGTTGTCAACGCCTACCTGCCCGTTATGCGCCTCTACGATCGCTTTCACGACCGAAAGTCCCAGCCCGGCTCCGTGTTGGGATTTGGCATTATCGATGTCGTAATGAACAAATTGGTAAAATAACTCATCTCTACTCCCCGGAGGAATCCCCGGTCCCCGGTCGGCGACGGACACCCGCACCCACCCCTCTTTGACCCTTGTCCCGAGGGTGATTTTCGTCTCGTCAGGGCTGTATTTGATGGCATTAAAAAGTAAATTGACCAGAACCTGTACAATACGGCGTGAATCAGCCTTAACCAGCGGGATCGTGGCCGGCATCTCCACCACAAGCCACTGGCCATGCTTTTCTTGCAAGGGTTGGGTCATATGCGTAGCCTCGGCAATGATTTCCCCCAGGTCGGCCGGGCGCGGATAAACCCGGAAGCGTCCGGTCTCCAGGCTGGCGCTCTCTAGCAAATTATCAATCAAGGTTTGCAAACCGACGATGCCCATGTACAGAGAGTTGAGCAGTTCCTGGAGTTCGGTGGAGCTGAGATCGGGCGCCTGATCCAGCAGCAGTTCCGTCGATGCGGCAAGCGCGGAGAGAGGCGTGCGAAATTCATGCGTGATGTTGGCCAGGAATCCGCCCATGAGGCGATGTGTAAGCTCCGCTTCGCTGATATCACGCAGTACGAGAACAAGGCCAGTCTTGTCCGTATCCGTAGGGGATAAAAGAGCGCTGGTAATGCCCAAAGTAACCTGACGGCCGTCGGCCATGTCCAAAACAACCTTGCTCTGTTGGCCGGGTGGGGGAATATGCTCACTAAAGTTACCGCCTGGTTCCGACAGGTGGAACAACCCATCGCAGGTGTTGTTGAGTGCCTCGTCTTGAGTCCATCCTGTGATTCTTTCCGCCCCGGGGCTGAAGAAAATGACACGGCCGTTTTCATCCAGCGCGACGATTCCTTCGGTAATCGCTTCTAGAAGGTGGTTGGTCCAGGCTCTTTCTTGTTGTAGTTCGTTCAGCGTCTGCTGGAGGTCAAGGCGCGCGTTTTCCAACGCCTGTGAGACGAGGCTGACCTCACGCACCGGCGAGGAAACAGAGAGTGAGGTGGAAAGGTTGCCCATGCTGATCGCCGTGGCCGCGTCCGTGAGGCGCGTTAACGGCTGGCTGATGCGCCGGGCCAGGATCACGCCCAGGATAGATCCGGCCAGCGCCACCAGGAAAATGCTGCCCACAAGCGTCCAGGTGAGCCCGCGCTCCGCCGCCGCGATATCACCGACATCCAAGGCGATTTCATCAACCAGGTTCGAGGGAGAGGCCGCTTCGCTAACAGAGAGCGAGAGATACGTGGAAGCGAACGGCCGGTTATCGATGATTAAATCCGCCGGTTGTCCCCCGCTGCCCGCTCCGGCAGCATCCGCAGGCTGGCGCGTGACGGCGCAGCATTCCGCGGCGCCCCCGCTAAAACTGCTGGCAGCGGGTTGCCCGTCCACTAGAAGCGTATGTTCCAGGCTGGTTTGGGCGCTCATCTGTGCAGCGAAATCATCGTCCAGGGCCATGCCGGCAATGACCCGGCCCAAATCAGCGACCTCTGTAAGCGAAGCAGTCCCCGTTAGCGAAGCGGCCCCATCACCAATCGCATGGCCGGCCATCATCCAAACTTGAGGTAAGGATTCTGACGCGAAAACATGTAGACCGGTCGGATCTGCCAGCGCGCAAAGATCGGCTGAAACGGCCGTGTTCGTCTGGATGATTGCCTGACCGTCTGGATCGCAGATCAGCAAAAGGTCCAGCTCGGTATCATGTTGAAGCACTTCAAGGTAGTTGGTTAAGGCCGCATCCTGCCCCTGAGCAAGTAACTGTTGGAGCGTCGGCCGTTGTGCGGTCAGGAAGGCCAGATCATTTATCCTGCGCTGCCAGGCGTCATAGAGTGCCTCGGTGGTCTGGCTGCCCTGCTCGATCCTGGCTGATGTTTGGCGGTCTGCCTGGCTGCGAATTAACAATACCGCCGGCAGCCCAAATGCCGTGGTTATCAGGAGAATGAGCGCCAGGAAGCTCAGAATAATCTGTACAACCAGGCTGTTGCGATCAATTTTGAAATTTTCTCTCATCGATGGCTGCCCAAGTAAACCCTATAAAAATGCCGATGAAAGTCAAACTCGGTCCATGCTGGTTCAATGATACCACAGCATAGCAAGCTGGGAATGAACCATACCTTATGTGTGCGCCGGCCCGGTTATGGGTCTTTTATCGAAAACGCTCGGTTGCCGGATTTTGGTCGTGCAGTGTGGTTATGTGAGGATTGTTTATTACGCCGTGATCGCCGTCGCCGCGTGGCTACGGCCGTTCTCTGTGAGCAGCAGGTGTCCATTCCGTCGTTCAATATAGCCGGCGCGTTCCGATTGGCGCACCACGTGATGCGCGAAATCCGAGTCCCAGCGCAGATGCTCTTCCAGATGATCGAAGCTGCATTCTTCTATCTCATCCGGAGCGCCCTGGTGGTTGAGCAGGTGGATCGTCAGCGCGGTCTGGGCAAAGGTCCAGCGCTGGCTGCTGCGGCGGTGTGCCAGGGCAACGAGGCCCCGCTGCGGAGCGAAGAGAAAGGCCAGGGCGAAGAGAGTACCCAGCACGCCGGCCATCGATCCGGCGATAGAGGCATCGATGGCCATGGCCAGCCAGAAGCCGGCTATGGCGCCGGTCGCGCCGATTAAGGCGCTCAGGCCGATCATACGCGGTAGGCTGTCCGTGAGCAGGTAAGCGGTGACCGGCGGAGCGATCATCAGCGCCACGACAAGGATTGAACCCACGGCATCAAACGCGCCGACGGCCGTGATTGAAACGACCGTCATTAAACCGTAATGAATGAAAGCCGGGGCAAAGCCCAGCGCGGCTGCCAGCCCGGCATCAAATGTGGCCAATTTCAACTCTTTATAGAAAAGCGTTATGAAGATCACGTTCAGCAGCAAAATACCGCCCATCACATAGAGCGCGGTGGGCCCAATATCCTGGCCGCCGATGACCAGGCGATCGAAAGGCGCGAAGGCCAGTTCGCCCAGGAGCACGGCATCCACGTCCAGGTGCACGTTGCCCGCATAGTGCGAGATAAGGATCACCGCCAGGCTGAAGAGGGCGGGGAAGACAAGCCCGATTGCCGCGTCCTCCTTAACAAGCTTTGTGCGGTGCAGCAGTTCGACAAGGGTGACGGTGAGTACCCCTGTGAGCGCGGCGCCGAAAATGAGCAGGGGGGAACTGATATCTTCCACGATAAAGAAGGCGATCACAATACCCAGCAGCACGGTATGGCTGATGGCGTCGCTCATCATGGCCATGCGCCGCAGCACGAGGAAAACCCCTGGCAGTGCGCAGGCAACGGCCGTGACCAGGGCGATAAGTTGGATTTGGATTTCGAAGCTGTTCATAATTCGATTTGGGATTGTGGATTTGGGATTGCGGATTGGAAATGTACATCCGAAATCCGAAATCCGAAATCCGAAATTTTTTCTGCTTGTTTCATGCCTTCCTCCGTTAACATCCACCCCCCATTGACTTCCTCGGCCCAGCCGCGCTGCTGCAGTTCTCGCAGCGATCGTTGTACCCCGCCGCGGCCGAGATTCATGGCCCGCAGGACGTCAATGTTGTGCGCGCGCTGTACTTCATGCTGTTCGGCCAGGGTATAAAGTCCTTCGAGCATCGCCTCTATATGCAGCGTCTGCCGGCTGCGCCTGCGGCGAACCCAATTCCAAACCAGGCCGCGGTTTGGCGCGAAAAGCAGGGATATAAGCACGATGGCGCTGGCGCTAAGCACAATCACCGGTCCCGTTGAAAGGCCGGAAGCGGCGCTGCTGATGACCGCCCCGCTGACGCCGGCAATTACGCCAAATAAGCCGGCCAGGGCGACCATCACACTCAACTTATCCGTCCATTGGCGCGCCGCTGCCGCGGGAGCGACGATCATGGCGCTCATTAACACCACGCCCACGGCCTGCAGACCGATGACGATCGCTGTAACCAGGAGCGTGGTCAATAAGATATCTAGGGCGCGCACCGGAAAGCCCAACGTGGCCCCAAATTCGCGGTCAAAGCTGAAGAGTTTGAACTCTTTCCAGAACAAGGCCATGACGATCAGGGCCAGGCCGCCGATGAGGCCCATGAGCAAGACATCGCTCTGCAAGAGGGCCGCCGCCTGGCCAAAGAGGAATTTATCCAGCCCGGCCTGGGTGGCATCGGGCCAGCGCTGCACGAATGTGAGCAGCAGCAGGCCGAGGCCGAAGAAGACGGAGAGAATAAGGCCTAGAGCGCTGTCTTCTTTGATGCGTGTGTAGCGCACGATGCTCAGCACCATAAGCATGCCCAACCAACCGGCGATCGCTGCGCCCAAGACAAGGACCAGCGAAGCCTTGCTGCGTGTGAGCATAAAGGCCAATACGATGCCCGGTAACGCGGCGTGGGAGATAGCGTCACCCATAAGGCTCTGTTTCCGCAGGAGCGCAAAGCTGCCCAATGCGCCGCTTACCAGTCCCAATATCCCCGCGCCTAGAGCAACGGTACGTAGAGTGTAGTCAAATAAAAGGTCCATGGCGCTTCACCTACGCAATTTCGGATTGCTTGTCGGCTGATGACTGAGAACTGACCTCTGCTAACTGATTGCCATTCTGTCCCAAAAAGGCGATCCGTCCGCCATAAGTGCGGCGCAGATTCTCCTCCGTGAATACTTCGTCCACCGGCCCGCTGGCGATGCTGCGTACATTGAGCAGCAAAACCCAATCAAAATACTCGGGCACGGTCTGTAGATCGTGATGGACGACGACAACTGTTTTGCCGCCGGCGCGCAGTTCCTTGAGGATGTTGACAATAGCCCGCTCGGTGGTGGCGTCGACGCCCTGGAAAGGTTCGTCCATGAAATAAATCTCGGCATCCTGCACCAGAGCGCGGGCAAGAAAGACCCGCTGCTGCTGCCCGCCGGAAAGCTGGCTGATCTGGCGGCCGGCGTAGGCGCTCATACCCACCTTTTCCAGCGCTTCCAGGGCCATCTCTTTCTCCGCCTGGCCGGGTCTTTTGATCCAGCCTAGAGCGCGGTAGCGGCCCATCATCACCACGTCAAGGACATTAGTTGGAAAGTCCCAATCGACACTGCCGCGCTGAGGGACGTAGCCCACAATCTGCCGTTGTTGTTCATAAGGTTTCCCTTTGATTAACACCGTGCCGGCAATGGGCTTAATCAGACTCAGAATGGTTTTGATCAAAGTCGATTTACCGGCGCCATTAGGGCCGACAATGGCCATCAACGTGCCCTGAGGCACGAACATATCCACGTCCCAGAGCACCGGTTTTTGTTCATAAGCGACGGTCAGGTCCTCGACGGAGATGACGAAGTCGGAGAGAACCGATTTTTGATTTCGGATTGCCGATTTTGGATTGGTTATGGTCATGTTTGTTGTTTACTCTCCTAAAAGCGCGCCGACGATGGTATCGATATTGTGGCGCACCATGCCGTTGTACGTGCCCTCGTCCGTTCCCGGACTGCCCATGGCGTCGGAGAACAGCTCGCCGCCAATTCGCACATTAAAGCCCTGGGCGCGAACGGCCGCCTGAACCGCCTCCACGGTGCGCGGAGGCACGGAGGACTCTACAAAGATGGCCGGAATGCGCCGCTCGGCAATAAAGCGCGCCAGATCTTGCACATCGGCTGTTCCCGCTTCGGAGGCCGTGCTGATACCTTGCAGACCGCGCACTTCGAAGCCGTACGCTTTGCCGAAGTAGTTAAAGGCATCATGGGCCGTGATCAGCACGCGCTGATCGTCCGGTACGCGCGCCGCCTGTTCGCTGACGTAGGTGTCCAGTTCCGCCAGCTCGGCTAGGTAAGCCTGGGCATTGGCCGTGTAATCATCGGCGTGATCGGGATCGATTTCTATGAGCGCAGTCTCGACGGCCGTCGCCGCATCCATCCAGAAAGCGACATTAAACCAGACGTGGGGGTCATAAAAGCCTTCGAATTCAGGCGGTGCCTGCAGCTTTTCGGGATCAATCGCTTCGGCTACAGCCACGGTAGTGGCTCCACTTTCGTTAAAGCGTTCCAGGACCTTGCCCATAGATGCTTCGAGATGCAGGCCGTTATAGAAAATGATATCCGCTTCAAACAAGCGGTTAACATCGCCGGCGCTGGCTTTGTAAAGATGGGGATCAACTCCAGGTCCCATGAGGCTGGTTACTTGTACGTGTTCGCCGCCAACATTTTTGGCGATATCGGCGATCATGCCCGTGGTGGTAACGACATTCAGTAGGGAATCCCCGCTTTGTGCAGCTGCCTTGCTGTCGGAACCTCCGCTGCATGCGCTGATTCCGCCCATTAATAAAAGAGCCGTGAGGCTCCAATAAATAAAATTTCGCATGAATAATAAAACCTAACTCGTTCGTTTTATGGCCGCCATTAAAAAATAATATAAACCAACTAAAAATTTAGGCAAGCCTAAATAATTATATAACATTTTTATTGTGTGTCAAGAGCGGGTAAGTAATGAATAGAGAATGGTTGAAGTTTGAATGGTTAAATATGCAGCGAGCGGATGATAACGTCGCTGAGCAGGGGAATGAAAAAAAGCGATAATCGTTTCGTTTTTAGGGAAACGATTATCGCTTCTGATTTTGAATCGTTAGCGGCTGTTAGTTGATCGGTTTCAAAATATACGGTAAGAAAAGGAATTCCTTTTCGGCGGGATTTTGGACAAAGTTGGCAATGATCGAATGGTCTTTGTCCATGGTGACTTGGGTGGGATTTTGTTGGCCCGATAAATCGCCATACCAGCTGTTAAAGAGCCAGTCTGTATTGGGTACGGCCGTCACTGTGACCACTGTGCCGTCAATGTAG
>JBJYWP010000167.1:0-42880 GCA_046259485.1 Promineifilaceae bacterium (SeqCode) | reverse complement strand
TCCTGATCAATGGATTGATGTGGCCATCTCCCTCCTCTATTTCCTGGTTATCGCCATTTTTGGCTGGCGCATTGTCATCTGGATAGGCAAGGCGATCGCCGGGCGAACCGGCACCACCATTGACGACCAGGCCCTCGCTGCCAGCCGTAGGCCGCTGCAATGGATTTTCGTCATTTTGGGTTTCCAAGTGGCTTATTCGCGTCTTGATTTTCTACGTTCTTCCTGGCAGGACCTGTTTAATAATCTGAGTTTTGTTGTCTATACGATTTTGGGCAGCATAATTGTGTGGGTGTTTATTGATGCCGGTCTGGACTTCTATAAAAACAAGGCCTCCGAAAATGACGCCGACATGAAGGCGATCGACCGGCTGCTGCCCCTGGTGCGAACCTTCTTAAGAGGGCTCCTGGTCATCGTCACGGTTATCATCATTCTGCATCACTTCGGCATCGAAATCATGGGCGTCGTAGCCGCACTTGGTCTCACCGGTTTTGCCCTCTCGCTGGCGGCGAAGGATACCTTAACAAATATAATCGCCGGGGTCACCATCGCTGTCAATCGGCCGTTTCGCATCAATGATCGCATTTACAACAAAGATGTCGGAGGCTGGGTCGATGTCGTGGAAATTGGTCTGCGCTCAACCAAGGTTCTAACCCGTGACAATCGTATGGTCATCATTCCCAACAGCGACCTGAGCGATGATACGGTGATCAACTACAGCTTTCCAAACCACAATTACCGCCTGCAAGTGGATATCGGCGTGGCTTATGGCACGGACATCGATACGGCGCGCCAGGTGTTTCACGATGCAGTGAGCCAGGTTGAGGGCGTGATGGCGAACAAACCGGTCCAGGTTCTGTTTGTTGAATTCGCCGAGTCGACCATGATCTTTCGCGTGCGTTGGTGGATCCCCGACTATGTCGATATGCGCAAAATGAATGATCGCGTCTATCAAGCCATTCAAGAAGCCCTTGATGCCCACGGTATCGTCTCGCCCGGGCCGATACTTGATGTCAATACCCACCTGGACCAACAGGACGCCGATCGTTTGGCCGGCGCCTTTCAAGCCGGGCCGTCCGCTGAGTCAAGTAGCACATAACTGCTTCACAATCTTAGAATGAAGTTATTAGACGCGCTTTAATTTTTGCGTCGTCGCATTGCAGACTACCAGAAACAAGATTTCAGCCCCTATTCATTCATAAAGTCGAAAGTACCGCTCTCCGCCCCGAGGGCTTTTTCTAATATCTCCTGTGTGACCTGACGCCTTGTGCGGATTTCCTCTTCAGTAAACTCAAACAGACCGCCGTCCAACAGGAACTGTCCCCCCGTTAACATGAACTGCATCGTCTCCAACGGCCGTTTCGCGTCGAAGACATTCTCTTGATTCCCTTGCTCCACGATCCTGGCAAATAGGGGCGCCAGCCTGAGCACCGTTTGAATATTGGTGGCCTCATGAAGCTCCCTGTTGCCGGGCGAATGCAGATGTTGGGCAACCTCATTCGTTTCTTCATCCCCGATATTGCTTCCAGACAACAACATCTCCATTTTAGTCAGCGCATCCATTGAAGCGTCATCCGCGATCTGCTCCGCCATCGCGACAATACGGTCGAGGGCATGGTCGACAATCGCTTCAAGGACCTCTTCTTTGGAGCTGAAATGGTGGTAAAAGGTCCCCTTGGCAATACCAATTTCGTTGATGATTGCATTGACCGACGTGTTGGCGTAGCCATCCTCGCGAAACATGCGCTCCGATGTTTCGATAATTTCCAGTTTTCTCTCTTCCGCAGTTTTTACAATCCGCGCCATCTGAACGGCCTCTCTCCAGGTATTTTCTCCGATTCTTACCCCGCCGCATTTTATTGGAACGGCGGGGGATTATCAATGTTCACCTATATAGGCAGGAGATGCAAACGGCCGTTTCGCCACCCGCATCTCCTCCAATGCATCTTCGCTAACTCACTGCCTGATCAAGCCCCGGCAGCTCACCAACCGTAGGCACATCCTCAATGTAGCTTAGATTCATGCGCTCCTTAAAGAAGAAACTTCGATTTCTGAGCAGAATCAGCGCGGCGACGGCCGTTAAGACCAGGGTGAAGATGACCTTGCTGACCTGGTTGGCCTCAAAAAGTTCAGACGAGTAATTGACCAGCACATGAAACAGGGCAAGAAGGGTGATACTGCGCCGGTTCTTGTAGTAGAGGAAGTTCATGATCAAAGCCAGCGGAATAACGCCCACAAAGAAATTCATGGCAAAGATCGGGCTTTGTGCCCATAAAGAAGCCTGGTATGACCCCTCAATAAAGAATACCGGCAGGTGCCAGACGGCCCACAGAACACCGAAGATCAAGCTTGTCCCGAACAGGTTGAATTTACTTGCCAGGCTGTCGACGCCGTAGCCGCGCCAGCCCAACTCTTCCAGAACCGGCACCAGGACCAGGATGATCATGCTCAGAATCACTTCCCCGTCAAAAACCTTAAACGCTTCTGAAAAACGGAGCTGGTCAACCGGCTGGCCTAAGGCGATCGAGATGAGGATGGAAATGATCATCGCTACCGGCAAGAAAAAGATAACAAACGGCAGGTACTTCTTATTGATCAACCGCAGGTCAAAAATTCGTCGCTTGAAATCGGCACGAAAGGCTTTATCAGCAAAGAGATACATCATGATCAAAGCGGCGATGAAAGGGCCCATATAGGCCAACATCAAATTGATCAGGCTCTTATCGCCTTGATGGCTTTGCGCAACAAGCATATAGCCATTGATCCACGTAATTGCAAAGGCCAATAGAAAGTAAATAGCAGGTCGATAATGGTGATTTCTGTTCATGTCGTCTCCTTTAAAATTACTTTGCGGCCTTCCGGCCACATTATCAAGATAAGGAGAGTATACCATACCGACCGACCGTCGGTCAAGTCCAAATTTAAACAAATCTAAAACTACCTGAGATCCAGGCGGAAAAAGAAATAGATCGACTCAGGGAACCATGCTATTGGAGATTCAAAGTGACATCGGCCGGCATACCCGGTTTGAGATCGTGGTCAGGATTGGGAATTGTTAGGCGAATGCCATAAACCGTGCTCTTGCGTCCTTCCACGGTTCGCGTATTTTGCGGCGTGAACTCCGGCTTATCGGAGATATGGGTCACCGTGCCCATAAAGACACGATTCGGGAATGAGTCCACGCTGATTGGGAATTCCTGCCCGAGATAGATCTGGCCATATTGATCCTCGGGAACATAGACGGTCAGGGTCATCTCGTCCAGGTTGGCGATGACAAGCAGTGACCCTCCGGCCGTGACAATCTCGCCCGGTTCGGCCGCTCGCAGCAGCACCACCCCATCAATAGGAGAGCGAATTCTGCCCGAATTTCCGGCCGAAACGCCATCGACATTGGCCAACAATTGCCCCTCGCTCACCACATCCCCTTCATCCACCAGGACTTCATCAACAATCCCATTCATCACAACCCCGAGATGGGTTTCTTTGGCCTCAATGGTCCCACTGACGATCTGTTCGGCGTTTTGCCCGTAGTTCTGGTAGATACTGTAAATCCCATACAGCACGACGGCTACGATGATCACAAGGATCGGAATAAAGCGCTTGTTGTTAGGCATAATTCCCCTTTATATCTAAAATAAAATCGACAACGCCTCCGCGTTCCATAGGACACCACTACTCGGTTCAATGGCCGCCTCTGGTTCCACTCCCACCCTACTTCTTTACCAGCGCCATAAAGACATCTTCCATCATGGGTTGCGCCGGCTCAACCTGGGCCGCTTGAAACCCGGCCGCGGTCAGGACAGCGGTGAGTTCAGTTTGGCCGAGCTGCTTGTCCGCCAGGGCGCGCAGCTGATCGCCGGCCAGACTGGCGCGCAGCACGCCGGGTACGGAATTTAACAGGTCCAGCACCGGTAAAAGCTGATCGATTTGATCTTGCCCACTGTTTCCTACGATAATGTCCCACATTCGCCCCGGCAGCAGCTCCTTCAGGTGCACGGGGGAATCCATGGCCAACAACTTCCCTTCGTTTAAGATTCCCACCTGGTTACAATATTCAGCCTCGTCCATATAATGGGTGGTCACCAGAATATTGATCCCTTCTTCAGCCAAAGCATAAATAAGTTCCCAGAAGGCACGCCGCGCGCTGGGGTCCACACCTGATGTCGGTTCGTCAAGCAGCAGCAGCTGCGGATGGTGCACGATAGCCACAGCCAGGGAGAGACGCTGGCGCCAGCCGGCGGATAAGGTGCGCACCTGTTGTTTGGCCATCGAGGTCAGACCTAATTGATCGAGAAGCTCTTCTGTCCGCTTCTGGTCTTGCACACCATAGACCTGGGCATAAAAGGTCAGGTTTTCCCGGGCGGTCAGCTCGTCGTAAAGGGCGAATTTTTGCGACATATACCCTGTACGTGCTCGTACCTGTTCAGACTCGCGCGCGGCATCAAATCCAAGCACATGCGCCGTGCCCTCGCTGGGGTGGAGGATGCCCAGCAGCATGCGGATCGTGGTTGTCTTGCCCGATCCGTTCGGTCCCAGGTAACCGGTGACCTGCCCGGGTTCGATATCGAAATCGACATGATCAACAGCCACGAAATCGCCAAAGCGATAGGTGAGATCGTGGACGGAAATAACAGGTGTCATTGCAATTGGGCCACTCCAATATCGTCAATTCCTGTCATTGAAGAGGCTTTCCCCGACAGATCGATAAAGACATCTTCAAGCAGCGGTGTAATCTCTTCCAGACGTTCTACACGCCCACCTGCAGCGGGAATCTGCTTTAAAAGGCGCTTCTGAACTGCTTCGCTTTGTCCGGGCGCGATCTTAAGGTGGAACCGGTCGCCAAACCGTTGCACATCCTGCACACCCGGATCAGTGCGGGCGACTCGGGCCAGCAATTCAATAGGGCTTCCGGACAATTCCAGCACACGGCCGTGCAGCAGTTCGCGCAGCCGGCGCGGCGATCCTTCCTGGATGATTTTGCCGCTGCGCATAAAGCTGACCCGCGAACAGCGCGATGCTTCATCCATGTATGGGGTGCAAATCAGCACCGCCAATCCCTGTTCACCGGCCAGACGAATGATTAACTGCCAGAAATCCTGGCGCGTGATCGGGTCAACACCCGTGGTAGGTTCGTCAAGCAGCAAGAGGCGCGGACGGTTAATCAGGGCGCAGGCCAGCGATAATTTTTGTTTCATTCCCCCGGAAAGCTGCCGGGCCAGGCGGTCCTCAAAAGCGTCCAACCCCACAAAAGCCAGATCCTGGCGCGCGCGGGGAAGCCACTCATCTTTTGACATCCCGCGCACCTGTGCCAGAAAGCCGATATTTTCCATCACCGTCAGCTCTTCATAGAGCGAGAAGCGCTGCGAGAGATAGCCAATCAGCGCCCGTACTTCTTCCGGCTGCCGGTCCACTAAAAAATCGCCAATTGTTACCGTTCCGCCATCCGCTTTATATCCTCCAAAGATCAGGCGCAGCGTTGTCGTCTTTCCCGCGCCATCCGGGCCGACCAGCCCGTAAATCTGGCCAGGAGCTACCGATAAACTGATATCATCTACCGCACGGATGGGATCCGAACCATGGGACGGAAACGAACGCGACAGGTGGGAGACGATTAAGATCGGGTCAGCCATCGTTAATCTAACTGCTTTCTGAATCGCAATACGGCCGCACTGATGATGACCACCGCGCAAATAGCAAGGGCGATAATTTCAGGCATTAATACCTGCGCACTTGAACCTTTGAGCATAATGCCACGCGTAATGACCAGGAAATAGCGCAGCGGGATGCCATAGCTGACAAGCTGGAGGACGAAGGGCATTGTATCCAGGGGAAACATAAAACCTGAGAGAAAGATCGCCGGCAGGAGGAAAAACATCGCCGTCAGCATGGCCTCTCCCTGGGTATTTGCCAGGGTCGATATAAATAGGCCTAGCCCCAGGATGGTCAGCAGGAAAAGAGAAGACAGTGTCAAGAGCAAAGCCAGGCTGCCATTGATCGGCACGTGAAAAACCAGGACGCCGATCACCAGGATCTCCAAAGTAGCGAATAAAGCGATAAGCGCGTAGGGAATCAGCTTACCGGCCATTAATTCCCAGGGGCGAATAGGCGTAACGATCAACTGCTCCATCGTCCCCCGCTCACGCTCCCGTACAATCGAAATGGCGGTCAAGAAGGTTAAGAGGAACTGTAAAATCATGCCGATCAGAGCCGGGACCATAAAATGGGTCGTGATCATATCGGGGTTAAACCAGATTTGCGGCCGTACATCGATCGGCAGTTGAGTTGTGCTGCGCATGGTCCGTTCAGCGAGGATATTCGTCCCATGCAGCTGGCCAATCGTCGTTGCCGCCGCCAGCGCTGTAGAGGCCGTGTTGGGATTCGACCCGTCGATGATAAAGCCTACTTGGGCGACGCGCCCCGCTACCAGCTCCTTGCCGTAATCAGGCGGGATGATGATCGCCGCAGAAACCTGGTTGCTTTCAACTAGTTGCGCTATTTCATCTTCACTGGCGACGAAATGATCCAAATTGAAATAATCGGAGACACGGTAGGCAGTCAGTAAAGCACGTGATTGGCTGGATTGATCCTGATCCAACACGGCGATGGAGATACTGCTCACATTGTCCGTGAAGGCAAACCCCAGCACGAAGAGCATGAACAAGGGATAGATAAGGGTTAAGGCCAGGGTGCGCGGGTCGCGCACGATCTGAATAAATTCTTTACGGATGAGTGAGGTGAGGCGAAGTCTCATGGGTGCTGTTACTCTTATCGAACCATCGTTGTCCTTGATTCGGGAAATTTCGTTATGGGGTATGCCGGAAAAGAAAGCCGCTCTCACGAGGTTCAAGGATCAATCAAAACTCCCCTTAGATAGATATCGATTGCCGTCTCTAAATGCTCTTCATTGGTCGGACCATCGGCATACAGCGCGGGAAAAAGGACCATGCTGATCATTTGCGGTAAAAGCATTCCGATGAAGGCTCGGGCGCCGGCGCGTTCATCATGCGGGCGCATCCGCCTCAATTTGACCTGCCGGGCTAAATAGGATTGTAAGAATGCCAGCACGGGCTCGACCACGGTCTCACTGACCAGGTCGGCCAGGCCCGGCCTCTTGCCCATCTCCGCCAAAAACAGCCTGAACATTTGCTGCATTTCCGGTTCTTCGATGGATTTCAGATAAGTCTGGGCCAGGAAAAACAACACTTCTCTTGGTGGGCGATCCAGCAGGGAATCAGCGTCTATAACTGCTTTAACAAGAGGCTGGCGGTCTCTTACGGTTTTTTGAAACAGGTCTTCTTTGGTGGGGAAATACCAGTAGATGAGGGAAGGCGATTTCAGCCCGGCGGCCTGACCGATACTTTTAATGGTAGCGCCGCGATAGCCCTTGTGGGCAAACTCATCAAAGGCCGCATCAAGGATGCGCTGGTATTGTTCCGACTCGCTGCTCGTCATTTTTTAACCACTTGATTAAACGTTCAATCAAGATTATAGATAGTTATCGGTTGGGAGTCAATGATGGCAGGATCAATGAACCGAGATTGGTCCAATTTTTAAAATTCTATATTCATCATCATATAGCGATTGAAATTGGACCAATCTAATGTCAAGATCGGTCTCACAACATTTCTCGATATGTTTTAGGTAGCAAACTTGGGTTAATTAATAAAATAAATAGAGGGTTTACTCTGGAAGATTACTCGTATGCCAGCACCTCGCGTATCGTCAGCCGTGAGGCGCCGCGTGCCGGCCACAGACTGGCCACCATCGAGAGGACAACAACCGTCACCAGCCAGATGGTAAAGCCCGCCGGCGTGATCTGCAGGTCCATGACCGTACCCACCAGTGCCTCGCTGATGATGCGCAAAAGTATAAAACTGATCGGGATCGAAATGACACAAGCCGCGGCAAAGCTGATCAGGCCGATCATCAAGCCTTCGACGACGACCGATTTGACGATCTCACGGTCCACGGCGCCGATGGCGCGCATGACGCCGATCTCGCGTGTGCGCTCCAGGACGTTCATGCCCATCGTGCCCATGAGGCCGATGCTGCCCACAACGGCAGTTAACACCGCCATGATCAACAAGAAAACGACAATAATACTCATCGACTGCGTCTGCTGCTGGCGCGTGACCTTACCCGCCTCCACATTGTTAATCGAATAGCCGCGTTCGCGCAGGTATTGATCCACAACCTGGCTCAATGCCTTCTGGCTCTCCAGCGTCTGTTCCTGAGCCACGATGCGGAAGGTCGACGCTTTGCCGGCACTGTTGGTGAGTCGGGAAACCGTGTCGTAGTCGGCGTAACCCAAAACATTATCGCCCACGTTGTCCACGAAACGGAAAATACCCACAACAGGCCACTCCTCGTCGCGCCGGCCGGAGAATTCAATGCGCAGTGTATCCCCGATTTGAAAGTCAGGATATTCAGACCAGATCGAATCGGCGACAACCAGCACTTTCTCGTCATCCGGCTCCAGCCAGCGGCCGGCCACCAGATCGGGATCCAGCAGCTCCGTATCATCCGGTGGGAGAAAAAGGACCAGCGTTGTCACTATTCCATCCGCATCATCCAGGATTTCCGCCCGAGCGATTCCCCAGCTTTCGACCCTTTCTACGCCGGGTATCTGTTCCAACTCATGTTCTACCTGCTCCTTGCGTGCCGGTTCGTTGAGCGTGACCATCACATCAGAAAGGTAATATTGGCCCAGCAAGTCCATGAAACTGTTGATCGAATCGCGAACATTAAATACGGCGATGAAAATCGCCCCGGCCATAGTCAATGTGAACAGGGTCAAGGCCAGCCGTCCTTTGCGCCGGAAGGTATTGCGGATGGACAGCAGCAGCGGCCGGGAGAGCCAGGAAAGACGCATGCCCAGGCGATCGATAAAGCCCTCCCCCACCCCTTGTTCGGCGGGATTTTCTTCGCTGATCGCCCGGCGCACGGACGTGCGCGACCCTCTTTTAACGGGAAAATATCCGGCGATCAGGGGTACGGCAAAAGCGAGGAGGACTTGCAGCAAAATAGCTATTGGCGCCACGCGAAAACCCTGGATTTCAATGCTCAATCTTTGCGCCAGGAATGTGGACAAGCGGTAGCCGGCAACCACGCCCAGGGGCACGGCGATGAGTGCGGCCAGGAGCCCATAGATGAAAATCAAGGCCATGTACATGCCTGAAATTTGGACGCTGCGCCCACCAATCAGTTTCATCACTCCAATCTGGCGCCGGTGCTGGGTCAGCAGGGCATTGAGCGTATTAAAAATCAAGGAACTGCTCAAGAAGACGATCAAAATACCAATCGCGGCCAGGACGCCGTTGATAGCCAGGACGGTCGCCTCCAGGGGATGTTCTGTCGTCTTGTTTGTGTTTTTGCGGTAGACGGTACGGCCCGATTCTTCTACTTTATCTTCCACCTTGTTAGAGATGGCCTGAATAGCCGCCTCATTATCGCCTTCTTCGACACGCACATAGAGACGGTTGAAGAACTCGTATCCGCCCAACCACTCGGCCGTTTTCAAAGTCACATAACCACGCGGTGGCAGGGCAAAATTACCCGCCGCGTATTGATCGCCTACCGCGCCGACCACGGGCATGCGGCGAATGGTGCCGTCGGCCAGCTGCACCAGCAATTCATCACCCGGATGGTAACCCGTACTATTGAGGATGTCCTCGCGCACCATGAGCTGGCGATCTTCCGGGACCATCGTGCCCTCGCCCGAGGTCAGTAGGTTGATCTTTGCCTCGCGGAAATCTTCGGCGGCGACGATATCGAGCGTCTGCCAGCTCTTGCCATCCAGGCTGGCACGCACGGTGAGCATATGCCGTCCCTCGGCATCCAGCACGCCGGGGATATTTTCCACAGTTTTCACCAGGTCCTCATCAAATGGGTCCGTGACCACCTCAATATTGGCCGGCTGCGCAGACGCATAACTGACGCCGATATCCTCGGACAGGATCACGGAGTTGGAGGAGAGAGCACCGATAGCGAACACGCCCACTGTAATTGAAGCCACCACCAACAGCGTGCGCGTTTTGTTGATCCACAGATCGGCCAGCACCTTCTGCCAGCTCGGCCGCATGAAGTTAGCGCTCATCGCGGCGACCCCGGCTGACCGCTTACTAAATACTGCTCACTGCTCACTGAATCCTGATCACTGCCATCCACCAGCATACCGTCAGCAATGACCAGTGTGCGATCGACACGGCTGGTCAGCGAGGGATCGTGGGTCACGATAAGGATCGTCTTGCCCGCGGCGGCCAATTCACGAAAAACGCAGATCACGACATCGGCCGATTTGGAGTCCAGGTTGCCCGTCGGCTCATCGGCGACGACGATCGGCGGGTCCGTGGCCAGCGAACGGGCGATGGCCGCCGCTTGCTGCTGGCCGTTAGAGACATGGGCCGGCAGATCATAAGCGTGATCCGCCAATCCCACCATATCCAACAAAGCCATAGCCCGATCCGGCCGTTCCGCGTACGGGTAAACATCGCAGTAATCCATGGGCAGGATCGTATTTTCCAGCAGGGTCAGCGTGGGCAGGAGCTGGAAGAACTGGAAGACGATACCCACATTCAACCCGCGCCACAAAGCGCGCTCGCTCTCCGACATGCTGTAAATATCCTCGCCGCCGATGCACACCTGCCCCGACGTGGGATGATCAATGCCCGTGAGCATATTCAGCAGCGTCGATTTGCCGCTGCCTGACTTACCCACCAGGGCCACAAACTGCCCATAATCAATCAACAGATCAATGCCCTTCAGCGCCGTAAAGCTGCCCGCGGCATTGACATAGGTCTTGACCACGTCTTGGAGGTAGATTGCGGATTGCGGATTGCGGATTGCGGATGTGGGATGTGGGATGTCGGATGTCGGATGTGAGATATCAGTCTGCTGCTCACTGCTTACTGACACCTGGTCACTACCTACTAAATACTCCTCACTATTTACCAAATACTTCTCACTACTTACTACTCCGTCGGAGATAGTCAGGCAGCGCGAGAAGCGTCGGGCCAGCTCCATGTCGTGGGTGACCATGATCACTGTCTTGCCCCCCTCGACCAGCTTGGCAAAGATGTTGAAGATCTTTTCGGCCGTCAGCGAGTCCAGGCTGCCCGTCGGCTCGTCGGCCACGATCAGCGGCGGGTCGTTGATCAGCGCCCGGGCGATAGCCACGCGCTGTTTCTGGCCGCCGGAAATATGCGCCGGCAGCTTGTAGGCATGCTCGCTCAGTTCTACGATATCTAAAAGCGCTAACGCCTCTTCCTGGCTGAGTCCGCGCTGAAAATGCCCGGCGAACTCCTGTGGCAGCATGATGTTGTTGACCAGGTTGAGCTGCGGCATCAGCTCAAAGGACTGATAGACAATGCCCATATTTTCGCCCCGCCAGGCCGCCAGCTCGTCCTGGCTCATACGGCCGATCTCGACTGGCTGTCGGATGTCGGATGTCGGATGTCGGCCAGTTGACTGCGGATAAAACAACACCTCTCCGGATGTGAGTTTGCTCACGCCGGAGATCATGTTCAGCAGCGTCGTCTTGCCGGCGCCGGATTTGCCGACAATGCCTAAAAACTCACCGGGCAGGATATCGATATCGACGCCCTTCAGGGCCACAAAATCTCCCGATCCTGTTTCATAGACCTTGCACACATCCCGCAACGTCATGATCGGAGACGGCCATAAGAGACCTTCCGCACTTCTCACCTGACCTGGCACGCAATCACCCCCAGGCCCCATCACAATACATCACAATAGTTCGTTCTTTTAATTCAAAAAAACAGCCATCCGGCTGTCCGCTGCAAATTACAAGAGGATTTTAGCGCTTTATCTTAGTATAACCGCTATTTTTCATGGGGCATTAGACTGGCCCATGCGCCGTGTTTAGCAAATCGAATGAGCGCTCTACATACGATACTATCAATTAAGCACCCCTTATCATAGAAATTATCTATTGAAACCTATCGAAAATCACAATCTGGGGAGTGACAGACATCACTGTTACTGATCGAGTCCTGCGCCTATAGTAAATGACAAAGGCAATTAAAGACTTTTGCAATTAAGCAACTGTTGAAGTTAGGTGATGGGATGACCCAAAAAGTAGATGCGGAAGTAGTGGACCTGGCGGAAAGCCAATCGGCGCTTTGCAGTATCTTCGCCAACCCTAAACGCATCATGATCCTCTGGGCTTTGGCGCGGGAGGAAAAGGCTGTCACGGCCATTGCCCAGGCCATTGACGCTTCTTTACAAAACACGTCCCAACACCTGAGCCTGATGAAAGGAGCGGGCATCCTGGAGTCACGGCGAGACGGGCAAACGATCTACTATCACATCGCCGATGATTTCGAGCACGGCCGCTGCCGGCTCCTTCTGGAAGTATTTGAAATGCACAGCGAGGAATTAACCGGCTGAAACGCATTTAAGAATTAAAAACCAAGTCTTAACAATTGATCATGGAGGTTAACATGTCAATCCCAGTAAATGAACTATCTGAACTTCAGGCCGCGAAAGTCGTTGACGCGCGCGGCAGCGCCTGCCCCGGCCCCCTGCTGGAGGCCAAGAAAGGCATCGGCACGATTAAAGTAGGCGAAATATTGGAAATCTGGTCCGGCGATCCGCGAACCAAAGAAGATATCCCCAAGTGGTCTAAAAAAGTAGGTCATGAATTCCTGGGCACCGTGACCGCCGACGGCGGCTACGACCGTATCTTCATTAAGCGGTCTAAATAATAAAGGAAACAAATTTGATGGGCATTGAAAAAAACAAAGCAGCACCAAAAATACTGATCCTCGCGACCATTTCTGGGGGCTACGCGGGAGCCGATTCAGTGGGCCAGCTGCACACCGACTACGCCTCGAATGTTTATATTCTGCCCACCGTATGCCCGGCCATGTTCAACGAGGAGTTTTATCTGCGCACCTTCGAGAAAGGCTTTGATGCTATTCTGGTCATGTACAGCGGAACCGACTGCCCCTACAAAGGGGGAGCCGAGCGCACAGCCGAAATCGTCAACCGCGTCTATCCATTGATGAAAGAACGCGGCCTCGATCCTCGCCGCCTGCGCCTCACCGCCATCTGCACCGTGTGCACCAAGCCTTTCCTCAAGGAAGTAACCCAGATGAACGAACTGCTCAGCGGCATCGGCCCCGTGAGCAGCGAACTGGCGGCCATGCCCCAGGCGGCGTAACCACGTGGAGGTTATTGAATTATGGTAGAGAGGCTAGATAGCAATACGCAATCCAAAATCCGCGTTAGCGAAGCGGCGAAATCAGTTGACGCCCTGGTCATTGGCGGCGGCATTGCCGGCATGCAGTCGGCGCTCGATCTCGCCGATCAAGGATATCACGTGGCCCTGGTGGAAAAAGAAGCCAGCATCGGCGGGAAGATGATCGCCTTGAGCAAGGTCTTCCCCACCCTCGACTGCTGTAGCTGCATCACCACACCCAAGATGTCGGCCGTTGCTCACCACCCGAACATCGATCTGCTGACCTACTGCGAAGTGCAGAACGTCAGCCAGAACGGGGGTGGGTTTAAAGTCCATGTGCTCAAGAAACCACGCTACGTGAATGAAGATTCCTGTACCGGCTGTCGCCAGTGCGAATATGCCTGCCCGATCGATCTCCCCTCGGCCTTTGACCTGGGGCTGGGCGCACATCGCGCCATTCGCGTGCCCTTTTCCACGGCCGTTCCCCAAATAGCGGTCCTGGACATCGACAACTGCATCCTCTGCGGCAAATGTGAAAAAGAATGCCCGCATGGCTGCATCGATTTCACACAAACAGCGCAGGAATTTGATATAGAAGCGCGGGCCATTCTGCTGGCCACGGGCTTTGAATTGACACCTACGGACGCCAAAAAGGAATACGGCGGCGGGTCCTTACCCAACGTCGTCAGCCCGCTGGTCGTGGAACGACTGCTGGCCCCGACTGGCCCGTACGGCCATGTCCTGCGCCCTTCAGATGGTAAGGAGCCCGATTCCATCGCTTATGTGCAGTGCGCCGGTTCGCGCGATAAAACTCTGGGGGTTGAATACTGTTCGCGCATCTGCTGTATGTACGCCATCAAGCAGGCTATGTTGCTCTCCGGCGCGCTGCCCTTGGCCGACATCACTATCTACTACATGGACATCCGCACTTTTGGTAAGGGCTACGAACAGTTCTACCAAAATGCGCGGGCCATGGGCATTGAATTCGTCAAGGGTAAGGTGGCCAAGATCGGCGAAGACGAAGAGCACAATCCTATAGTACGTGTAGAAATGATCGATGAGGGTTCGCGCGTGGTCGAACGCCAGCATGACCTGGTTGTCTTATCAACGGGCATGGTGCCGGCCTATAACCCGCAGGAAATATACGGCGTGCCCATCGCCTCCGATGATGGTTTTGTCAGGCTGCCCGCGCCAAACCTTTCGCCCAGCGTCACCGACCGGCCGGGCATCTTTGTCACCGGGACGGCCGCCGGGCCGATGGATATTGTGGACAGCATCGTCCTCGCCGGAGCAGCTGCGGCGGAAACTGCCGCATATTTAACCGGCAGCAATTCAGCACGTCAGCAGGTCAGCGTTCAGCCGCTCAGCGTTGCCGCTGATTAGCTGACAGACTGACTGGTTGACCAGCTAGAGTGACTTATGTCTAAGAAAAACGATTCAAGCAAAGAAGAAATCCGCATCGGCGTTTATACCTGTAAGTGCGGGGGCAACATCGGCGATGTTGTACGCTGTGATGCGGTCGCTAAAGCCCTTGAAAACCAAGAGAATGTGGTCGTCTCGCGCATCGATATGTCTATGTGCTCCGATGCCGGGCAGGCCATGATCGAGGAAGATATCAAGGAAAAAGGCGTCAACCGCGTAGTCATCGGTGCCTGCGCCCCCTCCCTGCACGAACAGACATTTCGCGGCACCGTCGCCCGTGCCGGACTGAACCCTTACTTTTACCAACATGTCGGCCTACGCGAACAGGACAGCTGGGTCCATCACAACGATCCCGACGGCGCCACCGAGAAGGCTGTACGCCTGATGGCCGCCGGTATCGCCAAGTCCCGTTTGCTCGAACCCTTAGAGCCAATACGCCTAGAAGCCAAACGGCACGCGCTGGTAATCGGCGGTGGCATTGCCGGCCTGCGCGCTTCCTGGGACATCGCCCGCCGGGGACTATCTGTTACCCTCCTCGAAAAAACACCATTCCTCGGCGGGCGTATGGCTCAACTGGAGTCGATATTCCCTACCGACACTTCCGCGCGTGAGGAGCTGGACGTCTTAATTCAAGCGGTCACGACGCACCCCAATATAACCATTTATACGGGAGCGGAACTGGTCAAAATGCAGGGTTATGTCGGCGATTTCCAGGCTACCATCCGCCAGCAGTCGCGCGGCATCAGCAGTGATATCGCCGAAGAAGCGATGGCCGCCTGCACGGTGGAAGTGCCGAACGAATTTGACCATGGCTTGACCAGGCGCAAGGCGATTTATCGCGCTTACGAAGGCTGCTACCCGCCCTCACCGGCCGTAGACTGGGATAACTACGTCGATGGCTGCGTTGAGCTTGACGGGCAGATGCTACATCTGAGCAACGAGCCACGGTACTTTGAGGTAAATGTCGGCGCGGTCGTCGTCGCTACGGGCTTTACGCCTTACGAACCGCACCAGGGTGAGTACGGCTACGGCGTTTACCCGCAGGTGATGACCCTACCCAAGTTCATCCGCCTCCTGGCCCTGAACGAGGGCAAGGAGGCGTTATCCTGGGACGGCTGTCCCGTACGCAATGTGGCCTTCGTGCACTGCGTCGGCAGCCGGCAGCTCGACGGTATCAACGAGCCGCAGGCCGACGGCCGGGTGAATAATTACTGCTCGCGGGTTTGCTGCACGGCTACCCTGCATGTGGCTAATGAGCTGCGCCGCCAGTTCCCGGACATCAATATCTACGATGTTTACGAAGACATCCGCACCTATGGCCGTGGTCACGAACAGATCTATATCGAAGCGTCAAAAAACATGGTGCGCTTCCTGCGCTTCCACGATGATGAATTACCGGTTGTTGACACGCAGGACTCCGAAATAATCATGCGGGTCAAGGATTATCTGACCTGGGGCGAGGAAATTGAACTTCCCGTCGATCTCGTCGTCCTGGCCGTGGGCATGATGCCCGCGCCGATCGAGGACATCATAAAACTGCTGAAGATCTCCCCCGGAAGCGACCGCTTCCTGGCCGAAGTGCATCCCAAGCTGCGGCCGGTGGAAACGGCCGTGCCCGGCGTCGTCCTGGCCGGCACGGCGCAGGGACCGATGAACATCCAGGAAAGCTGCGCCGCCGCTTCCGCAGCCGCGGCTAAGGTGGCCGTGCTGCTCAGCGCGGGCCAGGTCGAACTGGAACCCTTCGTCGCCCGCGTCGATCCCGAACGCTGCAACGGCAGCGGCCAGTGTGTCCTGGTTTGCGAATATGAAGACGCCATTACCTTGCAGACGGTTTCCCAAAACGGCAGCACGATGCAGAAAGCGGTCGTCACGCCCGCCAACTGCGCAGGCTGCGGGTCCTGTGTCAGCGCCTGCCCCAACCAGGCTATTGATCTACAGGGCTGGACCGTGGAACAGTATGACGCCATGATTGACGCCCTCCTGGGTGTCGAAACAGCATTAGCGGCGCAAGAACTTGCGCCCGTGTAGGATGTATGATGACCCCAAAAGAAAATGCCAAACAACGAGCTATTTTTCTTAAGAAGCTGCGTGAAGAGCACAAAGATACGGTCGCTCGTACCCAGACGCTGCTCAAAGAACAAAAGGCTCTACGCAGAGAAATTTGTAAACACAACCGGGATGAACCTAAAACCATTCCCGAATTGGCCGAATTATCCGGCATACCGGCCGGTGAGGTTTTATGGCACATCACGGCCATGAAGAAATATGGCCTCGTCGCTGAAGCCGGTATGTGCGGTGAATATTACCTGTACCAACGTGTAGAGTAGTTAGAGATGAGAAACAAAGATAGAAAGACGTTTCTAACTCTTCAGGAAAATGACCGATGAGCAACCGTGTAGACCCTAATTTATTATTGAATCTAAAACAGTATGGAGAGGAGGGCGCGGTCAATATCGAAGCCTGCTTCAACTGCGGGACCTGCACCGCCACCTGCCCTCTGACCAGTGATGAATATCCATTTCCGCGTGACACAATCAGGTTGGTTCAGTTGGGGCTGAAGAACCATCTCCTGGAGAGCCTGGATCCCTGGCTTTGTTACTACTGTGGCGATTGCACCGAGAGCTGCCCGCGAGGCGCAGAACCGGCCGAAGCGCAGATGGCGCTGCGTCGTTGGTTAACGGCCCAATATGATTGGACGGGCCTGGCGCGAAAATTTTACACCTCTAGAGTGTGGGAGCTCGGTTCTGTATTGCTAGTAGCCGTCCTGGTCATCCTGGGCTTTGTCTTCTTTCACGGCCCCGTGGTAACAGACCAGGTCGAACTAAACACATTCGCTCCCGTACACATCATCCATCTCTTGGATTGGGCGATGGCCTTGGGATTGTTGTTCTTCTTGGGGACCAACAGCTTGCGCATGTACAACTTTGTCATGCGTCATGATTCAACCGTCAATCCCTCTTTCTCCGTTTACTTGCAGGAATTATGGAGTCTGCCCTATCACTTCTTCACCCAGAAAAGATGGGCTTCTTGTGATGAGCCCGGTGCGAAGACAGATTGGGTTTCGCACATGCTGCTGGTGAGCGGATACGTGCTGATGCTGATCATAATTGTCTTTTTCTTGCAGTGGTTCCAGACAGACAACATTTACCCCATCTGGCACCCGCAGCGCTGGCTGGGCTATTATGCGACGGTTGTCCTGTTGTTCGGTTCCGGCCGCGCCATTTGGGCGCGCGTAAAGAAGACCAATCAGATGCATCGTTTCTCACACGAAAGCGACTGGATGTTTCCAGTTCTATTATTCACAGTCACATTGTCCGGAATTTTGGTCCACCTGTTCCGCTACCAGGGTCTGGCTATGGCAACCTATTACACATACGTTGTACATATGGCGCTATTAGTCCCTATGTTGTTATTGGAAGTCCCTTTTGGTAAGTGGTCTCACCTGGCATACCGGCCGTTAGCCATATACTTCCAAAAGGTTAAACAAGCAGCCGCGGAAAAAGCCGCTCTTGTTCCTGCGGCAGCAGATTAACAAATTTGATAGAAACGCGAGATAGAGCAAGAGTCTCTATCTCCCCTCTCAATCTTAATGTAAGGAGATTTAAAATGAGTGAAAATGGTAACAGCAAAATGGTCGTCCTATGCAATCATGCGGATCCACCGCACGTCATGCCCACCCTGATCATGGGCGCTTCCGGCGCCAGTCTGGGCGACGAAGTAATCTTGTTCTTCTGCCCCGGCGGCGCCAACGCCTTGGTCAAAGGGGAACTGGAAAAGATCAGCGAGATGAAGCTGAAAGGACTGCCTGATCCAGTGCAGCTATATAACGATATCGTCGCCGAGGGCGGCCGTGTTATACTATGTGAACTGGCATTGGAAAATAAGGGCATCGCCGTTGAAGATGTCCGTGAGGGCGTGGAAATATTGAATGCGCCGTCATTCTTATTAGATGCCCAGGGAGCCGGTCTTTCTCTGGTCTTCTAATCAGCCCAATTCGTTTGCCAGTTTATCAATATATCAATAGATCAGTTGGTCGGTTTGTGACAAACCGACCAACTGAATTTTTGAGCGGATAAAATGCTAAAACGATTATCTTTGTTGCTCTTACTGTTCCCTTTTCTGGTATCGCTCATCGCCGGCAGCCCCGCGGCAGCTCAAGTAAGTGAGAATCCCCCCCAGGTGCAGGTGGTCTTGTTCTATTCCCCAACCTGCCCCCACTGCCACCAGGTCATTACGGAATTCCTGATCCCCTTACAGGAAACCTATGGCGATCAGCTGTCGATCCTGGGCATAGACACGAGCGAACAAGCGGGCCAGACGCTCTACAGCCTGGCCGTCGAACATTACCAGATCCCGGACAACCGCATCGGCGTGCCCACCCTGATCGTGGGCAACACCATCTTAGTCGGTTCCGCGGAAATACCAGACCAGTTTCCGGGCATCCTGGAGAAAGGACTGCTGGCCGGGGGCATCGGCTGGCCCGATATCCCTAACCTGACTCTGATCGTTCCCGACCTACCGCCTTCGGCCGATCCCGCCGCCGGTACGCAAACGGAATCCGCCGCGGAGAGTGTGGCGGCAACGCTGGCCGCCGAGCCAACAGCCGCGGTACAGAGCCTGGAAGAAGCGAGCCAAGAAATCAGCGAAACGGCGCCCGCAGAGGCGGACGAGCCAACGGCTGATCCCGTGGGCTTCACCCTGGCCTGGATCGTGATGATCGGCATGGTCGCGGCGCTCATTTATGCCCTGCGCCAGATCGTTTTTGCCTGGCCCCTGCTTTCCTCCGGCAGTTACGAAAATCAAATGTCCTGGCTTGTGCCGCTGCTGGCTCTTATCGGCGTGGGCGTCGCTTCCTACCTGGCCTATGTGGAAATGACCCATGTGGAAGCGATCTGCGGCCCTGTCGGCGAGTGCAATATCGTCCAGAGCAGTTCTTATGCCGTCCTATTCAGCGTCCCGATTGCCGTATGGGGCCTGATTGACTACCTGGCGATTTTGGGCTTATGGGCCGGCCAGCGCTTCCTCTCCGGGAAAACAGCCTCCTGGAGCGCGTTGGGCCTGATCCTGCTGGCCGTATTCGGCACCCTGTTCTCTATCTACCTGACCTCGCTGGAGCTTTTCGCCATTAAGGCCATTTGTCTCTGGTGTCTTTCTTCGGCCGTGATCACCACCCTGATCCTGATTCTGGCCACGAAAAACATCCCGGACAAGGCGCTGCCGGTAGAACTGGCGGCGCAAACAAATACCTGAACAAAGAGATAAGCCATGAACTACGTTTTTGGTCCTGTCCCCTCGCGTCGTCTAGGCCAATCGCTGGGAATCGACACGATTCCCATGAAGACCTGCAACTGGAACTGCGTCTACTGCCAGCTCGGCCGTACCGTGCCCCTGACCAACGAACGGATGGAATATTTCCCCTGTGAGGCCATCCTGGACGAGGTGGAAGAAGCGTTGGCCAAACACATGCCCGGGGAAATCGATTGGCTGACTTTTGTCGGCTCCGGGGAACCGACGCTGCACAGCGGCCTGGGCCGGCTGATCAGGGGCGTCAAGGAGATGAGCGACCTACCGGTCGCCGTGATCACCAACGGCGCCCTGCTCTACGTCCCGCAGGTGCGCGTGGCCTTGCTGGAAGCCGATGCCGTCCTGCCCTCCCTGGATGCCGGCTCGCCGCAGCTGTACCGCCAGATCAACCGCCCCCATCCGCAAACCACCTTCGAGCGCCTGGTCAGCAGCCTGATCCTCTTCCGGCGCGAATACCGGGGCAAATTATGGATCGAGGTGATGTTGATTGAAGGGCTGAATGACAGCGATCAGGCCCTAGATGACCTCGCCGACCTGCTGAAGCGCCTCCAGCCGGACGAGATACACATTAATCTGCCCACCCGCCCCCCGGCCGAAACATGGGTAAAACCGGCGGACGAGAGCACGCTCTTAAAGGCTCTGGTAAAATTCAGCGACACGGCGCGCGTGGTTCACCCGGCGGAAGGCTCTTTTGATCTGGGCTGCTGCGATACCGTTCTGGAAGCGGTGCTGGAAATCATCGCCCGCCATCCCATGCGCCAGGATCAGCTGGAAAAAGCCCTGGCCCAATGGGCGCCTGGGCAGGTTGAGGATATTCTAAACGAACTGCAGGCCGGCGGCCGGGCCCAGGTCGTCGAGCGCCTGGGAACGCGTTTTTGGAGCGCCGATCAATCCCGTTATCCTGATGACGCGCAAAGTCAGGCGACCGCCCCGGGTAAAAAAGCCGCTTATGATTCGTAGCCGCGATATACAGTAAAATAGAATGTATAGCAACCTTCAGGTTGCTTTGCCGCGCAACCTTCAGGTTGCACTACAAACGAATAACAAAGGACGATCAAAAATATGACAATGAAAATTGCCGCTGTAACCGATGATGGAAAAACGATCAGCGCCCACTTCGGGCGGGCTTTACAATACGTCGTCTTGACCATAGAAGACGGCCGAATCACGGCCAGCGAACTGCGCGACAAGGCCAATCACCGCGACTTCCAACAGGGCGGATCCAACCACGACGAACTCATTCAAATATCAGACGCTGAAGACGAATCGGAGGATGAGCACGAGCATGGCCACGGTCACGGGCAGGGACACGGCCACGGCCGTCACAGCGCCGAGAAACACCGCATGATGTTCGAGAACATCACCGACTGCCAGATCCTGCTCGCCCGCGGCATGGGCCAGGGCGCTTATATGGGTCTGGAGCAATCGGGCATACGGCCGATTCTAACCAGCATCAAAACGATCGACGAGGCCGCGCAGGCCGTCATCGACGGTTCGATCGAAGATCATCCGGAGCGGCTGCACTAAGTCGATGGTTGATTTAACCCGCTTGAGGGCCTTTGTCTATGCCGCGGAGAGCCTCAGTTTTTCCGAGGCCGCACGGCAGCTTCATCTCACCCAGCCGACGATCAGCCACCATATCAAGGCCCTGGAAAAAACACTGGGCGTCGAGCTTTTCGCGCGCAGCGGGCACACGCTCAAGCTCACCGAAGGCGGCCGTCTGCTCCTGCCCTTCGCCCATAAACTGATCCACCAGACGCTCGAGGTCCAGGAATTAATGACCTCGCTGCAAGAAGATATCGTCGGCCATCTGCGCATCGCCTGCAGCACCACGGCCGGGAAATACATCCTGCCCCAACTGGCGGCGCGCTTCTGCCGGCGTTTTCCAGGCATCAATGTCAGCATCCTGGCCTGCCAGCCGATGAACGTTATTCCTGAACTTTTGGAAGGAGAGGCCAACCTGGCCGTGGTCAGCAGTTATGATCTCTGTGGCAAGGGTTTTGAATGCCAGGAATTCTTCAAAGACAGCATTGTGCTGATCGTCCCCGCCGGGCATCCCTGGGCCAAACAAGAAAACCTTGATCCCGCCGAGCTGCTCGACGAGCCGATGCTCATGCGCGAAGCAACTTCGGGCACGCGGCGGCACATCCTCACCGAATTCGCCAGGCATGATATCGGCCTGGACGATCTGAATATTTTTCTGGAGTTAGGAAACGCGGAAGCGATCACCAGGACCGTGGAAGCGGGTTTCGGCGTGGCTTTCAACTCCAGCCTTTCCGCCGACTGGGCGCTCAACCTGGGCAGTGTCGTCGCCGTGCCCGTCGCCGGTTTTGAGCAGCAGCGCACCATCTACATGATGCGCCGTGAACTGGTTACGCCCAACCGTGCCCAGGAAGCTTTTTGGAACTTCGTGCACGACGAATCCAATGCCGATCTGCTGCGCCTGGCAGGCCAGCAGACCAGCAGTGGATGAAACTATATATAAAATAAAAACCTCTCACAAACATCCCTAAAGAACGCGCACAGGGATCACTGCGAAATGAATTCATCTGGACACATTGATGAGAAATATTTTTACGCAAATTCACCGCTAAGGCCGATGTGCGAATGGTAGAAATATATTAACTTTGAAGGCGACCTGGTGGTTGAGTAGATGATCGAAAGGCCAATCAACCACTATGGACAAAGTTCAAACCGTTGTTACCCCCAGGCTCGGCGCTGTCCGCAATGCCTTGCAATCAACATTGCTCTGGTTCCCCGGCTCGAAATTAGCAGCGTGGCTGGCGGCAGACTTTTCACCTTGTACATGATACTGATTGATTCCCATGGTGACCGGGAAAAGTATTTTATATCGCGTTTGCAAAATTTATGGATAATAATGGATTAGATAGCTGTACCTACGTTTATACTCAAGCGAGTTACTGGAGGTGTTTAGAAAATGCAAAGCTGGTTTAGAAAGCGATTCAACTGGAAAGTGTTATTGATGAGTTTGCTAATCAATATGGTCGCCATCGGCCTGACGGCGTTGATTTTGCCTGGTTTGGTCTTTATCGATAATCGCCTTATCGTTCTGGCTATCATCGCTGCAGCCCTGGGTTTGCTGAACACGTTCATCAAGCCGGTCCTACAATTGTTAACGATCAGGCTGCTGTTTGTGACGTACGGGCTGGTCCTTATCATTACGAACACCATCGTCCTCTTGCTGCTCGGCTGGCTCTTCCCAAACAGGATACAAATTCAGGGCCTTTTTACCGCTATCATCGGCGGCATCCTCATCGGCTTGATCAGCATGTTTTTGGATTATGTATTCGGCGTCAACCCGCCGCTCAGCTACCAGATGAATATTGACGACAGCAATACCCAGGAGGACCTGATATGAAGCAGCAAAGTAGAATTGAAAGGACGCGGGAAAGTATCCGTCTGCGGCAAACCTACAACGTTATTGCCGCTTACGCGCTTGATTTTGTGATCGGCCGTGGCCCCATTTTCACCGTACGCGAGTTCTTTCTGGAAAAGCTGTATGGCGTGCCGCGTTTTGAGGAGCCGGTCCCGATTCCGGTTCGGGCGCGCTACATGCTGCAGCAGCTCGGTCCCATATACGTCAAAATTGGCCAGCTGATTTCCAGCCAATCGCAGGCCCTGCCGGAAGATTGGGAAGAGCAGTTAAGCAAACTGCAAAGTGAGGTGCAACCTTTCCCCTATGACGAAGTGGAGGCCGCGGTTATCGCTGAATTGGGGGCGCCTCCTGGTGAGATATATGCCCAATTCGACCCCCAGCCACTGGCCGCCGCCTCAACGGCCCAGGTACACCGGGCGGTGATGCCTGACGGCGCCCAGGTGGTGGTCAAAGTCCAGCGTCCGGGTATTGAGCAGCAAATCCAGACGGATGCAGGCATCATGGACTGGCTGGCCAACTTCGCGGCACAGCGCTTGCAGTGGGCAAAGGATGTGGATCTGGTGGGCATGGTGAATGAGTTCGGCAGCCAGGTCATCCGCGAAGTCGATTACCGCAATGAGTTATACAATGCCTTTCGCCTGAACGACGATCTGGCCGAGATTACTGGCGTGCGCGTGCCATTTTTGGACCCGGACCTGTCGACCAAGCGGTTGATTACAATGGAGTTCATCGACGGCTTTAAGATCACGGACCTGCAGGCGATTGAAGCCGCCGGGTACAGCCGGGAAGAGCTGGCCGGTAATGCACTAAAGGCCACGGTGAAGATGATCCTCATTGACGGGTTCTTTCATGGCGATCTGCACCCTGGCAATGTGATGGTCAAGCGGGATACGGGGGAGATTATCCTCATTGATACGGGCATGGTGGGCGAGCTGGATCTGCGCCAGCGCCTTGACCTGATCAGCCTGCTCTTTGCTCTACAAAATGGTGATGTGCGCGGGCTGTCACAGACGGTGCGCTCGCTGGCCGTTCCCTTTCGCGAGGTGAATGAAAAGACTTACCAGAAGGATTTTGAGCGGCGTGTCGGCCGTCTGATGTTCATGAAAGGGGCTACTTTCCCCGAGATCTTCAACGAAGTGATGGATGTCCTGCGTGAAAACGGCCTGCAGTTCGACCCCAGCCTGACCCTGGCCGTGAAATCCATTATGCAGATGGAGGCGATCAGCTCCGTGTTGTTTGAGGGAAGCAACCTGATGGAGCAGGGCATCGATACGGTACGCGAGCTGGCGCTGGAACAGGTTACGGCCGAAAACGTAACTGAGACCTTGAAAAAAGAGGTTTCCTATACATTGCGCGAGATCACGGGCCAGATTCCCTCTCTGCAAGAAGCGACCATGAGCTGGCTCAACCAGTACAAGAAAGGCCGCTTTGAAGTGCATGTGGACATGTCGGAGTTAGAAGAGCCGCTCGACCGGGCGAACACGCTGATGCGCGAACTGATCATCGGCATTTTGCTGACCGGGATCATCGTCGGCTCGGCCATCGCCACTGGTATTGCCGCCGCTTTTGACATTGAGCGCTCTAGTCTTTTCACAACCATCGCTTTCATCGGTTATGTAGCCGCAACAGTCTTCGCCGCTCTGGTGATTTTATACACGTTATGGCAGTTGTGGCGTAATAGAAGCTCGCGACGCCGTTGAAATCCTACATGTACCGCCGATCGAGGCGTAGAACTCGATCCAGGGCATGGACTGTTCGGAAGCCTGGCGAACCGCTGAAGGGAGGGCCCATACTTGCTTTCCGGAGGTGCTTTGACAATACGGCACTGCTAATAATTTGAGGCAGCGAATTGATACCCATTTCTAATAGACAGGAGGTGTCTTGTTATGAATAGTTTGCGCGCGATTTTGCAGGACAACAGCTTCACCTCTGATAGTTTGCCGGAACTGGAGCAAAAACTGTTCTTTGAAGGGGATCGCCGGCAGGCGTATCTGGTGCGTTTTGTCGTACTCCTTTTTCTTTCGACGGTCATCGCCACCTATGGCATTCTCAGCGATTCCACGGCTACCGTGATTGGAGCGATGATCATCGCCCCTTTGATGACGCCGATCCTGGCCACGACCGCGGCCCTTGTTATGGGCCAGCTCAACCGCGCCCGGGCATCGGTGGCCATTGTTGCCGGTGGGATTTTACTGGTAATTGTAACCTCCTTAGCCGCCGGTTTTTTGAATATCGGCGTGATTTCCGTAACGACAAACTCCCAAATCAGCGCGCGCATCACCCCCAATCTGAATGACTTAATCGTGGCCCTGGCAGCGGGGGCAGCGGCGGCGTTTGCCTACAGCCGCTTCGACGTGGCCGATTCGCTGCCGGGCGTGGCGATCGCCATCGCTTTGGTGCCGCCGCTGTCCGTGGTCGGTCTTTCTCTATCGACCGGCGAATGGGAAGCCGCTCTGGGCGCCTCGCTGCTCTTCACAACGAACTTTCTTTCAATCCTCCTGGCCGGAGGAGCTGTCTTTTTCCTGCTTGGTCTGGGCCAGGCATCCATTGAGAGTAGGGATTTGCCGAGGGACGCGGAGCGCCGCGTCTACCGCTATATTGCCTTTGGCGTACTCCTGGTGACACTGCCCCTGGCAATGACGACGGTCCGCGTTGCAACCGACAGCTACCTACAAGTAAAGGCAAAGCAGATCACCAGAACGTGGGTAGAATCGGCCGAACTGGAACATGAACTAAATAAAGTCATAGCCAAGCAAGGCGACCTGTTGATCGAGTTGGACGGCCCGCAAGACCCACCCTCTATTTCCGAATTGGCGGAACAATTGCAAGAATCTCTGCCCCAACTAGGGACGGCGACCTTGCGGATCAACTATGCCAGCGACCTGCCAATCGAGCGCACGGCCGAAGCAGAACCTTAGATTCGCGGGTCACGCCTTATCCTCCACCCACCCCAACACTGCTGCACACGGCCATCCCATTGGCCGTGACCCGCGACAATGTTGACCACACCGCAAGGCCGCTTGGCGCTGCATGCTCGGCGGCCGATGTCGGCCGCATTGATAGCGGAGATGGACAGGCTGATGTGGGAGGGGCGGTTGTACCTGATGTATATCTGTTGTCTATAACCGCTGTACATGTGGGCGGGCGGGCTGTGTTATCCTCGGACCCCTCCTCGTTGCCGCCTGACATCAGGAAATATCGGCCGTTCGGCATCGTCTTCGCGCGCCGTTTCCGCGCCCCAAAGCGCCATGACCGCATCGCCGATATGTTTATCGATCCAGCCACCGTGTTCGTCTATGACTACGTCCAGTCGAGACCAAAGATCGTTGAGCAGGTCTGCGATGCGGTCGGCTTCCATCGCCTCAATGGCAATGCGCAGCTCTGCAATAGACCTGTCATGATTCATGCGCACACTCTATGCATTCGTAAAAGCTCAGGAAACAGCGGGACGGCCGATGTAAGTCGTATTATATTATGATAATTGGCCATATCCTGCAAAAACCCCCTTTCGACCTCCAATTTTCAGGTCTGTTCATCTACGAGGATTTCCCACCTTGTTCCTTTTGTCAATCCATGACGTTTGGGTTGGTTATGGCTCTTTAATGTAATTATAGGACTATAAAACACTGGTCACGGTGTAGTCCTTTTTGAAATTGACTAGTCAAAATTTGGCTCATCTATGTTCCCGAATGGAGCATAGGGGATTATAGACACAACCTTCCCTCCTGGTATACGCTTTTATTAGGTCCAGAAAACAGAAATTTCGTTTGAAAATCTAATGACTTTTGACAGGGCTGGGAGCTGTGTACCAACGGATTTGGCAGACATGGCAGCGAAATTTTCTGGCGTTTAATCAAATCTCCATAAGCATGGAAAGCGTAGAACTTTTGCTCTACAAGACCTTATAAAGGGGGTTTGTGCCTTATTGTTTTAACTAATTTGTGATTAAAGGTTTGTCTTGACAACGAAATGTCTGCTGGTGTGCAAGAACGATTTTATGGCTGCCGGAGTTAAGGCTCTCTTAGCCGAACAAACTGATCTGGAACTTACCATGATCGGGGCTTTCAGTGAAAAGGAACTGGCGCAAGTAATTGAGATACTGCAACCCGATACAGTCATCCTGGACGAAGAAGTTTGTGAAGTTCTGCCCGCCGATTCGTGGAGGTTGCTCAGGGAGGTGAATGATCTACAAGTGATTATTTTCAACCAAAAAAACAATGTACTTCGTATGTATCAGAATGAATGGTCCGGGAAGGCTCGTGTTCAAGACCTGGGAACAGTCATCCGCAGTCGTGGATCACATTCCCAGTTTAGCTAGACAGAAGAAATTCGTGCTTGATTGAGGTAATCAAAAGTGATTTGGAGGTCGAATTCATGAATGGAAGTCAGTTTAAAAGAATTGGTTACGTACACATTGATTTTGGAGGATGCTAATGAAGCAAAACTTAGTTAGGATGAAAGAAAGCTTACCCCCTAGAAAGTGGCCAAGCCCTGTTATAAAATTGGTCATTTTATTGGTTTTCGCCGTTCTAGGGGTATCGTCAATATCTCTCGTGCAGCCTGCGTTGGCCCAAACCAATACGATGTCTTTGCGTGTGGAAAGCGCGACCGATAGCACGCAAATAATAAATTTCAAGTATATCATCAACATTGACAACACCGGCACGACGGTACAACGCAACCCTAATCCCGGTAGTGGTTGTTCACCTCAGGACGCCGGTTATCCTGATTCCTGCAACTGGGTTTCAGTGGCCGGCCGGGCGAACAACAGTCCCATTTTGACGCAGGGCGACCAGAGTGATTTCCCACTAATGAACCTGCCTGACGGCAAGTACCTGATCTCGGTCCTGGCTGATGGGTATAAGATCGACGGCGCGCATTTCACCGTGCCGCTGCCGGATGGCACTCCAAACGTCGTCGTGAAGATGCAGCCCTATGACCTGCCGGATGCGACTATCCAGGCGGAAGTCTTTGAAGATAACGCTCCCACCAACAGCGCACCGGACGTGCCCGCTGAACGCGGGATTGCTGGTTTTAAAGCTCATATCGCAGACTACATTGATGAAGTTACCACGGATGTCTATGGCGACCCGCTTTGCGGCAACAACCAATGTGTGAGCAAGTGTTATGTTGTTGACGGCGGCGTGGATATCGGTACTGTCAACCCGATCGACGGGGACGGCCGCTGCCCATTCCGGGACGAGCTGCCAGCAAATGCGACAACAATTGACACCAATGTTCCGATTGGGGCAGATGCGATCATCCAGGGTAAGGTGATCATCCCTAACCTTGGCCCCAACCGCTATGCCCTCTCCGTTGTACCCCCGAACGGCTCACCCTGGGTACAGACCACCACCCTCGAAGGCAACCATGATTGGGATGCCTGGGTGATGGAAGGCGCGACGGGCCTCGATACCGAATTCGTGGTCGCCGGCGAGCCCTTCCCGGCTACCTTCTTTGGTTATGTGCAAGAGTCGAATACCATGGCCCCCGGCATCAGTAACACGATCTCAGGGCAAGCTCTGGCCGTGAGCGCCTATATCCCCCCGGTGGGCGGTATCGGCGGAGAGGCCGGTTTACTTGGCGCCAAGCCCAAGGATGTCAATCCCATTCACCGCTTGTTCGTCTCTTTGTCCGATCTCAACAATAACGACCAGACCGTTTATATGCAGGAATTCGACTGTAATGAAGGCGCCGGCTGCCCGCCGGTTGATTTCACTATTGAGAACGTCCCCGATGGCGATTATGTCCTCGGCGTCTGGGACGAGCCGCAGGATTACATTTTTCTTGAGCAGAACGTCTCCGTTCAAGGCGGTGAAACTGTTGATTTGGGTTCGCTCTCCTTACTGGGTTGGTGGACCACCATTGATGGTTACGTATTCAACGATCTCAACGCCAATGGTAAAAGAGACCCGGGCGAACCGGGTATGTCCGGCTTCCCAGTGGCCATGCGCACACGCGAGAATGCCTTGATGGACCGCGGCGCGCCTTTGGTGACAACAGACGCTAACGGCTACTACTGGATGGAAAATGCCTACCCCATGACCCAATGGCTGGTTCTGGAGGCCTATGCCGACACCTTTTATGTGACGGGCATTACCTACCAGGCTGACAACCAGCCCGAACCAACCACGGTCCTGGGCGCCGGCGTGGACGTCAATGTGCACCCGGTGATTGGTCTGGGTGGCCGTCTCGATTGGGGCGTCAAGGCTTATGATCCCGGCACGAACGGCGGCATTGTGGGCACGGTCAGCTACGACACGACCCGCAACGAGCTCGATCCCGCCTATGCGGCCCTCGAGGATTGGCAGCCCAGCATCGCCGGTCTGACCGTCGATCTCTATGCGCCGGTAGAGTGTCTCTATGATGACTTGGGTAACCAGACAAATGCCCCCTGCGATGCAGCAGGAGATTATGTATTGAATCCAGATGGTTCCTATGCCCAGGGCCAGTTTTTGAACCAATACATCACGGAAACCTGGGAACGGCCGTCCGGCTGTGTGGCACGCAACGTGGACGGAAACCCACTTATTCACGGTGTGGATGAAGATGTACTACCAATTGAAACGGCTGAAAACCCCACTCCGCCTTGTCTCGAAGCCCCGATGATGGGCGTCCAGTTTGGCCCTCTGGCTGCCGACCAAGGCACGCCGGATGCCAATTTTGGCGCCAGCGTCGATGGTAATTATGGCTTCGGCGATGGCTGTTTTGGAGAAGGTGGATTTGATCCAGTGGCCGGCACTTGTGCGGACGGCTCCGATCCCACAACACTGCCGTCTAATATGGATTACCTGGTCAAAGTTGAAATCCCCACTGAAGTGGATGCGTATGGCGCTGCTGCTGTCCACCCGGACCGCCCGCTGTACAAAGTGACCCGCGAAGAGGATATCAACGTCGGCAACGGCGATTCGTTCATTCCACAAGTTCCACCGCCAGCTTGCGCAGGTGCGTTGCACATCGTGGATGTGGCTGATGGAACGGATAATTATTCGGAAATCATCGGTCAAGGTTATGATACCAATGGCGTTCCCGTCGGCGTAACTGTTCCGGCTTCCACACCGACCGATAATCCCACTTTTGTTGACATCGGTGGATCAATCTACGATGGTCAACCGAAACCGCTGTGCGATACGAAGCTGATCCACCTGGGTGACAGCAAATCGATCGCCCCGGGCTTCAACTTCTTTACCGATGTCCCGCTGCCCGGCCGTTTCTGGGGCTTGATCGTGGATGATCTCAACTTCTCCAGCAACCCCAAATCGCTGGCCTATGGTGAGAAGCAGCCCGTGCCCTTCGCTCCAGTCGGCATTTACGATTACACCAACCGCCTGATCACCACCGTCGAGTCGGACTACAACGGCCTGTTCGATGTGCTTCTGCCTTCGACCAACCGCATCAGCTGCCCGACACCTTCCGGTGTCTGCGCCAACCTATATCGTTTCGTGGGCAATGATCCGGGCACGCCGGGGAATTGGAATCCGAACTACACGCCGCAGTACCGCACGATCTCGGCCGAGTTTGAAGCCTTTGCCGGCCTGACGATTCCGGCCGACCTGGCGCCAACCCCAGTCGCCGTGGCGGTCCAGATCCCCGGTTTGCAGACGATTCAACCGGTGTCCTGCACGCTCAACGACCCAACCGGCACGACCCCGGCCACAAATCCTGAGTTCTTCGCCATCAACAAGCCTTACATGTACACCAATGATTCTGCCCGCACCTTTACCCTCACCGGGCTTGGTTTTGGCGATACAGCAGGTAGCGTCCAATTGGACAGCGACACGATGACTATCAACTCGTGGAGCGATAGGAGCATCCAATTTACGGTGCCTTCTAACGGTTCAAACAATCCTGCTGCGGGTCCTTACCAGCTCAAGATTACAACCGCAGGCGGCAAGAACACGGTCAATGCTTTGACCTTCCATGTCATCAACCCCGGCGGCGGCGGCGGCGCCTACAATCCGCAGGTCTTCGAGGTTGGTGTTGGCAAGTCATACGACCCAGCCGATCCAACGCATAACACAGGCGATCCTGGTGGCGAGTTTGGACCGTACGAGCACGCGTTGCAGGATGCGCTCAATGATGCCGCTGGCGTCGCGAAATCTCTGGTAGTTGTCTATCCCGGTCCAGTCGACCTAACTAACCCGCGCTATAACGGCCGTGGTGCTTACTACGAGAATCTAGTCATGCACTCGCCGGTCAAGCTGCAGGGTGTCGGTCCAGGCGGCGTCTATCCCGATGGCACGCCCGTACAGGGCTCGATCATCGACGGCGTTGCCTTCGGCGGCGATACGAATACGTTCCTGGCCTGGGAAGAACTCGTGCTGGGCCTGACCCGCGCCGGCAACCAGGATATAGCCGGAGGCCAGGTCATCTACGTCCTGCCCGAAACAGCCGGCCAGTTCGGCAGCAACTTCAAGGCAGCCATCGACGGCTTCGATATCCGCGGCGGCGACCAGCAGGGTATACCCGGCAACGTGAACGCCATCTTCGGTGGTTTCCCCGGCCCGGCTGAAGGTGCCAATCTGGATATACAGGGCGGCGCGATCTTCGCCAATTCCTACGCCAACTACCTGCAGATCACGAACAACATCGTGGAGAACAATGGTGGATCGTATGGCGCCATCCGCATTGGCACGCCCAACATCTCCACCGACCTGAACAGCAACCACAACGTGCGCATCGCCAACAACCGCATCCTGGCTAACGGCGGCACGAACCTTGCCGGCGCGATTGGATTGTTTGGCGGATCCGACAGCTACGAGGTGGCCGGCAATGATATCTGCGGCAACTTCTCGGCGGAGTATGGCGGCGGCATCAGCCACTTCGGCTTGAGCCCCAACGGCAGTATTCACGATAACCGTGTCTACTTCAACCATTCCTACGATGAAGGTGCGGGTATCATCATCGCCGGCGAGCTGGCCACCGTTCCAGGTGCGCTCTATGGCCAACCTGGCGGGCCGCAGGGTTCCGGCGCAGTGAATGTCTTCAACAACCTGATCCAGGCCAATATGGCTGAAGATGACGGCGGCGGGCTGCGCTACTTGATGGCCGGCAACTTCCCGATGAATGCCTACAACAACATGATCGTCAACAATGTCTCTATGCATGAAGGCGGCGGCGTGGCACTCGACGATGCGCCTAATGTGCGCTTCTACAACAACACGGTCATGAACAACAAGACCACGGCCACGGCCATCACCAGCGACGGATCACCGGAGCCGGCGGGTCTCTCCACCGGCGCTAACAGCACGCAGCTGCAGTTGACCCTGCCGGCTGGTTCTCCGGCCTTCAGCAACCCCCTGCTCTTCAACGATATCTTCTACAACAACTGGGCAGGCACCAAGGGTATCAATACGGTCACAGGCATCACGCCTGGCGATGCCGATCCCTGGGACATGGGTGTTGCGGGTAATGTAGGATCATTATCGCCGACCAACTCGATCCTGCAGCCGAGTACCCACCCCGGCGTGATAGCGGCTGTTTCCAACAGCTCGGCCGATCCGGCGGTGGTATCGACGCTCGATATCCCGCTGAGCTTCACTTCCTGGCGTACCAATGTGAACTTCGTGGGCGCGATCATGGTCACGGCCGATCTGCCGCCGAACTTGCTCGGTGACTATCACCTGCAGTCTGCTTCATGGGCTGCTATTGACCATGGCACAGATATCAAGTCTGGTGTGGACGCACCACTCTTCGACATCGACAACCAGACCCGACCGTTCTCATTCACGCAAGGTGGTCCGCCATCGACCAAATTTGACATTGGCGCCGACGAGTACGTCACGCCCTAGTCAATCAGTTAACGGCTGGAGGCCGCTTGAACGGCCTCCAGCCAAACTGAAAGGAGATTCCTATGAACAATCAGTTTTCTCGACGAGACTTTTTAAAGGTTACTGGCGGTGCGGTCATGATCACCGCCGGGGCGAGTGTGCTGCCGCGGTTCCTGCGCAAGAACTTGATGCCGGAGGAGGTGGTCCAGGCTGCAGTTAACTATCCTGCACCGGATCTCTTCTTCGCCGGAACGGACGGCTGGTTCTGGCTTCCGCCCATCCCGGAAATCCCGCCCTACCACCCTGATCCCTATGGGGCGGATTACACACCTGCGGGCGTCGATCCATTCACCACTTATATCTTCGGCTTTCGCAACGTCACCGGCTTAACAGACGCTCAGCGCCAAAATCAGAGGAATAAAACTCAGCATAACTCGCCCTTCTTCTGGACGGATCAATATGATGATGTGATTAATCCCAAAGAACTAAGGGTGCAGCTCACCAACCTGGGCCTGGCCCTGCGCCCTGACCTGACCGATGCCCACACCATCCACTGGCACGGCTTTCGCAATGTGATCCCGTTCTATGACGGCGAGCCGCATGGCTCCATTTCCGTGCCGGTCGGACAGATCTTCACCTACGTTTACCGGCCGCGCGACCCCGGCACTTATATGTACCACTGTCACGTGGAAGACGTGGAACACGTCACCATGGGCATGACCAGCCTGGTTTTTGTCCATCCGCTGCAGAATGGGGACACCTCTTTTTATCCAAGCGGCAAGTATGCCTACAACGATGGAGACGGATCAACTGGCTACGACCGCGAGAACGCGCTGTTTTTGAGCGAGATCTGGGCGGAAGGACACTGGAATGATGCGCACATCCAGGAATCTGATTGGAGCACTTTCAAAGCGGATTTCAGCCTGCTCAACGGCCGTGTCCATCCCTATACCTTATTGCCCAACTCGCCCATCGATCTGGCCGCCTCCACAAACTGCCTGACCGTGCAAACGGACGGCAACGGCGACCTGATGACCAATCCCGGGTACGAGCACATGCAGTATAACCCGCACTCATCGCTGATCACCTGCAACGCTGGAGAACGGGTCTTGCTGCGTTTGGCCAATTTGGGTTTCCGTGAAGTGGCAATGACCCTGGCGGGAATCAAGATGAGAGTGGTCGGCCGTGATGCCAGCACCATGAAAGGGCGCGACGGCACCAATACCAGCTACCTGACGAACACGCTCCTGATCGGCGCCGGTGAAAGTTATGATGCCATCTTTGAAGCCCCGGCTTATGAGGGTCCTGGACCATACGATACCTATATCCTGTACAACCGGCGCTACACCCAGGAAAGCAACCTGAGCCCAGGAGGCTCCGGAGGCCAGCGCACGGAAGTGCGTGTTTATCCGGCGGGCACTTTGGCCCCACAACTATATCTGAACCAGCACCCCGACGATCTCATAAGTTAGCAGGGTACTGACCAAAGGAGTTAAGAAAATGCAACCTTTAAAATTCAAATGGGTGTGGTTAGCAAGTGTGCTTGTCTTGGTTTCGCTGGCTGCGAGCTCTCTGGCGCCTGCGCAATCCGCCAAAGCTGCCGGCCCGACCACAGGCATCGTCTGTACCGAAGGGCCAAGCTTCAACTTGACCGCTCAATCCGGTTATATCCAAATGTCGGATATGAACACGGTCTATATGTGGAGTTATGGGTCCGGTACGACCAGCGGAAATTTCCAGTATCCCGGGCCGGTGCTGTGCGTCAATGAAGGCGACACAGTAGAAATCACGCTGAAGAACGAACTTCCTTACAGCCTCCCGACTTCGCTGATCTTTCCCAGTCAGGAAAATGTGATGGCAGACGGTGTTCTGGCCCAGCCTGATTTGGCCAACGACTCACTGACGAACAGCGTCGCCAATGGCGGCAGCATCACTTACAGCTTTGTCGCCAGCCGGCCGGGCACCTTCATTTATGAGAGCGGCACCGACACCAAGACGCAGGTGACCATGGGCCTGGCCGGCGCCCTCATTGTCCGGCCGAGCATGGGCGCCAACTTCGTGTATAACCGCGCTTCTGACCAGTTCACGCCCGAGGAAGAATTCATGGCTTTTCTTTCTGAAGTGGATCCTTACCAGCATGCTGCCTGGGAGAAAAGTGTTGGAAAAGGCAAAAATTACAACCTAAATAATTACCATGCTTACTACTGGTTATTAAACGGGCGCGGTTTCCCGGATACCATGGCCGACAACAACGCCTCCTGGATGCCCAACCAACCCTATGGCGCTTTGGCACGCATCCACCCGTTCAACGATGATCCGGGAGCCGGGCAGGCTTATCATCCCAATCCGGCCGTGGAACGGTTCATCAACGTGGGTACCGAGGAATATCCCTTCCATCCCCACGGACAAAATGGGCAGGTGATCGGCCGTGATGGCTATCCTCTGGAAGGACCCGGCGGGCAGGATATGGCCTACGAGAATTTCCTGGTAAACATCGGTCCGGGCCAGACCTGGGATGTGCTCTTCGCCTGGCATGATGCCGAAGCCTATGACTCCACAACCAATCCCGTCAATGTCACCGTACCTGACCTGGCCAATATGACCGTCGGTATGTTCTACAGCGGCAGCCCGTATTTAGGTGTGCAGAAGACCATGCCGCCCGGTGTAAGTACCCTAAACCAGTGTGGTGAATACTATATCATCTCGCACAACCACGCGCTCTTCCAGTTAGATGCTTTTGGTCAAACGCTGGCCGGGCCGATCACTTATCTGCGGATTGATCCGCCGCTGCCTAACAACTGTCCTTAAGGGCTAAGAATGGCTAAGGAGAATAACATGCAAACAAATAGACTTCATATTCTAAAATTGGCTGTAGCTCTCGCAGTGCTAATGGCGGTGTTTGGTGCTGGTTTCAATTCGTCAGTGGCATACGCAGCCTCGTGCACGCCAACGGTCAACCTGGACCTTTTTGCCAAAACGGGTATGGCGACCCTATATGGCACCACGACAACCCCTATTTGGGGGTATGCCGCCAATTCAGGTGATCCAGCAAGCCTGCCCGGCCCTGTCCTGGATGTCAACCAAGGGGATTGTGTGGGGGTAACCTTGCACAATGTTGATATCCCTGAAAATACATCCTTGCTTTTCCAGGGCCAGGACATGATCCCGGATACGGCTGGTGTGGCTATGGGAGGTGACAACAGCACCGACCCCTATATCTTCTCAGCGGACAGTCCCGGAACTTTCCTTTACGAAGCAGGGCTGATTCCTAATGCCCAGCATCAGGTGGCCATGGGTATGTACGGCGCGCTGATCGTACGGCCATTCGCCAGCGGCACCAATATGGTCCAAGATCTTACAGGATTGGCATTGACCGACTCGACGGCGACTTTCACTAGTCTCTTTATAGGTGGAACACTGAGTAACATCTCAGACGGCTCGAGCTGCACCATTGCCAGCTTTACCGATACAACACTGACCTGTACAGAACCCCTTACCGGGGGAATGGCCAATGTTTGGGCAATAGACGATGCATATACTGCGAGCCCCAGCACAGGTGCGAGCTTCGCCTATAACAGCGCCACCGCCTTCGACAGCGAATCGGTAATGGTGCTCAGTGAGCTGGATCCCATACTCAACAACAGTGGTAGTCCGTCCACCTTCGACATGCGCAATTACCTGCCGCAGTATTTCCTGATCAACGGCAAGGCATTCCCTGATACCGCTGACTTAGCTGGTAATCCTGGTGAGAAAATCCTTCTGCGCACTGTCAATGCCGGTATGCAGGCTCACGCCATGAGCACGCTGGGGCTGTCGCAGACCATCATCGCCCAGGACGGCCAACCCTATACCTACTCGCACAATGTGGTGGCAGAGACGATCGCCACCGGCCAGACCCTGGATACGATCATCACCGTCCCGGATTCGTCTCTGGAAAATGATCAGTTTGTCCTCTACGATTCCAATATGCTGCTGCATAATACGACTGCAGACGGCCTCGGGGGCATGATGACCACCCTGACTGTGGGTAACGGGCCACCCCCTCCGACAGACCCCGGACCAACCGTCAGCGCGCTGAGTCTATCGCCGAACCCGACCGATGGTTCCGTCGATGTCACGGTCAGTGCTACGGTCACAGATGGTGGGGACACCCCCTCGAATATCCAGACGGCCGAGTTCTATATCGATGGTACGGCCAATCCGGCAAACTCGATGACCGCGGTTGATCTGGCATTCGACTCCACCTCAGAGGCTGTTGAAGGCACGATCCCGGCAGCAACACTTGCCAGCCTGTCTTCTGGTAACCACACGATCTTCGTGCGCGGCCAGGATGCCAACGGGAACTGGGGCCCCTTCCTATCCACGGTGCTTAACTTGGATAAGACCGGTCCGGCTTCTACCAACCTGAGCCTGACGCCTAACCCGAGCAGCGGCGCTGAGCCTGTGGACTTGACTGCCACGGGCAACGACTCGGCCACTGGCGGCAGCGATGTCACCGCCGCGGAATACTGGGTAGACGGTGGAGCCCATACGGCCATGACCGTGGATGGAGTCGTTTCGGCCGTCACCAACTTCACGGCTGCGATTCCGGCTGGTTTGGGCATAGGTTCTCACACCGTTTCGGTGCGCAGTCAGGATGCATTCGGTAATTGGGGTGCAGTGGCTGCGATCACCTTGCAGGTAGCGGATCCCGAACCGCCAACCACCAGCAACGTCAGCGCTTCGCCCAACCCGACCAACGGTCTCGTGGGCTACAACACCAGCGTACCGGCCGTGCGGGTCTTTGCCGACTTCAGTGATGCTGCTACCGGCGGGTCGAATATCGTCGCCGCGGAAGGCTTTATTGATGCAGTTGGCTCAACCGGTTCAGGCTTTGTGTTCATCGCCACGGACGGTGGTTTTAACAGCTCCACCGAGTCGGGTTACGGGGACATCCCGCTGGCATCGGTCCGGGCGCTCAGTGACGGCGACCACACGATCTTTGTCCATGCCAAGGACTCCAGCGGCAATTGGGGCGATGCCACTCTTGCCACTGCAACCCTGACCGTGGACAAGACCGGCCCGACGTTCGGCCCAGTCACCGTATCGCCGCCTAGCGCCACCCGCGGTGGAGGTGCCGTCAACGTCACCGTATCGGGCACCGTCTCCACTACCGACCTGAACTTCTCAAGCGGTACGTACACGATTACGGACAGCAAGAGCACAGACGTGGTGAATGGGACGTTTACCATCGACGCGGTCGGGAACTTCTCGTTCAGCACGGACATCTCGCGCTCGAACAACGGACCCAATAACGCGTCCAACCGCCGCTACTATACGTTCACGCTCTCGGCAACCGATACCCTCGGTAATGTTGGAACGGCAACGGCCCAGTTCTGGGTGCAGTAGCGCTGGCGAAGCGTTCCCGCTCACTAGTGCGTGATCTAGTTTAAATGCATGGCTGAAGGCTCTGAATTTGTAGAGCCTTCAGCCCTGAATCGAAAGAATCCATAGGAAGCCTCACCAGAGTGTTTCCTACAGTTCAGGAAAGAAATGTTTATGAAGGAAATGACGGCTAAGACAGCAAGTAATAACCTGCTCCCCAATAAGTTTCTGATCCCGGCCATAGTCGTGGTTGCTGTTATGCTAATTGGCTTTTTTGCTTATCGCGGCGTGCAGAAGCCCGCGGCGCCTGCTGGTTCGCCCCAGGTGACCACCATCTCGCAGAGCGCACTGGAGGAGGACTATGGATTACGCGTCCAGCTTATTGCAGTCACGGCTGCCGGTGGCTTAGTTGACCTCCGCCTGCAAATCGTGGACGCCGAAAAAGCCAAGGCATTCCTCGAGGAACTCACGAATTTCCCTGCGTTACGTGCGGGAAATGATGTCGACCTGCGAGTATCGGAAGATATCGCCGAGCAAGGGATCCAATTTGAAAACGGTAAAAGCATCTTTGTCTTATACCCGAATACAGGAAATATCGTTAAATCCGGCGATCCGGTGAATATCGTTTTAGGCGATCTCCAGGTGGAAGCCATTACGGCGCAATAACACAGTCCACGCTTTGAAGCATACTTTTTTGGAGGAACCATTTATGAAAATAAAAATAGTAAGAGGCCTGGCCATATTCTTATTGATCGAAATTGGGCTCGTCCATTACTTTTCTGCGCAGCACGAGTTTGAAGAAGCCTGGATTTTAGGTTACCTGTTTGTGGCAAATTTTTTCGGCGCGCTGCTGGCGGCTTATGGGATTTACCGCCGGAAGCGCTGGGGTTGGGCGCTGGGGCTGTTCATCGCCTTGGGCTCGCTGGTCGGCTATGTGTGGAGCAGAACAACCGGGCTTCCTTTGCTGCCGGCGGAGGAATGGCTCTATCCCTGGGGGGTCACATCCGTTATTGCCGAAGTTTTGTTTTGCCTGCTGGTGCCTTTGTATGCCTGGTGGTCAAAAAATGAAACTGACAGCCCAGCGGGGAACCCGAACCACAAATGGCGCTACCTGGCGCCATTCGCCGGCCTCATAGGCCTTGTCCTGATTAACTTCTACACCTACAGCGTGGACGCTCAATATCCCGAGCTCGATCACCAGCACGTCTTCTTTTTGTGGCAGGTGCGACTGCAGCCGGAAATATCGCAGCAAACACTCGAGGAAGATTACGGGATGCAGCTTTCCTTAGCGGCTGTTTCTGCTTTGGACAGTATTGTCGATGTGCGTATGAAAATTCTTGACCCTGAAAAAGCGGAGAAACTGCTTGAAGAAGAACATTTTGCCCTGCTGGTGGGAGACACCCTGATTCCTTCACCGCATGTTAGCAGACATATGTTTAAAAATAAAACAATCATCGTCATGTTTCCAAACCGGCAAAACATCGTCCAAAGCGGCACTCCCGTCAGTCTCGTTTTTGATAGTCTGCGGGTTGAACCTGTTTTAGCTAATAAATGATCTGTTGAAGTTATGCGATGTGTTTTTATCTAGACCATTCTACGGGGTTTTATCCAAGTAATTGAGTTGGCATTTGTTGGGGATTTCAGTATGAAAAAAGCCTTGATTGTTCTTTTAATCAGTGTGGTTTTTGTGATCCAATTGGGCGAGCGACAACCTGCCCTGGCCAGCATGGATGCCAACACCATTATTAACACGGGGATGGTGCAACTTGATCCGGCCGTACAAGCTGCAGTCGACAGCGCACAACCGGGTGATATACTGCGTGTGATCTTGACATTGCGGCAGCAGACTGATCTTACTCAGGTGTATGGTGCGACTCGTGCCGAGCGCCAGAAAGCTGTGATCCAGGCTCTACAAGCCACGGCCAATGCGACCCAAGGACGACTGATTGGCCTACTCAATTCCTACCATAATCAAGGTTTAGTGGATAGTTTTACACCATTGTGGGTGTTTAATGGGTTTTCAGTTACGGCCACCGCTGAGATAATCCAGGCTTTAGCACAGGACCCTGATGTGTATGCCATCACGCCTGACGACATCCAAATTATCCCTGCCTGGGGGACACCGGAGCTAAATATTACGCTGGTTCAAGCCCCGTCACTATGGGGCCAAGGCAATACAGGCCAAGGAGTTGTTGTGGCCAGCATGGACAGCGGCGTCGATGTCTCGCATCCAGACCTTGCCTCCCGCTGGCGCGGCGGATCGAACAGTTGGTTTGATCCCTATAACCAGCATGCTACGCCGGTCGACCTGAGCGGTCACGGCACCTGGACAACCGGCATCATGGTTGGCGGTGATGCGGGCGGCACCTCCATCGGCGTGGCACCGGGCGCGCAGTGGATCGCCGTTAAAATTTTTAACGATCAGGGTGGTTCCACCGCTACGGCCATTCACCTGGGTTTTCAGTGGCTACTCGATCCGGACGGCAATCCAAATACAGCCGATGCTCCCCAGACGGTGAACAATTCCTGGACCTACGCCAACCCCGGCTGTTATTTAGATTTCGAACCAGACTTGCAGGCTTTGCGCGCCGCCGGGATTCTGCCGGTGTTTGCGGCCGGGAACGGCGGACCATACAGCAATACCAGCTACAGCCCATCAAATAATCCATCTGCATTCGCTGTTGGGGCGATTGATAATAACAGCCAAATTTACGCTTATTCCAGCCGCGGTCCCTCCACGTGTGGCGGCTCCAACGGGCCATTTCCGGAAATTGTGGCTCCAGGTGTAGATGTGCGGACTACTGGATTGTATGGGACGTATTACATGGATTCTGGAACTTCTTTTGCTGCTCCACACGTCGCCGGGGGATTGGCACTGCTGCTTGCCGCATATCCCGACCTGGATGCCGGAATGCAGGAACAATCATTGATCCAGTCCGCAGTCGACCTGGGCGGACTGGGTCCGGATGATGTGTATGGTTACGGCCGTTTAGACCTTGTAGCAGCACTCAATTGGGCGAGCACGGCACCCACACCTACCCCCACTCCAATACCCACCGCGACATCTACTCCCGTGCCAACGGCGACGCCGACCGCGTCGCCTGCTGTAAACCTGGCACTCAACCAACCAGTAACGGTATCCTCCTATCAGGATGTTGATCACCGCGGAATATCGGCCGTTGACGGCAGCCTGAACACCCAATGGCGTACTGAAAAGGTCAGAGGGAAAAACAAATCAACTTCTGAGTGGATAGAAATCGATCTGGGCAGCATCCAGGGTGTCAGCGAGGTGATCTTAGACTGGGGTACCTATTTCGCAACAACTTATTCCATCCAGGTATCGGCGGACCACAACGTCTGGTCAGCCGTGCACAGCACTTCAAGCGGCAGCGGCGGCCAGGAGATAATCACCTTCAACAGCACGCAATCCCAGTACATCCGCCTGGATTCTACTGGCTGGAGCGATCCTTCCAACCGTGATTGGTTGAATGAATTTGAAGTGTATGCGGCCAGCACCGCACAAACGCCTTTGCCAACATCAACGCCAACCACATGGCCTACATCGACGCCAACGCCAACTGCATCACCTACGTCAACGCCTGGAACTACTAACAGCACCCATGTGGGAGATTTAGGGAATGCTTCGATCAAAAACGGCAGCCGGTGGAACGCATTAGTCACGATATTGGTTCACAATACGGCCGAAACGCCGCTCGAGAGAGTGTATGTCAGCGGAGTTTGGGGCAACGGCGCGTCAGGTGAAGCGACTTGTGAGACAGGTGCAGATGGGACATGCAGTATTGGCTATGATAATCTCAAGAACAATGTCAGCAGCGTTTCATTTTCAATCACTGACCTTTCATATGACTGGCCTTATGACAAACTCCTCAACCATGATCCCGACGGTGATAGCGATGGCACTTCAATCACGCTATTAAAACCTTAATCGGGAAATGACAAAAATTTACAAGTATCCTTGATATTAGTCCCCTATCTTCTTTACTAACTAAATTTTCAAACTCAAATAAATTGCCAGTCAAAAATACCGGCCAACTGGATCATATCTAACTCAAGCTGCCACTTTGTCATTCCCAACGAAATGAGGGGTTTCCGGAGCCTTCGTACTCCGGAGATGTTTTGGATTTCTCCTCAGTCCGTTCGTCGGAACAACCGAACAAGCCGTTTATTAAAGCTTTCACTGTCATGGCAGCAACTCAGGTTACTTAATAAACGGCCGTCTAAATCGGCCTATGCTTTAAAATCATCGGTTTTTCAAAAAAATCTGCGAATTCAAAAGCACTAATACTCGGAAAAGACAAGAAAAGTTGGGTAAAAGATGATATAATTCGTTACAAACGTATTCTAATATTATGGAACTATCTGGTCGCGAAACAATTATTTGCCATACCCCAATTGAGTAGAGGT
>JBJYWP010000166.1:2039-6663 GCA_046259485.1 Promineifilaceae bacterium (SeqCode) | reverse complement strand
CCGTTTCTCGCGACGGATATGCCGGCGCCAATATCAATGATATTTCCACCGCTGCAGGTTATGCCAGGGGTACCATTTACAACTACTTCCCCAGCAAACATGAACTGATGCTGGCCCTTATCAAGGATATTGCCGCCCGGCACGTGAGCTTTATCACTGAAGCGGTGCGCCAGTCGGCCGATGCGCAGGAGCGTTTGCAGCGCTTCTTTAAGGCCGGTTTCACGTTTGTTATTGAAAATCCCCCCGAGTCGCAGGTTATAATCAACGCCCTCTACGGGCACGACAACGAGTTAAAGGAGATCTTGTACGAGGCCTACCTGCCCTTATTCCAGCTTATAGCGCAGGAAATAATCACTCCGGGTATCCAAGCCGGCCAGTTTCGCAATGTAGAGCCCATGGAGACGGCCGGATTGCTCATGACCATATACCTGGGAACCTGTTCGCAGGTCAATGAAGAAGGCCGTCCGTGGCTGAAGTCACAAACTGTTTCCGATTTCGCCCTTCACGCGCTAAATACGATGCCGGATTAAACGCGACAACATTTCTTTATCGCACTATTTGACTTTGTAAAAGGAGCCTGATCATGAATACTTTAGTCGTTCACTTTTCCAAATTCGGGCACACCGAACGGTTAGCCCTGGAAATCGCCGCCGCCCTCGGACCACCGGTGACAGTAATCAGCGCCGAAGAGTTTTCGAGCGAAGCCTTGGAAGGCAAAGATCTGCTGATTATCGGCACGCCCACGCACAAGATGAACCTGCCCGAAGTTGTCAAGCCCGTTCTTGATAGATTGCCTAAGGGCGCCATGCGCGGTAAACAGTTTGCCGCTTTCGACACATCTTATGAATTATCGCGCCCGCTGCAGCCCTTCACCGCCGCAAAGCGGCTCGACCGCAAACTGCGGAAACTCGGAGGCACGCGCATTCTAGCGCCGGAAACGTTCATTGTCGAAGGAAGAGAAGGTCCCCTACGTGACGGCGAGCAGCAGCGAGCACAGAAATGGGCGGCGACTATCGCTCTGACAACACAGCTTGCTGTTTCCTAACCCATTTACGACTTCGGAAACTATCAGCTGTGAAGAGTAAAGGATTGGATCGGGTTCTATGACAAAAAATTCCTTGAGAATTTTCCGGCTGATCAAAAAGCGTGGCCCGGTTCCGCTTTTCAAACAGTTGCCCACAGCGCCTTTGAACCATCCGCCAGAACATTCTTCTATTTAATACGAGAAGACGGTAGCATATTCATATGACCATCTATGTTGCCATAGGCTTAATTTCTGCAGCAACATTGTTGTTAGAAATTTCTTTCCTTCGCCTGTTTGCAATGCAACAATTTTATCATTTTGCCTTTATGGCAGTAAGTCTGGCCTTATTGGGAGCAGGAGCCAGCGGATCTATTCTGAGCATCCAGCGCAAACGCTGGTCTTCGTCCGTTTTGTGCCTGTCATTTGCAGTGACGACTATTGGTTCATACCTGGTCATTAATTATCTGCCTTTTGATTCTTTCAGCATAGCCTGGGATAGCCGCCAACTTCTTTATCTGGGGATTTACTTCCTGGCCGCAGGGGTGCCCTTCTTCTTTGCGGGTCTTGTGGTAGGGGGAGAAATGGCTGCTTCAAGTGAAAGGAGCGACGGCCGTTCGCACCGCATTTATGGCGCAAATCTCCTAGGCTCCGCCTTTGGAAGCCTGGCCAGCCTGATCGTTCTGGATGCAGTGGGAGGTGGAGGCGTAGTACTCGTAGCTGCTGTTCTAGCATTACTGTCCAGCTTTCTTTTCTATCGCAGGGACGAATTTAACCTTAGACCTGGAGCGACAAAGAACCAATTGTTAGCCGGATTGTTCGCTATTATCCTGCTTTTCTTATGTCTCCGGCTGCTTTATTCACCGCCAATATTTTGGACTCAACGGCTGTCACCTTATAAGACCTTATCAATCCTTTCGCAGACGCTTGACGCTAAGCATACGGTAACTGTTGAAGATCATAAGGCTAGAGTTGATGTAATCGAAAGCAATACCATTCATTCACTGCCGGGATTAAGTCTAAGCTCTCCACTCATGCCACCAACCCAGGCCGGACTAATGGTAGATGGCGATAACCTGATGCCTATCACCAATCTATCACCTGATTCAAAAGATGCCGCTATTCTGGCTGATCATCTGCCCGTCGGACTCGTCTATCGTTTGCATCCCAAGGCGAATACGCTTGTACTCGAAGCGGGTACGGGGATGGACGTGCTCTGGGCCCAAGCTTCAGGAGCAGATGAGATAACAGCCGTGGAAGAAAACCGCCTGATCATCGACACTTTGAAAGAAAATTACGGTGATTTTACCTACCACCTATTCGAAGGAGAGGGTGTAAAAACAGTCAATCAGGCGAGCAGAGTTTTTGTAAGGCAGCCCAACTCACAGTCTTACGATGTTATTTTAGTTTCATTAAACACACCACACCGGCCGATCACCTCAGGAGCTTACAGCCTAACGGAAGATTACGTCTACACCGTTGATGCAGTGATAGATTATCTCAATCTATTGGATGAAGACGGCTTATTGGTCATGACGCGCTGGCTGCAAACTCCACCTAGTGAGAGTGCGCGTCTCTTCGGGATGATGGCACAAGCACTGGCAGAAATGGAACTTGATCCAGCGGAGCGCATCATCGCCTTCCGCAGTTTACGCACCATGACAATTTTGGCCGGGCGCCAACCATTTGATGATGATGCCTTAAATAAGGCGCAGCATTTCTTCCAGCAGAGAGGGTTTGATCCTGTCTACTATCCCGGACTTAACCCACAAAATGTGAACCGCTCTAATATTTTAGAGGAACCGGTCTATTACCAGCTGTTTCCGGAGATTCTTAATGACCCCCAAAACACCTACCAAACCTATAGATACGATATCCGGCCGCCAACAGATGATCATCCCTTCTTCTACCATTTTTTTAAATGGCGCCAGACGCCGGAAATCCTGGCCACATTAGGCTTAACCTGGCAGCCTTTCGGGGGCAGCGGGTTCTTCGTTTTGGTGTTTTTATTGATCCTGGTCACGCTGGCGGCAGCCGTTTTTATTCTGGGGCCGTTGTTTGTGTGGCATAGAGAAGGATCAGTTCAATCTCCACCTCTCCCGTTCCGGCAATGGCGCGTATTTGTCTTTTTTTCATGTCTTGGGTTGGCATTTCTATTCGTTGAAATCCCTCTGGCTCAGCGCTTTATTCTCTCCTTAGGCCAGCCGGTCAGCGCACTGGCTTTTGTAATTTTCGCTCTGCTGCTTTTTTCCGGTTTGGGCAGCATTACAGTCCAACGCTGGACATTAAGACACGCTCTGGTAATTCTGGTTCTTCTAGTAGCGTTCTACCCACTCGTACTGCGGCCAATCACGGCAGTCGCTCTGGGATGGCCGGAATGGGCACGAATCATACTTACAGTAATTTCGCTAGCTCCACTTGGCTACTTCATGGGACTGCCATTTGCCGGAGGAATTAAGGTGATCGAGAGTTATGACCCTGCTCTCGTTCCCTGGGCTTGGGCAATTAACGGAAGCTTTTCGGTGATCAGTTCCGTACTGGCGGTGATCGTCTCCTTGACCTGGGGGTTTTCAACGGTTCTTTGGTTTGGTGCTGCCGCTTACACCGGTGCATTGGCAGCCTTCGGTACCATCGCACCTGAATAATTTGCTGAGACTGATGAAGAAAATGGGTTTCCAACCCGCTCAACTTTCTTCCCTGGTAAGGGGAACAAAACGAACCTGTCCTAGATTTTCCGTTCGTATTTCTGTCTCGCTAACACGGTTGATACGCCACAAAGTTTGAACTCCGCCAACCGGTCCCACCGGAATGATCAGATTGCCCCCAATTTTTAGCTGTTGGACGAGAGGCTGCGGCACATGATCGGGAGCAGCCGTCACAATGATCGCGTCAAATGGGGCATGCTCTTCCCACCCAAAATAACCATCGCCGTGTTTGACCGTGATATTGCTATAGCCTAGGCGCTCAAAAGTTGAAACCGCGCGATCAACCAGGGCGCCGATGATCTCCATGCTATAGACGTGATCGACAACTTCGGCTAACACAGCTGCTTGATAACCGGATCCGGTGCCTACTTCAAGCACAACGTTATCAGGCTTTACCTCAGCGGCTTCGGTCATTAGAGCAACAATATACGGCTGTGAAATTGTCTGGCCATAGCCGATTGGCAGCGGGTGATTGGCGTAAGCTTGAGCCAAGTACTCCTCCGGGACAAATTCATGACGGGGAACGGAACGCATAGCCTCAATAACGGCCGCATCCTTGACGCCGTAGGCGATTACCCCTGATTTTACAAGCGCTTCCCGCTCAGCTTCATATGGATCGGCGACATCCATGTCAGTTACTGTGGGATCCTTGACCGTTATTCGGGATGGGGTCGGAGTGTTCTCATTCATTACGATGGAGGATTCTTTCTGCGAACAGCCGATAAGAAAAGAAATTAGGACCATAAAAACAATGATTCGCAACATCATTCTTATCAATTCCGGAAAAGAAGCTGATAATACCTTAACTTGGCATTTTCCCCGGACAAAAGGTCGCGCATAATCAACTCAAAATCGTCCGTAAGGGCGAAGCAGCCGGGATACACCTCAAAACAAAACT
>JBJYWP010000166.1:0-1939 GCA_046259485.1 Promineifilaceae bacterium (SeqCode) | reverse complement strand
CAAAACTGTAAACGGCATCCTTGGTCAGAATTAAGCCTGATTCATAGCCGCCGTCAAGCAGTTCCCGGCCGGTATAGACTCCCGTTGTGTCCAGCACGATCAGCGACTGTCCGTTATCAACCGCCACATAAGGCTGCGGCGCATCGACGGTAGCGATGCCATCTTCGACGATCACTGCCGGAATCCGACCGCCGGCAAAAGCCTCATCAATCACCTGGCGCGCATCCCCAAAATCGGCCGTTGCGCGGACGGTATGCAGCACCGTCACAACCAGGGAAAACAGGACAAAGAAAACCAATGCGGTAAAAGCCGGGCGTTTGGCGGCATGGCGATAAAACGACGGGCTGCAAATAGGCAGGACCGGACCGGCCAGATACAGCTCGCCCAGCGACGGTTGCTCTTGCCCGTCCACGTTCTCGACCGCCGGCAGGGCTTCCTTCTTCACAATCTCAATATTCTCATTCATGGAATCAGCTCCTAGTTGAAGAATCTTCAAGCGTCGAAGATATTCGGCTCAACCACACCAGCAGGAGCAGGAGTCTGAAAGCGACGGCGCGCGGAGAAGCCCGCTCCCTTCCACGTACCCTAACACTTCACAATCTATATTATAGCACTTTTAGCACGGCTTTCGATAGTGGATAATTTGCTGACTCCAAATTCGTAAAATGTAAACGCTCCAGCCCACCAAAACCCATTTGCCGGCACCGCTCTCTCAACCATCCAACACCCTCCCCAACATGCTTTCAGCATGTTTCCGTCCCTGAAGACCTGCGAATGAATTCGCAGGTCTTCTCTGTTTCTGTTTCTTGCGGCTAAAAGGCAGATTTTGATGGGTTGACGGTCCGGCCTTCTAACTTGAGACTTAGGCAGTGATTATTCGACTGGTTCCAATTCCACGGCTAGGGCGATGAATTGGGTTGTCTGGGTTGGATTGAAATTATTATCGCTGACGACGATGAGCAGTTGACGGCCGTCCGGCAATGTTGGGCCGAAGGTCATCCCCTCAAGATTATCAGGGACGATCCCCAAATCATCCTCAAAGTCGGCAAGGAAACTTTTACTCATGGGCGTATACACCGGCACGGGCGTGGTATCCAGGGCAACAATGCCTGACACGTCAGTCGCACCTTCTTTTGAAGTTTCATAGAGGACGACAGTATTGCCAACCCCCACGGCGTAGGAACGTTCCATAGCGATAAAGGTGCCATAATTATCTATCGCCTGTAATTCGACAAGTCCATTATCGGCATAGCTGCCGGCTGGGACCGGGGCCTTGGGAATGGGGTTAACAAGATAAACGAATTCGCTACCTGGGCGCTTATTGGATAAAGCATATTCAAGCAAGCGCGACGGGCTGTAATCTGTCAGAGTCGAAGCCGGTCCATCCTGGTACAGCGCATTTTCCGTAGCTGTATAAAGATTGCTCCTGTCGGAAGTTAGGCTTTCGAAGGCCAAGTTGTCACGAATGCCAAACGTTAAATTACCATCAGGCAGAAACTTATCAGGCACAATCAGGGCGCGATTTTGCTTGCCGCCCTTGGTAAACCGGTTTACGAAGGGATCAATTGGTGGACTCGCGTCTGCGTCCCCTTCAGAGGATATGAAGAGTTGTCCCTCTCGCGCCAGATGTATGCCTTCGGGGTCGAGATAACCCGCAAGAAATTCTTTATTTCTCTGGTCCATTAAAAAGTTTATGTCCTCAAAGGCGATCTCCAGTTCGCCATCGGGGATATCGATATCAACCGTAAAATAAAGAGCATCACTGCGTTGATCGGAGAGAACGTAGTAGACATCCTTGTTCGGATCGTAGGTGATGGCGGATAACCCACCTACTTCCGTCCCGTTAAAACTAGTGCCGGTTGAAAAAGTTTCCATATCTAGGAACTCGATACCAACGACTGTTTGCGGACTAGATTCGGCGGTCACCGAGGGTAAGGCG
>JBJYWP010000165.1:0-18313 GCA_046259485.1 Promineifilaceae bacterium (SeqCode) | reverse complement strand
TCCCGTAGGCGGGCGCCTACGGGAAACATCTCTGGGGGGAGCCAACAAAAGTGTAGCACATATTAATGTGCAAGCAAGAAGATAAATATTAGTTAAGCTTATTCTAACTGTTCCATCAAGCTTTGTTCATCCGTCACCGGGGCCTGGCAGATAAATCTTCTACAGACATAGGCCGTCGCTTTGCCGCCAACTTGCGGCCGGTCTGCCAGAAGGGGAACGACGTCCCCATCCTCACCGGCTGCCAGAACAAGATTCGGCCGAAATTCTTTATTGACTGCACCGATTAAGGCTCTTGTTCCCACGTCTTCCAATGCACCGGCGACAGCCACCTCTCGTGGATCGCCCAAAGCAAAGGCCGCGGCGCTAAGCCAATGCGCGAAACCGGTGGGGAAGCGCGCCATAAAAGAGGCTGTTTTGCTCAATGCATCTTGCGCCATATCCCACAGTTTTTCCTTTCCTGTATAGAGACTTAGCTTCAAAAGCACAAGCGCCGCCATGGCATTGCCGCTTGGCGTGGCATTGTCCTGGATGTCCTTAGGCCGGTAGAGCAGATCCTCATGATCGTCCGGGGTATCAAAAAAACCGCCATACCTGCGATCAGGAAAATGCTCAAGTATCTGTTCTGCTAATGACTCGAGCCATTCGAACCAATAAGGATCGAATGTTGTTTGGTACAGGGCTAAAAGACCGTCCGCCAGATAGGCATAATCCTCTAGATACCCATTAAGCTTGGCGCTTGAACCCGCTTTCCATGTACGCAGTAAACGGCCGCCTTCCGTGCGCATAGTCTGGTCCAGAAAACGCGCATTCTCCTCGGCGATCCTGGTATAATCCGCGCGATTCAACACCCGCCCCGCCTCGGCAAATGCGGCCATCATCAATCCATTCCAAGATGTGAGTACTTTGTCATCCAATCCCGGCCAGACGCGCTCTTCGCGAAGTTCCAGGAGGCGTTCCTTTGCCGCCTGAAGCCGCGAGTTAATTTCATCTTCCCCCAGGTTAAAACGTTCGCTGAGCGTCCCTATCTCTTCGGCGACATTCAAGATATTGCTGCCTTCCCAGTTACCGGCATCGGAAATACCATAGCGGGCCATGAACAGCGGCGCATTTTCGCCAAGCGCCTGGCGAATTTCATCCGCCTGCCATACGTAGAACTTCCCCTCTTCCCCTTCGCTGTCGGCGTCGTAGCTGCTGTAAAACCCGCCGTTGTCATGGCGCATATCGCGCTTCACGAAATCGAGCGTCTCCTCGACGATGGCTCTATAGAGCGGGTCGCCGGTCACCTGGTAAGCATGTAAATAGGCGCGGGCCAACAGGGCATTGTCGTAAAGCATCTTTTCGAAATGGGGCACCAGCCATTTATTATCCGTGGCATAACGGGCAAAACCGCCGCCCAACTGGTCATACATGCCGCTGTAAGCCATCTTTTTGAGCGTATACTCCGCCATATGCAGCGCCATCCCCTCATCTCGCTGAACGGCCGTCCGTAAAAGAAACTCAATAGTCATCGAAGGTGGGAACTTCGGCGCGCTGCTGAATCCCCCTTCCTGGCTGTCAAACTGGCCCATGATGCCTTGCAGCGCCTGGTCAAACAAAGCTTCATTGAGACTGCCGGCTTCCTGCCCGGCCGCCGCGGCCTGACTCAAATGTTCCGCGATGCCTTCGGCGCTCTTTTCAATCTCATCCCGCTTGGTAATCCATGCGGAGGCGACGCTCTCCAACACCTGTGTAAAGCTGGGCGTGCCGTAGCGTGGGGTGGGCGGGAAATAGGTCCCGCCGTAGAACGGCCGGCCTTCCGGCGTTAAGAAAGCGGTCAACGGCCAGCCTCCCTGGCCGTGCAGCGCCTGGATGGCGCTCATATAAATGCTGTCGATATCCGGCCGTTCCTCGCGATCGACTTTGATGTTGACAAAAAAGCGGTTCATAATCGCCGCCGTTGCCGGGTCTTCAAAAGATTCATGGGCCATCACGTGGCACCAATGGCAGGCGGCATAGCCGATGCTCAGCAGGATCGGCTTATCCTCATCCTGAGCCCGCGCCAATGCTTCATCCCCCCACGGATACCAATCAACCGGATTCTGTGCGTGCTGAAGTAAATAGGGACTCGTTTCCCCAGCCAATTTATTCGCCATCTTTGCTCCTAAAGAAGTGAGTCAGTTTATCAGTAGCTCAGTTTATCAGCTGATATTCTGACAAACTGAAAAACTGAAGAACTGAAATGCTTATTTATACAATGCCGACCGCAGTGATTCCGTAAAGTTCGCCGCCGCTGCTGGTTTATCGGAAGCGGCATTGACGGCGTTGATCAAGGCGCTGCCTACGATCACGCCATCGGCCAGCGCGCCTACTGCAGCCGTTTGCTCCGGTGTGCTAATCCCGAATCCCACCGCCAAAGGTATCGTGGTATGTGCTCTCACGCGGTCGATAAAAGCTTCCAGGTCGGCATGCAGGCTGCTCCGTGCCCCGGTAACCCCCGTCAGGCTGACAAGATAAATAAACCCGCCGGCCTGGGCTGTGACTTGTTTAATTCTTGACTGGTCGCTTGTCGGCGCTAAGAAATAGATATAGGCCAATCCTGCTTCATCGCAGGTTTGTTTGAGCTCGCCCGCTTCTTCCGGGGGTAGATCGGGTACGATTAAGCCCTGAACCCCCGCTGCCCGCGCATCATGAACAAATCGTTCCAAGCCATAAGCCAGGATTGGATTGTAATAGCCCATGAAACAGGCCGGCGTCGTCACCCCGCGCTCCCGAAGCTGCCGCACCATCTCCATGCAGCCCGCAACCGTCACGCCGTTCTCCAGGGCTACCTGTGTGCTGTGCTGGACCGTCGGTCCATCGGCGAGCGGATCGCTGAAGGGAACGCCCAGCTCTATCAGATCGCCGTGCTCCGCCATCGCTTCAATGATGTCCAGGGATGTTTCGATATCGGGATAGCCCAGGGTAAAGTAGGGCATCAGGGCGGCCGTCCGCGTTTCATGTGCTTGACGGAAGGCTGCTTCAATTTGTGTTCGGCCGTTTTCTGTTTCTGTCTTTTTCATCATAGCGGCCCTATTCTACCCGAGAGAGTATTGCATGGCACTTCTGTAAGCAAAGCGGAGTTTATAAGCGAAGCGGTGTCACTCCGGCGTATCCCGGAAGGAAATATTTGTTTCCGGATAATACTCTTCGAACCAGGCCAGGAATTCGGAGCGTTTACTCGCGGGAATATCGAACAAATAAGCCGTCTTGCGGTCCAGCGCGCCAATGCCGGCATCATCATAAGAAAACCCCACTGTTTCCTTGTACGTATACGCCTGGCGACAAATCGCCAGCCATTCCTCCAGGCTCGCATCTTGCGGTGCGACCAGGTATTTACGGTTATACTGCTCGCGCGGTAATCCATCAGGAGTTGGATCATTATTCATAGGAGGGCCCGCCGGGTCGTGATAACGCTTCTTGATTAAAGCCTCTTTTAAGGGTTCCATCAATTCGGCTGTTTGCTGTGCAAGATTACTCCAGCCACCATCCAAAGCCCAGATGGCCGATCCTTTAATCGACGGGTATTGGGCATAAAGTTCGCCCACTTCTAAAATATCTTTCATTGCCTGCTCTGGGCTGGGAACGCGATTAAATGTCCATCCCCATTCCGTGAAGAAGATTGGTGGTGGGTCGATATTATGGTCCACGCAGGCATCGATCAACTGCCGAAACCGGCCCACGAGACTCCCGTTGCCGTTCCAAATGTCACCCGTCGTCAGGCTGTACTCATGCAGCGCCACCGCCAATTTATCCGGATGCTGCTGAACCAGATCGAGAAATTTCAGCATGCCCGGTGTTTCCCAGACTCCACTGTCCGGAGTTCCCGTGCTTTATCCCGGCCCGCACCACTTAAAGCCGTCCCGCAGAGCATACAAACCGGTGTAATAACAAAACTTCCCGATCCAGTCCGCCCACTTCACTTCTTTTCGTAGTTCATTGACCGTTTCCCTATAAATCAATCCCGGATCCAGTTCCTCCGGCCAGCGCGCACGGTGCGATTCCCACTGTTCGCGCGCGGCCGTCTGCGGGTCCTTCTCGTAATCCGGCACGTCGGAACCTCCCTGGTTATGGGGAAAATAACTTTGCCGGAAGACAGCATGGTGCGCCACACGGCTGCGCTTCATGATATTCTGCGCATCGACGAGCGAGGTAGTCCCATCGACACAATAGGCGAAGAAAGGGACCCCCGCCGCATCGACATCGCGCAAGAACTGCCCGATACCTTCAGATCTACCCGTGGTTGAAGTATGGAAGCCGTTGACTTTCAGGGTTGCCATAAAAAACTTTGTTTGATACTACGATAAGGGTTTGACGCATTGTAGCCCAGGTTGTTCTGTTATGTCAACTTTCTCCTGGCGCTCTTCTTTTCAAAATCCAAAAAAAAGACCCTTCCCAAATCCGGAAAGGGTCTCCAAAGGTTTTTCTTTTTATCGCTTTATCGCTGCCGGTAGAGCACCACATCAATCAAATCCAACAACTCGTCCCTGGCTGCGGAGGGCGGTAAAGACTCAAGCGCGTCTCGCGCGCGCTGCCCCGTTTCCTCAGCCTGCATTCTGGCGATTTCGAGCGCTCCCGAATCGCGCAGATTGGCCATCATTTGCTCGATGGCATCCGGCTTTTCTTTGACAGCAACATCGGCAACGGCCGTGCCTTTACGATCGCCGTCTTTTGCCGCCAGTCCGTTTGTCACCGCCAGCACACCGCGCCCCTGGATCAAATCGCTGCCAACCGGCTTTCCCATATCTTCCGGATCGCCGATAACATCCAAAATATCATCCACGATCTGGAAAGTCAGCCCCAGGTTATATGCGTACTCAGAGAGCGCATTCACAATTTCCTCATCGCCCGTGGCTAATTTCGCACCCATCCTGGCCGCTGCTTCAAACAGGCTTGCCGTTTTTAGGGCAATGATCTCTTTATAAGTCTCGCGATTGATGGTGCCTTGTTTGGCTGCATAAGCTTGCAGCGTTTCCCCTTCTACAAGCCTTGTACAGGCGTCCGCCATGATCACGTTCATCTCCGCGCCATAAGGGGCCATCAATTCATAGACCTTGGTAAACAGGTAGTCGCCTGTCAGCAGGGCAAAGGTACGGCCCCATACGGAGTGAACAGTCGCTTTCCCACGCCTGGTCAGGCTGTGATCATTAATATCATCATGGACCAGAGTGGCTGTGTGCACCATCTCAACGGCCGAAGCGACCGGAATGACCTCTTCGAATTCCTCACCTCCGGCTGCCAGGTAAGCAAGGAGAGCCATTTGCGGCCTGATCCTTTTTCCTCCTGATGTGAGAATATGCACGCTGGCATCATGCAAGGTTTTGACATCGCTTTTTACAACTGCCACAAGCATGTCGTCAATTGCTGCCAGTCCTTCTTGTATCTCTTTTGTGGCCATGAGTCTTGCCTTGTTTGCAACTTTCAATATTTTTTGAACAAATTATAACCAAATTATAGGAGAGTCCCTGAACCCAGTCAACGACTCATTACAATCCACCAAGAATGACTTTACATACCTTTAAGCTAAGCTGGTATGTTTCTGCTTGCTGGCGGATAATATGGTGCCAACTGGTATGCTAGTGTTTCGACAAACCGATATAGATGGATAAAACTTCCTCCTTGTCGAAACCTAAATGCATGAGCAAATTAGCTTTGTAGAAATCGGCAATAGAAGCTTGCTCATGCACTAGATAATAATGGATTATCGTAGTTTTACAATCGTTTTAATGGCTCTCTGCATTGAAATGGGATACTTTCTCCATGAATCTTTGCCGGAGATTTATGCTTGGAAAGAACAGGCATGTGGAGCCGGCGCCGGAACACGGTATGGTTTGACCTGATCGATTCCGTTTGCCTATATGAGCTCAATTAGGAAAGGGTGAATAATGGAGGAACTCAAGAAACGAATCCTTGATGAAGGCCAGAATCTTGGCCGGGGCATACTAAAAATCGATAGTTTTTTAAACCATCAGGTGGATGCGAACCTGATGGCGGCAGTCGGCCAGGAAATTGCCAGAAGATTTTCAGATGTAAAACCCACCCTGATCCTCACGGCTGAAGTAAGCGGTATCATTCCCGCCGTGATGACCGGACAGGCACTCAATAATCTACCCGTTTTATATGCGCGCAAGCACAAGCCGATCACCATGAAAGAACCCGTCTACATTGACGGCGCCCCCAGCCATACCAAGGGTGGTGAAGTGTTACTGATGGTTTCTCCCGAGTTTCTCCATGCCCACGATCGCGTCCTCATTGTCGATGATTTCCTGGCCAGCGGCCGTACCATTGATGCCCTGGCCCGCATCGTGCAAAATGCCGGGGCCGAGCTGGTTGGTATCGCCACGGTGGTTGAAAAATCTTTTGAGGGCGGCCGCGAACTACTTCAAGAACAGTGGAATGTGCCCATCGAATCCATGGCCATCATCACCGACATGTCCGGCGGCCGTATCACTCTCGCCCCTGCCGAACCGCTTAAATAAACAAGCCCCGGCCAAACTCAGGACGATGGATACCGGACAAGAAACTAAATACCAAATACTAAACACTACCTGACTAAATCTACCATGCATGACGCCATCATCATTCTCGATTACGGTTCACAATATTCGCAGTTGATCGCCCGCCGTATTCGCGAGGTCAATGTCTACTGCGAACTCGTATCCTGGCGCACCCCGGCCGAGACGATTCACCGTTATAAGCCCAAAGGCTTCGTGCTCAGCGGCGGGCCGAACAGTGTCTATGATCCCGGCGCACCGGTCTTGCCGGATTATGTCCTTGACAGCGGTGTGCCTGTTCTGGGAATCTGTTATGGTATGCAGCTCCTCGCTCACGAGCTGGGCGGGCAGGTGGCCACAAGCAAGAAAAAGGAATATGGCCCCGCGCTCCTGCACATAGATGAACTAGACAATCCCTTATTCGAGAGTTGGCATCAGGAAGATAATCGCGATGACCTGCGCCAGGTGTGGATGAGCCATGGTGATAAAGTGAACAACCTGCCGCGCGGCTTCATACCCCTGGCCCACACCGGCAATTCCCCCTTTGCTGCTTCGGCCGATCCGCAGCGCAATTTGTATGCCGTTCAATTCCACCCCGAGGTTGTACATACCACCCAGGGACGCCTTTTACTCAGTAATTTCGTCCATCTTATTTGCGGTTGCGGCAGCGACTGGACCCCGGCCAATTTCATCGACGAACAGGTGCAGGCCATCCGCGAGCAGGTAGGCAGCGGACATGTCGTCCTTGGTCTCAGCGGCGGTGTCGATTCGGCCGTCGCCGGTGCGCTCATCCACCGCGCCATCGGTGACCAGCTCACCAGCATCTTTGTCGACCATGGCATGCTGCGCCAGGGTGAAGCACTGCAAGTAGTGGAAACTTTCGAACGTGAAATGGGCATGGACCTGGTCGCCGTCAACGCTGTCGAAGAATATCTGGAAGCACTGGACGGAGTCACCGACCCCGAACAGAAACGAGCCATCATCGGCGAAAAATTCATCCGCATCTTCGAGCGGGAAGCGCGAAAATTGGGCCGGATCGACTTCCTGGCTCAAGGCACCATTTATCCCGACGTCATCGAAAGCGCCGGCAAAGACAAAAAAGATGCTCACGTGATCAAAACCCACCACAACGTCGGCGGCCTGCCCGACGACATGGACTTTGAGCTGGTTGAACCTCTGCGCCTGCTCTTCAAGGATGAAGTACGGCGCATCGGCACGGCATTGGGCCTGCCCGATGAGATTGTCTGGCGCCAACCCTTCCCCGGCCCCGGCCTGGCCATCCGCTGCCTGGGCCGGATCACCTGGGATCGCCTGGAATCCCTGCGCAAGGCAGATGCCATATTCATCGAGGAGCTGCGCAAAGCGCAAATGCTGCGCCGGGGCACCCAGCAGGCATTTGCCGTTTTGCTGCCCGTAAAAAGCGTGGGCGTGATGGGCGACGGCCGTTCCTATGAAGAGGTAATTGCCTTGCGCGCCGTCACCACCGAGGACTTCATGACCGCCGATTGGGCCCGGCTGCCCGCTGACTTTCTGGCCAACGTCAGCCGCCGCATCGTCAACGAAGTCCCCGGCGTCAACCGTGTCGTCTATGACATTACCTCCAAACCCCCCGGCACCATTGAATGGGAATAACTCCCCTCTATCTCTAACTCTACTCTCTATCTCTTTCTATCTCTTTTTTACAACCCTGGCCGTTAATGTCCGTATAGATATTCAGAGTATCATTGTTACAAATCAGGCAGCCTGCGACTTATAATTAATAAGGCGCCTGTAAAGTGGAGGCATATTATGGACTATAGCAATTTACTCAGTAGATCGTGGCATGTGGTCTGGGACCATAAATTCATGATTGTTCTTGGTTTTCTGGCTGCCCTCGGCAGCGGCATGAGCAGCAACGGTAACAATTTTAATTACAAGGTGGACGGCAGCGAATTTCAGAACCTGCCCTTTATCGATGCCCCATTCTCGCCGCCCAATTTCAATGAAATCTTACCTGTCCTCGGGGCTATGGCCGCCGGCTTGATCTGTGTCGCCGTCATCATCGGCATCGCTCTCTGGATCCTGCGCCTGACGGCCGAAGCGGGCATGATCGATTCCGCCAGCCGTCTCGATGCCGGGCAGAAAGTCACTTTTAGCGAGGCCATGTCAACCGGCTGGAGCAAGATCTGGAGCTTTATTGCCCTTGATTTAATCCTTTTCGGCACTGTTTTTCTAGTCATAATGATCGCGCTGGCCCTGATGGCCCTTACTGTTGGGGGTTCTATCGCCGCCGGAGTGGCTGGAGGTGCCAACACCGGCCAGGACTTCGCCGATATGGTTGGGCCGCTGATGGCCTTGGGCGGCGGTGTAGTCGGCTTAATTTGCTGCCTGCTCTGCGTCCTGTTTATCTTCTTTATCCTCATCATGGTCATCACCAACTTCTCTCGCCGGGCGATCGTGCTTGAGAACAGGGGCGTTGTTGACGGCATCCAGCGTGCCTGGGAAGTCATCCGCGCCAACCTGGGGGATTTGATCATCTTGCTAATTTTGTTCATGGTCCTGTCCTTAATCGTCGGCCTCATCACGGCTGCGGTAGCCCTTCCGCTCGGGGCTTTAGCCATTGCCCCTGGGGCTGCGCGCTTGCTCTCAGGCGGGACTCTGGGCACTCTGGATGTCATCTTGATGGTCATCGGCGGCCTGGCCGTGATTGTAGTCGTAGCCGCGATTCGTTCCTTCTACACCGCCTTCGAATCATCTGCCTACACCCTGGCCTTCCAGGAATTTACCGACAAGCAGATTCCCGAAGCCAAGATTGAATAGACAATCTTCCAGCAGCAGGCCGGACCCCCCACCGGCCTGCTGTTTTTTTGTGCTACCTTCTCCCATATTCGCTACAATCCTCCTAAAAATCAATCTCTAGCAATTTCATCATGGATTCCGCACTCACCAAACTTGGCGTCGACACCGGCGGCACCTTCACCGATTTCGTGTGGTTCGATCACGGCCGTTTGCGAATCCACAAGCAGCTCAGCACCCCCGCTGATCCCTCGCAGGCGGTCGTCGAAGGGATTGCAGAAATTGAACTACCCGCCGAGGCCTTTGTCGTTCATGGCAGCACCGTGGCCACCAATGCCCTGCTGGAGCGGCGCGGCGCGCGTACGGCCCTGATCACCACCGCCGGTTTTGCCGACGTATTGGCCATCGGCCGTCAAAATCGCCCCGACCTCTACGCCCTCGTCCCCCGCAAACCTGATCCGCTGGTGCCCGAACAATGGCGATTTGAGCTCTCAGAACGCGTCACCTCCGCCGGGGAAGTGCAGATCCCGCTCGACCGCCGGCAGCTTGCCGGTCTGGTCGAGCGCTTGCTTGACCAGGATATTGAATCCGTGGCTGTTTGCTTCCTATTCTCCTTCCTCCAACCTCATCATGAGCGCCAGGTCCGCGAAGCGCTTATAGCAGCGATAGGTGAAAAACGCAGCCTCCATATCTCCCTCTCTTCCGATATCTTGCCCCAGTTCCGTGAATACGAACGCACCTCCACAACAGTCATCAACGCCTATGTCGCTCCCTTGATGAGCCGATACCTGTCCCGTCTGGAGACCCGCCTCGGCCCTCGCCATCTGGCCGTCATGCAAAGCAACGGCGGCGTCATCAGCGCCCGTGGTGCGGCTGCCGAAGCGGCGCGCACTGTTCTCTCAGGCCCTGCCGGTGGAGTTGTCGGCGCGCGGTATGTTGCCAATCTGGCCGGTTTTGAGGATCTGATCACCTTTGATATGGGCGGCACAAGCACTGACGTCGCCCTATGTCCCGGCCGCCTGCCCACGACCAGCGAGGGCTCGGTTGCCGGCATGCCCCTCCGCCTGCCAATCATCGACATCCACACCGTCGGAGCCGGGGGCGGCAGCCTCGCTTATCTCGATTTAGGAGGCGCCCTGCATGTCGGGCCGCAGAGCGCCGGCGCCGATCCCGGCCCCGCCTGTTACGGCCGTCCCGCGGCTCGCTGGAATTTCCAGATTCAAGGTCGCCTCGTTCCCTACCGCGTCACCACGACCGACGCCAACCTCATACTCGGCCGTCTCGATGCTCAGAATTTCCTGGGCGGCAGCATGACTTTGGATATCCGCGGCGCCGAATCCAATTTATCAATACTCGCCCGCGAACTCCACCTTGACGATCCGGCTCAAGCCGCCTGGCACATCATCCAGCTCGCCCATGCCACGATGGAACGGGCCATCAGGCGCATCTCCGTCGAACGTGGTTTCGATCCCCGTCTCTTTACCCTCGTAGCCTTCGGCGGAGCCGGTCCTCTCCACGCCTGTGAGCTCGCCGAAAACCTGCAAATTCCCCGTGTTCTTGTGCCGCCCGTTCCCGGCGTTCTCTCCGCACTGGGTATGCTCGTCGCTGTCCCCACAAAGGATTATTCGCAGACGGTCATGCGCGAGGGTGGGGATGAAGAGGAATTACACCCCTGGTTGGCTGAGCAGTTCGGCCGTTTACAGGACACGGCCGTCGCCGATATGCGCCAGGAAGGTCACGATGCGGCTGAACTAACTTTCGAATACGCGCTCGATATGCGCTATCAAGGCCAGTCGTTCGAACTGACCGTCCCCTATGATCCCCAATACTTAGCGGAACGCTTCCATGCCGCGCACGAAAAACGCTTTGGCTACCGCTCCCCAGCTTCCCCACAGGAAATCGTCAACGTTCGTCTCAAAGTCGCCGCTCGCGCCCGCCCCCTTCAGCTCGACCGCCGGCCAATCCCCACCAATCCCGGTATTCCCCAATCAATTGCTAGTAAACAGGTCTGGTTTGACGCGGCTCCCCGGCCAACAGCCCTCTACCGGCGCGCCGATCTGGCCCCCGGCCAACACATCTCCGGCCCCGCCGTCATTTTCCAATACGATACCACCACCGTCATCCCCCCCGCCTGGCAGGCCACCGTCGACCCCTTCGCCAACCTCTTGATCAGTATCCAGTAACCAGTAACCAGTCACCAGTTGCCATTAAACAGTATGGCCGTTCTGTCCTAAATACTGTTTACTAAATACTGCTTAATAACCTCCGGTCTGTTCAAGCGGATCGTCACTTCCGAATAACTTCCCTCCGGCACCCGGATCACCTCAAACGGCAAACTGTTAAACACCTTCCAGATCGCCGGATTATCATTGCGAATTGACGCCATCAGCGTCCTGTAACCGGCATCCCGAGCCTCGCAGGCCAGCCGGCGCATCAACTGACGGCCGATGCCGATATTCTGATAGTCATCACGCAGCGAGATCGCCACCTCGGCGATCCCCGGATCCGTCTCCACCAGCCGCGCCGCGCCCACCGGAACGGCCGTGCCATCCTCCCGATCTGTAAAAGCGATCAGGCAGTGGTTCTTCTCTTCATTGGCGCAGCTAATCTGCTCCGCCTCACGCCACACGCGCGCCGGCTCTACCTTATCCAATGGTTGGTTAAACCGTTTATAGCGGCTGTCAGAGGACATATTCTCGAAAATATCCACCAGAAACGGCGTGTCATCGGCCGTCAACCGCCGCACCCAGATCTCGTGACCCCCTTTCGAAATAAACCGATCAATTACTTCTTCACTATTCATCATCTTTCATCCAAATTAACGCACTGCGTCATAAGGATCATAGCAAACTTCTGCATCCCCATCAAGCCCACCTCACAATCCGGCCCCAAGCCATCTGCCATCTGCCATCTGCCATCTGCCCCATGCCGCCTGCCGCTTGCCACCTGCCCCATTGACAATTACCCCATGATTGTCGACAATTGTTCCTTCAGAATCATGAACACAAGGTACGCTGCCGCATCCATCTTACTACTTGTTTCCCTCCTGATCGCCGCCTGCTCTTCCGCTCCAGAGGTTCTCGTCGTTGAAATCACGCGCATTGTCCCTGAAATCGAGCAGGTCGAAGTCACGCGTCTCGTCGAAGTCGAAAAAGAAGTCACGCGCGTTGTCCAAGCGCCTTATGACCCTTCCGCCGCCCCTGGGCTTCCCATTCCTGCCGCCGATATTGAATTCTTGCAGATCGACTTTTGGCCCGACTTCGACCAACCGGCCGTCCTCGTTCTGCTCACCGGCCGTCTCCCCGCAGCCATTCCCCTACCGGCCGATGTCGCCCTCCCAATCCCTGCGGATGCCCAGATTAACGCTGTGGCCCAGATCGACGATACCGGTATGTCCAGCATCGACTACACCATCGTCGATGGTGCCGTTCTCTTTCAGAGCCCCACGCCTGCTTTCCGCGTCGAATACTATGTGCCCTATCAACGCGACCAAAACCGGCGCTTCTACGAGTTCCAATGGCTGGCTCCTTTCTCCGTCTATGAACTCGCCGTCCAGGTCCAGCGCCCCGCCAACACGGCCGATCTGGCCATAGATCCCCAACCCTCAGTTTCATTCACCGACGATGCCGACGGCCTTGACTACTACCAGCTCAATTCCCTCTCCGTCCCCCGCGGCATCCCTTACAACCTGAATTTCAGCTACACCATGCCTTCCGATGCCCTCACCATCGACGAACTCAGCCCCACCTCCCCCGACCTACCCAACGCTCCCCTGCACAACAACCAGCAGGCCTCCGCCCAATTAATCAACAATTAATAATCATCAACCTTCTCCCACCTTCTATCTCAAACCGCCTCTCCGCCCGCAAGGATGCTCTATGGAGTGACCAAAGCTTGTAGAAGCGCCACCTGCCATTTGCCGCTTTATTCCTTGACAATCCCCCGCTGCCAATCCACAATTAACCCATATGAACCGCCGTGAATTCTGCCGCAAAACCGTCCTTGCCGGCGGCGCAGTCATCCTCTCACCGCTGCTCAAAGCCTGCGCTCCAGCCGATCCGACCCCCACGGCCGTTTCCCAACTCCCAACCACCCTCCCGCCCACCGCTACCAACACGCCCAATCCCACCGCCACCAACACCCCCCAACCAACCACTAAACCAACTATCGAACCAAAAAAATCGCCCGATCCAACACAAACACCTACTCGCGAGGCAACCACATCCGACATCCGACATCCAACATCTGAATTTCCTGTGGCTTTGGTCAAAACCACCGACCGCGCCTACGGTTTATCCGCCGCCCTGGAACTCCTTGCCCTCAACCCTGTCCGCGACAATCGTGTCTTGCTCAAGCCCAACTACAACAGCTCTGATCCCACCCCCGCTTCCACCCATCCCGACATCTTACGCACGCTCATTGAAGAGCTTAACGGCATGGGCGCCCGCGCCATCACCCTCGGCGAGCGCAGCGGTATGGGTGACACGCGTCAGGTATTGCAGCAAACCGGTGTTATTGCCCTGGCTGATGAATACGGCTTCGACACCGTTATTTTTGACGAGCTGGAAGAAAACGATTGGGTCACCCGCCAATCGGCCGATCACCACTGGCAGACCGGATTTCCCGTCCCCCGCATCCTGCTCGACAGCGACTGTGTCGTCCAGACCTGCAATCTCAAAACCCACCGTTACGGCGGTCATTTCACCATGTCTCTCAAAAACTCCGTCGGCCTCGTCGGCAAAACGCTCTATCCCGGCGGCTACAACTACATGACCGAACTGCACAACTCCCCCTACCAGCGGCAGATGATTGCCGAGGTCAACACCGTCTACACCCCATCGCTGATCGTCATGGACGGCGTCGACGCCTTTGTCGACGGCGGCCCCGCTCAAGGCACCCTGGTCAGCCCCTCCGTCGTCATCGCCGGAACCGATCCCGTGGCCATCGACGCCGTCGGCGTGGCCATCCTGCGCCTCTTCGGCACCACGCCCGAAGTTCAAAACGGGCCCGTCTTTGAGCAGGAACAGATCGCCCGCGCTGTCGAGCTTGGCCTCGGCGTCGACAATCCCGCGCGCATCCAGTTCCTCACTCCCGACGCCCAATCCGCCGCCTACGCCGCCCAAATCCGCAAATATCTTCTTGCTTAACCCAAATAATCAAACGCCATGAACCCCTTCCAAAGCGAAAACGAATTTGACGGCCGTCGCTTCAAGCAAATAACCCTTGAGGACGATCGGCTAAGTGACAAAGCCTTTTACGACTGTTCCTTCAGCGACTGCTCCTTCCGTGAGACCGCCTTTCGCGACTGCACATTCGACGGCTGCCTCTTCAAAAACTGTGACCTGAGCCTGATCACCGTTGAAGGCTGCTCATTCAACAACACCCGCTTTGAACACTCCAAAGTCATCGGTGTTGATTGGACCTACGCCTTCTGGCCCGGCTTCGTACTCCAACCGCCGCTCAGCTTCCTCGCCTGTGCCGTGGACTACAGCACCTTCATCGGACTCAAGCTGCCCAAGATCAGCTTCAAAGACAGTAGTCTCAAAGACGTCGCCTTCACCGAAGCTGATCTCACCGGCGCCGATTTCTCCGGCTCCGACCTGTCCAAGAGCACCTTTCACCAAACCAAACTACAGGGCGCGAATTTCGCCGGAGCTGCCGGCTATCACATCGATCTAACCCAAAACGACGCCGCCAAAGCCAAATTCTCCCTGCCCGAAGCCATGTCCCTCCTCTACGCCCTCAACATCGAAATCACAGAATAACCAACGGGTCACCTCATTAACAAATCACCATTCGCCATCCCCCATTCACAATTAAAAATCTGAATAAGCTAAATACTAAATTTAGGATTGGAAAAGAAAAAATTACTTTGCAGACCCATTCGTTGGCAGCTAATTACTGATTGTTAACCATTAATTATCAAAAACCCCTGTTTCGTATTAAAATGAGTCAAATGGAGATACCGAAATTTGCCAGCAAATCGGTTTTCTGAGCAGAGAACAAAATATGGGGTTCGAACCACATTTCGCTATTACAAATTCGATTGCTGCCGCGCTCACGCAAATTGAACGTGCCCGCGGTTTCCTCGACGCGGCTAGACTTTCTGAAGTCTGGCTGGCGGCTATGCGTTCCCGCGCTCTCCTGCTAGAGGCTCACCATACAACTCATATCGAGGGCACGCGTCTTACCTTAGCACAAGCCGAGCAGATCCTGGCCGGTAATGTTGTTCCCGATGCGGATCCCGACGACGCCCGCGAGCTGCTCAATTATCGTGAAGCATTTGACTTTGTTAGCGCTTGGCTTGATGAGGGTGGACCGATCACTGAAAGCTTGATCCGCGAAATTCACCGGAAGCTGATTTTCGGAGTGCGTGGTGGATCAGCCGACCCCGGCGCTTATCGACACATGCAGAACTACGTCGTTAACTCAATTACAGGCGAAATTATTTACACACCCCCTCCCGCACAGGATGTGCCCGTCCTCATGCGTCAATTAGTGCTCTGGCTTAACTAGCCCGGTGATATCCATCCTGTATTAGCTTCCGGAATCGCCCAGTTTCAACTTGTGCATATCCATCCCTTCTTGGATGGCAACGGCCGTACATCTCGCCTTCTCTCTACCCTTTTCCTATATCGTGCCGGATATGACTTTAAACGTCTCTTCACCATCAGCGAATACTATGATCGTGATCGTCCCGCCTTCTATCGTGCGCTACAAGGTGTTCGCCAGGCGGGGATGGACCTGACTGGTTGGCTTGAGTTCTTCACCACTGGACTGGCTACGCAGTTGGATGAGGTAAAAGTGCGCAGCGAACAGGCCATACGTCGGGACGTCCTGATACTCAAGTATGGGCTCTCTGATCGTCAGGCGCGTGCCGTTGGATACGCCATAGAACACGGCCGTCTTACCATCCAGGACTATGAGACTCTCTGCCCCGAAGTCAACCGGCGCACACTCCAACGGGATCTAAAGGTTTTGGTCGAGAGAGAACTGCTTTTGGAGCAAGGACAGGCGCCAACAGATCCAGCGCGCCACTATCGCCCCGGTAATGTGCTCTTGTCTTCGGATGATGAGCTATGACAAGCTGTGACATTGAGCTGTGACAAAGCTGTGACAAAGCTGTGACACGCTCTAACACCTGCCTCATTAACAAATCGCCATTCACCATCCACCATTCACAATTAAAAAATCGGAATAAGCTAAATACTAAATTCGGGGTTGAAAAATCAACATCATCACTCTGCGACTTAGCAACTCTGCAACTTTGTTTAAAATTAAGTCAATCAGACAGGCAATAATCTAGAGAACACGCGTCATGAGTGAAAAAGAAGCACCCACCACGGCCGAATCACCACAGCCACCAAACAACCCCACCACGGCCGTTCCCCACCTCCAATCCGACCAAATACTCATCGCCGAGTACGCCTAAATCGCCCAATCCGCCTTCCAGGCCAACGAAGACCGCGCCCGGGTCAGCACCTACTACGTCGTCACCTTCGGCACCCTCTACTTCGCCCTCCAGATCCTCCTCTACCGCCGCATCCTATCCGCCTAACCCTTTCCCCGGAAACTGATAGGAGTTTAGCGATTTAATAGGCATTATCAGACCCGTGGGGTTGTAGCGCGATTTGGCAAATCGCGGCTCGATTTCGGCAATTCGCACTACAAATACTGGCTTTCCTTAATGCTCATTATTTTGTAAATGATCTACCAGTTTTCGGGGAAATTCCAGAAATACTCTGCCACTCTGCAACTTTTCCCGAATCGTAATAAAATTAGCAAGAACAAGGCCGTAAAATTCTCAATTACAGTCTTTTAGAGAGAAGACAATTGCTGACAGCTGACTGCTGAAGGCTGACATCTATAGGACCATCTATGCTAACCGGCGAAATACGCAATCAAGTCGACCGCGTCTGGGACGCCTTCTGGAGCGGCGGCATCTCCAACCCCCTCGAAGTCATCGAGCAGCTCACCTACCTGCTCTTCTTCAAGCGCCTCGACGAAATCCACACCGCCCGCGAAAACAGGGCCAACCGCCTCAACTTGCCCATCGAAGACCCCATCTTCGGTCCCGACCAGCAGGGCCTGCGCTGGTCCCGCTTCAAGAACCTCGCCCCTACCGAGATGTACGACGTCATCGAAGGCGAAGTCTTCCCCTTCGCCAAGACCCTGGGCGGCGAAGAGACCGCCTTCGCCAAACACATGAAGGACGCCCGCTTTACATTACACTGAGTTAGTAAAGAGGGTAACGACGGGCCAGGTCGTTGCGGGTCAGGCAGAATAGCTCGTCTCGCAATGAAAACTAATGTAAGCCCTACACCTGGCAAACCAGCCTAGATCTATCCGATGAATTCGTCATAGACGGCTATCTTGACTGCGCCGGTATTGTCGCCGTAGTCGTTCCTGGGCAATGTGGGCTAACGCGGGAAGTCTTCCAGCTTGCGATGCTGTTCAATCCACTGCTACAAGGATAAAGACGCATCGCGCAAAAATTGGCAATCAGGGGAGCGGCCATAAAACCGCTCCCTAATGTAGATCACAATTTTGCCAATAGCCACAGGCTGTCTGGTGGCAACGAGCTACTCCCTAATCCATCAATATATCAACACCAGGGGTAAATAGGAGTACACGTTAACGGTGACCATCGTTGTTACCGTCTCGCCGTTGGCCAGGTTGCTGGCAGTGAGCTCGACCGTATAGGTGCCAGTCGTGGCATAGGTGTGCTCCACGACGGCTCCATTTTCGCTATTCCCATCGCCGAAATCCCAGTCGTAACTGACGTTCGTTCCGTTAGTCACGGTTGCCATAAACTGGGTTGGCTGGCCTAGTGCCGTCGGCCCGTCGTTGCTGGCAGTTAGTCCGCTGATTTCAGCATGGAAATCGTAGTACACGATCCCATTATCAGAACGAGCTAGCAGTTCGTCCTGCCCGTCGCCGTCGATATCTGCATACTGGATGGTGCTATAGTTGGCCACATCATCCCAACCCGCTACATCAGCCAGCCCAGGGCCACTCATCTCGAACGA
>JBJYWP010000164.1:0-12435 GCA_046259485.1 Promineifilaceae bacterium (SeqCode) | reverse complement strand
ATTCAACGATCAGCCAGCTGGGCATCCTCATGATCCTCATCGGCCAGGATATCCCCGAGGCGTATAAGGCATTGATGATCGGCGTCCTCGCCCACGCCCTCTACAAAAGCGCCCTCTTCATGGTCGCCGGCATCGTCGATCATGAAACGGGCACGCGTGACATGCGCCGCCTGGGTGGATTGGCTAAGGTCATGCCCTTCACCTTCATCACCGCCCTCCTGGCCGCCCTATCCATGGCCGGACTGCCACCCATGTTTGGTTTCCTGGCCAAGGAAACCCTGCTGGCCACGGCCGTTCATCCTACCCTACCGCCCTTGCTGGCCACACTTTTCCGCTGGGGAGCCGTTATCGCCGGTGCGCTGATGCTGGCCCAGGCCGGTTTGCTCGTCTATGAAACCTTTCTGGGCAAGCCCAAGGACCCGGATGTACATGGCCACGAAGCGCCGGCCGCCATGTGGCTGGCGCCGGCTATTCCCGCCGCGCTGTCGATTATCCTCAGCATCCTGCCCGGCCCCAAAGAAGAGGCTACCCTGCTCTCCGGCGCAGCACAAGACGCCTTCGGCGAGCCGGTTAAAGTTTATTTTGTACTTTTCCATGGCCTGACAGTGGAGCTGCTGCTTTCCATCGCGGCCATCACCCTGGGCACGCTGCTATTCGTTTTCCGGAGCCCAATCCGCTCCTGGCAGCAGCAGCTGCTGCCGGAGCTCTCTTTTAACGCCCTTTACCGCTGGGTGGTCGAAGCCATCGACCGCGCTGCCTACTACGCCACGCGCGTGCAGCAGGGCAAGCTCCGGTTGTACCTGGCAACCATGCTGATCGCTGTCTCCATTCTGGTTATCGGCCTGGGCATTACCCAACCACGGCCCGATTTTAGAATGCTATCCTGGCCCACGCTCGATTTCCAGGGCGGCCTGCTCATCTTGCGCCTTATGGCCCCGCTGATCGTCGTCGGCGCTTCCGCGGCGACCATTCTGCTCAAACGCGACTTTTCGGCGATCATGGCCATCGGCGCTTCCGGCCTGGCCATGGCCCTGATCTTCGTCCTCGAACCGGCGCCGGACGTGGCCCTGGTGCAGATCGTGGTCGATATCCTCTCTCTAGTTATTCTGGTCCTGGCCCTCACCCGCCTGCCGCGCAAGCAGCGCCATAAAGCACAGTTTCTCAGCGAAAAGTTTTCAATGAGCAGTGAGCAGTTACCAGTAATCAGTGAGCAGTTACCAGTAAACAGTGGCCAGTATTCAGTGGATAGTGAGCAGACCTTACATCCCACATCCGACATCGCACATCGCACATCCGATATTCCACATCCGCAATCCGAAATCCGAAATCCGAAATCGACGATCCCCGCCTGGGTCTGGCAGGCTCTGTTGGCCGGACTGCTGGGCACTATCGTCGCCGGGGTAACCCTGATCGATCTACTGGAACGGCCGCGTGAGAGCATTGTCTCGCCTTATTACACTGAGAACGCCAAAATCGCCACCGGGGCTACGGACATCGTCGGCGCGGTCGTCGTGGATTTCCGCGCCCTCGATACACTGATCGAGATTACCGTCTTCAGCTTTGCCGGTCTGGGCATCGCCACTTTGTTAGCCTGGGCGGCGCGCACACATGGCGATCACAATCCACCGGAGAAACCGCCGGACCGCAAACCTTTTACGACTCTGGGCATCGGCGGCCAGCCGCTTTCGCCCTTTATTCGCACAACCGCCTTCGTCGCCCTGCCCCTCTCGATCATGCTCGCATTTACACAAATCATGTATGGTCACGACCAGCCGGGGGACGGTTTCACCGCGGGTGTGATCATCAGCCTGGCCATCGCCCTGTGGTATATCGTCTACGGCTATGAAGAAGCGCGCCGCCGCCTGCCCTGGCTGCACTCGACTTTCTTCATCGCCGCCGGCATTTTACTGGGCATCTTCACCGGCACCGCGGCCATGTTTATCACCGGAAACTTTCTGGGCAACTTCGACTTCACCGCGGGTTGGACTTTTCTACCCAAGGGATTCCATATTAGCACCTCCTTCCTGATTGAACTGGCGATCTGCCTGGCCGTCGTCGGCGGGGCAACGCATATGCTGAGCACGTTGGGACACCCGGAAGATCAGGAAGTAGTAAGTAGTGAACAGTAAATAGTAGTTGGAGATTAAATGCTATGAACTGGATCAGTAGAAATAATAGGAACATAGGCAAGCGGTCTATACGGTTTGCAAGTTGGAATAACTCCACAATCCGCAATCCGCAATCCGCAATTTAATCATGGAACTTATTACCGCTCTTACAGTCGGCACCCTTTTCGCCATCGGCATTTTCCAGCTGCTGCGGCGCAATGTCATCCGTTCCTTGATCGGCCTGATCATCCTGGCCAATGCGGTCAATCTCTTTTTGCTCTCGACCGGCGCTTACCAGGGAGAAGCGCCCGCCTATACGACGAGAACGGAAGCGATCAGCGACCCTCTGCCGCAGGCGCTCATCCTCACGGCGATTGTGATCAGCATGGGCGGCACGGCTTTCGTCCTGGGCATGCTTTATGTCATCTCCTCGCGCTACAAAACGGCCGATTCCGACGAGATAAATGGGTTAAAGAATTGATAATGGTTGAATGGCTGAATGGTTGAATTTTTAATGATGATTTCGCGTAACATGTCCATTAACCAATCAACAATTCAACGATTAATTGTTAATTATTGATCATGGGTAATTTTCTAGTAACACTGCCAATTCTCATCCCCCTCATCGGGGCGATGATCGCCTTGCTGCTGCGCAAACAGCGCGCCTGGCAGGCGGGATCGACCCTGGCTGCGATGACGGCCGGCCTGATCACCAGCGCCTGGATCCTGATCAACGTCAGCCGGGGCGGAGAACCGCTGGTCTACCAATCCGGCGGCTGGCCGGCGCCCTTCGGCATTTCCCTGGTCGCGGACATGCTCTCCGCGCTCTTCGTGCTCATGACGCAGTTGATTATGGTCACGGGCATTCTCTACGCCCTGGGCTGCAAAGACAAAGTCGTACGTTACCCTACTTTCTACCCGCTCTTCTTAACTCTGGCCGCGGGCCTGACCGGGGCGATGCTCACCGGCGACCTCTTTAATATGTATGTTTTCGCCGAGCTGCTGGTCATCTCCGGCACCGTGCTCACGGCTATCTCCGACGACCGCTATGGCACGGAAGCAGCCTACAAATATTTCTATATCAGCCTGCTGGCCTCCTTTTTTATGCTCCTGTCCATCGGCTTACTATATGCCGCTTATGGCACACTGAACATGGCCGATCTGGCGGTGCGCATTAAGGCCGCAGGGCCCACGGAGCCGCTGCTCTGGCCGGCTATTGCCTTCCTGATGGCCACCTTCATGATTAAAAGCGCCGTCTTCCCCTTCCACTTCTGGCAGCCGGACTTTCACACCGCGGCGCCGACGGCCGTTTCAGCAATGCTCTCTTCCGTGGTCGTTAAACTGGGCGTCTATGGCTTTCTACGCATGACCACCCTTCTTTTCGTGGATGAAGCGCCGCAGATCCAGATGATCCTGATTGTGCTGGGCGTCGTCGGCGTTATCTTCGGCGGTCTTTCGGCCATCGGCACGCACAACGTTAAGCGCATGCTGGCTTACTCCACCCTGGCGCAGGTCGGCTTCATCCTCGTGGGCATCGGCTGGGGCACGCCGCTGGCCCTGACCGCGGCGATCATCTTCGCCTTCAACCACAGCGTGATCAAGGCGGCGATGCTCATGCTGGCCGGCTACGTAGCCAGCCGCGCGCCGATCAAATCGGCCGCTTTCGATATCGTGACCGGGGTCGGCCGTTCCTTACCCGCCGCCGGCTTCCTGTTTTTCGCGGGCAGCCTGGCCCTGGCCGGCATCCCACCCACCAACGGCTTCGTCAGTAAAATGACCCTCTTCAGCAGCGGTCTCTACGCCGAACGCTTCTGGTCCCTGCTCTTCATCGGCGTCACCAGCATCTTTACCTTGATTTACACCATCCGCGCCTTCCAGCGCATCTGGTGGCTCAAACCGGCGGCCAATGCGCAATTGGGTCTTGCGGATGATTACCTGCCGGTCAAGAAAAAAGGCGACCAGCTATTGGCCCCCGCCCTGCTCGTATTATTGATCCTGATCCTGGGCATCTACGCCGAACCGCTCGTCTCCGCCGCCCAACAAACCAGCGCCTGGCTGGGAGACCCGGCGGTGTATATCAAAGCGGTGTTAGGAGGATAGATCTATGACTCTAATACGCTCAACGCTTCTACTAACGGCCGTTTACCTCGCGCTGACGGCCAACTTGCAGCCCAGCAACATCGTCATGGGCGTCCTGCTCTCGCTGGCCATTGTCTTCTTGATGCGGCCGGCCGGTCTGCGCACAAAAATCGCCTGGCGCTTTTCCCCAGGCGGTGTCATAGCTCTCGTACGCTACATTCTGATCATGATCAGCGACCTGATCGTCAGCGGCATCCAGGTCGCGCGCATCGTCCTCAGCCCCGACCTGCCCATCCGCCAGGGCGACATCGCTATTCCTACCACCTGCAATTCAGAAGTCGCCCAGGCGCTCAGCGCGCATGCCATCACGGTCACCCCCGGCGAATTGGTTGTCGAGATCGACGAAGACGGCACCATGTACACGCATGTCCTCGACGCCACTCATGCCGAAGAAGACAGCAGGCAGGCTCAGGAAATGCGCGAAAAACTATTGGAGAAAATAGCGTCGTGACATCTTTTAGCTGACAGCTGCCAGCCGTCGGCTATCAGCGCTGCATTTTATTCTGAACTATACGAAATTTTTACCGAAAGGACGGGAAAGAAAATGGCTACACTACTCAACGGCGCCCTTTACGTCGCCCTACCTCTCTATCTAATCATGACGGCCGTTGCCGTATGGCGCATCTGGCGTGGGGAAAATGTTATCGATCGCCTGATTGGCGTCGAGCTGGTCAGCACCTTATTCCTCTCCATTCTTGTGCTCATCGCCCTCATTTACCGCGAAAGCATCTACATCGATCTCGCCCTGGCCCTCGCCGCCCTGGGCTTCATCGGCACCATCGCTTTGGCCAAATATATCGCCGATGAGCAAATGTATTAGGTGGTCAGTGTGTCAGTGCATCAGTATGTCAGTTTTTCAGTTGATCACCCTGCCACTTGCCACCTGCCACCTGCTCCACTGCCTATTAGCTGCTACCTAATGCCTAAGAGACATTAACTATGGACTCCTTCTTACAATTCATCGCTTTCATCGCCGTAATTGCCGGAACCGCTTTTTCGATCATCGGCGTCATCGGCCTGATTCGCCTGCCCGACGTCTATACCCGCCTGCACGCCACCGGCAAAGTAGGCGTCTACGGCGCTGTGCTGCTGCTCGTCGCCGCCGCTTTGTGGACGCCGCTCGGCTGGGGCAAAGCGCTGCTGCTGATCGTCCTGCTCATGGCCAGCGGGCCGGTCTCCGCCCACGCCATCAGCTCCGCCGCCTACCGTATCGGTCTGCCGATGAAAGAACCGGTGCGCGATGATTTAGGCGAGGTGTGAGAAGCCAGGGAATCGCTATCGCTATCCCTTTCGCAAATCGAAAAAACCACCTAATATCTGGAGAGCAGCAAGAAAATACCGGGAAAGATTCCATGTTCGGCCGTTCAAAATGTACTTCAAGTCGGAAAGGCACTTTCGGCCGAAGAAAATCAGCAGTCAAAAGAAATTCTAAATCGCATCGTCGCCATGTTGACGAAACTTAGCATGGTACAATCCAAAAAGCAGCAAGCTTGAGAAAATCGATTGCGATTGCGATAAAGACTGCGTTACTGCGGAGGCAACCCAATGAAAATCGGACTGGTTATCAACCACGCGGAAGTCGGGGAAACGGCCGTTACCCCCTCCTACAGCCAAATACGCGACATCGCCCAACTCGCTGAAGCCGGCGACCTGGACTCAATCTGGCTCTTCGACCATTTGCTATTCCGCTCCGACGAGGAAACCTCCGGCATCTGGGAATGCTGGACCATGCTCTGCGCACTCGCCGAGGCGACAACGCGCGTTGAGCTGGGCACGATTGTCCTCTGCAACCCCTTCCGCAACCCCGCCCTGCTGGCCAAGATGGCCCATACCCTCGACGAAATCAGTGCGGGGCGTCTCATCCTGGGCATCGGCGCGGGCTGGTACGAACCGGAATTTAAAGCCTTCGGCTTCCCCTACGACCACCGCGTCGGCCGTTTTGAAGAAGCCTTACAAATCCTCAAGCCCCTGCTCAACAGCCAAAGCGTAACCTTCAACGGCGACTACTACCAGGTCCAGGACTGCGCCATCGTCCCCACCGGGCCACGGCCGTCCATTCCCCTGCTCATCGGCAGCGGCGGCCCGCGCATGCTGCGCCTCACCGCTCGCTATGCCAACCAATGGAACACCGCCTGGCTGGGCGATGCCTCCGATCTGCCCAGACGGATATCCCGCATAAGCGACGCCTGCGCCGCAGAAGGCCGCGATCCGGCATCACTCGGCATTACCGTCGGCATCGACGTCATCTTCCCCGACCTCGGCCCGACCGAGCAGTTCACAAAAGACCCGCTCAGCGGCACGGCCGAAGAAATCACCAAGGCTTTTCGCGACTACGAAAAAGCCGGCGCGGATCACCTGATCGCCCACCTCACGCCGCAGACAGAAACGGCTGTGCGCCGCCTGTCGGAAGCGGCAGAGATTTATAAAAGTTAGTCAGTTGGTCAGGCAGCCAACCAGCTTCTGACAAACTGATGAACTGATGAACTGACATACTCACTATCACCCGCTGTGCACCTCAAGCGGCGTTAACTGCAAGGTTTCAAAAGGCATATCAATGCCTGCCGCGCGTAGGGCATTGTAGGAACGCTCGCGCAGAGCTGAGCGGGCGGCCACATGCTGGCGTTCATTTTCCAGCCACGCTTGCAGCTCTACGGCCACATTATAATCATTAAGCTGGGTGACGATCACGCGCGGCGGCGGATCCTGCATAAAGTTGGAATCATGCCTGACCTGGGCCAGCAGCACCTCGCGCACCCGGTCCAGATCCTCTTCAACCCCCACTGTAGCTTCAATATCCAGGCGCAGATGCGGGAAGTTGGTATACGAAGCAACTGTCTTATTGATGATGTCCGCGTTGGGCACAGCCAGCATTTTGCCGTCTGAGGTTATGATACGCGTGGAGCGCAGCGTGATCTGATCCACCGTGCCGTAATTGTCTTCAATCTCCACCAGGTCGCCGATGACAAACGGCCGATCGAGATAGATCAGCAGCCCCGAAATCAAATTGGAAAAAGCGTCCTTGGCCGCGAAACCGATCGTAAAGCCGGCGATACCCAGTGAGGCCAGCAGGGCCGAGGTATTGACCCCCGCCGCGGCCAGCGCACTGACCAGTCCTGCCAAAAGCAGGCCATACTTCACCAGCGAGGAAATAAAGACTTTCCAGGTCTCATCCAATGGGCTGCGGCGCAGGATCGGTTTGAGTAAGGCGCGCAGAATGAGCCACAAAAGGACATAGAGCGCAAAGACGATCAGGCCTGAAATGGCATCGGTCAACAACACTACCGAACGCTGGCCCAACGTCGCCGGCGCCAGCGTTGCATTGAGCTGCTCCAGGATAGTATTTAGAAATTCCAGCATGGTTCAACCTCCCTATCTCTCTGAATAATACATTTAGTATAAAACAGAGCCGTTCTTCTGGGAAAGATTAAGAAGGCAAAGGAGCAGCACAACCGGATCAAAGCCGGTAATGCCGGGTAAGGGGCTGGCTCCCTTCAAGCTGTCGATGTGGAAGGGCGGTCTTTAATGTTGAGCTGCGCAGGCGGTATTGGGAAGGATCGTCTGTCGCAGGAGCGCCTTTGGAGGACTCTATTGCATATCCCTCCAAAGGCGCCCTGATGATATTACGCGCCAGGTTTTATTCTTCTGTATCCTCTTCTGTATCCTCTTCTTCATCCTGACCGCGAGCAAAATCGGAATGTTCATGTTCGTGTTCCGGTTTCTCGCGCTGGCCGCGGGCGAAGTCGGAATGCACATCTTCTTCCGGTTCCTCGCGCTGGCCGCGGGCGAAGTCAGAGCGTATGTCTTCTTCGGGTAACTCGCGCTGTCCGGCAGCGAAATCGCCCTCTTCAGAGTCTTCAAAGTCTTTTTCTAGTTTTTCGTCGTTCATGGTGTTGCTCCAATGTTGCTAACAGGGGAAGGACGTAGTTGAGGCCAACTCCCCAACCTGCCTTAGCCTCTTTTATTATATGACTCGGGGGTCCGAAACACAAGAGAAAATAGGTAGAATCTCATCGCTGGATCGTCAAAAATCTGGGCCCAGAAGAGATGCCGTCTTTCCAAAAGATGGCATCTCTTCATTAGCCGTTGGCTAACAAAAATTCCCGTACTTCGGCCGTTGTCGGCAGCCCTCTCCGGCCGCCGAGGGCCCTGGTGTTCATGCCCGCCACGGCAGTGGCAAAGCGGGCACAGTTTGGTAGATCGAAATCCTGGACCAGCCCGTATAAAAACGCGCCGTGAAAGGCGTCCCCCGCCCCGGTTGTATCGACTACATTCCCAATCACAAAAGCTGGCTGGTGAAAAAATCCGCCTCCCTTTTCAAAAACCCAACAGCCTTCTTCCCCGGCGGTCACGACCACCAGCTCCGGCCCGACGGCCAGCAGCCTTGCCGCCGCCGCTTGCAGCTCTTCCATCCCCGCGAAGGCATAAGCGAACGGCCGTGCCACGATGCAAATATCGACCAGCGGTATCAACCGGTCCAGCTCCGCCCTGTAGCGGCCCGCGCCGCCGTCGAATGACACTTTCACACCACTCGCGCGCGCCTGTTTTGCCGCTTCCAGACAGGCCCCCATATGACGGCCGTTTAGATGCAGAATTTTTGCCCGGCGTATAAAGGCGGCATCCACATCCTCACCGGCCAACTCAAGAGCTGTTCCTGGGGAGAATACAAACGTCCTCGCCCCATCCCGCCGGCGCACCAAAACCGTGGCAATCGATGACCGCGCCCCCTGCTCTACCAAAATTTGCTCCGTTCTTACCCCTTCACGTGCGAACTCTTCCAAGATCATCCACCCACGCCAATCATCGCCAACGCGATCGATCATGGCCGCCTGCGATCCCAACCTGGCCAGGGTCACCATTGCTGTGGCCACCGGCCCACCCCCTTGCAGCGACGTCTCATAAGCCCGCTGAACCAGCTCTTCACCCGGCAGCTCTTCAACCACCTGGATCAGGTCTATCGTCGAAGCCCCCAAGCCGACAACGTCCAGATCCCTTTTATTATCGATCATTGCGCACCATTCACGTTACGATTGCGGATTTTGGACTGCGGATTTCACCTTCCTGAATGTCATTATAGGTGTAAACTCTATTCAGGACGGGTCACAAACCTGCTACCTGCTACCTGCAACCTGCCACCTACCACTTGCCACCCTGCCCAACTTTACCACCGAACTCCCGGCCCATCATCACATTGACAATTAACGGCCGCTATCTGACAATATCCCTGGTTAACTTCAACTTCACAAAATGACCGCCATTTATAGATAATGCCCGATACCTTACTGCGCACCAAATTTTTTATCCCTCCCTTACGGCCGAACCTCGTCCCAAGAACGCGCCTGATCGAACGCCTGAACCAGGGTCTCGATCTGGGCCATAAACTGACCCTCATCTCCGCCCCCGCCGGCTTCGGCAAAACCATCTTAATCGCCGAATGGGCCGCCGCGCTCACAAAGGCATGGAGGACAGAACTAACCAATCCACGATCCGCAGTCCAAAATCCGCAGTTATGCTGGCTTTCTCTCGACGAAGGGGACAACGATCTCACCCACTTTCTGGTTTATCTGGTCACTACATTGCAGACGGTTGAACCAGGCCTGGGGGAAAAGACACTGGCCATGCTGCAAGGTCCGCAACCGCCGCCGGCCGATTCTGTTTTGACGGTCTTGATCAATGAGATCACGGCCGTTCGTGAACAGCCATTGATTATCCTCGTTCTTGATGATTATCATCTTGCCGGCGCGCAGGATCTTGAGGTCTCCAAGGCTATCGACGAAGCCCTGGCCTTTCTGGTCGAGCACCTACCGCACAACATGCACCTGGTCCTAACCACGCGCGAGGATCCGGCGCTGCCCCTGCCCCGCCTGCGCGCCCGCGGCCTGCTGAGCGAACTGCGCGCCGCCGATCTACGCTTCACGCCTGACGAAGCGGCCATTTTTCTAAACCAGGTCATGGCCTTGCAGCTCTCCGCTGAGGATGTCGCCGCCCTGGAAGCACGCACCGAAGGCTGGATCGCCGGCCTGCAAATGGCCGCCCTATCCATGCAGGGGCGCACCGACAGCGCCGCTTTTATCCAGGCCTTCACCGGCAGCCACCACTTCGTGCTTGACTACCTGATTGAAGAAGTGTTAGACCGGCAGCCCGAAAACGTACAGGATTTCTTGTTGAAGACCTCGATTCTGGAGCGGTTGAACGGCTCTTTGTGTGATGCTGTGCGCGTCGACGCAGGTTTGGCAGATAACCCGGAGAACGGCCGGCAAATGCTTGAATATCTACAACAGGCCAACCTCTTCATCATACCCCTGGACGACGAGCGGCGCTGGTATCGCTACCACCACCTTTTTGCCGATTTACTGCGCATGCGTCTGCGGCGGCGGGAGCCCGACAGCATGGCCGCCTTACACGGCCGTGCCAGCCGGTGGTACGAAGAGCATGGGCTGGAGATCGAAGCCTTTCGCCACGCCGCCGCGGCCCATGATCTGCCGCGCGCCGAGCGCCTGGCGGAGGGAGGAGGCACACCGCTCTACTACCGCGGTGCGGTCATGCCCATCCTGCATTGGCTGGAATCGCTGCCGCCGGCAGAATTGAATGCCCGGCCTTCTTTATGGCTGCTTTATGCCTGGACGCTGTGGGTTGCCCATAAAAGCTCGCAGGTCGAGGAAATATTAGGGGCGGCCGAAGCGGCCCTGCAAGGGGTCGCAGAAGACGAGTCGACACGCAGCCTCGTGGGCCAGATTGCCGCCCTGCGGGGTATGCTGGCAGCTAATCATTACGAGGTTGAAACGATGATCAGTCAGGGCCGTAGTGCCCTGGAATACCTGTCCCCCGCCAATCTGTCTGTACGCACGGCCGTGATTCGCAACCTGGCCCTGGCTTACCAGTTCCAGGGCGACCGCGCCGCCGCCGGCCAGGCCTATGAAGAAGCGATTGCCCTGTGCGAAGCTACCGGGAACACTTTCATTAACATCCTCTCCACCACCGGATTGGGCATCATCCAGGAATCAGAAAACCAGCTCTACGCGGCGATTGAGAGCTATCAGCGCGTCTTAGAGCTGGTTGGCGACCCGCCGGGGCCGGTAGCCTGTGCGGCCATTGCCGGTCTGGCGCGCATTGCTTATGAGTGGAATGACCTGGACAGCGCCGAGGAACAGGGGATGCTGGGGGTGGATCTGGCACGGCAGATTGAAAGCATTGACAGCTTCGCCTCCGGGGAGCTGTTTCTGGTGCGCATGAAACTCGCCCGCGGCGATATTGCCGGCGCGGCCGATCTCTTGAACCAGGTCGATACGGCCGTGCGCCGCCACAATTTCGTCACTCAGATTCCCAATGCAGCGGCCGTCAGGGTACTTTTATTACTTCAGCAGGGCGATCTCGCGCGGGCAGCGCAGTTGGCCCAGGCACACGACCTGCCACTCAGCCAGGCTCGCGTCCATCTGGCCCAAGGCGACCCGGGGTCGGCTGCGGCCGTTTTAGAGCCGCTGCGCCAGGAGATGGAAGCCCGCGGCTGGCAGGATGAACTGCTCAAGACCCTGGTCCTTCAGGCGATCACCCTACACACCCAGGACCAGGACGAAGAAGCACTGAAGCGGCTCGGCGAAGCCCTGATCCTGGCCGAACCGGGCGGCCACGTCCGCGTATTCATCGACGAAGGCCCACCCATGGCCCAACTGCTCTCCAAAGCCTCCGCCCGCGGCATCATTCCCCACTACACCGCCCGGCTGCTCAAGGAATTCCCCACCTCCGACATCCGACATCCGACATCCCAAATCGATCCCCTGACTCCTCGCGAACTCGAAGTCTTACAGCTCATCGCCCAGGGGCTCACCAATCGCCAGATCAGCGAACGCCTTTTCCTCGCCCTGAGCACCGTCAAGGGATACAACCGCGTTATTTTCGATAAGCTGCATGTCAACAACCGCACCGAAGCCGCGGCCCGCGCCCGTGAACTGGGTCTGCTGTAAAGCTCACCACCCCTTTTTGCCCACAAAATACGGAAAAGTAATACCCCATACCCTACTTTAGTAGCTGTTCACCCATACCCCCTGGACGCTATGCTCTTTATAAGTTGAACAAGGGGCGTGGTCGGGAATAACCGGCCCCAAAACATTCAAACAGCATTATCAATCTTATTCACAAAAGGAGAAACCACATGAGTACCAACACAATTGCCCTTGGAAAAGCAGAACAGAAG
>JBJYWP010000163.1:6698-7931 GCA_046259485.1 Promineifilaceae bacterium (SeqCode) | reverse complement strand
CTCCCAGCCAGCGCGCGGCGTAGGCCAGGTCGGCCACGGAGTCCATGCGTTTTTCGACGTTATCCAGGTGCATATAAGTGTTGCCGTAGCCGGAGGAGCCGCGCACATTAGGCGCGAGCACGGCGTAGCCGTTATGCACGAAGTACTGGACCAGAAATTTGAAGTCGGGGCGGTACTGGCTTTCCGGCCCGCCGTGAACGTAGACGATGGCCGGCTGTTCTTCACCCTCGGCAGCTTCCTGCGGCTGGTAGAAATAGGCCGGTATCTCTCGGCCGTCAAAGGTGGGGTAGTGGATTAATGAGGGCGTCACGAAAGTCGAGACGGGAATGCCGCCGTGCGAACTGGCGGTTTTGCGCAGCAGGGCGTCGTCGTTGATGTCTATATTCCAGATGTAAACGTCGTAGGTGCGCGTGGCGCCGGAATAGCTGAAGGCCAGGCGCGTGCTGTCGGCCGAAAAAGCAATGTGGTCGCCGTAGAAGCCGATGACGCCGGGACGCGCGGCCGGCTGCGGCGCGGGCCGCGAAACGCCGGCGGCCAGATCGACCAGCTCCAGGCGGCTGTCCCCGCCACGATTGGTGCAGAAAGCGAGATAACGGCCGTTCGGCGAGAGGGCGAACTGCTCGATATCGGCATTGGGCGCGATCAGCGTCTCCCAGTCGCCGCTCGCTAATTCCAATTTGGCGATGTGCAGGAAATCGGAATCGAGATCAGTCATCACATACAGAAAACGGCCATCTTTGCTGTAAGCGATATCCCCATACTCCGCGGGGCGCTCCGGCGGGTTCAGCTGCCGCAGCGAGCCGTCGGCCAAGTTGAGTTCCAATAGATCATGTTCGGCCGATTTCGCCTGGCGCGTGAAGGCGACGCGGCGGTGGTCAGGCGACCAGATGGCATTGCGCAGGTAGCCGACCTGATCATGCTCAAAAATCATCTGCGCAGGGTCGCCGTTCAGCGGCTGGCGATAGAGATCAAAAATGGCCGGGTCGCGGCGGTTGGCGGCCACCAGCAGCGCATCCAATTCGGCCGACCACTGGCCGGGGATGTGCATGGCCGCCTCGTAACCGGCTGTTAACGCGCATTCTTCACCGCTCTCGGTATCCAGCACGGTCAGCTGCAAGTTCTCACTGCCGCCCATGTCATGGCCATAGACGAGGCGCTTATCGCCGGCGAGGGGTGAATAGTCGACGTAGAGCACGCGGTCGGCGCTGAAAGTGAGCTGCTGCGGCCAGGTGG
>JBJYWP010000163.1:0-6598 GCA_046259485.1 Promineifilaceae bacterium (SeqCode) | reverse complement strand
AGGTGGTGCTATGCTGTGAGGTTGTCAAAGAATTCTTCACGCAGCAAGCCCATGAAGATCAGGTCCCAGCGTTTTCCTTCGCGGTGCAGGGCCTCGGGGATGCGGCCTTCCACTTGAAAGCCGATTTTTTCGTAGACATGGATGGCGCGCGTGTTATAGGAAAAGACATTAAGGTTCAGGCGATGTAACCCCAACTCCTCAAAGGCATAGCGGGCCAGGATGCGCATGGCATCGCTGCCGCAGCCTTTATCCCGATAGGCGCGGTCGCCGATGCCGATGCCCACCCAGCCGCTGCCGTTGTGCCAGGAAATGCCGCCCAGCTCGACAAAGCCAATAGCCTTGTCGTCCTCAAGCGTGCGCATCATAAACTGGATGCCGTCAAATCCATCATCTTTTTGCTGCTTTTCCAGCCACTCCTGGTTTTGCCCGGCGCTCCACAGGCGCACGGGATCGCTGTCCAGTAGGCGCGCGTATTCCGCGTCGCGCTGCCAGGCGGCAAATAAGGGTGCGTCTTTTTGCGGATCAACGGCCGTTAAGCGCACGAGCTCGCCGCGGTAGACATCGTGATAGCGGTTCTCACGCATCGCCAACTCCTTCCTTCCAATCCGCGGCCAGCATACCAAAGATGAGATTGTCCCATCGACGGCCAAAGCGGTAGAGCGCTTCGCGCTGGCGGACCTCTTCGGCAAAGCCCAGTTTTTGCAGCACGGTGATCAAGGCCTTGTTATAGGCCGGGGATGCTATCCCCAAATGATGCATATGCAGTTCGAAGAAGACGTAGTGCAGCATCAAGGCCAGGGCTTCTTCCGTTGCGGAACGGCCGTATTCGGCTAGGTCCTTCATGCTCAACTGGATGACGGCAGCGCCGTTGCTCCAGTCGGCCCAGGCGATGCCGGTGATGCCCAGTAGTTGGCTTTCATCCGCCGTGCGCAAGCCAAACCAGAAAGTGTTCCGTTTTTCGTCCGCTTCCTGCAGCAGATCGCCAAGCGCTTTTTCGGCCTGCGCGGGAGAGAGAGGATGCGGCGGCGCGTCGCCGGAGAGGGGAATATAACGGCCGTCCTGCGTCCACGCGGCCAGAGCCGGCGCATCTTCTTTGGCGTCGAGGGCCGTTAAGCGAATGGTCTGCCCTTCAAACAGGGGCCGGTTGATCATCAGGCGATATCCTTATGGCGTCAGCGGGCAATATGACCTCCAACGCGGGTAGGTTGTAAGCATACCGTCATTGGCGTTTGATAACCAGCAGCGCCTCATCATCACAAAAGGTGCTGCCCCTGGAAAAACGGCCGTTTTGGTTGGTCTTACGGCTCTTTGACACAGCGAAAGCCCAAATAATCTTGTTTGAGTGATTTCTTTCTCGGCCAGACACGGCCGTCGTAGGCGATGATGGCAGCGGTTTCCTCGTCCACTTCCGTGGCTGTCCACCAGTAAATCACCTGCGAGTGCGTGTTCCACAGTGGAGATTCTTTGTCAGGGGTCGTTTCATAAGTCTCCTGGGCGGTTGTAGAATCCCAGACACCGCCGCTGTTACGGCCGTGGCGGGCCATGGAACGCACGGCTTCATCCACGGTGGGTAGACGCCAGATGTTTTGCGGGGAAGCGGCTGCAGAAAGGCCGTCGTCGCTGAGAGCCCGGCAGGCCTCTCGGGCTTCGAACCAGCTCAGGCCTTCGCCCGGCCATCCCGGACCTTCAGGCGCCCAGATCAGGGTAACCCCATTACCCTCCACCAGCCGCGCCTGGAGATCTCCATCGTCGATGCGTTGGGAGACGCGCAGCGCGGGACTGATGCCGGAGAGGGTCAGGGTCAGGAGGGGTAGGGCGACGATGACGGCAGCGGCTAATCTACGGGGGCGCGGACGGCCGTACCAGTACAGCGCGCCAAACCCGATCAGCGGTAGGGCGAACAACAGGGCGATCAGGTTGGTTTGGGCGTTGAAGAACCAGGCGGCGAAGAGGGCGAGGACTCCATGCAGCAGTGCCCCGGGTGCCGGCCAAAAAATGGATAGGAGCGTCACCCCCATGAAGAGGAGCATGGGGCTGAGATATTGGGTGAGCATCAAGCCAACGTTAGGCAGCCAGGACGCGAAATACCAGCCTTCGTGGAAGTTCTCGATGATGCCCCAGAAAGCCCAGAAGCAGGTGATGATCGTGGAAAGCGCTACGGCCGTCCAGCCCGCCAGGAGGCGCTTGTCCAGCTGTTTAATCCGCTTTTCGCCTGATAGAATGCGGTTCATTCCGGCGATCCTTATCAGAAACGGGCATGCCGGTGCCCGTGGCCGGCAGCTTCTTCTTTACGGGACCCACTTCCAGGCATACCAGACGGTCAGGATATTGAATACGAGCCCCACGGCGATCAATAATTTGTCATACAGTCCGGGATATGAGGGCAGGCCAACCAGGTTGAAGAGAAAAAGGACGATGGCGGTTATGATGGTCAGCCAGCGAATCAAGGGATAGGTCAGCGTCAGGGAGAGGACGATCATGACGATGGGAATGAGCATCATCAGCGTGGCGACGATCCACATCCAGGGGCTCGCGGTCATGCCCTGCATTTCTCCGGCGACAAAGTCACCGGCAAAGATACGCAGCACATCGCCTAATAGATAGGTCAGCATGAGGGATACCCAGATGCCGGAAAGGATGATTCTTGTGTCGATCATGGTTTGGTTCCTGTGGAGAGCGTGTCAGTGTCTCAGTTGGTCAGTATTTCACTGACTAACTGAAATACGAAACAAATTCATGATGTTCGCAGTTGGCCCTGGAACACCTCCTCTTGAGTTGGATCGGTTATCATCGCATCCGGGCTAAAGCCTTTGACAAGCAGCCAGACGCCTAAGAACAGTTCGTTCAAGAGCATGGGCAGGCCGGTGATCATGGAAAACGCGGTACCAAGCTCGACGCCGAATGTTTCAAACACGGTGTTGACCAATACCAGGGCCGCGGCGATGAGGCCCCAGACGGATATGAATCTCGGAACGAGCTTTGTCTGGTATAACATGTAGTAGAGCATCAGCGCGCTGACGCAGAAGACGAGATAGAGCATCTCATAAATCCAGTAGCGGGTTGTCAATAATAATTCGCCAAAGACCTGTGCTTCCGCCGGGGCCGGGCTTGCCAATCCCGCGCTGAATGTCACCAGGATCAAGGGAATGGCGCTGGCAGCGATTTGGGTGACAAACTCAATGATCCGGAAGGACACATAACCGAGGGCCAGGCTTTCAAAGCGCTGCCGCAAAATGGGGTAAATCAACACGGCAATACCCATATAGGCCAGTCCATTGATGATCTCCAGCAGCGACCCCAGGATAACCTGCGTGCCGTTGGCTGTAACCTGCCCTAGAAAATCGGCCGCGCTCAGGCTGGGCTCGATCAACATCGTCGCCCCGATGAGGAAGGTGGCGTTGGAAATCAGGTACAACGCTCCAATAATTCTTGCCGTTCTGTTTAAATCTTTCATCGTTTTTCTCCGTCTAATTTCCCGGCCCACCGCTGCCAACGCCCCCTGCTTGAGCTGCAGAACGTGCTCGCACCCTGTCCCGGAATGTTCAGTAAAGGTTGGCTCCTCACCGGCCCATTCATTTTATTCAACAGTAATCACAACCTTCCCCCGTGGATTTTCCTCCTCCCAATGGCGAACGGCCGTGGCCAGTTCCGCTAATGGAAAACAACTATCGATGACGGAAACGATCTTGCTTTCTTCAAACAGCTCTTTGATGACCAGCAGATCGGCGGTGTTTGGTTTATGGATTAGAGAGACGATCTTTTTGTTTCCGGTCCTTGAAATCAAAGGGCCCAGGAACAAGGAAGTCGCGTTAAAGGCGCAGGCTACGTAAGCGCCTTCCGGGGTCAAGACGCGGGCATAATCGGAGACGGAGCGGTTGGCCACAATGTCGAAGATCACATCGTATGTCTGCCCGCTTTGGGTGAAATCCTGCGCGGTGTAGTCAATTACCTCGTCCGCGCCGATCGAGCGCAAGAAGTCCAGATTGGCGGTGCTGCACACGGCGCTGACATGAGCGCCGAAAGCTTTGGCGATCTGCACCGCGTAAGGGCCGATACCCCCGGAGGCGCCGTTGATCAAAACCTTTTGTCCCGCCTGCACCTGGCTGCTATCACGCAGCCCTTGCAGGGCGACGACGGCCGCCTGCGGCGCGGCCCCTGCTTCGGCGAAAGAGGCGTTGGCCGGTTTGAGGGCCAGCGCCTTTTCCGGAACAGCGACGTACTCGGCATAAGCGCCAAAACCGTGACTGCCGATGTCGGCAAATACTTCATCACCTGGTTGGAACCGCCGCACATGACGGCCGATTCCCACAATCCGCCCGGTCACGTCGCCGCCCAGGATCGGGTATTTGGGCTTGCGCAGCCCGGAGGAAAAACGGACCACAGCCGGGCTCCCTTTCAGAAGGGCCACGTCGCCGAAATTGAGTGAGGATGCACGAACTTCCACCAGAACCTCATCCTCGGCAGGGGTGGGCTTTTCCACTTCCATAAACTGCAGGACCTCCGGCGGCCCGTATTGCGTATAAACCATTGCTTTCATGAATTATCTCCAGGTAGTCAGGTGGTCAGCGGTCAGCTGACGGCTGACCACCTGACCAACTCCTCTCAAATAACTCTCGACACCCCAGGAATCTTGCGGATTAGCCAGGCGATCACAAAACAGAGCGGGACGACGATGAGCGACACGGTCACGAACTTAGGCAAGGCCGCCAGGTCCAACTCCTTCAGGGCGATGGCGGTGAAGACGATGACCGGCACGTGGATGAGATAAACGGCATAACTCTGCTGGGCCAGGAAACGGCCGAATCGACTGTTCCTGTTGAAGAAGCGCCGGAAAAACGTGATCGCAGCCAGGACCATGCCCACGGCGAAGATGGAATCCCAGAGCGCATAAACGGCCGATTGCCAGCTGCCGCCGCCGACCCAACTCGCCGGCTCGGCCAGTTCGAAGGAAAATGGACTGCCGCTGAGAGCGAGCGGGAAGAGGAGTATCGTGGCCAGCACCGCGGCGGCGAAGCCGGCTGCGCCCATCGATCCCGGCAGGGTGCGCAGCCAATCGCGGCGGTAAGCAATCGTGCCGATGATGAAGAAGCTGAGGTACTGCGGCAGGTAGGAGAGCGTCGGAAAGTCGAACAGTTCTTTGCCCATGGGGATGGCGATGCGCACGAGGTAACTTAGCGCGGCCAGGATCAGAATGAAGAGGCCAATACGCAAATAGCCGGGAGGTGGCGCCGTTTCGACGACGACCGCTTCATGCTTGGATGGCTCTCGCCAGGCGGCATAGCCAAAATTAAAGATCAGCAGCAAAGCCAGGAACCAGGCCACGCCGAGCCCGATCAGATAGGGGTAAGCCGCCCAGGTCAGGGGATCGCTGATGCCCGTAAATTCGGGCGGAATCGACCAGAAGCCGGTAGATGAGAGTGGGTTGAGCACGAAGATCCAGACCAGGAGAGGAATGCCCAGCCGAACCATGCGGCTTTTGAGAAAGGAGCTGCTGCCCTTGCGGTCGTAGGACCCCGGCGTGAAATAGCCGGCAAGCAAAAACAGCGCGCCCATAAACCAGGCCTGATTGCAAAGGATGAATACCAGCAGGACCAGGTAAGCCAGGGGATCGGTCATTGGCGGCTCCACGTAATAGAAGGCCGCGCCCGCGCCGTAGACAAGGGCCACGTGATGCAGCACGACAAGGATAATCAGCGCTGCGCGCAGGTGATCGAGAAAATAAAGGCGAGTGCTTTCCCGGACTTCTGTGCTTTCGATTGTTTTTTCGGTTGTCTCCAACGTAATTTGAGCCATTTAGGATTCCTTGAAAAGTTAGTCAGTACGTCAGTTAGTCAGTTTGTCAGCTGACCAACTGACGTACTGAAAAACTGACGTACTGAACCGCTATTCTTCAATCAGCTTCACCGATATCAACGGCAGTCCCAGCGAATAGAGGCGGCGCAGCAGGCCGTGTAAGGCGGCCTGGTCGATGGTGCCGGTCAGGATGGTGACCGGACGGCCGTTACTCAGATAACCGGCCGCCAGGGTCACTTCGTCAGACCCCCTGACGTCGTCCAGCTCGACCCAGTCCGGATCGAGATGTCCCGGCACCGTAATCTCGTAGGTCGCGGGACACATTGAAAGTGTTGGTACAATTTCGTCCATGATGGTTCACCCCCAATAACATTATTAGCTCCCATGTGATTTCTAGATCATGCCTAGATTACATCTAGATCATGTCTAGATTACATCTAGATTCGTTTCAAAATAGTCTGCTCGCGATCGCCCGATCCGCCGGCGGACTACCATTCTCCGGTGAAGTAGCGCGTGAAGGCCATGGCGATGAATCCGACGCCTAAAGCGCCGAGAAGCCACACGGCGACATCGCCGGTTAAAATGCCCGCCGCCAGACCAATCAGCAGGCAGCCGACGAACACCAGGCCGCTGATCCCGCTGCGCTTGGTTTCTTTCTTTTCGCTAGACATGACTGTTCCCTCCATCGAGTGATCCGCACTCGAATGATAAATTTCTTTCCTACAGTCCCAGCATAGCCGCCAGGTGGTATTAGTGTCATCCCCCGAAGGTGTGATTGGAGGGGTTAATTCCGGTGAGGAGTAAG
>JBJYWP010000162.1:4787-5276 GCA_046259485.1 Promineifilaceae bacterium (SeqCode) | reverse complement strand
CTCTGAGAGAAATCGCTGCTATCAAGGCTGCTTTCTCTTAATAGGATGCACACCCTTCATATAACTATATACAAGAAGATCCAGTTATGATATGATGTCAATGGCCAAGGGAATTTGGGGCGAAATCATAACAGAAACCCAAAAGCTGAAGAAGCCAAGGCTCTTCTAAAGATCGTTGAGGTCAATTCCCCGTCTGCCTTGAGCCAGACGGGAGCTAGATCTCCAAAATCATCTGTGGGAGCAGTAAAATAGATTTTGGAAAAGGGGGAATACAGTGTTACAAAGAAAAGTTACCTCTCTGGCAGTCCCATTAATTCTTATCGTTATCGCAGTAACTTTCTCTAGCTCAAAAATCGAGGCTAGTTTTGATGGCGATTTTTCGCCATCATCCTTGCAAGAAGAAATATGTCAATTTGGTGCAGGCGATGGCCAACACGAGCTCATAGCGCGCGGGGCAGTGGGGATGCAGGTACACAAGTATGATATTGC
>JBJYWP010000162.1:0-4687 GCA_046259485.1 Promineifilaceae bacterium (SeqCode) | reverse complement strand
GCGATCCCGCCTGGTCTGATGCGGGTGGTTGGGATAACCCTGAGTACTATAGCACCATCCAATCCGCGGACGTTGACGGCGACGGTCAGGACGAGCTCATAGCGCGCGGGGCAGTGGGGATGCAGGTACACAAGTATGATATTGCTACCAACTCCTGGACGCTCCTGACGCAAGGCGATCCCGCCTGGTCTGATGCGGGTGGTTGGGATAACCCTGAGTACTATAGCACGATTCAGACGATGGATGCCGCAGGCTGCAAGGATAAAATCGTCAACCTCCCTTATATTGTCAGGCCATAGATCAAGCCTTGGTTGATCGACATCGTTAGGCTGGTTGGCTTGGGGCTAGAAAATAGATAGAAACAAAAGCGGTCTGGTTGAACAACAACCAGACCGCTCAATTTTCAGTTTTCAGAATTTGTTATTTAGACAGTCTGCATCTGAATTTGAGGGCGGAATTTATAGCCGTAAATAATGACGCCTTCTTCGCCGTCGGTGCGCAGCTTGCGCGTGACCATTTCCACGGGCATGCCGATGTAGACATCTTCGCGAGCGACGTCGGTCAGCTGGGCAGTAAGCACGGGACCCTCGTCCAGTTTAACCAGGGCCACTGTATAAGGGGCATTATGTTCGTAGCCGGCCGGGGCGTCATAAATCGTGGTGTAGGAGAAAACTTCGCCTGTCCCGGTAAAAGTGAATAATTCTTGCGCCGGCGCTTCGCATTCAAGGCAGACGTCGCGCGGCGGGAATAACTTAACGCCGCAATTGTCGCAGGTCTCGCCTACGAGGCTGTATCGTTGTTGGTTTAGTCGCCAGTGTCGTGATAATTCCATTGTTCCTTCTTAACCTCCAGCTTCTAGTGAGCTGTTTATGTTGCGCATTTCCATAGCAAGAACGCAATCACCCATAATTATGCACAAACACCCTTCCATTCACTGTCAACACAGGGGTAAAAGCTGTCAAAAGCTATCAAATGGGTGGAAAAAAGCTCCCAAACGGCCGGATTTTGACCTTATTATATGAGCTAACGGCGCAGGATATGGGTCACGGCCGTCGCGCCGCTGCCACCGATATTTTGGGCCATGCCGATACGGGCATCGGGGACCTGGCAGGCTCCGGCCTGGCCGCGCAGTTGTTGAGCGACCTCTACCACCTGGTAAACCCCGGTCGCGCCCATGGGATTGCCGCGTGCCTTTAAGCCGCCCATGGTGCTGATGGGGATACGGCCGTTACGGCCGATTTCTCCATCACGGGCCAGCTTCCAACCCTCACCCCGTTCTGCAAACCCGGACGCTTCCAGGGAAAGAGCGGCCATGACGGTGAATGAATCGTGCAGCTCGAACAGATCAATATCCTCCGGCGTCACGCCTGCAGCCTGCATCGCCTTTTGGGCGCTTTTAGCAGCGGCAGCCAGGACCATCAAATCGCGGCGATCGTGCAGGCCGATGGTGTCGGTCGCCATTGCGGAACCCGCGATCTCCACCGGGTTAGGCACCATATCCGCCGCGCGCTCGGAACTGGTGATAATAACGGCGGCAGCGCCATCACCCGCCGGCGCCGCGTCAAAGAGCGACACGGGCTCGGCAACAGGAGGGGCCATGGTGAAGCGCTCGGCCTTCAGACGATTTTGGAACATGGCCAGTGGATTCTCAGCACCATTGGCATGGGCATTCACGCTAAATCCTGCGAAATCGGCCACATCAACGCCGAATTCATACATATAACGGCGCATCAAAAGGGCACCTGTACCGGCCAGCGTCTGGCCATGCACCGCTTCATAATCGGCATCCAAACCCGAGGCCATCGCCGACACAACCGGCGATCCTGTTTGATCGGTCATCTTCTCAACACCGACAACAAGCGCCGTTTGCACAAGCCCGCTTTTTACAGCCAGTACAGCCTGGCGTACAGCAGCGCCGCCTGAGGCATTAGCCGCTTCTACGGTAACAGCTTCGATACCGCGCAAACCGGCGAAATCGGCCACAAGCGCACCCAGATGATTTTGGCCGCTCAACTGCCCGGCCAGCATATTGCCCACAAACAGGGCATCTATCTCAGATGTGTCGGCATCATCCATAGCCGCCTCAATGGCATACCAGGCAAGGTGGCGAATAGATGTTTCCCAATGCTCGCGAACGTCAGTTTTTCCAATTCCTATAATGGAGACAGTTTTCATAATCGTTAGTCTTTGGTCTTATAGTCATCCGTAACCGCGCAACCTTCTGCGCGTTGGCGCGGCAATGATGCCGCGTCTGCGGATTATGACATCTTTAATTTATCGCGGAAGCGCGTATAGGTTGCGTAATCAATTTCCGTGCGGCGGGCGATATAGTCCTCAGTCGAAGGTGCCAGGCCGCGCACTTCAGGCAATCGTTCCGTGGTACGAATGTCAAAGGCATCAGAGCCTGCGCCGGAGCCGTAGCTGACCATCAAAATCCGGTCGCCTGGTTCAGCCACATCTAAAATGCCGGTCAGGCCGATCATGGCCGAACCGGAATAAGTGTTGCCGATGCGCGGGCTCAAAAGGCCGGGAGCGATCTGTTCCGCTGTAAAGCCCAACATTTTAGCCGCGCGCTGTGGGAACTTGGCATTGGGTTGGTGGAATACAGCCCAAGTATAATCGGCGGCCGTAGTGCCCAGCGCTTCCATGATCGCCTCCGCGGCGCCCATCACGTGACGGAAGTAAGCCGGCTCACCGGTGAAGCGATCACCGTGAGAGGGATAATTAGCGTGGGCGCGGCGCCAGAAATCAGGCGTATCCGTTACAAACGAAAATGAGCCGCTGATCACGGCCAGTGATTCCTCGGCCGGGCCAATCAAGATCGAGGCTCCGCCGGCAGCGGCGGTATATTCCAAAGCATCGCCGGGACGTCCCTGGGCGGTATCCATGCCGATGCTCAAGGCATATTTGGCCATACCGGAACCCACGAAACCCATCGCCGCCTGCATCGCTTCCGTACCCGCTTTACAGGCAAATTCCCAGTCCGCGGCCATGGTCGTCGGAACCGCGCCGATGGCTTCGGCCACAATAGTGCTGGTCGGTTTCACCGCGTACGGGTGGCTTTCGCTGCCTACCCAAACGGCCCGAATCTCGCGCGGGTCGATCTGTGCACGAGCCAGGGTATCCCGGGCGGCTTCAATAGACATGGTGACGACATCTTCATCAAGGCCGCTCACCGCTTTTTCCTTAATTGGCGTTCCGCCCATGCCATCGGTCCACATGCGCGAGACTTCGCTCGCGGGGAGACGATAGCGGGGAACGTATGCACCGTAACCAACGATGCCCACTGGGCGATCAGATTTCATCAACCCATCTTGGGGAGCATATGCATTCATTTTTAATACCTCAGTTTTCCTCGGCCAGCAGTTCTTGCGCACGGCCGATATTAATTCGTTTTTCAGCTACCAACAGTTCAGCAATGCGCTGCACCTGGTCGTCTTCAGCGCCGGCGGCCATTGCCACCTGGCGCGCATGGAGACGCATATGTCCGCGCTGGATGCCGACTGTCGAGAGTGCTTTAATAGCTGCCAGGTTTTGCGCCAGACCCACGGCAGCGATCACCTGTGCCAGTTCCGGAGCAGATTTGACGCCCAGGATCTTCATCGCCACTTTCGCCGTGGGGTGCACTTTTGTCGCCCCGCCGACCATACCGACGGCCATAGGCAGAACAAGACGGCCGAATAGATCACCGTTCTCGTCAACATGCCAATCGGTCAAAGATTGATATCGGCCGTCGCGCGCGGCATAAGAATGGGCGCCTGCTTCAATAGCCCGCCAGTCATTGCCCGTAGCAATCACGACGGCATCGATGCCGTTCATGATCCCCTTGTTATGCGTGGCCGCGCGATAGGGATCGACAATTGCAAAGGCATTGGCTTCCTCAATCAGCCGCGCGCCTTCTGTACCGGAGATGCCCTCCACTTCCAACATAGCTGCGGGAATAGTCCCTTCAGCCATGGCGAGACGTTGATCAGCCAGGTTAGACAGAATTCGCAGGCTCGTTCGCCCACCGGTTAAATCGGCCACCATCGGCGCCAGGGCTTCCACGGCCGTGTTGACTGCGTTAGCGCCCATCGCATCCAGCGTATTAAAGAGCAGGTGCACGATCAGCATCGGCCCAACCGGAGTATCAGGGAAAGGTCTGGCGATAATGTCACGCGCCCCACCGCCCAATTCAATCAAGATGCGGTCGCAGCAGTTAGCCTGTTCTAACAGGGCGTCTTTGTTTTCCTCAATAGCAGCAACCGCTGCATCCAGATCGGGTACATCCAACACCTGGATCTGGCCGATCATCACCGGTTCCGTGGCTGTGGTTGTAAAACCGCCGCCGGCCCGAAACAGTTTCGCCGCGTTGCTAACGCCCGCCAAAACACTGGGCTCTTCGACCGCCATGGGCACTAAATAATCCTGGCCATTCACCAGAAAATTGACAGCGATACCCAGAGGGATTTCGAAGGTGCCAAGTGCATTTTCGATCATCAGATCGGCCTGCCTGGCATCAAGCCCCCGGCCGGCGAGAACTTCTTTCTCTTCTTCGCTAAGGCCGGCGAATACGGCGACAATATCCAGGCGCTCCTCTACAGGCAGCTTGTAAAAACCGGACAACCGGGACGATCGCTTGTTGTTTGTACTCATGGAACCTTCCTAAAGTGAATTAACCCAGAAACTATAAGCCAGATTTGCTGCC
>JBJYWP010000161.1:0-29337 GCA_046259485.1 Promineifilaceae bacterium (SeqCode) | reverse complement strand
GGCCTTTGGTCTGGGATGGTATAAATATGCGCCCGAGGCTGCTGAAAAGTTGCTCATCAAGAATGGCTTTTCAAGAGATGCAGACGGTATGTGGCTCTTACCCGATGGTACGCCCTGGAAAATTGAGATTCTGACAGATACTGATCTGGCAACAGACATGGGGTCGAGAAATGCTGTAGCTGCAAGCCAGGAGTGGAAGAAATTCGGAATTGACGCCGAGGTTTTACCATCAGAAGCTCGAGCAGATCTATATAATACCGGTGATTTCGAGGTTTCAAGTGACTGGCCAGCCCAGGAACCATGGGGCGCTGGCCCCGATCTATTCCGTGTGCTCGACCATTGGAACTCCGCCTATGTGGCGCCGATCGGTGAAGTAGGCGCGGGACACCCAGGTCGCTGGTCAAGCCCGGAGATGGATGCTGTCATTGAGAAGCTGCGCGAGACCGATCCTGCCGACTACGATGCTGTCGTCGACGTTGGCATCGAAGGTCTAAAGATCGCTGTGACCGAGATGCCGGGCATTCCCACTTTCGGTTATATTGGCTTTATCGCCTGGGATGAAACCTACTGGGATAACTGGCCTGGTGCTGAAAATGCTTACACCCAACCTTATACACATTGGGGTCCCTTCAAGTATATGACCCCCTTCCTAGAAGCAACCGGAAGGTAAGAAGGTAGCAGACCCTAGCTTGGATTCCCAGGCGGATTTGTTATCCGCCTGGGATATCCTCATTAGCATAAATTTCATCTTTAAACGAGATAGATTTGCTTTGCAGAATATCAATTATATAAAGGGTATCACACATAACATCTACTATCTGCTCAAGGGTCATGTATTATTGACAATTTTATAATCCTTATTGCTAAACTCGAGAAACTGGAGAGGTAACGGTTTTGAATTTTCTTAGAAGCTATCTTATTCCACGACTCATTCAATATTTCCTGGTTATTTTTGTAGGCGTTACGGCCGTTTTCATCATCCCGCGACTATTGCCCTCAGACCCAGTCGTGAGAACCATTTCGGAACTAAGATCTCGAGGCTCATATTTAGATCCCGCTTCGATTGATAATATGGTCGCTGAACTTACCGAAATGTATGGTCTTGAAGGATCAGCATTTGATCAATATATTGCCTTCTGGCAGCGATTGTTCCATGGTGATTTTGGTGTCTCTTTCTTTCAATTTCCCACACCGGTAATGGAGCTTATAGGAAATGCTCTGCCCTGGACCTTAGGTTTATTGTTGATCACGACGGCAATCGCCTGGACGGTAGGTATCCTATTGGGCGGGGTTGCGGGCTATTTCAATCGTGCGGGCTGGTCACGGGCACTTGATACAGCGGCAATGATCGTGCGGCCGATGCCTTATTATCTTTTTGCTTTTGCCTTGCTCATTTTATTTGGCTACATTTTTCCCCTCTTCCCCGTTGCCGGCGGGTCGGATATCGGCCGACAACCCTCATTTAGATGGTCCTATATTTCAGATGTTTTGAGGCATGCCTTCTTGCCGGCTTTATCACTCATTCTTCTCGGTATAGCCGCATGGTTTCAAACGATGAAGCTCATCGTGCAGAATGTCAACTCAGAAGATTTTGTCCAATATGCCAAATTTGGAGGGATCAAAGAAAGTAGAATTGTGAATCGTTACGTGATCCGCAATGGAATGCTGCCCCAGATCACGGCACTGGCGCTATTGATCGGCCAGATTTTCAGTGGCGCTCTGATCACAGAAATTGTCTTCTCCTATCCAGGACTTGGTTCACTCCTTTACAACGCGATTACCAATGGAGATTACAATTTGATTATGGGCATAACAGTCATTTCTATTGTCGCAATTACAACGGCTATTCTGATCTTGGATCTCATTTATCCTTTATTCGACCCAAGAATCAGGTACAGTTAAGGATCGCGAACATAATGAATGTACTTAAAGATCTATTTCAAGATTACAAATTTAAAGTCAGCTTCATCATCCTCTTAATCCTGATCTTCTATGCTTGCCTCTCTTTTTTCTCCCCGTACGACACAGCCCTTTGGGGAGAAGTACCCAGGGACCTACCGCCGTCCATGGAACATCCGTTGGGAACAGACTCGCGGGGAATCGACATTTTTTGGGTGGGCTCATTCGCTGTGCGCAACTCATTGATCATTGCCCTGATAGCCGGGATTATTTCGAGAATGATTGCCGTGCCGGTAGCCATGATCGCCGGATACAACGGCGGCACTATTGACAGGGTGCTGATGTTTATAAGCGACAGCTTTCTGGTCATTCCCCTTTTCCTGATCATCATTCTGCTGGCGATGCTGGTCCGTGATAGTATGAACCTGGTGACATTGGGATTGCTGCTGGCTTGCTTCGGTTGGGCCTGGGACGCGCGGGTAATTCGCTCGGATATTTTGAGCCTTCGTGAGCGGGGCTTCACGCAAACGGCTATCCTCTCAGGAACGAACACGCTGTCCCTTGTTCTAAAAGAATATATGCCCTTCGTCATGCCCCTGGTATTTGCCACTTTAATCAATGTTATGGCCTGGGCAATTGGTCTCGAAGTCACTCTGGCTATCCTGGGTCTCGTTAATCTCGATATTCCTACTCTCGGAACTATGCTCTATTGGGCGCTTAGCTACCAAGCAGTGCTGCTGGGCTATTGGTGGTGGGTTCTAACCCCGGTTGTCCTGGCGGTTTTGCTGTTTATCTCCTTATACTGGCTTTCCGTAAGCATCAGTGAATACCTCGACCCGCGGTCACGCATCCAGCGTGTTGGAGCATAATAAAGCGATCATGGACAACTATTCATCACACTTTAGGAGGGATTCAGAGCTTATTCTTAGCTGGAAGCAAACAGATATTTTTATGAATAACACAATATTGAGCACTGAAACATTGCATGCCTGTTATATTCTTGATGTTCATGGGACGCAGAAAGTTGTGCAAGCCGTTAACCAGATCGATCTGGTCATAAAGGAAAATGAAGTTTATGGTATTGCCGGCGAAAGTGGATGCGGGAAATCAACACTACTTAAAGCGCTTGCCGCCGTTATTGAACCTCCCCTGCGCCATATTGGCGGGAAGATCTATTATCACGTCGCTGGAGAGATGATCGATGTTTCCACGCTCGATGCAGAAGAAATGCGTCACCTGCGCTGGCGGTTTGTATCTTATGTGCCACAAGGCTCGATGAGCGTGCTTAATCCCGTAGTCAAAATCAAGGAAACCTATAAGGATTTTATTATTAGCCATGTGACCGGGCAGTCACAAAAAGAAGCCTATGAACTCGCCAAGCACCACATTGCGGAATTGGGACTTCCCCCAGAGGTAATGAATGCTTACCCGCACCAGCTGTCTGGTGGTATGCGACAGCGGGTGACAATTGCCCTGGCCGCGCTGTTAAGCCCCCAGATCATTATCGCAGACGAACCGACGACCGCACTTGATGTCGTCGTGCAGCGAGGCGTGGTACAGCTCATAAAGGATATTCAACAAAAACTGCAAAACACGGTCATTCTGGTGACCCACGACATGGGTGTGCATGCAAATGTGGCCGATCGCATCGGCATCATGTACGCCGGAAAAATTGTCGAAGAGGCGCCAACTGATATTATTTTTGCCGAGCCGCTCCATCCTTACACACAATATTTGATCAACTCTTTGCCACAATTTGGCGATAAGACACGGCGCGAAAGTGTTCCTGGAAGCCCGCCGGAGCTTTCGGACTTGCCCGGTGGCTGTGCTTTTCATCCCCGATGTCCTTATGTAATGGATATCTGCAAAGAGAAAATGCCGGACTACATCGCCATAAAACCTGATCACAAAGTAGCCTGCTGGTTAGTAGAAGAAGGGAAAGGTCATTAACGCTACTCAAGCCGTTAGTATTACAAACATGGAAAAAATACTCGAAGTCGAGCACCTTGTAAAAATATACACATTAGGCAGTATTACCTCGCGGGTTCATATTACAGCCGTCGACAATGTGTCTTTTTCCATCGATGCGGGGGAGATATTCACTCTGGCCGGGGAAAGTGGTTGTGGAAAAACGACAACCGCAAAAATGGTCTTAGGATTTGAGGATCCGACCTCAGGTACCATCGTGCATGGTGGGAAACGACACGAAAGTTCAACTAAAAAGAAAGTCTGGTTCACGGAAGGTGTACAGGCAATCTTTCAAGATCCATTCGGAACCTTCAACCCGCTCAGAACAGTCGACCGCTATTTCTTCGAAACGGTGCAGAACTACAAACTGGCTAAAAGTAATGAAGAGGCGATTGAATTGATCGATCAGAAACTCAGAGCTGTCGGTCTATCATATAGTCAGTTTGCCGGTAAGTATCCAAGCGAGTTCTCCGGAGGTCAGCTGCAGCGGATTTCCGTTGCCCGGGCCCTTTTGACAGACCCGTCTTTGTTGATAGCTGATGAGCCGGTATCGATGGTAGATGCCTCGTTGAGAATGTCGATTGTCAATCTATTCGACAAACTTAGAAAAGAATTTGGCATGAGCGTTCTTTATATTACGCATGATCTGGCGACTGCTTACTATGTAAGTGATCGCATTGCGGTCATGTTCAGAGGAAACATCGTCGAAATGGGCACCGTTGAGCAGGTTCTTATGAACCCCAGACATCCTTACACGCAGTTACTGAAGGAATCAATTCCTGAAGCGGATCCCGAGAAACGTTGGAAAGGCCGGGTCAAACTTTCCAATTCAGAGGAAGAAGAATATCTATCGATGGGCTGCAAATTTGCTGCCAGGTGCCCACAGGTCAAGGATATTTGTAGACTGGAGGTACCCAAGGATATCATTGTTGATGAAGTACTTGTCAAATGTCACCTTTATTCCGAAAATGTGCCCGCTGAACAGGCTTAGTTATTTGTACTAATCCGACTTGTAGCCAGTAGATCTTTCTTTATGGGAGGGCAGCCGCCACTTTAAGCTATTTTTGTCTGCTAATACTAGCGATGCGGATTGAACCTTTACCTAGCTTATTAGCATAGGAGAACCGTCTCTATGTCTCACTATAACAACAATAATTTATCAATCAATGATCGGGTTGACGACTTAATAGCCCGTATGCGCCTGGAAGAGAAGGTTCTACAAATGGTTTACGACGCTCCGGCCATCGAGCGTCTAGAAATACCCACTTATAATTGGTGGAATGAAGGGCTGCACGGCGTCGGCCGTGCCGGCATGGCGACCGTATTTCCACAGGCAATTGGCCTGGCCGCAACCTGGGACGAGGCGTTGATGCTGCAAATAGCGACGGCCGTATCAGATGAAGCGCGGGCAAAACACCATGAATTTCTGCGACGCGGTATCCGTGAAATTTATACCGGTCTGACTTACTGGTCGCCAAATATCAACATCTTTCGCGATCCACGCTGGGGTCGCGGGCAAGAAACCTATGGAGAAGACCCCTATCTCACTGCATCACTAGGCGTTCAATTCATCAAAGGCCTGCAGGGCGACGACCCGCAATACTTAAAGCTCATAGCGACACCTAAGCACTTTGCGGCCCACAGCGGCCCGGAACTCGAGCGTCACCGATTTAACACCCTCGTAAGCGATCGCGATATGCACGAAACCTACCTTCCCCATTTTGAGGCCGGTATCAAGGAAGGCAATGCACGTTCAATCATGGGCGCATACAACCGCATCAATGGTGAAGCATGCTGCGCCAGCCCCACGCTGCTGCAAAAGGTATTGCGCGACGAGTGGAAATTTGAAGGTTTTGTCGTTTCCGACTGTTGGGCAATCATCGACATTTATCTCCACCATAGAATTGTGGAAACACCGGAAGAAGCAGCGGCGCTGGCCGTCAATAACGGCTGCGAACTTAACTGCGGATCAACCTATCCTTATCTTCTGGGAGCCGTAGAACAAGGACTGATTAGTGAGGAAACGATAGATCGGGCACTAAAACTACTTTTCAAAGCACGCTTTGAACTGGGCATGTTTGATGCGCCGGATCAGGTCCCATATGCCCAGATCCCATATGATATCGTTAACTCAGAGGGCCACCAGGCCCTGGCACTGCAGGCAGCGCGGGAATCTATTGTCCTGCTCAAGAACGAAAATAATGTTCTGCCTCTAGCGAAAGATACAGCCTCAATCGCCGTCATTGGCCCCAACGCCGATGAGCTGCAGCCTTTACTGGGAAATTATCACGGCACGCCCGCGAAGTACACCACGCCCCTGGCAGGTATCCGCGAAAAGGTCTCCCAACAAACCGAGGTTATGTACGCGCGAGGCTGCGGGCTTGCAGAAGGTTGGCCACCGCTGGATGTGATTCTAACTGAATTTCTCCGCCCAGATGAAGATAAAACGGGTGAGACCGGCCTGACGGCTCTTTACTTCAACAATCCCGATTTCGCAGGCGTTCCTGAGATCGAGAGAATCGATCCCACTGTCGATGCCCGCTGGATAGACACAACGCCTTTTGGTGGGAAAGGGGGAGATAAATTCTCCATCCGCTGGACAGGCTTTCTGGTCCCACCGACAAGCGGAACATTTAGACTTGGCGGCAATGGCTTCAGCGCCTACAACCTTTATCTCGATGATGATCTGGTAATCACCTATGACAATGTGCATCATCCGCGAATAATCACCAGGGATCTTGATCTGCAGGCTGGACGGTTTTACAAAGTCCGCCTGGAATTTATTAGCAAAGGTCTTGACCCTCAGATGCAGCTGTTGTGGGCGGTTCCGGGATTCGATTATGAAGCCGAGGCCCTGGAAACGGCCGAAAAAGCGGACGTCATTATCGCCGTTATGGGGCTCTCTCCCAATCTTGAAGGTGAAGAAATGCCTGTTGAAATTCCCGGTTTTTCCGGAGGCGACCGCACCGACATCAGCCTTCCTGATCCCCAGGAAGCACTGCTCAAACAGCTCCATAAGTTGGGTAAACCGCTGATTCTGGTGCTATTGAACGGCAGCGCTCTGGCCATTAATTGGGCAGCAGAATATATCCCGGCGATCGTGGAGGCCTGGTATCCCGGCCAGGCCGGTGGAGATGCCCTAGCGGATGTTCTATTTGGTGACTACAACCCGGCGGGACGGTTGCCGGTGACTTTTTACCGATCAGTTGACGATCTTCCGCCATTTGAAGAGTATAAAATGGTCGGTCGTACGTATCGCTATTTCCAAGGAGAACCTCTTTTCCCCTTCGGCTATGGACTTAGCTATAGCACATTTCTCTTTGAAAATTTGAGCGTTGACCAGGAAAAAGCAACGGCTGGCGGACAGGTCAACATTAGTGCCGTAATAACCAATACCAGCGATCGCGCCGGTGATGAAGTCGTCCAGCTCTACACGTGCCAGTTCGCCGCTCCACCCCGGCCAATTAAGGAACTCAAAGGCTACAAACGGATCACGTTACAGCCTGGAGAATGCAAGTCGGTCACCTTCACACTGTATGTCAATCAGCTTGGAGTCTACGATGAAGAAATGACATCTGCCGTACATCCGGGGAGAGTCGAGGTTATGGTGGGCAATTCATCAACAAACCTGCCACTTGCGGGTTCATTTGAAATCGTCAGCCCACCAAGCGATGTTTCCAATAGCAAAGTCTTTTTCAGCCAGGTGCAGGTACAGAAAGTGTAAGTGGGGTTGAACCTTTAGCACACTCTTAATAACCCTGAGGAACAATGTTTAAAACTTTTCGGAATCCAATATTGTCAGGCTTTTATCCGGATCCGTCCATCTGCAGGGATGGGGATGATTATTATCTGGTTACCTCTACCTTTGAATATTTTCCTGGTCTACCAATCTTTCATAGTAATGACCTGGTAAATTGGCGGCAGATCGGTCATGTTCTGGATCGACCTTCGCAGCTTGAGCTGGACGAGATACGGCCGTCCGGTGGACTCTATGCTCCCACGATTCGCTATTCTGAGGGCACATTTTACGTGATCTGCACCCTCGTAGATGGCAAAAAAAGATCGGGAAACTTTATTGTGACGGCAACGGACCCAGCTGGTCCCTGGTCTGAACCGAATTGGCTGGAACACGCCCCAGGAATCGATCCCTCACTACTCTTTGATGACGATGGCCGTGCCTGGTATTGTAGCAACCGTATGGCCGTAAACAGCCAATTTGAGGGACATACTGAAATCTATGTACAAGAGCTTGACCTGGCACACATGAAATTAGTGAGCGAACCAGTGGTCATATGGGATGGTGCTGTCAAGGGAGCTGTTTGGTCCGAGGCGCCTCATATTTACAAGATAAATGGATATTATTATTTGCTCACGGCCGAAGGTGGCACCGCACACCATCATGCCGTAGTTATAGCACGCAGCAAGATCATTACTGGACCCTATGAAGGTAATCGCGGCAATCCTATCCTAACTCACCGCCACCTGGGGCTAGATTTCCCTATCGTTGGTACCGGTCACGCTGATATTGTCCAAACACAAACAGGCGAATGGTGGATGGTTTTGCTGGCAATGCGCCCCTACGGAGGCTATTACTACAATCTTGGTCGAGAGACCTTCCTCGCGCCCGTGATCTGGGAAGATGGCTGGCCTATCGTAAGCCCGGGTGTCGGCCGAGTAGAATTTGAACACGCTTCACCCGATCTCACCCCCCACCTCTGGCAGCAAGTCCCTGCAAAGGACCATTTTGACGATCCAGTGCTGGCCCATCAATGGAATTTCCTGCGCACACCACGTGAACATTTTTGGAGCTTGAGCGAACGGCCTGGTTATCTGCGACTAAAATTACGACCGCAAACGCTCTCTGAGCGCGCTAATCCCAGCTTCGTCGGCCGTAGGCAGCAGCACATCAATTTCAGTGCTCAGGCAGCAATGTCATTCTCTCCTGCCAATGCGCAGGAATGCGCCGGTCTGGTCCTTCTCCAAAACAATGATTTCCATTTTCGTTTCGTCGTCTCACAAAATGAGAACGGGAACCAGGTTGTCCAGTTGATTGAGCGCAAAGCAGGCTTGGATTCAACATTGACCGAGCAGCCCATCAACGGTTCTGATTTCACCTTCAAAATAGAAGCCCAGGGGCAGGAGTATCAATTTTTTATAGCAGAAGAAACGCATAAATGGCAGCAGGTATCCGAATCTGTTGACGGCCGCATTCTCAGCACTCCTATCGCTGGTGGTTTTGTCGGTACCTTTATCGGAATGTATGCCAGCAGCAACGGTCAAAGGAGTGAAAACTTTGCAGACTTTGATTGGTTTGAATATATATCGAAAGACTAAGAACAGAACATCAGTAGGGTGTATCGCGATGCGCCCATACCCAGAGCAGACAGGTATTTATCATGGCAAAGAAAACAACTGAAGTTTATCACAACTCCGAACGCTCCACCGAAGCACGCATTGTCAATCTTCTATCGCTCATGACCCTGCAGGAGAAAGTAGCTCAGCTGGGCAGTTTCTGGTCCTTTCAGGTATTAAAGGAAAGTGTAGAAGGTGCTACTTCGATGCTTGATCTTCAGAAAGCAAAGACTCTGATGGAACACGGAATTGGCCAGGTGACACGCATCGGCGGGGCGACAAACTTAACGCCTGCCCAGGGTGCACGGTTCGCTAACGAAATCCAGCGTTACCTGACCACGGAAACCCGTTTGGGCATTCCGGCCATCATCCACGAAGAGTGCTGCAGCGGCTATATGGCCCGTAATGCTACTTGTTTCCCACAAATCATCGGTCTGGCCAGTACCTGGGAACCGGATCTAGCAGAAGCATTGGCGGCGGTCGTGCGCAAACAAATGCGCGCCGGTGGGGCGCATCAAGGCTTATCTCCCCTCCTGGATATTGCCCGCGACGCCCGCTGGGGACGCACTGAAGAGACGTTTGGCGAAGACCCAGTCCTGACCGCAACTATGGGCGTATCCTTTGTCCGGGGATTGCAAGGGGATGACTGGCATGAGGGCATTGTAGCTACGGCAAAGCATTTCGTGGGCTACGGCCGTTCTATGGGCGGCCTGAACTGGGCCCCTCCGCACATCCCACCGCGCGAACTACGCGACGTTTATCTCTATCCCTTTGAAGCGGCCGTCAAAGAAGCGGGGTTGCAGTCAGTAATGAATGCTTATAATGAGCTGGACGGTGTGCCCTGTACAGCCTCTAGAGAACTACTGACCGATATCCTGGTCGATGAGTGGGGGTTTGATGGCGTCGTTGTCTCCGACTATTTTGCCATCGAACAGCTGCAGTCATTCCATAAAATCTCTACCAGCAAGGGACACTCTGCACAAATGGCCCTGGAGGCGGGGCTTGACGTCGAGTTGCCGGACACCGACTGCTATGGTGATGCACTGATTGATGCTGTTCACAAAGGTGAAATCAACGAAGCGCTGATTGACCGTAGTGTAATGCGCGTATTACGGCACAAATTTTTACTTGGGCTCTTTGAAAATCCTTACGTCGATGCTGAAGCCGCCATTAAAGTCTTTGACACGCCGGAACAGCGCGGGCTGGCGCGTACCATCGCCCAGAAATCTATGGTCCTCCTCAAAAACGAGGGGAATTTACTACCTCTCTCCAAGGACTTGCAACGCATTGCCGTCATTGGCCCGCAGGCGAACAATGTGCGACACTTGCTAGGTGATTACGCCTACCCCTGCCATATTGAATCCTTGCTCGAAATGACTCAGGGGGGAGAGAATGTCTTTGATATACCTGTTTCCGGGACCCCAGTAAATCTTGTTGAAAACTTTGTACCGATTGAGCCTATTCTTGCTGGTGTGCGGGCAGCCGTATCAAACCATACATATATAGACTACGCGAAAGGATGTGAGGTTACCGGCAGCGACAGCAGTGGCTTTGACGAAGCTGTCGCCGCGGCGGCAGCGGCCAATGTCGCCCTGCTCTTCGTCGGTGGTAAATCCGGCCTCACCGATTCCTGCACCAGCGGCGAAGCGCGAGACCGGCATGAAATCAATTTACCCGGTATGCAGCAGCAGCTGGTAGAAGCAGTCGTAGCTGCGGGCTCACCTGTAGTCGTTGTGTTGATCAACGGCCGTCCTCTTTCCATCTCCTGGATTGACGAACATGTACCGGCCATTCTCGAAGCATGGCTGCCCGGCGAAGAAGGTGCTGCGGCCGTCGCTGATGTTCTCTTCGGCAATGTCTCACCAGGCGGCAAACTGCCCATGAGCTTCCCCCGCGACGTGGGTCAAATACCCGTTTACTACTCCCACAAACCATCCGGCGGCAAATCCCATTGGAAAGAAACCTATGTCAATCTCAGCAACAAGCCTCTCTATCCTTTTGGCTTCGGCCTCAGCTATACGACCTTCGCGATAAACAATCTGCGCCAGAGCCGCGTCAGTATTGCCCCCGGCGAGAGCGTAGAGATAAGTGTCGACGTAACAAATACCGGGGAACTGGCCGGAGACGAAGTTGTTCAGCTGTATGTACATGATGAAGTCGCTGCTCTCACCCGCCCCACGCAAGAATTAAAAGGCTTCTGCCGTGTCTCTTTGGGGCCTGGCGAACAGCGCACGATCACCTTCACCCTGGAGGCTAACCTGCTTGGCTACACCGGCCTTGATATGGTCACCATACTCGAACCAGGCGCCTTCAAAATCATGATCGGTAATGCCTCAAACAACATTCTCCTCACCGGCAGTATTGGGGTCAGCGGTGAGACGACCAATATCGAGGCCACAAAGACGTTCATTAGCAAAGCCGCCATCAGTTAGTGGCCAGCGGCATCAGTATGCAGCCGGCAAACGCTAGCGCTCTGCGGCAAATGCTGGCGCTTTGCTTGGAAAACGGGAACCCGCGGGAGGGAAGATTCCGAACGGGTTCTCGTTTTCTTATTCCTGTGTCAATCTATAATATTCATAATCTCTTGGCAACAATGGTCTATAATCTTCTGACGCTTTGGAGACAACTGACGCCTCATGCGCGAAGATTTGCAGGATTTAACAACCGCCACAACAAGCCGGACATCCTGGCCAAAACACCTGAAGACAGCGATAGGCCGCCTCTGGCCGTTTGCCTTGGGTATTGCCGCCGCCTTGATCGCCCTACTGATCTACACCTCCATGTTCCCGGAGCCGGCGCCGCTTACAGAAAAAGAAATAAACGAGACCGTAGTCGAGGCGATAGCCTTGGCGACGCCGCGGCCAGCCTATTCAGCCCAGGTCTATGAACAGATTATTCCCTCTATTGTTCTCGTTCAAGCGCAGTTCGATAGGGGCGAAGCGGAAGAGAATTTCGGGCTCGGCAGCGGTGTTGTTGTTAATGATGCCGGCGATATTTTGACCGCGCTGCATGTAGTCAGCGAGGCGACGGAAATTGAGGTGACATATGCCGATGGCACATCTGTCAAAGTGGAAATCAGCGCTGCCGAGCCGCAAAATGACATCGCCGTGCTGCATCCCAGCCAACCACCAGGCCTGATCGTCCCCGCTATCCTGGGTAATCCTTTTGCCATGAAAATCGGCGATGAGGCTTTTGCTGTAGGCAATCCGCTGGGTTTGACCGCATCCATGAGCGCCGGTGTGATCTCCGGCTTCAATCGCTCCATTCCCGTGGGCGAAGACGGCGAACAACGGCTGGAACGCTTGATCCAGTTCGATACGGCCGTTAATCCCGGTAACTCCGGCGGCCCTTTGCTCAACCGGCAAGGACAGGTCGTGGGCATCGTGACAGCGTTAGCCAACCCTTCTGAACAAAACTTTTTTGTGGGCATCGGCTTCGCCGTCCCCATCGGCACGGCCGTCGCCGTGGCCGGCGGCCCGGGAATCTGACATACTGCCGTAAGCGAAGCGACATCCGTTAGCGAAGCGGCATGACCAGCTGACAAACTATCACCAAGGACAGGCATATGACTCACACGCCACACCCGAACAACGACAAACCCATGGAACAAGTTCTATTCGAAGTTAAAAAGGTCATTGTCGGCCAAGATATCTTGCTCGAACGGCTGATTGTGGCCTTATTGGCGCGCGGGCACATCCTTGTCGAAGGCGTGCCCGGACTGGCCAAAACGATGGCCATTAAGACCCTGGCCCAATCGATCGGCGGCCAGTTCCAGCGTATTCAGTTCACGCCCGATCTTGTGCCGGCCGATCTCATTGGCACACGCATCTACAACCAGAAGAGCGGGGAATTTAATACCTCTCTGGGCCCTGTTTTCACAAACCTGCTCCTCGCCGACGAGATCAACCGCGCGCCGGCCAAGGTGCAAAGCGCACTGCTGGAAGTGATGCAGGAACGGCAGGTCACCATCGGCCGGGAAACCTATCCGGTGCCCAATCCCTTCCTGGTCATGGCCACACAAAACCCAATTGAATCGGAGGGCACATACCCCCTGCCGGAAGCACAGGTCGACCGCTTCATGCTCAAGGTGTTAGTTGGCTATCCTTCAACAACCGAAGAGTTTGTCATCGTCGAGCGCATGACCGGCGCCCTACAGGCGCTACAAAGAGTGATCGACACGGAGCAGCTGCTGGCTTTACAGGGGGCAGTGGATACCGTTTATGTTGATCCGTCCTTGATCGAATACACGGTTAAACTCGTTTCCGCCACGCGAAAGCCAGAACTGGTTGGGCAAGGTAACTTAAATCCATTCCTGTTATTTGGAGCCAGCCCGCGTGCTTCAATCAATCTAATTCTTGCCGCTAGAGCACTGGCATTTTTACGCGGCCGTGATTATGTCCTGCCGCAAGAAGTGCGCGATCTCGCCCCTGACGTCATTCGCCACCGCCTGGTTTTATCCTATGAAGCACTGGCCGATAACGTCAGCAGCGATGACATCATCGAGCGCATACTTACTAGTGTTCCCATCCCGGAAGTCCCGCTGCATGAACGCAAATCCTTCGTCTGAACCACGGCCGCACGCTTCAACGCCCGAACACATCCTGCGCCGGCTCGACTGGCAGGTGATACGCCGCCTGGATGGCCTGCTGCAGGGAGATTATCGCACGCTCTTCTATGGGGATGGCATCGATTTTGCCGATTTGCGCGAATACCAGCTGGAGGATGATATCCGCTCCATTGATTGGAATGTCACCGCGCGCATGAACAGCCCTTTCGTGCGCCAGTTTCTGGAGGATCGGGAGATCACCTCCTGGTTTCTGCTCGACGTCAGTCCCTCCATGGGCTTCGGCCCTCAAGATCGACCCAAGAAAAGCATCCTGATTGATCTCACGGCGACATTAGCGCGCTTGTTGACCCGCAGCGGCAATCGCGTTGGGGCAATTATTTATAACCGGCAGATCGAACGTACCATTCCCCCGCGCAGCGGCCGCAGCCAAGTGCTGCGCCTGATACATGAACTGCAGCGTGAAAGCGACATTCCGGGCGACATGACGACCAACCTGTGTGTGCTGCTCAATGCTGGATTGAACACCTTCAAGCGCCGTTCGCTGGTCTTTGTCATATCAGACTTTATCAGCGAAGCGGGTTGGCAGCGGCCGTTAACCCTGCTCACCCAACGGCACGAACTGCTGGCCATCCGCCTTTGGGATCCACGCGAGATGGAACTGCCGGATGCCGGGATCATTGCCGTTGAAGATGCCGAAACTGGAGAACAGCTCCTGGTTGATACCAGCGACCCTGAATTCCGTCGTCGCTTTTATGCGGCCGGTATAGAACGCGAGAAGCAGCTTCGTGAAAGTTTAAAAAGAGCGAGAACAGAGCTTTTTGCAGTATCTACAGAAGAGGACCTGGTAAAGAGCATTATCCAAATGGCCGCGCTGCGCAAAAGAAGGAGATGGCACAGCTGACCAGCTGTAGGGAACCATGTCTTTTATCTGGCCCTGGATGCTTCTCACCCTGCTGCTCATTCCGTTATTGATAGGCATCTATCTCCGCATGCTGAAAAAACGAAGGCAGGATACGGCCGGCTTGCAGCAGGTAGGCCTGGTACAAACAAGTGCGGGCAGAAAACTCGGCCGGCAGCGCCATATTCCCCCGCTTTTATTCTTAATCGCTCTGACCCTGTTATTCCTCGCTCTGGCCAGGCCGCAGCTGTTTGTCACTTTACCGCGCGTGCAGGGCACGGTCATACTAGCCTTTGACGTCTCCAACAGCATGGCCGCGGACGATCTCGAACCGACTCGTATCGAAGCGGCGAAGACGGCCGCGCGCCTATTTGTCGAAAACCAGCCCAGCACCGTTGATATCGGAATCGTCGCCTTCAGCGATGGCGGGCTGGTCGTTCAAGCACCAACCGGCGATCAGACGGCTACATTGAACACAATCGACCGTCTCAGCCCGCAAGGATCCACTTCGCTCGGGCAGGGCATTTTCAGCTCGCTAAACGCCATCGCCGGGAAAGCCATCGCGATTGAGGAAGCGGATTTAGATGATGAGTCTCAAACGGTTGATATCGGCAATTACTCATCGGCCGTTATCCTGCTGCTCACGGACGGTGAGAACACGGAATCTCTCGATCCATTGCAGATCGCGCAGCTGGCCGCGGAAGCGGGTGTCCGTATATACCCGGTGGGCATTGGCAGTCCGGAGGGAACGATTTTAGAGATCGAGGGCTTTAATGTGTTGACCCAGCTAAATGAAAGCGCCCTACAAGATATCGCCAGCCTCACGAACGGTTCTTATTATCACGCGGACGATGAAGAATCACTGCATGAAATTTATGAAAACATCGATTTACAGCTAAAGGTAGACGGCGAGATGATGGAAATCACGGCTATCCTGGCCGGCGTCAGTTCGCTCTTCCTCCTGGCCGGCGGTTTCTTAACGCTGCTCTGGTTCGGCAGGGCCCCTTAAGTTAGTCATGATGTTCTTTTGGCCCTGGTTTTTACTGCTGCTTTTGCTCATCCCCATGCTCGTGGGTCTGTACGCCTGGATCCTGCGGCGCAAACGCCGTTTCGCGGTGCGCTATTCCAGCCTATCACTCATCCGCCAGGCACTACCCAAACGATCGCGCTGGCGCCAATACGTGCCGTTTGCCCTCTTTTTGCTCGCCCTGGCCAGCCTGATCGTTTCCCTAGCCCGGCCTGTTGCTGTTGTAGAAGTCCCGCTCAACCGCACGACAATCATCCTCGCCCTTGACATATCACGCAGCATGTGTGCCATCGACGTACCGCCCAATCGCCTCAGTGTGGCCCAGGATGCTGCGCTGGCATTTATAGACGATCAGGCTGAGGGTATGCAGATCGGTATTGTTGCATTCGCCGGTTTTGCCGAAATAGCCGCCCTTCCGACACAGAACAAGGACCAGTTAAAAGACACAGTTGCTAATCTCACGACATCAATAGGCACAGCCATCGGCAGCGCCACCCTCAAGTCGATAGACGCCATTGCGGAGATCAATGAGGCGGTTGTTCCCAGCGCTGTGGATTTAGGACTTGCGGAGAACACAGGCGAACAAGTCGAGGGCGTATACCAGCCGGATATCATCGTTCTGCTAACTGATGGTGCCAACAGCCGCGGGCCGTTTCCCCTTGATGCAGCCCAAAAAGCGGCCGATCGCGGCATACGTGTTTATACGATTGGTTTCGGCTCCGATGATCCACTGGAAATGGTTTGCACACGCGAGCAGTTGGGCAGCGATGCTTTCAACGACGGATTTGGCGGGGTTGGTGGTGGGCCTGGCAGTTTTAGCGGCGGCGACCCTGGCAATTTCCGCCGTTTTCTCATGATCGACGAAGAGACTTTGCAGAGCGTAGCCGACATAACCGGCGGCGAGTACTTCCGCGCTGAAGATGCCGATCAACTCCTGCAAATATTTCTAGATTTGCCGACGCAAATTGAACTGCAAAAAGAAGAGACAGAGATCAGCGTCCTCTTCGCCGCCCTGGGAGCAATCTTCGCCCTCACAGCGATCGCCTTATCGATGCGCTGGAACCGCTTTCCATAAACAACGGCCGGCTTTGGGACAAGAACTAACCGGTATACATATGGCAGGTTAATCTATTCTGATGTAAGCTATCCGCAACTTTCTTGATGGGAGAACAGCCATATGGACAATGCCAAAAAGTCGGTCGAAAATTTACAAAAGGTTATTGAAGAAACCGAAGTTGATGAAGCGCAGCAAGCAACACTGGATGAGATCGCCTATCACGCCGAGCAATTTCAAAAAGATCCCCTGGCACATCACCTGACGCTGCGCGAGCGCCTGGAAGAAGCACTGCTCGAATTTGATGCCGATCACCAGAATCTTTCCGATTCAATTCGCCTGGCCATTTATGATTTGAGTAATGCCGGAGTTTAATTAAATCAGGTACTATGCGCGAGGCGCCAGGCACTGTCGCTGCGCTTACGGAAGGGCTTGGCACCTTGCCCCCAGCAACCTACACGAGTTGAAACATGAACGTTAACCTCGCCTACGGCCGTACCGGCCTAACCATAAACCTTCCCGATGACACCGAAATCATTGCCGCTCCATCGCTACCCGGCGTCGCCAACCCAGCCATGGCGCTGCTGGAAGCGATCCGTCAGCCCATCTGCTCGTCCCCCCTCGCCGATCGGGTCAAACCAGGCGAAAAGGTCGTCATCGTGCACAGCGATATTACCAGGGCAACACCCAATGCATTGATCATGCCCGTGCTGCTGGCGGAGCTGGAAACTGCCGGTGTGCGCCGTGAAGATATAATCCTGCTGGCCGGCCTGGGAACGCATCGCCAACAGACAGAAGCGGAATTGCGCGCCCTGCTCGGGGACAGCGTATATGATAATTACCGCTGCTTGCAGCATAATGCCTGGGACGATGAGAACCTGGTATCTCTGGGCACCACATCAGTGGGCAACCAACTGCGCGTCAACCGCCTGCTGGTTGAGTCAGACGTACGTATCTACACCGGCTTCATTGAGCCTCATCTCTTTGCCGGTTACAGCGGCGGGCCGAAAGCGGTGCTACCCGCTCTCTGCGGCCAGGAAAGTGTGCTCAGCAATCACGGCCGAGAGATGATTGCCCATCCCAACGCCACATGGGGTATCTGTGAAGGCAATCCCATCTGGGAGGAAATGCGCGAGGCGGCTCTAAAAGTAGGCCCGGCTTTTTTACTCAATGTTACGTTGAATGAAAAGAAAGAGATCACGGCCGTTTTCGCCGGTGATCTCCTTCAAGCCCACGAAGCGGGACGCGAATTTGTGCGCCGGCAGTCCATGGTTGCCGTGGATGAGCCCTATGACATTGTTATCACGACCAACAGCGGCTACCCATTGGATCAAAATCTATACCAGACGGTCAAAGGGATGAAGGCCGCCGTGGGTATTGTGCGTGACGATGGGCATATCATTATGGCCGGTGCCTGCGAAGACGGCATCCCTGATCACGGCCGTTACCTGGAGCTGCTGGTTGAAGCCGGCTCTCCCCAGGGCTTCATGGACATGCTGGCTCAGCCCGGCTTTGGTGAACAGGACCAATGGCAGGTGCAAATCCAGGCTATGATTCAGCTCAAGGCCGAGGTCCATATTTACAGCCACGGCCTCAGCGAAGAACAGATCCGCAGCGCCCTCTTCACGCCTTGCAGCGATATCGAGCAAAGAGTCAGGCAGTTAGCAGAAGAAATTGGCCCCGGCGCGCGCATCTGCGTCATACCCGAAGGCCCGCAGGTCATCGCCTATCTACGCTAATTACTTTCGCCATTCAACCTCCTTGCCCAACATGAATGAGGCAGACGGCCGTAACCCTGCAAAAATGATCCTCAGTTAAAAATGATTTTTCCGTTGGTAAACCATTGAATTAACTCCCTCCCTTTTTTTATAAGCCGGCACAGCCAATAATTAGCATCCAAAACTTCATGATCCAAGGAGTAAAAAGTGGAAGCTTTTGTGATTACCTTACGTGAAGGGGTGGAAGCCGCGCTGATTATCGCGCTCATCATAACCTATCTGAATCGAACGGGACGAACAGAATTAAACCACTGGGTCTATGCCGGTTTAGGCCTGGCCGTTATCGCCAGCATTCTGGGTGCCTTCGGTTTAAGTCGCATTGGCATTAACCCCGAAAGCGCGGTAGTGGAAGGCATTCTTTATGGCGCTGCTGCCATACTGGTTGCAAGCTTGGTTATCTGGATGTGGCGCTCCTCCAAGGGCATGAAACATCAGATCGAAGGTCGCCTGGGTGAACTGACATCGTCCAACAGTTCCCGCGGCGGCCTAGCGCTCTTAATTTTCGTCTTCGTCATGGTCTTCCGCGAAGGGATTGAGACAGTGCTGTTCCTGGCTGCTTTTTCTCTGACAAACGTCTCCAATGCCCTCGCCATAGCCGGTGGGCTGCTGGGGCTGGTCGCGGCGTCCATCTTCGGATTCCTCATTATCAAAGGCAGCTTGCGCATCAATTTACGCTGGTTTTTCGCGGTCACCAGCATCGTGCTCATGCTTTTGGCCGTGCGGCTGGCAGCAGGGAGCCTGCATGAATTTCACGAAGCGGGATTACTCGCACTTCCGCATTTCTTTGAGGAAGTAATCGAGTTTATCACCCAGGACAGCATTTCAGGCATCCTCCTTGTGGCCATGGTTGCCTTACCTTTATTAACCATGCTGCCCGCAAAATGGTTCCGTCCTCTAACTCAGCAGTCCACCAGTTAAGAATCTAAGCACAAAATATCTACCAAAAATAAAACGGCCGTTCCATGAGAACGACCGTTTTTGTTTTTTCTACTAGAGGCGTATTAGCTTTTAACCGCAGGTGATACTAGAATGCAGGATATGGAATCCCGAGATCGCTTCCTGGGCTGCTTGCTTGGCCTGGCGACGGCCGACGCCGTAGGCACAACGCTCGAATTTAAAACACCGGGCACATTCGAACCCATTGACGACATGATTGGCGGCGGACCGTTTAATCTTCAGCCCGGCGAATGGACCGACGACACATCAATGGCCCTCTGTCTGGCAAAAAGCTTGATTGAAAAACAAGGATTTGATGCCGCAGATCAGATGGCCCGCTACCTGCGCTGGTATGAGGAAGGCTATTTAAGCAGCACCGGGGTTTGCTTCGACATCGGTAATACAGTGCGCGCTGCCCTCTATCAATTCCGCGAGACGAACGATCCTTACGCCGGCTCGACTGATCCTTATAGTGCCGGCAATGGTTCGATCATGCGCCTGGCACCCGTCCCTATGTTCTATGCACATGATCCCTCTAGGGCGATTGAGCAGTCAGGCCTTAGCTCACGAACAACACACGGCGCCGCAACTTGCATTGACGCCTGCCGCTACTTCGGCAGCCTGATCGTTGGCGCTTTGCGGGGTGTGGACAAAACGACTCTCCTAAGCCATCCCCAAGCCCTCCCTGGCTACTGGGAAAACAATCCATTGGCTACGACCGAGATCAACGAAATCGCTTCCGGCTCATTTAAAGAACGACGACCCCCTGATATTCGGGGCAGTGGCTACGTTGTTAGGTCTCTGGAAGCAGCATTGTGGGCCTTTTATCACAGCTCAAATTTCCGTGAGGGATGTTTATTAGCGGCCAATCTGGGCGATGACGCCGACACGACTGCTGCCGTTTATGGGCAGCTGGCAGGCGCTTATTATGGCGTAAACGACATTCCCCAACCCTGGCGCGAAAAAGTAGCCCTTCGCAGCACCATCGAATCTCTAGCCTACCAGCTGGTTGGATAAGCCCAATAGCTGCTACACCAGATTGGGATTGACGATATACTGCCACCAGTTATAAGCGATCTTCCCCGCCTCGCCCTGTACGTGCGGCAGGTGCTTGAACCACCACTTATGGTGCTTGCGAATGTCCCCTTTCCCCCAGGCGCTCCTATCTAACAACTCGGGTCGGCCGTCTAGGTCAGGGAAATTAAGCCAGTTCGGCGCGCGCGTGGGCACAGGTGTTGGGTTCCCCCAGTCATAATCCCGGGCGCTGTTGGGGGCGAAATGAATATTGCCTACCTCCGCCTGGCCGGGATGCGTCTGATCATAACGAATGAACTGCTGCCACAGATTGTCGCTGCCACGCTTATCGCGAAAGACATGCTCCATGATCGATTCCGCGCGGTGCCCGTACGCCTCGAGCATCTCGCCTAACCCGCGCTCGTAATTAAAGCCCATAATAATAAAGAGGCGCGAGGCATCATTCGTGCCCTTCAAGGGTGGCGCATTGCACCAGAAAGCACCAGGCCCGGCCATGATCGATTCGTAATAACCCGCATAGGGAAAAGCAAACAGCCAGAACTCGTCGATGGCACCGCTGTTAATCTTGGCGATCATGTCGAATTCATCCAGCAAAGCATGGTAGTCCACGCCGTCCGGTTGGTGGAAACCGCCGCGCCGCTGCCAGTTACGCACGTATTCAGCGGCCGTATAGCGAAACCCGTCTTTCTTAACAGGAAAGTCGTCAACAAGGATGCGTTCGGCGATCTCGTAATTGGCGTAGCCGTAACTCACCTCGCGGATATCGGCGATGAATTCCCATGTCAGTCGGTCGGGATCGTGCCAACCAAGAAAATCATTTAGCGTTTTGCCGGTGCCGGGAACGGCCGGGTTGTGAATGATCAGGGATACTTTTTTATGCACCGGCTGCGGCAGTGCGCGCGGCGCTGTTAGAGGGATAGCCACAACATCATGGCCGCTTTCCTTTTTGCCGTCCCCTATCCAGTCCAGTAATTCCTGCCACCAACCCATCATCACCTTCCAAAAATATGCTGTACAATCAAGTGTAGCATAGACCTGCTTTGTCTTTCACAAAGCCCCGGTTTGTCCGGCAAATTGGCAGGGAAACTACGAATGGCCCGTATCAACAGCGATTATTTCACTGACCCCATCCTCAGGACAAAGCTGCACCAACCTTTCCTGCGGCCGGTTTTAGTGCCCCGGCCGCGGCTCAAGGAGCAGATCGCGCGCGGACTTCGCGGCCCGCTGACCCTGATCACCGCCCCGGCCGGGTTTGGTAAGACTACCTTGATCGCCTCCTCCATCGCAAGTTGTGGTATGCCGGTTGCCTGGCTTTCTCTCGATAAAGATGACAACCAGCTGCACCGCTTCCTGACCTACTTGGTCGCGGCTATACAGACGGCCGAGCATGCCGTCGGTATTAAGGCCGCACAATTATTGGAGGCTGCAAACAAGGTACCCACAGATGCGGTCCTAATCAGCCTCATCAATGACCTGGATGTTACCGGTGAGGAGATAGCCCTGGTGTTGGACGACTACCAGATCATCGCTAACCGGGACGTACACGAAGCAATCGTTTTTTTGATGGAGCGCTGTCCCCGGTCATTCCACCTGGTTATCGCCACCCGTTCGGACCCACCACTGCCGGCAGCGCGGTTGCGAGCTCGCAGCCAGATAGTTGAACTGCGCACCGCCGATCTACGCTTTACCAAACCTGAAGCAGCCCAATTCCTCAATGATCTCATAGGCCTTAATTTGGATGAAAACTCGGTCACTGCGCTCGAGGAACGAACGGAAGGGTGGATCGCCGGCTTACAGATGGCGGCTATCTCTATGCGCGATCGCCGGGATACTCATGAATTCATTGCTGGTTTTACGGGAACCAATCGCTTTATACTGGACTATTTAATGGAAGAAGTCCTGGCCAGCCAGTCCCTTAAAACCCAGCATTTTCTCCTGTACACTTCATTTCTAGACCGCCTGACCGCACCGCTCTGCGACTTCATTCTGGCTATGAATGAAATCACGTGGCCTGCTGATGAAGGATGGCTTGAGTCGGTTTCGCTCCCCTTATACACCTCCTCATCTATGCTTGATTTCCTGGAACGGGCAAATCTCTTTCTTGTGCCGCTTGACGACGAGCGGGCCTGGTACCGCTACCACCACCTGTTTGCCGATCTTTTGCAGGCCCGCCTTCACCAGGCACACCCCGATGTAGTCCCACGTCTTCATATGCGAGCTTCGACCTGGTTAGAGCAGCAAGGATTTTATTCCGAATCGATTCATCATCTCCTGGCTGCTCAAGAGGTTGGCTACGCAGCGGATCTGATTGAACGGTATGGACCCGGACTATTGGCAAAGAGCGACCCATCAGTCTTACAATTGGCGGACAGCCTTCCATTAGAAATTATTCTTGCCAGGCCTAAGCTAGGACTTTATCAGGCCTGGCTACTCATAACCCAGGGTAAAATCGTTGACGTTTTCCCGCTTCTAAATGGGCTCTGGCAACAACTTGCAAACACACAATCGGATTCTGAACAAGTTTGGATGCAGGTCGTTGTGGCATCAGCTTTGGCTTTTCTTAATCCACAGGCCAACAGAGAGCTCCTACCCGATTACCGGCTGCTGGAACAAATCCCTGCCGATGAACCAATTTTGCGCAATGCCGCGGATTTCCTTTTCGGGATGGCTTTAGGAAGACGAGGGGACATCGAAGACGCCATTAAAGTCTCGCTAAAATCAATCCAGAGGGAGAATAACGCTTACCGGAGTGAGGCCATCCCCACTATGGCCCCGTTACTGAGTCGGCTCTATTTAATACAGGGCCGTCTACATGCAGCGGCTTCCCTGTGTCGCGAGTTCCTGAACCCGATCAAGGAGAGCGGCATCAGACATATTCATACCGCCGGCAGCATGAAAATCGATCTCGGAGAAGTCTTGTATGAGTGGAACCAATTAGAAGAGGCTGAACAATATGTCCGAGAAGGCCTTCAAGACAACGAGCCCTGGCAAAATATTATGACGGATGGCTTCGGATTGACAGCCCTGGCCCGCATACTGCAAGCGAAAGGGGATTATTCCGGAGCACTGCGGGTTGTCAGGAAATTTGAGTCAAGATTACAGGAACATTCGTGGCCGCGTGAATTTGAGGAGGATTTTCACACGCTAAAAATTCGCCTTCAGTTAGCCGCTGAAAACCTCCGAACCACATCACAATGGGCTACACAGATTCTGTTAAGCAAAGGTTCTGAGGGCTACGAAGCGTTATACCGGCTCACCCTGGCACGAGTCCGCCTGGCGGAGGGTCGATATGCTGATGTGGAACAACTGCTCGCCGGAACAGTACCCCCTATAGCGGCGGGCAGCCAGATAAGCAGGCAGCTGGAGTCCGATCTAATCCTGGCCGCTGCAATCGCCGGGCAGCAGAGGCTAACAGAGGCTTTTGGAGTATTGGAACGCTGCCTCGCTACGGCCGAACCGGAAGGATATATCCGGGTTTTTCTAGATATTGGGGATCCGGTTCAAAACCTGCTGACCGCCTACTTGAGGGCTGGTGCCTCCCGCCACAATTTCTACACACAAAAATTAGTGGATGCATTTTCAATCATGAATCAGATATCTCCTTCTGTCATCCCAACGGCCGTGCTGGTTGAACCGCTTACGGAACGCGAAATTGAGGTTCTACAGCTCATCGCTTTGGGCAAGACCAATAAGGAGATCGCCCGGCAGCTCATCGTCGCCCCAGGGACGGTCAAAGCCCACACCGCCAGTATTTATCGCAAGTTAGATGTCACCAACCGCACCGAAGCCGCAAGTCGAGCCAGGCAGATTGGTATCCTTTCCTAACATTCTCCAAATCCTACCAATTTGATACAAGCGTTATTGGGTGTCGGGTTTAGCAGCAAACCCCAAAAATAAACCCTATATACCCCATTTGGCAGATGTGGCGTTACCTCCCATTTTCTAAACTATGTTCAGACATGAAAAGGAAATGACCTGATGCCGGAATATTACGAGATCATGCTTAAAGGCCATTTAGATCAATACTGGTCCTATTGGTTCGCCGGGATGACGCTTACCCACCTAGAAGGAAACACAACGATGCTTTCCGGGTTGCTGCCGGATCAGGCGGCTCTCCACGGCCTGCTCGAACGTATTCGTGACCTTAACTTGATCCTGCTTTCGGTCACCAGAAAGTAATCAGCAATAAAAATGTTGACACAAAGTACACAGAGAAGACGCAAAGGGCACCGAGGATATACAGTAAAAATCTCTGCGCTCTCTGTGAAATCTTTGAGTTCTCTGTGTCCTTAAAAAAAGGAGAAATATCATGACGCCTCTTAAGAACTTCATCAAAGATAATCCGGTACTGACCTATTTTGCCCTGACCTTTATTTTTACTTGGGGCTGCATGGCTTTGGCCATCTACCCAGGCCGGTTCCCAATCTCAGAGGAAAAATTGGCGACATCTGAAGCTCTTGTATATGGAGCGATGCTCATAGGTCCCAGCGGAGCAGCCATCCTTTTGACCGGCCTCCTCGACGGCCTTTCTGGCTTTCGCGATCTGTTTTCCCGCCTGATTAAGTGGCGTGTTGGTATTAGCTGGTACGCGGTTGCCTTACTGACTGCGCCGCTTCTCATGTCCATAATTCTCTTCACGCTCTCCCTCATTTCACCGGCATTCAAACCAGCCATATTTGCATCCGCTGAAAATACTCCTGCACTGCTGCCCGCAATCATGGCCGGACTTGCTGTTGGTCTCTTCGAGGAAATCGGCTGGACAGGTTTCGCCACACCCAGATTAAGGTCTCGTTACAGCGTTTTGACAACCGGCCTGATAATAGGCATCGTGTGGGGCGCGTGGCACTTCCTTCCCTTCTGGGAAACGGATACATTCTCCGGCGCATTTCCGCTCTTTCTGCTGATCATCCGTCTTTTCTCCTGGCTCCCTCCTTACAGAATCCTAATGGTCTGGGTCTATGACCACACGGAAAGCCTATTCCTTTCCATCTTGATGCACGCCAGTCTGATGGCCGGCCTGACGATTTTTGTACCCGCGGATTTAAGCGGCACCCCCCTCGCGGTCTGGATACTAGCCTGGGCTGTCGCGCTGTGGATTGGCGTTGGTGCGGTTATTATGATTAATCGAAAGCGCTTCCGGCAGCATGCGTCTCAAAGACAGATAGCTTAATGGCGTTAAGGCTCAATGGCATTAAGGCCACTCAGGCTTAATGGCAATTAAGGCTTAATTTCATTAAGGCAGCAAAAAGGGATTGGAGACGAACTCCAATCCCTTTTTCTTATCAAACCTGACTGATTAAGCTTACTGCTTGGTTACTGCATGGCTATTGCCCGGTTACTGTGTAACACTCGAAGCCGCATAGGGTACGGCGAGCGCCGCATTGTAAACCAGCGGGCCGTCGGCCGTAGTTAACGTGAGCGTCGTGCCATTGATCGTATAGCTGCCGGCCGTTTGCAAACTGACCAGGTAAGCCTGCTCCTGGGCCATGATATCCTCGGGGCAGATCATCTGCGTCGTAGAGATTGTGCCTACGGATATGTTATTTGAATTACCCGCCATCATCGTACTGCTAAAGGTGGCATTGTAGGTATTACAGCCGGCGAAACCGGACAGCGTCCCGTTACCGAATTCCAGGGAAATCGATGTCCCGGGAAGGCTGCTGCTAAGCAGCCAGTGGGTGCCCGAGAGGCCGGCATCAATCGTAATCGCCATGCTGGCACTGTCGCTCAGGCCGGCACTATCAGCCACGGTTACGGTCACGTAATACGTGCCCGGCTGCGAGTAGACAGTCGTGAAGCTGCTGTCGGAAACCAGACCCGTGTTATTGCCGTCGCCTGACTGCCACTGGTAACTAACGATCGGTGACGTACCCGCGGTTGAGCCGGTGGCGTTGAAAGTAACGCTGTCACCTACGAAAGCCTGGCCCGGCCCTTGAATAACGGCCGTCGGCGGGATAACCTGGACCACCGGATTGATCTGCACCGTCTTAGATGTCGTATTCGACTGTCCGGCCTGGTCAACGACCGTCAGCGAGACAGTGAAATTACCCGGATCGTGGTAGGTAAAGCGCACATTGGGGCCATTGAGCGTTGTCCCATCACCCATATCCCAGACAAAGCGTACAATGGGCAGCGATCCGGCCTTTGACTGCGAGCCGTCAAAGATCATTTGCTGGCCCGTGTCGGCAAAATCGCCGCTGATAATCCTGGCTGTCGGACCGATTGGGGCTTGTGGCGGGATAGAGGTGAAGTTAATCGTTCCCCCGTCCACGGTAATGATCTGCAGCTGTGTTCCGCTGACGGTATAGCGCACAGCCGCGGGCATCAGGCGCAAGAAAATCTCTTCCTGCCTTGCCAGCGCATCCGTGCTGCAGGCTGATAGCGTCGAGCTGAAGCCGCTGATCGCCAGCTTATTTCCCTGTTCCGCCCTATAGGCGCCGCTGTACTCGTTACAACCCGTATTACCGTTCACCGTCCGGCCGTCCGCGGCGAAGAAAGCGGTGGGGTTGCTGCCGGGAATCGCGTTAAAGGACTCATAAGAGATCAGGTACCAGGTTGTATTTTGCAGTTCCCGCACCTGGTTCAGGATCGGTGTGCTGTTAAATGTCAGGACCCCGTTACCGGTAGAGATAAGCAGTTGATCACCCGCGCGGTCATAGCTATAAGCCATGCTCAACCAGCCAAGGTAATTCGCCTCTTGATCCATGACCGGCTTCTGGCATGCCTTCTGTGTTGTGGCGATAGGTCCGATGGCGAAATTTCTACCGATGGGCGCGTTATAGGCGTTACAACCACCGGAACCGCTGATTTCGCCCGTTACACCATCTTCGTTGATGGCAAATCCCGCTGTAATCTCTGTGCCGGCCAGGATCGGCGTGTCGCCCATCGCCGACAGGTACCAGAACGTGCCCGCCAGCGGCGTCAGGTCCAGCGCCGGTCCTTCAACTTCAGGCTGGGCGGCGACGAAGTTCATCACCTGCTGCAAGTCCCCCTCGCCGGAGAAAAGCTGCAAGTTGTTGCCAATGATGCGATAGCTGGTAACCGCATTCAAACCCAGGAAGAACTGCTGCTCCACCTCGAAATTGCCGGCGTCCCAGGGACAGTCATCATAATTGGTTTTCTGCGGCAAATTGATCTTCATCGACGTCAGATCAGCGGCAAAAGTCGCGTTGTAATCGTTACAGCCTGTCTCGCCGCTGAGCGTGCCCGTAGGCAGCGTGGGTAGTCGATGGAATGCCGCGGTAAAGTTACTGCCTTCAAACGGAGGCAGGGGATTGTCAAGATCGCCCATGGAAATCAGGGTCCAAAACGTGCCCAGCAGCGGAGCGCGATTGGCGGCAAACTGGATATCGCCTTTCACCGTGTGCAAGATCATCTGCTCACCCAGGATTTCATAGCTTTCGGCCGTTCCTAACATGGACAAATAAGTCTGTTCCAACTGCGCCAACGTTTCGTCAGGACAGGCCATCAAGGTCATGGCCATATTGGCGCTGATACTTATCGAATAAACCGGCGGATCCGTGCTTAGATCGCTGCTCGTTACGTAGTCACCGTTGTAATTATTGCAGCCCGCGTTACCGCCCACGGTACCGCTGTCCGCTTCCTCACCGGGGACAAACAAAGCACTGATGTTTACTTCTTCAGGAACTACCTCACCCCCGATGACGACCGCCTGCCAGAGCACATTCTCCAGCGGCAGGTTCAGGGAACTGAAATTCAACACCCCGCCGTCGTAAGTAATTTGCAAGTTGGGGCCAATGATCTCGAATGTTTGCGCTGACTCTAGAGCTGCCAGGTAAGCCGCTTCCTGATCGGCGCCAATGGGGCACAACATCATCGTCCCGGCAATGGGCCCAAAGGTGATGTTGTTATCATCAAGTTCGTAGCCCCCGTTATAGTTATTGCAAGTGGCGTTTCCGCTGATCGTACCCGTGGTATCCGTATCCGGCAGGAAGACGGCCGTAATTGTGGTTCCGTCCTCCAAGGGTGTCAGATCATCGGGATTACCAAAGTCAATCAGCTGCCAGGTTGTCCCTGTCAGCGGCGTCTGGCCAGGGGCGAAGATCAGTTTTTCTTCATAAGGCTGGCCGCTGGAATAGGTAAGTTCCAGGTTTCCTTTTTCATTGATATTCCAGGTGCTGACTGTTTCCAGGGCACCGAAATAAGCCTGTTCCGCTTCCATCCCTTCCAGACAGGCCATCATGGTCGCCGCGATCGGCCCATTAATGGTCAATCCGCCTTCATCCGTGGACTCGTAGCTGGTAGAGTAGCTGTTACAACCACCCTCACCGAACATGCGGCCGTCTGTGCTGCTAAATGTAGCCGTCATTAAAAGTCCTTCTTCAAGAACAGTGGGGTTGAGCGTATCTCCATAGGCAACCAACACCCACAAGCGGTCGGCGACTTCACCCCAACGATAAATCGGCTGGCTAATTTCCGGTGTTTCATCCACCGGAGCAGCTGTTTCCGCCGGGTATGCTGCTTCCGCCTCGCCGGCCGGTTCAACCAATTGAGCGGGTGCAGCTGGATAAGGTTCTTCCGCCGGAACTGCTGTATCCGCCGGAACTGCTGTATCCGCCGGGACTGCTGTATCGGCAGGGACTGTCATATCCGCCGACTCCTGCGTTGCCGATACCTGCTCGGATTCGGTGACCGGCTGTTGCTCGCTGCAAGCAGCTACGAACAGGAGGACAGCCAGAAACGATACGAACCATTTCCAATAATGATTTTTCATTTTTTCAATCTCCAATCTTTCTTACTACAAATTAAATTGGCAAAACCGAGCCTCCGCTTTTGCCTGCCAATCTTTCTCACTGCAAATTA
>JBJYWP010000160.1:7763-103947 GCA_046259485.1 Promineifilaceae bacterium (SeqCode) | reverse complement strand
GTCCTAACATCCCTACACTATGCGGATAACGGCCGGTATGGAGAGCGGCGCGGCTCGGACTGCACTGCGGTGCAGTACAAAAACTGTTTTCGAAGAGGACACCGCCAGCGGCCAGGCTGTCTAAAGCTGGAGAGGATACTGTTTCCCGGCCATAACAGCCTAAATGGCGGCCTAAGTCGTGACTGGTGATGAAGAGGATATTGGGCTCCATATTTTGATGCTCTTTCCCTGTTTATGAAAGTGTCCAGCAAACCGTCAAAGAGCATGGATTCTTGTCTCTAACAGCATTGCCGGATCGACTTTAACTTTAAAATAATCTTTCCTGATCAAAAGATTTAAGACCCTTAGAATACTTGGCGGCGCTATTTTTGCCAAGGGGTTTTGTTAATTTGGGCTAACAGATTCCGATGTGTTAAGATGAAACGTTGTGCGTGATTTTGCGCACTTCTTTTCCCAATTTTACAGGAGGAAATAATGAGGCCTATTTATCGCAATCATGGATGCCGCATCGCCGAATACAGCCAGCAAGGCGTGCGTGTCTTGTTCCTCGAAAATGAATTGCTGCGCGTTGGCGTCCTCGTGGATAAAGGCGCAGACATTTTCCAGCTCTTATATAAACCGAACGATACAGAGTTTATGCTGCATACACCGCGCGGCGTGCGACCACCGGCCGTGCAGAGTATTTCTTCAGATTGGGGATCTTTTCTCGACTATTATGAAGGCGGCTGGCAGGAGATTTTACCGAACGGCGGGCCAAGCTGTTCGTATAAAGGAGTTGAATTTGGTTTACATGGGGAAGTGACGACTATTCCCTGGGATTATCAGATCGAAATCGACCAACCCGACATTGTGAAAGTATCTCTTTCCGTGCGCCCTTTCCGCTCACCGTACTTTCTACAGAGGAGGATGACGCTTAAACAAAATGAACCGATCTTACTTCTGAAAGAATCTCTAACGAACGAGAGCCGCGAGCATCTGCAGTATATGTGGGGCCACCACCCAGCCTTTGGTGCGCCGTTCCTGAACGAGAACTGCCGCATAGATCTACCAGGCGAGGATTTGATCATCGAAACAATCGCCGGAGCAGCGGGGACACGTCTGAAAGGCGGCGGACAGCATCATTGGCCTCTGGTACAAGAAAAGGAAGGTCCGGCTATTGATTTCAGCCGCGCGGATGCTCCAGGGATTGAAGAGGAGGATTTGGGATATTTGGTGAACCTCCCGGAAGGATGGTACGCCATCACCAATCGGGAAACGAAAGTAGGTTTTGCAATGTCCTGGTCGTTGGAAACCTTCCCGTATCTCTGGATGTGGCGCAATTTCAATATGACCACCGGCCATCCCTGGTACGGCCAGGTTTATACAATGGCTCTTGAACCCTGGTCGAGCTATCCCTCAGGGGGGCTGGTAACGGCGATTGAAAAAGGAACGGCCGTGTCAATCGCGCCGGGAGAAACGCATACGGCCGAATTACGAGCCATCGCCTTCCAAGGTTTGCAAAAAGTGACTCATGTCTCCCCTGAGGGAATAGTCAGCGGCGAATAACACGTTGTGGGGAGTACGGTATTTGGAAAACCTGGACGTGGGCTTTCTTCTGCTTACTGGTTCCTGTCATACAAGGGAATAATCAGGCTTGTAGATTGCCTGGGCAGCATGACCATGTCATCGGTGAGGTTTACACCGATTGCTTGAGCCGGCAAGTGACTAAAAACCGCCCTTTGTACCCCCAACGGCCAGCGACCTAATCCAGGACGGTAAGCAGGTCCGGCTTTTAGACCACGCTCCTGAGCCGCACTGCGAACCATCCCATGTATCTGCCGGGTAATTGCTGTAACCCAAGTTAGGGTCAGTTCATCGATCACGACTACGGAAAGCATATCACTGCGAATTAATTCGTTAATTCGAATTTGCACCCCTGGCCCCAAGGTACATACGGCAAGAACGACCGCGGATGTATCCTCATTCAGCCAGGGCGACAACTCAGCAAGGACTTCTATTGGAAATTCTTCGTAAATTGCCTCCGGCGCTGCAAGATTTTCGACTTCAACCAGCATCGCCTGATAAACCGGTTCCATTCTCTCCCGCCGTTTTCCGGAACCGTATTTTTTGAGCAGTCTTTCGAGTGAAATCCTATTGATTGTTTCTGGATCTATTCTATCCATAGATTCTAAAGCTTCCTTCTCCAACCGTAATCACACAATTATATTGGCAGCCTCCCCATCTTATTAAATTTATTTGCCCTTTATCAGGCTTCAAGAAATTATGGCAGCACCCAATTCTGCCAGGATCATATCCTCGGCTTCCGGCAAACCACTGACACCAACCGCGCCTATGACCTGCCCGTCATAAACAATGGGGACACCGCCACCCCAGGCTGTGTAACGCAGATCGCCAAAATTCGTCATTGGGAAACCTTCCTCGACGGAGGCCAAACCAATTTCCTTGGAGGGTTTTTGTTCTCGCGCCGCTGAATAGGCTTTATTGATGGCGATGTTGATCGAAGGTAGGCGGCAGCCATCCGTCCGCAGGAAGGCGATTAATTCACCCTGGGCATCCACAACGGCGACAGCCGCTCCCTTGTTTTCTTTCTCCAGCTCCGCCCGGATAAGGCTGATTATGTTTTGAGCGTCACTATGCGATAAGTGATAACGTTGGTACATGACTGTTAACTCCAAATTTAGTTTTTTTCTTAACTGCTGATGACGTTGAAAAACTCCACGCATGAAGGCTGGCTTACGACAGCTTGCATCACTGGCTGCCCAAGTTCACGCCCTTTTGCATGCAGCGGCAGTACTGATAATTCGCTGCTGTAGCGGTTGGCGACGATCATGAAATGGCCGTCGGGAGAGAGAGCGAAATTTCGCGGCCAATCCCCACCGCAAGATGGAAAACCAAGGCTTTCGAGTTTTCCGTCCGCATCTAGGGCAAACACAGCAATGCTGTTATGTCCACGGTTGGAAACAAATAAACGGTTCCCGGATGGAGAAATATGGATATCGGCGGCTGTATTTTCAGGCGCGCCCGGCGGTAGGGTATCCAATCTTTGCCGTTCTTGCAGCAAGCCATTCTGCGCATCGTAGTCATAAACCGTTACCGTGTTATCCAGTTCATTGGTCACATAGAGAAGCTGACCCTCAGGATGAAAAACACAATGCCGCGGGCCCGCACCCGGCCTGGTCCTGGTAATCGCATGGGCTGACAACTGCCCGCTCGAAGCGTCAAAACGATATATAACCAACTGATCGATTCCCAGGTCAGCAACGATGACGAAGCGGTTGTCGGGAGTCAGCGTGGTTGAGTGGGCGTGCGCACTTTCCTGCCGATCGCGATTGGGACCCTGGCCTTGATGTTCAATCAACGAGCTTATGGCGCCTAATTTTCCGTCCGGCTGAATGGGATAGACGGCAACTCTGCCGCTCCCATAGTTAGCCGCCAGCAGCCAGCGACCGCTGCTGTCTATGCTCAAATGACAGGGATAGTCGCCATTGGTCGACTGTTGATTGAGGAGTTCGATCTTTATTGGATCGTGGTGAATATGTAAGGCACAAACTTCACCATAGCGTCCGTTTTCTGAAAGTCCAGTCTCACTTACGGCGTAGAGCCAACGGCCGTTGGGATGGACAATTACAAATGACGGGTTGATAACGCCAGAAAAAGAGGCTTTGGACGTCAGGGAACCAGTTGAGGGATCAAATCCAAAAACGTGTATGCCCGCTTCAGCAGCCAGCGCATAACTTCCGACGAAGAGTAGTTGGTCATCTACAGACATTAAAGCAGTACCTCCAGGATTCAGTCTAACCATTTTACACGCGTTAGCGATCAATTTGAGGAAGCTTGTCCATTCCCGCCTCCCAAGCCAACCGTTCAACCATGGCCTGGAGTTCCGCTACCTCTTCGGCCGGCAAGTCAGGAGGCTGGTAGGCAGCGAGCAAATCTTGAACCTGGCTGTGAGCACGTGTATAGGCATCTGGACTGCCCATTTGGCCCCAGGCTCGAATGGATCCGCGATCAATCACGGCCGATGGGAAATATTGTTCTTCTATAACCAGGCGGCGCGTGACACGCTGTTTTAAGAAGTCCCCTTTGAAATCAATTCCCTCATACATATCCGCCGCGAGGGGATCGGTATGAACTTGCAAGCCCTTGAGCATCCTTTTGGCCATGCCTATCGCTTCGGCATCGATCACGAGTTTCTCCAGGCTCATGCTGGCCAGAAAATCTAACATACCGGCGCCGGAAATCATGTTAATTCCGGCTAAAGCGCCGATCATGGCCGTGGTGCTGCTTTCCATACCCGCCTGGGCATCGACGATTTTAGCGTCACTGGCACCCATATAGGCGTGGGTGGGAAAGCCGAAGGATTTTCCTACCTCAGCATAGGCGGCATCGATCATGGCCGTTTCGACAGCCCCCATTGGTGTTGTGCCATGGCGCATATCCATAATGGCCGGAGCGCCACCCCAGACAATGGGCGAGCCCGGCTGAGCAAGCTGGTGAATGGTCATACCGCTGATGCACTCGGCCGCGTGTTGCACTACCGAACCCAACAAGGTGACCGGAGCGGCAGCCCCGGCCAGGGGCATAGAAACTATTTCAGCCGGAACCCCAGCCCGTGCCAGGTCGATCAGATTCTTTGCTGCAAATTGGCTCCAGATCAGCGGTGGCGAGGGACAAACATCGAAAACGGCCGTTGGTTTTTGAGCCAGCGCCTGACGCCCTCCACTGAAAATGGCCAGCATGTCAATCATCGTTCCCGTCGTTTGCGCGGAGAATGACCCGGTAACGACAGGTTTATCAGAGAATAATAACACCAGATAGAGGCGGTAAAGATCACCTATATCCTTGGGGACCTCACTGCAAACCAGGGACGTGGATTGTGCGTCGTACTGCCCTAGCTGATCGGTAATTTTGACCACGTCAATCAAATCCTGCGTCGTCGCCGGTCTATGTTGCCGGTTCCCAAAATCAAGAACGTTTACGCCAGAAGAGCCAGGATCGAAATGGACTGCATCTCCCCCATAATGTACAGTGGGAATCCCCTTTTTGTCATAGAGGGTAAACTCACGGGGAACTGTTTCCATTGCCCGACGGGCGAGGTTTTCGGGAATAAAAACCACTTCCCGCGCCTGATCTACCCTGGCGCCTGCGCCTGCCAACAAATCCCGTGCTTCCGGGAGTTGGACTTTAATCCCAGGATTCATGAGCAGCTGGAACGCTTCGTCAATTACCTGGGAGATCAGGTCTGGTGATAAGATGCTTAGTTTGGGCTGCATCGAGTTACTTCTCTTCGACAGCCGCGATGATACGGGCAAATTCACGGCCGATTTGAGGATCAAGTAGCTCGGGTTGGTGAGACTCATGGAGTTGGTGCGCCTTTTCCAGAGCCCAATCAGGGGCGTTATCTCCCTTCTCCAACCACATTTCATAAGGACGGCGATCCATATACTTAGGATCCCACAGCTCGCGCATATGTTTGCGGGTGTGCTTTTGAGCCAGGAAGTGCCCATGAGGACCTACGGCATGGATGGTGTCCAGGGCCAGGGTCTCTTCAGTGACGGGGATGCCTTTCATCATCGAGTTAACGATGTCATAAATTTCGCAATCCATCAACATTTGGGCGTAGGACCAAATCCGGCTGCCGTGCAGTAATCCAACGCCAAGGAGCATATCCGACATGACAATGCCGGCCATAAAGGTTGATAGACTGTTGTCAATCCCAGCCTGCCAGTTAGGTTCTTTAGCTCCTGTGGCAAATGAGCCCATGGAGAGCGGAATGTCGTAGAAATCGGCCAGCACGTTGGTTGCGGCGCCAAACAAATAATCTTCCGGTCCGCCACCGGTATAGGCTCCGGTACGCAAATCTGATGAAGTTTGGGCGGCTGCATAGAAGAATGGGGAGCCCGGGTAGGCAAGCTGGATGAGGGCAGCCGCGCTGATCACTTCAGCATTCCCAACGGCCAGATTCCCGGCCAATGTCGCCGGACCGGTTGTCAGGCAAGAAGCCATGGTCATGAAACCAACAGGGATGCCCGCTTCGGCGACAATCAAGGCGGAATCCAGACTCCCACCATCATGTCCTAGAGGTGATGCGGTACACTGCATGATGGATAGGGGTGGGCGACTGCGCAGCGCCGCGGATCCTCCGGCGATCAATTTTGCCATTTCGACCGCCGCATAGGCCTCGGCCTCATTATAAACACTCTCTGTTTGAACGTGTTTCGTCGAATTCTCCCAGACTGCCTTTAGTTCGTGCAGGCCACGACTCTCAGCCGGTTTATCCTGTGCGGAAACCGGAACCCAGTGGAAGGCGATTTCTTCGGTAGCATCAGCGATCGCGGCGATATCTGCCACATCTTGCAGGCGCGAAGTGCGTAACTCACCGCTATAAAGGTCGATAATTTGCACACCACAGCCATCAGTACCCAGATAAACATGGTTGCCATCCAAGGGCAGGTCCTGTTCGGGGTCACGCGCGGCGAGCGTATACGCAGGAGGACAAAGCTTGATCGCTTCCTCGATTAATTCTGCCGGTGCTTTAACCACCATGGTATCCCGATCTACCTGCGCGCCATTTTTCTCCCAGATGTCCAACGCTCGCTGAGATGGAAATCTAACTCCGGTATCGGCGATGATCGTCAATGTAGCCTCGTGAATTCTTTGCACATCATCCGGGTGCAAGATATCGAGCTTCAACTGTGGATCTTGAATAGATTTGATGTTTCTGCTCATTCGCCTTATGCTACCTTTAAAAGTTCCTTGGCAACCGCCACAGCCCCGGTGGCATCCTCACTAAAACCATCCGCGCCGATCTCTTCCACCCAATCCCTGGTGACGGGCGCGCCGCCGACCATTACTTTTATCGAATCCCGCAATCCCATGTCCTCCAACGCTTCTATAACATCACGCTGCCTGACCATAGTGGTTGTGAGAAGAGAACTAATGCCAATAATAACGCCCTGATCGTGAATACTTTCTTCTCTGGCTTTCTCGACAAGTGCAATAGCCGGCACGTCGACACCCAGGTCTATGACTTTAAACCCAGATGCGGAAAGCATCGTCCCGACCAACATCTTTCCAATGTCATGGATATCCCCCTCGATGGTTCCGATCACGACCGTACCAAGCATTTTGCGTTCAGTGCCCTGTTTGATCATCTCAGGTTCCAGAACGCTAACCGCCGCTTTCATTGCCTCGCCGGCCATCACAAGGTCAGGTAGAAAGACATCCCCGCAGCTAAAAAGGTTGCCAACATAGTCAACACCGGGGACAAAACCTTCGTTAATGGCTTGCAGGGGATCAAGGCCCTGTTCGACGGCCTGAATGGCCAGTTTTTCGGCTTCTTCAGGCTCCCCATCTATGATGCTTTGGGCCATTGCTTTGTATATCTCTTCATTCATGATTAGCTCCTGCAAAGTTATATTTTTAGATGGTGCGAAATATATCAATAAGACCGACACCGTACAAGGCAGCCCTCAATTTCGGCATGTCCAGACAATTTCGAGTAAAAGTTCAGCATAATTTTCTATCTAATATGACGAACGTCATGTTAAAGATATGCTCTTTATCATTCAAACCGTCTATGCACTCATTTACTATATAAATAGTTGTTTTTGCATTAGGTATACTGCCGGTCTATGGCATGTATAAACCGGTGTACGTCTTTTAAACTTGCCTTTTAAAGGCCATTAACAAGGGGAACTATTCAGATGCAAGCCACTAAAACCCTACCCACAGGTGATGATTTACAGGATTTTGGACCACTGGATCTCGTCTCTGATGAGATGCCATCCGGAATTGATTTATTACACAACCCCATGCTCAATCAGGGCACCGCTTTTACAGAAGAAGAGCGCGAGCGATTCGGCTTGCGCGGGTTCCTGCCCCCCAGGGTAATTACTCAAGAAGCTCAAGCGCAAAGAGTGATGGAAAACTTCCACAAAAGACCGGGCAATATAGAAAAGTATGTATACATGATCGATCTGGAAGATAGGAATGAAAATCTTTTCTACCGCGTAGTCATGGACAATATCGAAACCATGATGCCGATCATCTATACGCCAACTGTTGGACAGGCCTGTCAAGAGTTCGGCCATATCTTTCGCCGCCCACGCGGATTTTACATTTCGCTTGAAGATAGGGGACAGATCGCCGACATATTGGCAAAATGGCCCTACGAGGATGTGCGGATTATCGTCGTCACCGATGGTGAACGAATCTTAGGACTGGGCGACCTGGGCGTCAACGGCATGGGTATTCCCGTGGGCAAGTTGTCCCTCTATACAGCCTGTGCAGGAATTCACCCCAGCAGCACGCTGCCCATTACCCTGGATGTTGGTACCAACAATAAGAAATTACTGGAGGACCCACTTTACCTGGGGCACCTGCACCCGCGAGTCACGGGGGAAGAATATGACGATTTCATCGATGAATTTATCGTAGCCGTTAGGGAACGTTTTCCACGAGCGGTTATTCAGTTCGAGGATTTCGCAAATCACAATGCCTTCCGCCTACTTAAGAAGTACCGCAACAGCATTTGTACTTTCAATGATGATATTCAAGGCACGGGCAGTGTTGTCCTGGCCGGACTGCTCGCCTCGTTACGGATTACGGGCGGCCAGCTAAAAGATCATAGATTTCTTTTCTTAGGCGCCGGCGAAGCGGGCATCGGCATTGGAAATATCGTACTTAGTGAATTGTTGGCCGAAGGCGTCAGTGAAGAGGACGCAAGACAAGCGTGCTGGTTCTTTGATATCAACGGGCTGATCACTTCCGGACGTGAAGATTTGGCAGATCACCACCATCCTTTTGCTCATGAGCACGAACCGGTAGAAGTCTTCCTTGATGCCGTCAAGGCGATCAAACCAACGGCGATAATCGGCGCTTGCGGACACGGGAAACTATTTTGCAAGAATGTGATTGAAGAGATGTCGCGGTTAAATGAACGGCCGATTATCCTGGCTCTTTCCAATCCAACTTCCAAGTCGGAATGCACGGCGGAGCAGGCTTACACCTGGAGCAACGGCCAGGTGATATTCGCCAGCGGCAGCCCGTTCCCACCAGTGACTCTGCCCGACGGCCGTACATTTGTACCCGGACAAAGCAACAACAGTTATGTCTTCCCGGGCGTAGGATTGGGTGTTAGCACAGTTGGCGCCAAACGTGTGACCGACAACATGTTCCTGGCCGCAGCCAGAGCATTGGCGCAAGAAGTAAGCGACGAGGATCTGGCACTCGGCCGTATTTATCCGCCGCTGACCAAAATACGCGACGTCTCCGCTTTCATTGCTGTCGCGGTTGCAAAGGTCGCTTATGATGAAGGTCTGGCAACAAAGCCGCGGCCATACAATCTTCTGGCCTACATCAAGGAGCATATGTATCAGCCTAATTATTTGAGCTTTGTGTGATAGGTTGGCCAACCAACAACGCGGTTGCTTAATTAGCAAAATCGGTTTATCTTGTGCACCATGAAGGTGCAGCTCAAACTGATCGCTTCATATCGCGATTTTCTACCTCCCGAAAATGAAGGGCGCGTAGAAATCGAAATCTCGGAAGGGGTAACGGCTGTCGCTATTCTAAAAGATTTGGGTATACAGATCGAAGAGAGTGTGATATTAGTAGACGGCCGTTCTCCAAATCCCGATGAAACATTACAGGATGGCAGCGTCGTCTCCGCCTTCCAGGCAACGGCAGGTGGTTAGCTAAAAGCCGGATAGACACATAGAAGATGGGCGGGCAACCAACCCGCATTTATCGAAATCATATGAATAAGGAGTCTTTTCTCAAATGAATGGATGGTACGGAAAAGTTCTGAGAGTGAACTTAACGAATCAAACCTATATAATCGAAACCGTTGATTCCCAATTTGCCAAAGATTATATTGGCGGTCGTGGCTGGGCGATCAGGTACTTGATGGATGGCATGGACCCCAAGGTCGATGCCCTATCACCTGAAAACATGCTCATTTTCGCAACCGGCCCGCTGACAGGAAGCCCGGCACCTACCGGCAACCGCTATATGGTCGTCACCAAGTCGCCGCTCACCGGTGTTCTTAGTAACTCTAATTCCGGGGGCGATTTCCCCACCTGGATGAAACGAACCGGCTTCGATCTTTTTATTTTTGAAGGGCGTGCAGAGGAGCCTGTTTACCTTTGGATTAACGACGATCAAGTTGAGATTCGCCCCGCCGGCCATATCTGGGGCAAACAAGTACCAGAATCCACCGACATCATGCTGGCTGAGACAAATCCGAAGGCGAAGGTAGCTTGTATCGGTCCCGCCGGAGAGCGTCTAGTTAAGGTCGCGGCGATCATGAATGATAAGGATCGCGCGGCGGCACGCTCCGGTGTGGGAGCGGTGATGGGCAGTAAAAACCTGAAAGGGGTTGTCGTCAATGGGACGCATTCAATCGGTATGGCCGACCTGGAGGGCATGAAGAAGTTAAGCCTCTCCATGCAGCGCGAAATCGGCGAAGCGTCTAAAACCTCCAATTTACGCATTTACGGGACGGCGTACGTTCCTGATGTGACGAATGAAATGGGTATTTTCCCAACGCGCAATTATCAAAGCGGCCGTTTCGAAGGCGCGGATAAAATCAACGGCCCGGCGCTTAATGCCAGTTTCCTGATACGCCCCGGCGCATGCTATCGCTGTCCTATCGCCTGCAACCGCATTACTAAAGTTGACGCTCCGGGCTACGAAGGTGAAGGAGAAGGACCGGAATACGAGTCTATCGGCGCTTTAGGAGGCGCATGCGGTGTCGATAATTTAGCCGCGATAACGAAAGCCAATTACCTGTGCAATGAATTGGGTATTGATACCATTTCGGCCGGCATGACGATTGCCTGCGCCATGGAGATGTACGAGGAAGGAATCATCCCCGAGAGCGACATCGGTCAGCCGCTAAATTTTGGCGACGCGGACAGTATGATCACGTTCGTTAAAAAGATGGGTTTACGGGAAGGATTTGGTGACAAGCTGGCAGAGGGCAGTTACGCGATGGCTGAGAGCTATGGACATCCGGAATTCTCCATATCGGCCAAAAAGCTGGAATTCCCCGGCTATGACCCGCGCGGCGCGAAGGGTATGGGCCTGTTATATGCGACGTCTAATGTCGGCGCTTCACACATGGCCGGCGACCTGGCTTACGCGGAAGTATTCGGCACGCCAAAGAAAATCGATCCGTTAACGATTGAACATAAACCAGAGCTTATTGCGCGCTTTGAGGACGCTTTCACGCTCATCGACTCTTCCGGCTTGTGTGTCTTTTTAGCCGTACGCCATGTCTTTGACGATGACGTGATGCTGTGGCCGACCCGGCTGACGGAGCTGATGAATTTGACAACCGGAGCGGGATACTCGCCGGAGTCGTTATTGAAAGCGGCAGAGCGGGTTTACAACCTGGAGCGCATGTTCCTGCTGGAGGCGGGGATCACACGTGAAGATGATACACTTCCACCGCGTATGCTGGAAGAACCGCTGAGGGAAGGGCCGGCCGCCGGGCACACCGTGGAATTGGATGTTATGCTGCCGCTCTTTTACAAAGTACGTGGTTGGGACGAAAACGGCGTTCCAACTAGGGAAAAGCTGCATGAACTAGATCTGGCTTGAGCGAGTAAATACCCGGGTCAAGTTAAAGGGGGAAAATATTCCGCGTTTTGGCCATTGCCTCCGTTTCTGTAGTAGATGGTGAAAACTCCAGTCCAATTTCGCCGTCGAAGCCTAACTCTTGTAGTTTGGAGCGTATGTTCAGGAAGTTTATTTCCCCGGTACCTGGTTCCTGCCTTGTCGGGACATCGCCAATGTGGACGGCTGTTATCCACTCAAAGTACTTTTCCAGACTCCATAACAGCTCACCGGAACCTCGCTGCTGGTGATAAGTGTCAAATGTCAGGCGAAATTGGGGATGATCCATACGGCGCACCCAATCGGCTGCCAATCGTGGATTATCGACCAGAATCTTGCCGTTGAAATCGAATTGATTTAAACACTCTACCCTGACCTCTATCTCTGTCTGTTCAACAAGAATTAAGATTCGCGCGGTCTGGTCGAGTAAGTTTGCATATTGTTCAGCCTCGCTAAAATTTCCTGAAAGGCGCCGGACATATTCACGGCCGTTTTTGGGCTCGATCTGGTTGGAAAAAATATATAAAACAGGGATATCGTATTGTACTGCCATTTCCAGGCTCTCCGCCCAGGAACGGTAGGTTAATTCATTGTCACCGGGATCGGCCAGGGATCCCATCGCATCATCAAAAGTCGAATATAAACGCGCGCCAGACTGGCGACAGGCTTCTGCCAAATCCGTGATTGGCGCTTGTCGCCAGAAGAAAAAGTTCAGGTTTTTTACACCCAGGTCGCTGAAAGCAGCAACCCGCTCGACGATAGGGAGATCGGTAAACCAAAAATCAAGATAACCGGTGTATTCCATTTACGACATGACCATCCCGCCGTCTACTTCGATGGCCTGGGCGGTGAGATAACGTGAATCTTCAGAAGCCAGGAATGCAATAACGCCGGCCATTTCCCATGGTTCCGCCAGACGCTTCATCGGGCAATCATTGGCGCGCATTTCCAACCAGGCTTCACCCGTCATGCCATCCAGCGCCCCTACCTTTCCGGCTACGCTGCGGACCATATCTGTGAGCGTATTTCCCGGACAAACAGCATTCGCAGTCGCACCATAAGGAGCCAGCTCCATGGCCACTGAGCGTGTCAATCCAATGACGCCGCTCTTCGAGGCGGAGTATTCGGCCGAAGCGGGCCAACTCGTCTTGCCGGCCATAGAGGAAAGATTGATAATGCTGCCTCTTCTCTGTTTCATAAGAATGGGGGCAACGGCCTGATTGGTCAGGAAAACACCGGTGAGATTGATCTCAATTGTTCTCCGCCATTGTTCTAATGGCACATCCATCAAAGGCGCGCCGGTGTACAAACCGGCCGAAGCGATCAGGACGTTGATGCGTCCCCACTTTTCCATCGTCGCCGCAACGGCGGCACGGACGTTCTCTCCATCCGTCACGTCACAAGTCAGGGCTAATGCTTCCACACCCAATTCGCGGCAGGCGGCGGCCGTTTTTTGGTTCGCATCTTCGGCCAGATCCAGGCAGGCAATATTCGCTCCTTCCTCTGCGAAGCGGTGAGCACAAGCCTGGCCAATGCCATTGGCAGCACCGGTGATCATCACAACCTGGTCTATAAAACGTTTCATTTCAAGAACTCCATAGCTTCATCAATCGATGCATCTTCATGAATTAATGCCGCGACCGCAGCCGTCATCGCCTGAGGGTCTTCAGACTGAAAAATATTGCGTCCGATAGCCACGCCGACAGCACCAACATCGAGCGCTCCCTTAATATTCTCCAACATCATCCGTTCGCTTCCTTTTTTAGCGCCGCCCAGAATAACAACAGGCACGTAACAGCCGTCTACGACCTGCTTAAAACCCTCGGCATAAGGAATTTTCATCCAATCGGCACCTAATTCGGCCCCTACGCGAGCGGCGATGGATACGCTTTCAGCCGTTCGCATTTCGGCCGGGCTGTCGAAACCCCCTGGAACCATCTCACCCATAACCGGAATGCCCCAGGCATGGGCCTCACCGACCACATTCGCCAGCCGCTCCAGCGATTCAGTTTCATCAGCTGCGCCAGGGAAAGCGGAAACAGCCACAGCATCGGCTCCCAACCTGAGCGCATCTTCTATTGTGTAAAAAATACCCCCCTGCCCCATGTCGCCCAATTTGGTGCCCCCACCATCTAAGCGCATAATCAAGCCTAAGGAGGCGATTTCGCGAGCAAAGCGTGTCGCCGTTCCATAAGTGGTTAGAATCGCGTCCGCGCCACCGGCAACAATTTTTTCCAGTGTAGCTCTCGGCTGTTCCATACCCTTCGCCGGACCATCTATCATGCCGTGGTCAAAGGCAACAATTAATACGCGACCATCGGCACGGAAAATACGATTTAAACGACGTGTTGTTGACATAATTTAATCCTTTATCAAGATATTGATTTAATTTATAAGTCAGGCAGATCAGGCAATCCTGGCAAACATTTCAGGCGTGATCTGGTAAATAGGCTCTTCACCCGCAAAAAAGCGGCGCAGCTCTTCAACAGCCAATTCACCCATGCGATTGCAATTTTCGATACAGCCGGCGATGTGCGGGGTAACCACGACATTATCCAGCCTGCGCAAAGGGCTGTCCGCGGTGGGAGGTTCCGGGTCAGTCACATCGAGGAAGGCAAAAAAACGGCCTTTACTCAATTCCTCGATCAGCGCCTGTTCATCAATCAGCGACCCACGGGCCGTGTTAATCAGCAGCGCGTCGTCCTTCATCAAGGCCAGCCCCTGGGTATTAAGCATCTGGTAGGTTTCTTTATTAGCGGGTGCATGCAATGACACGACATCAGCGCGGCTTAATAATTCATCCAATTCCAATTTGATGGCGCCCAAGGCCAACGCATCTTCTTCTGAAACAAAGGGATCGTAGAGCAAAATGGTCGCATCAAAGGGCTTTAGCAGCTCGATGACAAATCGCCCCACATGACTGGCACCAATAATGCCCACTTCCTTGCGAAGTAATTCGCGAGAAGACCACTTATCCCATACCGGAGAGTCGCGCCAGCCGCCGTCACGAACATGTTGACCTAAGGGCCAGACGCGCTTCTGACCAACGATCATTAAGCCCAAAGTCGTTTCAGCGACATCTCTGGCCAGGGAAATCCCGGCACTGGTCAAATGCACTCCGCGCTCCCAAAAAGCATCGGAAACAAACCGTTTGACACTGCTGCCCATGTGAGCCATCGCTTTCAGGCGCGGCGCGGCGGCCATTACGTCGGCATCCAATTGGGCCACATCCCAGCTAGTGATGCAGCCATCCGCATCGGCTAAAAGAACCATTAATTCTTCTTTATTGGCCGGATCCTGGCCTTCTTGATGGCTGACATTGGCAAAAGCTTCCAGGTTATTAAGCGCCTCCTGGCTAAACATGCGCTCGTAATGTTGTTTTCCGATGGTGATAGTTACATTTGGTTTACTCATAAAAAATCCTTCATGTTTTTAATTGGTCCGGCCGAAGACGGCCAGCGTTAATAGTCTCTAATTTAGGTCTACCCAAGGACTAAGTTCGTTCCGATCGTAGTGTTTTGTAAGTCTGATAGCGATCGTCATAGCGCTCATTTAAGGCTCGATCCGGTACCACTTCAGCTGCCGGCTTGCGGAAGCGAGATAATCCATCTTCAATACTAGAAAGTTCACCCATGCCTACGCCAGCAAGAATCGCCCCACCAAGCGCGGGCCAGTTATCATACTGTGGCAGGCGGATTGGAATCGCTGTGATATTGGCCAAAATCGAAGGCCAGGTGGCACTTTTCGCGGCGCCGCCCACCATCCACAGCTCTACGAGCGGCAGCCCGGCCTCCTTAATCGGTTCAAGCGCCCAACGCAGTTCAAAAGCCGCGCTTTCCATGATCGCGCGCGCCAAATCCGCCCGATTTTGATTTAACTGCAGTCCTTGAAAACTCCCGTACTGCGTCGTTGCCGGATTGTCATGGCCCCCTGTAAGGGGAAGAAAATAAATCGAGCTGTCTGCCTGGGTAGCGGTCACTTCAGTATCCATCGCCGCGAACAATGCTTCTCTAGATGGCGAATCACCGCTGCCGCGCCAAGCTTGATGAACCCACCACTCCAACGATGCTCCCAGGCCACCTAAGGATTGTGAAATTGTGTAACGGCCGTCTTGGGCGTGGAAGTTTAAATCCAACGAGGGAGGGACTCGTTCAAGATCCTTAGTATCAGCAACGCCGGTTATTACCCAGGCTGTGCCGCAGGCCAGCAATAATTTTCCTGGATCATTCACCCCCAACGCCAGAGCTGTACAAACCTGATCATGCCCACCATTTACAAGGACCGTCCCTTCGGGCAGCTTCGTCTCATGGCAAACCTCTCGTGAAATTTCGCCAATCACAGTACCAGAAGGCCGAATAGGAGACAGCTGTGCAGACGAAATCCCGGCCAACTGTAATAAGGCATCGCTCCAGGTGCCCGTGTGAATGTCCACGAGCTGCATTCCCCCTCCGTTTGAAGGGTTCATGACAAAATGACCGCTCAGGCGATAAGCAATAAAGTCATTGACCGAGAAATAATGGTGAGCGGCTGTGAATGTCTCATGATCATTTTCCCGCAGCCAGGCAATAGTTGGCAGGCAAAGACCTGGATAGAGTGACCACCCGCTGAGTGCTCTTACCTGCTCTTCAGCACCTTCAATAAGCCACTGCTTTACCAGGTTTTTTGTTCGGCCGTCCATCCAGGTGATCAGTGGATAGACGGGTTTGCCATCGCCATCCGCGGGGAGAAGTGATCCGCTTTGGGCCGCCATGCCTACTGCCTGAACATGCACCCCAACGCCGGCCTGCTCGACTACGTGACGTATCGTTGAGACTACAGCCCGCCACAACCTCTCGGGGTCCTGCTCAACCCAGCCCGTATGTGGGGTGAGGTTAGAATAGGGTTCTGAATTTGAACGCGCCAGTTCGCGACCAGCCAGGTCAAATAATACAGCTTTCGTAGTCGTAGTTCCAACATCAAGGCCAAGGATCGCGTTAATCATCCGTGCTCATATTTCCGATAGCCGATCCGCTGCCCGCCATCTACAGCTAACGCCTCGCCAGTCACATAATTTGCCTTCACAAAATACAGCACTGCGTCGGCTATATCATTCGCCGTTCCCCAGCGGTCGAGTAACGTTTTGTCGGCCGCGCGGGCGATTTGTTCTTCGTCATAATCTGGCGGCGGCAGCACCGGCCCAGGCGCTATGGCATTAACACGTACCGCCGGGGCTAATTCCAATGCCAGCTGGCGGCTGAGCGCCAACAGTCCTGCCTTCCCCACACAGTGCGCGATAAAATTAGGCCACGCTTCATAGGCAGCCAGGTCAATGATATTTACAATGACTCCCGATCCTTTTTCCAACATATGTGGGGCTACTGTGTTCGCGCAGTAAAAAGAGCCGTTAATCAAAATATTTGTAACGCGATGCCAATCGTCATAATTTTTGGTTGGAAAAGGTGTTTGCCGCCACAAGGAAGCATTGTTAACCAGGATATCCACGCCTCCAAATTTACCGGCGGCCTCTGCAACCATTGCCTCAACTTGCCGTACATCGCCTATATCGGCTTTGACTGCTAAAACGCCCACGCCTAATTCACGAGCTAATGCAGCCGTTTCTTCTGCATCTTCTGCTGAATGATGGTAGTTGACAACCACATTTGCACCGGCCTGTGCAAGGGCCAGGGAAATCACTTTACCTACCCGGTGGGCACCACCGGTTACCAATGCGGTTTTTCCTTCGGGGTTCATGCACTCACCTTTACACCTGCCCGCGCAAATAAGTCCACGCACGCCTGTCGAGCACGCGCCAGCAATGCCTTTTCATCGAGAAATAAGATTTCCTTATGGCGCATGAGCGGACGGCCGTTGACAATCACTGTATCCACATCCCGCGTGCCGGCATTGTAGACCAAGGCAGAGGGGATACGATGGACGGGCATGGCCAAGGGGGTATCCAGGTCGACGAGAGTTAGATCAGCCTTTTTGCCTGGTTCTAGGGATCCAATCTGATCCGGCATTCCAAAAGCAACCGCACCGCCGCGGCAAGCCATCCACAATACATCTTCCGGCAGCAGAACTGTGGCATCCAGCGTGTTCACTTTATGCAAAAGAGCCGTTGTCTTCAGCAGTTCCATCATATCCTGGCTGTTATTGCTGCCCGGACCATCTGTGCCCAAAGCAATCGTGATGCCCTGCTTCAACATCTCGGGGACCGGCGCTACGCCGGACGCTAAGTACATATTACTGATCGGGCAGTGAACAACAACAGCATTGGCTTCGGCAATCAGTTCAATTTCACTTTCGTCCAGCCAAATGCTGTGAACGAGCTGCATCTGTGGTCCAAGCACGCCGATATCGTGCAGCCACTGGATATGGCGATTTCCTCTTTTTTCAAGATTCATCTCCACTTCAGTATGCGTCTCCGCAACGTGAATATGGGTGCCCGCGCCCCATTGTTGGGAGATATCATGGGTGCGGCGCATGGTGTCGTCGCTGCAGCCCCAGGGAATCAGCGGACCAAATTCAACCCGGATACGGCCGTTGTCGTAACCGTGCCACACTTCCCGCAGGCGGATTGTTTCACCGATAATTCTTTCAGGATCCTCCATTAGGGAAGGATGGTAATCCATATCAGCCCAGCCACGCGCCAGCAAAAAACGCAGCCCGGATTCATCGGCCGCGCGGCACACGCCGTCATCATTTCCTGGTTCCGTGTGTATATATTGATGATCAATAACCGAGGTCGCCCCGCCGCGGATGTTTTCGACCATGCCTACCATCGCCGCTAGGTAGGCTTCTTCTTCCGTCAGGCAGCTCGCCACCGGCCAGATAGCGGTCTTTAACCAGTCCAGCAAAGGTTTATCATCGGCCAACCCGCGAATAAAGGTCTGAAAAAGATGGGTATGAGCATTAACCATACCGGGCATTATGGCCATCAGGTTGGCGTCAATTACCGTATCTGCTTTTTGCATCTGTGCAGGGGCATCACCAGGAGATACGGCCGTGATTAAATCATCTTCAACAAAAACAAAACCCTTCTGATAAACAGTCTGTTCATCATCGAGAGTGACAACTGAACCATTCTCAATCAATAGTGAACTCATAGCTACCTCCCAACTCAAACCAATTGAAATCTTAAAGGTTTGCCCTCTATATGATTTACGATATTGAAATAATCACCCACCCGTCCTACTCGTGCTGCGGCTTCTGCACCGGCAGCAATGTGAGGCGTCAACAATACATTAAACTTTTCATTAGCCAGTTGAATAAGTGGATTATCAGGTTTGATAGGCTCCCACTCAAAAGTATCCAAGGCGGCGCCTCCCAACTTACCGCTCCTAATCGCAGCGGCCAGCGCCGCCTCGTCAATAACACTGCCGCTGCCGCAGCTAGCCAGGAATGCGCCATCTTTCATTTTCCCGATCAAGTGAGCGCCAATCAGACCATCCGTCTCGGCAAAATATGGAAGCAAGTTGGCGACATAATCACTTTGAGAAATTAGTGTATCGCGATCCACATATTTTAGACCAAATTCCAGCTCCACAGGCTGCGGTAGACGGCGTCGTTTGTTGTAGAACACTGTACAGCCGAAACCTTGCAGCCGCCTCGCTAATTCCACACCTATTTCACCAAACCCAAGAATGCCTACTGTTTTACTCCACAGCCCTTCCACCTCTTGGCGACTGGACCAATTGTAGGCAAAAGTATCTTCATCAGTCCGCCTACTCGGACCCCATTCGCCGCCGGCGTTAAGAGCGACAGCCTCTGATTCAACGAGCTTTTTGCTCAGCGCTAACATCTGCATCACCATATGTTCGGCAACACGGATAACGGTGAGTACCGGCCAATAACAAACAGCAACGCCGGCTTGCCTGGCAGCGTCAAGATCGATGTCATAGGTAAGCGAACCAAGGCGCAGTATAAGTTTTAATTTTGGCGCACTCTGAATTAATCCGGCGTCTATCTTGCCTGCACGCTCAGAGATAAGATAGTCAGCATCTCGCAAGTAAGAAACCAGCGTATCTCGATCAGGTTGGCGAAGCATGGTTATATCTAGTGCTGCCGGGGCAGCATCCAACGCAGCTTGCTGATGTCGATGACCACGTTCAGTCGTGAAAACAACTTTGTACCGTTCCATTTTCATACCATCTGCTCCAGAACCCCACGACAATCACTTACGGATGCCTCTCGCGGATTGTTTTGGATTAGAACCATACGAGTTGTCTCTTCAGCGATTAATTCCCAATCCAGATCATCAAGGGGAATGGTTATCTCCTGCAAGGTGACCGGCAGACCCAAATCACTTATGAAATCGAATAGTGCCTTTACAAGCGCAGCGTCATTCGCCGGTTCTTCTAAACCAAATAATTGAACAAAGAAATTACGCTTTTCCGAAGAGATAGCGGGTAGATTAAAAGCAAAGACATAAGGCAATATAACACCATTCGCCAAACCGTGATGCAAATGTAAATGGCTGGTAAGTGGTCCGGAAAGTGCATGGACTAATCCTAATCCGGAATGGTCCATAGCCATGCCACCCCAGAGGGCAGCCAGCATCATTTTTTCGCGAAAGACCCTATCGCTGCCGTTCGTGGTCGCTTTGGGTAGATAGTTCCATGCCGTTTGCATAGCTGCCTGGGCAAATTGATCCGTAAATGGATTGGCCCGACGGCCGATGAAAGTCTCCAGAGCGTGGGTGAAGGCGTCAATACCCGTTGCGGCCGTTAGCCAGGGCGGCAGATCGCGGGTCAATTGGGGGTCAGCAATTGCGACATGGGGAAACATCAGGGGGCTTAGAACACCTTTTTTAAATGGATTCGCGGGATCGGAAATGACAGCCACCCTGCTTACTTCACTGCCGGTTCCCGCCGTGGTTGGTATGGCGATCAGGGGCCAACTGCGCCGGTTTATTGTTTTATTGCCCCATTGATAATCGGCATAGCTGCCGCCATTGGCCAGTAAAAGGGCAATGCCTTTGGCTACGTCAATGGGGCTTCCACCACCTAAGGCAACAAGGGCATCGACCTGTTGAGCACGGGCCAGCTCCAAGCCGGCCGACACTTCATCAGTGGTAGGATTGGAGGAAACAGCTGTAAATCGGGTAGCGGCACCACCATTCTTTTGGATAACGACCGTTACTTCATCTACCAGCCCAATTTGTTCCAGGCCAGGATCACTGACCAATAGCACTTTTTTAACATCTAAGGCGTTTAAGGCATCGACCAGCGCTGTCTGCACAGGCAAACCAAAGAGGATTTTAGTGGGTAGATGAAAATTAAACTGGCTCATACTACAGACCGCCAATCACCCTATATCAATCCAAACGGCTTTGACCTCGGTGTAGGCGTCAATCACTTCACGGCCGTTATCTCTGCCGAAGCCGCTGCCTTTAAAACCGCCAAATGGGGCAGAGGCGTCAAACATATTGTATGTATTCACCCAGACAACTCCGCTCTTTAGTTGAGCCGCCAGGCGATGTGCTCGCGCTAAATCGCGCGTCCACACCCCCGCTGCCAGTCCATACGGCGTATTATTAGCCCGGGCAATAACTTCCTCTTCTGTCGCGAATAGGAAAATAGTTAATACCGGCCCGAAAATCTCTTCGCAGGCAATTCTCATTTCGTCGTCGACAGCGGTAAAAATAGTTGGTTCAATATAAAAACCTTGGCTCAAATCACCTTCAGTAAGCCTTTCGCCACCGCAGCGAAGTTCGGCTCCTTGATCGATACCGCTTTGAATGTAATCGAGTACGCTGTCCATCTGGTATTGATCGATAATAGGGCCTAATTCCGTATCGGGATTCATGGCATGTCCGGTCTTCACCGTCCCGGCCATGTCAATTAATTGAGATACTACTTCTTCATAGATTTCCTGCTGAACATACAAACGTGCCCCGGCCACACAACTCTGGCCAGTATCACCAAAGGCAGCATTAAAGGCACCGGGAACGGCCTTTTCCAGGTCTGCATCAGCGAAAATAATATTGGCGGCTTTATTACCCAACTCCAGGGAGACGCGCTTGATGCTGCTTGCGGCCGTGCGCATCACATTTTGTCCGGCAGTTACGGAACCGGTAAAGGCGACCTTATTGACGCCCGGGTGGTCAGTAATTGCAGCGCCGGTACTGCCATCCCCGGTTAGGATGTTGACGACACCAGGCGGGAAACCGGCTTCCTGGATCAATTCCCCAATTCGCAGCACCGCCAACGAGGCTTGCTCAGCCGGTTTGAAGATAACCGTATTACCACAAGCCAGGGCAGGCGATAATTTTTGCATCATGTGGATCAGGGGGTAATTCCAGGGGATGATAATGGCTACAACGCCGACCGGTTCGCGCCGCGTATAAACAAATTTATTGGGGATGGAAACCTGCGGAGTATAACCGGCTATTTTCGAAGGCCAGCCGGCAAATGAATAAGTTAAACCTGCGGCAACCGGCGCATCGATCACCCTGGTATGCCAGATCGGTTTGCCGTTATCCAGCGACTCCAGCTCCGCCAGTTCCGCGATGCTGCTATTTATCAGATCAGCCAAACGCCGAAGCAGGGCTTCCCGTTCAGCAGGCGTTAAAGTTCCCCAAGGCCCGTCCAGAGCCATACGCGCAGCGGTAACAGCGCGATCAATATCCTCCGGACCAGCTTTGGCCAGATTTCCCAGGAATTGACCGTCGGAAGGGCTATATGCAGGAAAACTTTCCCCGGAAACAGATGCCTGCCATTCGCCACCGATAAATAATTTGTAATTCGATTGATCTAAAAAGCTGTTCATTGATTACCCCTTAATCGCTCCTTCAACCATCGCCTTAAAGAAAGTACGTCGTGTAAATAAAAAGAGGATGACCATCGGCAAGGCGATTAAAATACAGGCAGCGGCCAAAACCTGTAGATTGATAATATTCTGGCCCAAAAAATCATACAGACCGAACATCACCGTCTTGTGTTCATTCTTAGAAATGAGCAAATATCCGGCGATGAACTCATTCCACACCCCAACAAATGTTAATAAAAATATCGCCGTCAAACCCGGCGCGGCGAGGGGCATCGTAATTCGCCAGAGCGCCCCCACCGGGCTGCAGCCATCAATCATGGCCGATTCTTCTAACTCTCGCGGTATCGCATCAAAAAAGCCTTTGGCGATCCAGACACTCAGCGGTAGAAAGAAGCCCATATAGACAAAGATGATGAAGAAGCGGTCATCGTAAAATGGTATCCCCGCTTTTCTTAGCTTGACGCTCATCTGATAAAGTGCCAGCAAGTTTGTGAGCAGCGGTACGCCTGTAATAGCGAGAATGCTGACCATAAGCAGGCGATGCCCGCGAAACCGGTAACGCGAAAATGCGAAACCGGATAGACCGGCAAAAAGAACTACGAATAGGGAAGTTACAGTAGCGTATAAAAGCGTATTGGGAATGTACGTGCGTACGAGATTGCCCGTGAGCGTAAAACCAAAGAAATTATCCGCAGGCTTGAGCCCTAACACGCGTTGATAACCTTCAACAGACCAGCGGCAGGCGCTCCAATCAAAGTTATCGGTCTCGGTATCACAAGGGAAGATTACGGGTGGTTTACGCGTAACATCTTGCTCCATCTTAAACGAAACCAAAATCGTCGTGGCAATCGGCACCATGGCGATGATCAACACGACAATCAAAGCCATATTAACCATTACATTGCCAGAAGTTAAGCGAGAAACAAGGGGTATTTTATTCATCTCTAAACACCCCCGTCCTCTACCCGAGTAACGCGCAGCGTTCCAGAAATCAACAACCAGTTGACAACAGCCATCATCAAAGCCAGGGCAGCAGCCCTGCCAAATTGAAGGCGATCCCAACCTACTGAATAAAGCATATAACTTAATACATGGGTCGAAGTGCCCGGGCCTCCACCGGTTAGACTGAAGATCATGCCCACGCCGTTCATACCACTCAGCGTCAGGCTGAAGAGGGCGACAACCATTGAAGGTAGTATAAGCGGGATAATAATATGACGGATGATTTGCAGGCTGTTGGCGCCATCAATGCGGCTGCTCTCAAGAATTTCATTGGGAACGGTCTGCATGGCAGCCAATAACAATAAGGTCACGAAAGGCAACGCTCGCCAGGCAGAAGCCATGATCAGATAAATCATGGCTGGCGCCGGCGGGAAAGGAAAATCGCCAAACCAGGTTTTGGGCGGCACGGCCGTTAAAACTGATAATCCGTCCGGGGGGAATAGAGATGGGTTTTGCAGAATACCAGATAGGAGACCGTAGTCCGGAACAACCATTAAGCGGAATATCAATCCAACAAGAATGTCAGCAATAATCCAAGGAATGAATAACAGGGTGATATATATACCTGATAAACGTGTATTCTTACTGACTCTATCCAGTAAAAGGGCAATTAAAAAGCCGAGAATCAATGTTATCGCTGTATAACCAACAAGAAAAACGATCGTATGCCCCACACTTTCGCTAAACAAACTGGTATTAAACAGGCGTTGGTAATTTTCAAGACCTATATAGGTCCACCCCTGAGGTTCACGTTTATGCAAGCTTAACCAGCCTGTATAAAGGGCCGGATATACCTGTATTGCCAGTAAGACCAGGATTGTTGGCAATATCAGCCAGAATGGAAGGGAGGTTTGGGTTCTGCCCCCTCCAAAGCGTCGGGTAATTGACTGGCGCATATAGTCGATAATCCCTCTATGCTAATAAACCAACAAGGTGGCAAGACTCTTCTAACCTTGCCACCTTGCGGTTAATCGAATTTGTTAGGTTTTCTCAGGTAAAGAGGAATGGCTGTTTAATTATCAGCGTTATATTCCTCTGATGTCTGATCCAACATTTCGCCGATATCCGCGGTGGGATCTTCTTTGATTAGCCTGTAAATGGTTGTCATGACCAATTCCTGCGCGACATTCGGTCTCTGCAAAGAGCCAAACCAGGGCTTACAATGACTGTTATCCAAAGCCTTGGCCGCTTCCTGGTAGAAAGTGGTCTGGAAAATCTCATGCGATTCAGTTGACTTGAGAACTGGGAAACCACCGCCAGGACCCTGTACAAGATCCGCATTTTGTTCAGGAGACATCATCCAATTGATGAATGCATATGCCCCTTCCAAATTCTGAGCACCAACAGGGACCACAAAACCCGCGATATCAACACCACATCCCGGCTCATGTCCTTCGTCTGATAGGAACTGTGTCAAAACAACATCGCCGGCATCAATAGCGTTGAGCATATCGTCCGCAGTACCCGTGTCATACTTCGTGCCATTGGGAGCTGTTAGTGGATTGACGTAGCGATAACCAAACAAACCGGTTGGGAACGAGCCAGCCGAGGCATCCTTGAAGGCTTCTTCTTCCTGGAATCCACCGGCAAAGGCAATTTCAGGAACATAACCTTGAGCCACGAGTTCACGTAAAAATTCGATCGCGGCTACGTTTTCGGGTGTGTTTAGGGTCATGTTACCCTGGCCATCATCTAACGAACCACCAAACGAAGAAAGGGTCGTCCAGATAGCCCGTGTAAGGCCTTCGCCACCTCTATCGGTCGAACCAAAGAATGTAATAGCGTAGAGGTCTTCAGCTTTCAATTCCTCAGCGCGAGCCATGAACTCTTCAGGAGTGGCCGGAAACCCGTCAGGGAAACGATCATTCCAGACATAGACAAGCTGTGGACGCTGGGCAAAGGGAATACAATAGAGTCCACCATCCGGACCGGAGCAACCTTCTATGCCATTTGGAGTTAAATCATCCCACCAGGATTGTTCCATCGCCCAGCTTTTTAAATCCTGCGCTGTCCCATTGCGATAAAAATCAATCAAGTCCTGAGTATTGCTCAATTCAAAAATATCCGGTACTTCACCACCAGCCTGAACAGCAGCAACCAGTTCTGTCGTCATTTTGTCAAAGGCTTTGGGTTGGTTAATCCAGACCCACTCCCCAGCATGATCTTCATCGAACACGGGAATTTTATTGCGCAAATATTCATTACCCACGCGTTCGTCACTCGCTGGATCCTCGTTGTTCTGATCATACTGGAACCAGGTCAGGATTTCTTGGGCTTCAGCAGGGGCTGCCTCTTCGGCAGGGGCTGCTTCTTCGGCGGGGGCCGCCGCTTCTTCAGTGGGGGCTGCTTCTTCGGCTGGAGCGGATTCCTCAGCAACCGGCTCCGGGGCTGCTGTGCCACCACAAGCTGCTAAAAACAGAGCGAGCAGCACAATAAGGACAATAGGTAACCATTTATTCTTCATGACAAATTCTTCCTCCTTTGTCAACTTAAAATGATTCGTTGGCTAAACACTCAATTACAAACGATTACAAAGGCTCATATCAAAATCGCGAAGGCTCTAGTGTCTAATGATTTAGACTTTATTAGAACCTGAGGATACGGTAACAGCGAATCACTCGATAATTAATATTGGGAATATTGGCTAATCTCTGTCCAATTGCTTGACCTCCCGTCCCCATGAGCGGGGTTCAATTAGGTTGTTAAAAGTGTATTATTTCTTAACACTTGTCAAGTAATACTGAATAAATTCCAGTATGGCGCAATTATATTCAAACAAAAGTTTCCCGCAATAGAAAATCCGGTCAGGATCGACATCTCAATTAATAAATTCCTGCGCGCTCTCGCAAACGTTTTATCGCCCAGCGAGATTCTTCAAACAATCCATCTTCATCTAAGCTGGAGATTCGCCCATCACGGAGTAGTATTTTTCCGTCAACAATCACTGTCCTGACATCGCTGCCGTGGGTGCAAAGCATTAAAGCGGAAGGTACATTGTGAACCGGCACTGCACGTGGATGGTTCAGATTCACCAAGATAAGGTCTGCCGGAGCCCCAGCAGTCAGGAAAGGAGCAGTCATGATCAAATTCAATGCAGAATCCGGTGGAAGAACAGTTGCGTCAAAGGTAGTGGCCCTGCCAAATTGAACGGCCGTTTTCATCGTCTCCCACAAATCCTGCGTATCATTGCTGGCCGGGCCATCGGTTCCCAGACGCACAGGTACGCCTTTGTCTAACATGGCGGCAAGCGGGGCAATCCCGGAACCCAAAACCGCGTTACTAACCGGGCAGTGGATTACCGGGGCTTCTTTTTCGGCCAACAAGTCGATCTCCTGGTTGTCGACCCACACAGCATGCACAAGCTGAGTATCGCTGCCCAGAACACCAATCTCATTTAGCCACGAAACCGGCCGTCTGCCGGTTTCTTGCAGAGACATCTGCAATTCATCCTTGTTTTCAGCTACATGAAAATGAGTAAACGTGTTATAGCTTTGGGCTATCTCATGGGTACGGCGTAATGTATCGGCCGAACAACGCCACAAGGCTAATGGCCCGTTAGCAATCTGCAGCCGCTGGTTTCCCTGCCAGCGGTGTAGGAGCCGGTCCAGATCTTCGAGTATGTCCTCCACCGGCTCGGCGTTAGCGCCTACATCCGTCCAAGCGCGGGCGATGACCACTTTCAAGCCTGTTGTCAAAGCCGTTTCGCAAACCACATCGGTATGCGCATACGTCGTTGTTACTTTATGATGATCGACAACCTGGGTAACGCCGCCATGGAGATTTTCGACCAGCCCCAACAGGGTGGCCAGGCGCATATCGTCCGGTGTCAATGCTTCCTGCAGCGGCCAAACGAGTTCTTTTAGCCAGGTGAGTAAACGGCGGCCTTCGGCTAATCCGCGCATAAATGTCTGGCTAAGATGCGTATGGGCATTTATTAGACCAGGCGTGACAGCACAGTTCGTGGCATCTATCACTTCGGCCGCCATGTCAACTGTTTCAGGAGGCGGCGAACCAGGAGAAACCTCGAGGATACGCTCGCCCGCGACTACTACATAAGCCGGTTCAAGCCAACCATCGGCGGTGAGAACGGCGCCATTGCGTACCAGGATAGAGGCCATATTCCTAAACCAAGGATCGCCCTCCATCTACGAAGTAGACTGCCCCGGTAGTAAACTCATTTTCAATTAGAAAAGCAGCCAGGCGGGCTACATCCTGTGGCGATCCTATCCGTTTCAGCAGCGATTTATCCTCCGCCCAGTGCTTCTTTTGCGGGGTATAATTTTGCGGCAGTAATACGGTGCCAGGAGCGATAGCATTCACCCGAACTGTAGGAGCCAGCTCCATGGCCATTGATTTGGTCAGAGCCACCAATCCAGCCTTACTGGCAGCGTGATGGGCATATCCAGGCCATACCTGGAAAGCAGATAAATCAGTAATATTGAGAATGAGGCCATGGCCTTGAGCCAACATAATCGGAGCAACTGCCTGGGAGGCTAAAAATGGACCTTTTAAATTGACGCTGAGGGCCAGATCCCACTCCTGTTCGCTGATTTCTAGGAAGGCGTTTTTTAACCAGACGGAAGCGTTATTGATTAAAACATCCACACGGCCGAAATGGTCTACCGCTGAATGAACCAGATCTTGAACTTGAACTTTCTCCCGTATTTCGACCTGTTTTGCTAAAGCCCGGACACCCATAGATTCAATGCTCGCCTTTGTATCTCTCCAGGGTTCTTTGTCCTGGTAATAAGTAAAAGCGATATTTGCGCCTCGCTCGGCCAGGTGCAAAGCGACTTCTCGGCCCACCCGTTCGGCCGCACCGGTAATCAATATAACAGCTCCGTTTACATCCATCCTTCTACCGTAGAAATTTCAAACAACAAACAGCCTATTGGTTTTTAAAAAGTAATACCGGCCGTTCTATTAGTTCCCCTATACGCTGTAAGAATTTAGCAGCCGGACCGCCATCAAGCAGGCGGTGATCGAAAGAAAGGCTGAGGGTTACGGTATCACGCACCTCCAACTGTCGTCCAACGGCAAAGGGTCTGGGGCTGATGCGTCCAATACCCAGAATGGCCACCTCCGGAGGATTCACAATCGGTGTAAAAGCGTCAATTCCAAAAGCCCCCAGATTTGTTATGGTAAACGTCCCACCGCTTAAATCATCGGGCAGGGCCTCACCTTCTAACGCCCGCTGCGCCAGTGTAGCAATTTCTGTATCCAGGACCGCTAGCGGCTTGGTATCCGCGCGGCGCACAACAGGCACGAGCAAACCCCGTTCCGTATCTACAGCAAGCCCGATATTAATCTCCGGCATTTGGGTGATACCGGTTTGGGTAAGCTGGATATTCACGTGCGGCTGCTCCAGCAAAACCTGCGCAGCAGCGGCCATGAACAGCGTATTGTAAGAAAGCTTACGGCCGGTTTCGGCATGCCACTGGCGGCGGGCACTGACCAGATTTGTCGCGTCAATTTCGGTAGTTAAAGTCACCTGGGGGCGTTCATGCCAGCCGGCTGCAAGTCGCTCGGCAATCACCCCTCGCAGCCCAGATAGAGGAAGTGTTTTATCCGGGCCAGCAGCAACATGACCGGTCATTTTCGCGGCAATGGATTTCTCAACATCGCTGCGCGTGATTGAACCATTTCTTCCCGTGCCAACAACCTCAAACAAGTCCAGGCCAAATTCCCTGGCTAACTTTCTGGCCAGCGGCGTGGCCTTAACAGATGGTGGTTGGATTCTCTGCTGGAGGTTTGCTGCAATAATCATCCCACGCGGGCCGCTTCCTTGCAGTTCGGACAAATCAATTCCCTGGCTACGCGCTAATTTGCGCGCCATTGGAGTTGCCCGAATGTCTCGTGAATTTTTGAGACCGGCGGCCGTTTGTGGTTGGGGGGAGTCATGAATGATTGCAGATGGGGCATTGACCTCATTCATCACAGCCTTATCACCCGCCTCTTTTGCCAGAATGGCCACCGGCGTCATCACCGGGACCGTCTGTCCCGCGGGGACAAGAATTTGAACATAGCCGCTTGCCGGCGCTTCGATCTCGATCGTAGATTTATCACTTTCCAGGGCAAATAATGGTTCGCCCGCTTCCATCCATTCACCGTCCTGCTGATACCATTCAACCAGAAGGGCTTCTGTCATGATCAAGCCCAACTTGGGCATGACTACCTTGTATGGCTTCTCACTTTTCATGGTTGTAACAAGAATTTTACGGCCGATACAATATCTTCTTCATTGGGCAAGACAGAGTTCTCCAATACAGGACTATAAGGTAGGGGCACATTTCTGGCAGCCACACGCATGACCGGTCCATCCAGATATTCGACCGCCTCTTCAGCCAACATCGCCGCAATTTCCGCTCCCGGACCGGACCGGCGATGGGCTTCGTGGGCAATTACAACATGATTTGTTTTAGCCACCGATTGGATGAGCGTCTCTTTATCCAAGGGTACGAGTGTTCGCGGGTCAATAACTTCGACACTGATACCGTCAAGGGCTAACTGTTCGGCCGCTTGCAGCGCCTTTTTAACCATGATACTGACGGCTATGACTGTTACATCACTCCCCTCGCGCACAACAGCGGCTTTACCAAAGGGCACTGAGAAATCCTCATCATCAGACACAGGCCCAACCTCACTGTAGAGCATCTTATGTTCAAAAAAGAGGACGGGATCACTGCCACGCACGGCCGTTCTCAGTAGACCTTTCGCATCCGCCGGCGTCGATGGGACAGCGATTTTGATCCCTGGTACGTTCATAAACCATGATTCAGGACTTTGCGAATGTTGTGCCGCCGCCGAACCTGGGGCACCGGTTGTCACGCGGATGGTTAAGGGGACGCGCGCCCTACCGCCGCTCATGAATCGTGCTTTTGCTACCTGGTTTACAATCTGGTCTCCGCCGCACATCAGGAAATCACCAAACATGATCTCGACGATCGGCCGCATTCCCATCATGGCCGCACCAAGCCCTGCCCCAATGATAGCCGCTTCACTGATTGGAGTGTCACGCACACGATCCTCACCGAACTCAGCAAGCATGCCCTCGGAAACACCCCACACACCTCCGAAAACGGCGACGTCTTCTCCCATCAAAAAGGTATCGGAATCGCGACGCATCTCCTCACTCATTGCTTCGCGGATTGCCTCGGAATAACTAATTTCGTGCACTAGAACACCAGCCCTTCATGTGTGTCAGCATATATCCCCTGCAACGCTTCCCCCTCTTCAGGAAGAGGAGCGGCAACAGCAAAGGCAACTGCTTCATCTAATTGATCTTGGACAGAGGCCTCAATTTCAGCTAAGGTTTTCTCGTCAAACAAACCTGATTTCAAAAGGCGCGATCTAAACACCGGTACCGGATCTCGTTCCCGCCATTGCTCCAACTCTCCCGGAATCCGGTAAACCTGGGGATCCCCTTCAAAATGGCCGCGGAAGCGGTAAGTCTTTGCTTCAATCAATGAAGGGCCATCACCAGCAAGTGCACGTTCTCGCGCATCCTGCACCGCCTGGTAAATGGCGATGGGATCACTGCCATCTACAATAATTCCGGGGAAACCATATCCACCGGCACGATTGGCCAGATCGGCAATAGGCGCCTGTTTGTGCTGAGGAGTTCCTTCACCATAAAGATTATTTTCACAAAAGAAAATGACGGGGAGTTTCCATAGCCCGGCCAGATTGGCCGATTCATGGAACGTGCCTTCATTAATCGCCCCATCGCCGAAAAAAGTAAGGGCGACACGCTGCTCACCGCGCATTCGGAAAGCTAATGCCGCTCCGACAGCAATTGGGAATCCACCACCGACTATTCCGTTAGCACCTAATATGCCGAGATCGAAATCGGCGATGTGGAGAGAACCACCGCGTCCCAGACAATATCCGCTGGAACGAGCGGCAAGCTCGGCCATCATAAATTTAGGATCGCCCCCCTTACCCAACAAATGTCCATGCCCGCGGTGGGTGCTGGTAATAACATCCTCCTGGGCGAGCGCTGCACAAGCGGCAACGGCCGTGGCTTCCTGTCCCACGCATGAATGGATGAAACCAGGGATCAGTCCCCCTCTGCGCTCTTCAATAGCGCGCAGTTCGAACTCGCGCACCAACGTCATCTGTCGAAAGAGATGGGCCATTAATTCAAGCGAATAGCCGGTTAAATTATCACTATCCATGGAACTCCCAAAATATGTTATCGTGCTGGTAATTACTCAGCGTTAACAAAGTTGATCTTGTCTAATTTTCCGCGATCAAAATGCAGGCGGCGTGATGACGGAAATCCAGACGGCGTCTTCATCTTCCGATGCACAAACAATCTCGGACAGGTCATACCCTTCAAAGTAGATGGCATCGCCAGGGTTTAGGGTGTGTTTCTCAGTGCCTCGACCAATGCGCAGCGATCCCGATAGAACATAGATAAACTCTTCGGTTGGCATACTCAAGCGGCGGGCAACATTGCCTGTGCCGGGAGAGAGACGGCCGAGCATTGCTTCCATCTTGCGGCTCAAATCTCGAGTCAGCAATTCATAACAAACGCCCAAGTCAGGAAAGGTTAACGTGGGCCGTTCCGCAACCTGAATGACAGAATTATTCAATTCAGGGGGATCGTTTTCGCGGTAATTTTGTGGTTTTAAATTTTGAGGTGATTCTGATAAGAAATACAAGATTGAGGCATCCAATTTTTCGGCAATTAAACGCAGCGATTCCAAGGAGACATTTGTTTTTCCCCTTTCTACCTGGCTGATAAAAGAGGCAGACAATCCGGTTTGCCGTGCCAGCTCACGGGCAGTCATGCCCAATTCAAGTCGCCTTTGTTTGACCCGTTCACCTAGTTCGATGCCAATCATAAGTTTTCAATCCTGTTAAACTATACTTTACATTATTTATTTATAGTTGACAATCAAGGGATAAATCCTAAAATTAACCTTGAATGAGCCTGTAATATTTACTTATGTTGCACGTCTGTTTACCCATACATTGAGAACCGTGTCTGTGCTGAAAATACAAGATCTACGAAGTTATCTTGAAGTCCTGGAAGATGCCGGACAGCTTTTTCGTGTCAGTCAGCCCGTTAGCCTGGTGCATGAATTAGCCAATGTGGCGGCGACTGTCCAGCGTCAGGGACGTGGTGCCGTCTTATTTGAGCAGCCGGAGGGTTCTACATGGCCGGTATTTGCCGGAGCGGTGGGCAGCGCAACCCTGGCAGCATTAGCTCTCGAATGCGAAGTTTCCGAGATAATCGAGAAAATGGAACAGGCACTTGACCCAATGCAGGGAATTGCTCCCCAAATCGTGACGTCCGCACAATGGCAGCAGAATATCGTTGAAGAGGATGCCGTTGATTTGCAGCGTCTGCCGATCCCCACCCATGGTTTGCATGATGGTGGTCCTTTTATTACCGGCGGTATCACGATTTCTAAGGATCCGATAAACGGCCGTGGGAACCTTTCCTACAATCGCATGCAGGTCTTAGGCCCGCGCACTTTAGGTTTTAATGTCAACGAGTGGCGTCATGTCATGCAGTTCTTTCGACGGCAGGAAGCAAAAGCTGAGCCACTCGAAATTGCCGTCGCCATTGGTGTCGATCCGGCGATCAGCATCGCCGCCGGAGCTCGCTATGATGATGACGAGCTGAACATCGCCGGCGCAATCCGAGGAGAGGGTGTTCCAATTTGCCGCGGCGTGTCAGTCGATCTAAATATCCCCGCCCTGGCCGAGATTGTTATTGAAGGGTATCTGGCAGCGGGTGAACGGCGGAAGGAAGGTCCTCTGGCTGAATTTCACGGCTATTATGGAGAGCTGTGGTCAAGCCCCGTGTTTAAAGTGTCGACAGTTTCCTATCGGGACAGCCCTATTTTTCAAACCATCATCCCCGGACACAACGAACATATTTACATCGGTAATGTGCTTCCTCGAGAGCCGCTGCTGCTGCGCTTTGTTCGTCATGTGAGTCAAAATGTCACCGGTTTGCATATTCCCCCTTACGGCAACGGTTTTTTAGCGATCGTACAAATAAAGAAGAGCAACCCAGGAGAAGCAAAAAATGTCGCCCTGGCGGCCTTCACAGCGCATGTCAATATCAAGACAGTAATTATTGTGGATCCCGATGTGAATATTTACGATCCTTCCGACATGTTGTGGTCCTTAACAAACCGTGTTGATTGGGGGAAGGATTTTTTCGTCGTTCCCGGCAGCCAGGGGCACGAAATGGATCCGACAGCCGACGCACGGGGTATCCACACAAAAATTGGTATTGACGCAACATATAAACCAGAGCATCGAAATTATGGAGACCGTATTCATTACCCAGATGTGGATTTGAATGCGTATATTTAATAACTAGCGTAAAGGTAGGTCAGGCTCAATCGTTAAATAATTTCGGAAAGAAAAAATTTAGCACCGGGAAAGGAGAATTATATGTCCGCACGCTTTGCTCTCTATATGCAAGATAAACACAGCATTGAATATGAGCTAGAAATAGCTCGCTATGCGGAAGAACGGGGATTCAGCGAAATCTGGCAAGCAGATACCAGGCTAGCTCGTGACTGCGTCGTGATGATGAGTGCATTTCTGACTTATTCAAAGCGTTTACGCATCGGTTCCGGTGTTTTGCCAATCTGGACAAGGAATCCGGCCGTGATTGCCGCCACCTGGAGTACGATGTGGGAATTGGGTGGTAAGGTAGATGGGCAAGGTCGGGTTATGCTTGGTTTAGGCGCCTGGTGGGAACCTATTGCCGGCCGGGTCGGCGTTGACCGGAGAAAACCTTTAGCAGCGATGCGCGAGCATGTTGAGGCAATTCGCCAGTTATTTACAATGGAAGAGGTCACCTATCAGGGTGAATTCGTACACCTGGATAGGGTCAGGCTGGATGTTGCGTTTGGGGACACTTCTCCCCGGGACATCCCGATTTACATCGGCGCCACCGGGCCTAAGATGCTGGAAATGACCGGTGAAATTTGTGATGGCGTGGTGCTGAATTATGTTGTCTCCGTGGATTACATCCGCAAAGCGGTTGAGTTGGTGGAGAAAGGCGCTAAGAAAGCGGGGAAAACGCTGGCTGATGTTGATCGACCGGAATTACTGGTCTGCTGTCTTTCAGACGAGGACCCTGCCGCGGCCATGGCTGAGGGCAAGAAATTGGTTGCTTATTATCTGGCTACTGAGCCACATATTATGAAGGCCAGCGGGGTAAGTGAGGAGCTTTTGGAAAAAGTGCAGTCGATCATGGGCTGGCCGGCCACGGAAGAAGACTACATTCGAGCCAGCGCCGTCATCCCTGATGAAGTTGTACGTAATGTAATGGCTGTAGGCACAACGGGCGAGTGCCAGGCAAAAGTGGCCGAGTATATCGATGCCGGAGTCACCTGTCCCATCCTCTACCCGATGATGGAAGACATTAAGCCGGTTGTCGATGCCTTTGCCGATTGGGGAGAGAATTAAGATCGGTGTTCTCGGGACCTCTGCGTCTGTATGAGGCGCGCGCGAATCCACATGGTGCGGATGACAGCCGGTTATTTTTAGTAAAAGGAGATCCCACTATAGCTTCGGCAGAGGAAATAATACCCGCCGAAGGCGTTTTGCTGCCCCCACCGCGGGCTGATCTCGATCTTTGTAACTGCCACTTAAAAATATTTCATATCAACGACCTGCACGGTCACATCGCCCAGATCACGGCAAATGGCGATCAGCCTATACTGTCACGCTTTGTCAGCCGTTTACGCGAAGTTCGCCTCCGCTACAGGGATGACCCTAATACGGCCGTTCTCGCCATGTCCGCCGGCGATGATCTGGTCGGCGCTATTTTCGACGAATTAATGGGCGACAATCCCGACTCATTTGCTTTGCATGCCGGGTACCGTCTCTATTCAGCCGCGGGAATAGACGTCGCTGTCCTGGGCAATCACGACTTTGATCTGGGAACGGAAGTCCTTTCACAGGCCATCCTGAAAGACGCGCAATTTCCCATACTGTCGGCCAACCTTATTAACTGTCGAAGATTGGCCGGGCTCTACTATCCGGCTGTGATACTTGTCACAAAAGGCATTCGCGTCGGCATCATCGGGTTATCTACCCCAGCCCCGATTCGCCATTCTCTTAATACCAATCCGCAAATCACCAACCCCCTGCTGGTAATTAACAACATACTACCGGCCTTGAGACCCTTATGTGATGTTCTCATCATTCTCAGCCATCTTGGCAACAATCTATCTTCGGGTTCGGCCTCAGTCCGCGTTGTCGGTGACCGGGAACTCGCCCGCGGTTTTTCTCCCGGCTCGGTTCACTTGATTGTTGGAGGTCATACCCACACGATTCTTAACGAGCAAGGATTAGCAGTTGACAATATCGTCAACGGTATTCCTATCGTGCAAGCAGGAACTCTTGGCCGGTACCTGGGGGAAGTAGATATCACATTTCACCGAGGAAAACCGGCCGTTTCACACGCCCGTCTCAGTCAAACCGCTAATTTGCCCGTAGATGAAACATTCGAAAGAGAATCTGTCCGGCCTCTTCTGGAAATGGCTCGGCCGCTCTTTACCCGCAGCTTGGGGCAGGTTATCAGCCATCCCGACCTCAGCACCTATGCTGTGCGCAATGAATTCGCTACAGGCGAATCCGCATTAGCCAATTTTATTGCCGACGCCCTGGTCGCACGCTGCCACGCTCAGGGCGTTGCCGCTGACTTTGCCATTGTGGACAGCTCCGTCGTCCGCAGCGGATTACCCGAAAATGAACTGACATTTGGAGCGTGGTTCAGAATAATGCCCTTTGCGGACGTCCTGCGCATCATCTGGATTACAGGCGAGCAGCTAAAAATGCTCATCCGGGACAATGCGCACCGGCTTGATTTGCCTGGAGAACCCCACACGGAACGCGGCTTCCTTCATTTCAGCCATCAAATACGATATAAGGTTGAGATAGATGGCTGCCAAACGGGAATGTGTGTACGCGAGATTATGGTCAACGGCATTCCCCTGGAAGAGCAGTTGGATATATCTTTTCGAATGGTATGCACCAGCTTTGTCCGCGAGCCTGCCGCTACTTGGGAAAAATACGCGATGCGCACATTAGATATTCCACTTATGGATATTCACCAGCTGGCATATCGGGACACGCATCTCTTCCTACGCCATGAACTGGTTGCTTATATCAGTGAAAACGGCGGCGTCAACGAGAAGGGCGGAGCGAAACGAGACGGCCGTATTCAAATCATCTATGAAGGCCAAGGATCATGACAAATACACTCATCCTGCCACAATTCTTAATAGCCAGGCCCGGCGAACCTCCTCTACAAGACTGGGGGGTACGAATCATCAATGAACAGATTGATGCCATTGGACCCAATGCCGAGCTGCGGGAAAAATTCCACGATGACCACGTTCTGGACAGGCCCAACCAAATTCTAGCCCCCGGCTTTGTGAACACTCATGTTCATCTTTACGGCGTCCTTGCGCATGGCATTCCACTCGCCAATGCTCCTTCTGGTTTTTGGTCATTTCTAAATGATTTCTGGTGGCCGTTGGTTGAAGATGCTCTAGACACAGAGATGATTTGCGCAGCGACTGATTGGGTCTGTGCAGAAATGCTTCGCAGCGGCATTACCACGTTTTATGACTGCCTGGAAGCGCCTTTCGCTATCCCGGACGCGCTTTTGGCTCAAAAAGAAGTGGTGGAGCGGCGGGGTATGAGAGGAACGCTTTCCTTTGAGGCCACGGAACGAGTCAGCCCGCAAAATGGCCAACTCGGCCTAAAGGAAAATGCAAATTTCATCGACCTCTGCCAAAAAGAAGGGGGCTTGGTGCAAGGGTTGATGTGCTTCCATACTACATTTACCTGTTCGGCCGATATCATTCGCCAGGCATTTGAACTAGGTGCCGAACGTAATGTTCTCACGCATATGCATTGTAATGAGGGCATCCATGAACCTGAATATGCGCTTGAACATTTTGGGAAACGAACCCTCGAATATTATGATGAACTGGGCGTAACCGGACCAAGAATGATGGCTTCGCAATGTGTCCAGCTTTCAGCGAGGGAAAGGGTCATTATCGCTGAAAAAGGGATCAAAGTAACCCATATGCCGCTCAGCAATTGTGAAGTGGGTGGGGGTATCGCTCCGATACCGGAACAAATCGCTGCCGGCGTCACCCTTGGATTAGGCTCTGACGGTTATATCAATGATTTCTTCGAAGTGATGCGCGGCGCTTTCCTCATCCATAAGGCCAATCATCAAAATCCCCAAGTGATGCCTGCCCACGAGGTGTGGTATATGGCCACCGAAGGAGGCGCGAAGGCAATGGATAGGCCATATGTCGGCCGTTTGGAACCAGGCTGGGCGGCTGATTTACAGCTCATTGATGCCCACCTACCATCGCCCATCGCCGGACATAATTTATATGAACAGTTATTACTATGGCGCAATCACAGCCATGTCAGCGATGTCATGGTTGCCGGAAAATGGCGTGTACGCGAGGGCATCGTCCTTGATGCAGACCTTGGGCAAATGCGCACCCGCGTCCATGAGAATGCCAAACGCATGTGGGAGAAGGTTTGAAATCCACAGCGACGGCCGATTGCGATCAGTTAGAGATCAAGCCGGCATAAGCCGGTTTAATCAAATATTATTAAGATTTTTACGGAGGTAACAGATTATGAAAACAACTGGGTTTAAGGGACGTGACTTCCTCGCCGAAACCGATTATACCCCTCAGGAGATCAAGTCAATCCTGGCGGTCGCCGAGGAGTTGAAGAGGCAAACCGCCATGGGGATCTATCACGATCACCTGCTGCGGGCAAAAACGCTCTTCATGATTTTTTACAATCAATCACTACGCACGCGGAACTCCTTTGAAGCGGGAATGACACAGTTGGGTGGGCATGCCCATTATCTTGACCCCAGCAAAATTTATACACCCGCCTTAGAGGGGAAAGAGGTCGCTTACAGCACAGAGCGTGTTTCTGATGTGGCTCGCGTCCTGGATCGCATGGGACAGGCCATATCCATTCGCTGTTATGGTGATCCCGTGGACTGGGAATATGGCGGGGCCCATGCTCTTCTGCAAGAATTTGCCCGCTGGGCCGACATTCCGATTTTAAATATGGAAGATGATGTTTACCACCCATTCCAGGGGCTGGCCGACATGCTGACTGTCAAAGAGTATTTCGGCGGGTTTGAAGGCGTGAATTTCACCATGTCCTGGGCCTATTCGCCCAGCGTCCATAAACCACGTGCTGTGCCACAGTCCGCTATCTTATATGCGACGATGATGGGCATGAATGTAACCCTAGCCCACCCCGAAGGAATGGAGCTTGACCCGAACATCATCAATCAATGCCAACAATATGCCGATAATGAAGGCGGTTCCTTCCGGATCACGCATGATTTCAAGGATGGATTCGAAGGGGCTGATGTCGTATATCCCAAGGCGTGGTGCCCCACGGTATTCTTTAAGCCACCTGTTGGGAATGACGACGAAGCCGCAGCCCAGGCAATCTTCGATCAGCATAAAGATTGGAAAACGACTTCGGAGTTAATGGACCTGACTAATAAGAATGCTATCTACATGCATTGTCTCCCGGCCGATCGTGGCTATGAAGTTAACAACGACGTAATCGATAAAACGGAAGGTCCGGGATGGCGTTCGGCTGTGTTTGATGAAGCGGAAAACCGCCTTCACGCCCAAAAAGCTGTCATGAGTCTCTTAATGTAATCAAACCAACTAGTTTACCCCGGAAACAAGTTGTTTCCGGGGTATCATAATTCAAGAGTTATGAAGATATCATTCACGTTAAATTACAAGCCAATTACTATTGACGTACCGCCCAAAACCGTTCTGCTCGATGTCTTAAGGGATGAGCTCGGCCTAACTGGATCAAAACCAGGCTGTGAGATTGGTTCCTGTGGATCCTGTAAGGTCATCATCGATGGCGAAGCCCAAAACTCCTGCACCATCGCCGCGGATCGCCTAGAAGGAACAACGATTCTTACCATCGAAGGCTTATCCGCTCCGGACGGCAAACCAAACGATTTGCAGCAATCCTTTCTCGAACATGGTGCGGTGCAGTGTGGATACTGCATCCCGGGCATGGTCATGGCCGGTGAAGAGCTGCTGGCAAACAATCCATTTCCTAGCAGACTTGAAATTCGACAGGCGATTTCCGGCAACCTCTGCCGCTGTACGGGCTATGTGCAGATTGTTGATGCAATTGAAGCAACCGCCAGGAACCGCGCTCAGGCAAAGGAGGGATCATGAACAATACTTTACAACATGTGGGTAATCCTAACGTGCAAGCAGTTGATGGACTGGATAAAGTGTTGGGAAGGACAAAGTATGTGGGGGATATGGTCCTGGATGGCATGCTGCACGTCAAGCTGCTCCTGAGCCCGCTGCCTCATGCGCTCATTAGCCAAATTAATACTGAACCCGCCTTGAACGTACCAGGAGTTAAGGCCGTTATTACCAGCGCCGATTTTCCCGATAACGGCGCCTTCGGCTGGCCGATTAAGGACGACTTCGTTCTGGCTCACCAGAAGGTCCGCTACGTAGGAGAACCCGTTGCGGCCGTTGCCGCGGAGACAGAAAAAGCGGCAGCAAAAGGGGTTAGGGCTATCCGACTTGAGCTGGAGAAACTGCCCATCGTATCCGATCCAGCGCACGCGCTTGATGCCGACGCTCCGCTCATACCCCTGGATCCTCCTCAAGATTCGGGTAATCTTTGCGAAACCCTCATCGTGCGAAATGGCAACCCCGAGCCTATCCTTGCCGAATGCGCCACAGTTTTGGATGAAATTTACTATTTCCAACACCAGGATCATGCTTACCTGGAAATGGAAGGAGCATTGGCTATTCCGGAACCGGACGGTGGGGTTACAATTTTCGCCAATGACCAATCCCCTCATATCAACCGTGGCAACGCCTCCGCAATCCTTGGGCTGGCCGAGGATGAGGTACGGATAATTCAACCACCGGTGGGCGGCTCCTTCGGCGGCAAGGATGATATCGTTTATCAATTGACTGGCATAACAGCTCGCCTGGCCTTGATGACTAAACGGCCGGTTCGACTCTTGCTCACGCGTGAAGAGTCCCTTAAGAGCTCTTACAAACGTGAAGCGATGCAAATCGGCTTAACGATTGGCATGGATAACGAAGGCAAGGTGCGCGCAGGTAAAGCTGCGATCCTGGCCGACAGCGGCGCCTTTGCCTCGATGACGACTCTTGCAGCCTGGCGAGCCAGTATGCACGCCCTGGGAACTTATCGATATGAGGCAGCGCATGTTGACACTCAGGTAGTCTATACGAACAACGGCTATTCCGGGGCTTTTCGGGGGTTTGGGAACACCCAGTCCGCCGCTGCTTCAGAAATCGCAATCGATGAATTGGCTTATCTTGCCGATGAAGACCCTATCGAATTCCGGCTGCAAAACATTTTGCAACAGGATGATAAAGCATTTACAGGCAACACCATCGAATATGAATCCGGCCTCCAGAAATGCCTGGAATGGGTTCGTAAGCAATCTGATTGGTCTACAAAACGTGAGGATTACCCTAAAAGCAATCTTCATTCCGATCTGGTGCAAGGTATCGGTGTGGCTTGTTATTTCCACGGCTCAGGTCTTGGGGGTGAGGGATTGGATTATGCCCGTGCTACCTTACAAGTCAACCAGGACCATACAATCACCTTGCAGTCGGGATTAACGGATTATGGACAGGGCAGTCGCACTGTCTTTACGCTCGTAGCCGCAGAGACACTGGGTGTATCTCCCGGACGTATTCAAATGCTCCGTCCGGACACGCACACTGCCTTAGAAACCGGACCCACAGTCGCCTCGCGTGCTTCCATAGTAGGTGGCAATGCGACTCGAGTAGCCGCTGAGAAAATTAAAAATATGCTGCAGCTGGCTGCGGCCGATTTACTTAGCTGCTCTACGGAACAGCTTTTTTGGGAAGACGAGACTGTTATTGGTCCGAGTGAAATTCCAGTGAGCCTGGAAGCGGTTATCGACCACGCCTTTGCCATGGGTTTACAGCTCTCGGCACGAGGATACTGGCAGCTGCCGGAGATTCATTGGGATTTAGCCACTGGAAGCGGTGTGCCTTATTCTACGTATTCCTATGGTGCGCAGATCGCCGATGTCACGGTAAATAGACAAACGGGCGACGTGACGGTGAATAAAATATGGGCGGCGCATGATGGCGGACAAATCATCTACCCCAATGGCGCAAAAGGGCAGCTGCTTGGTGGTATTGCCCAGGGTCTCGGTTATGCGTTGACCGAAGGGTTTAGTTACAAGGACAGTTATCCGCAGAAAAAGAATCTAAACCAGTATCACATCCCAACTTCACTGGATGTTCCGGAGATTGAGAGTACGTTTGTGGAAACGACTTTTCCCATTGGACCCTTTGGAGCAAAGAACCTGGCCGAGCCGGTTATGATTGCCACAACACCGGCAATTGCCAATGCTGTATTTCATGCCTGCGGCGTGCGCTGCCGTAGTTTTCCAATTCCCCCTGCATGGCTCCGCGACCAGTTGAGTGATGTGACCCCCTCATGAATTTTGATCTTGTCATCCACGGAGGGACTCTGGTAACAGCATCGGAGATTTTTATCTCGGACATAGGCATTGTGGATGGCAAGATTGCAGTCCTCGGCCGCGGGCTCCGTGGAAAGCAAATGATCGACGCCGGCGGAAAACTGGTCTTACCCGGGGCGGTGGATCCGCATGTTCATCTCGAAATGCCGCAAGGCACGGCCGTTTCCAGTGATAATTTTGAAACGGGAACCATCGCTGCCGCATATGGTGGTACAACTACCATCATCGATTTTGTTGAACCGGAAGGGGAACAAAAATTAGTGGAAGCACTGCGACTGCGTCAAGGACAGGCAAACGGCCGCGCGGTTATCGATTTTGGGTTACACATGACGATAGCCAAAGTTAATGCGGATACCCTGGCCCAAATTCCCGAGGCGTTTAATGCCGGATGTTTCTCCTTCAAAACCTATACTATCTATGATGGATTTTACCTCGATGATAACGAAATGCTTGAGGCATTGTCGGCTGTACGGGCGGTGAATGGCTTGCTGATTGTGCACGCGGAGAACCGCCACATTGTGGACCGCCTGCAAAAGCAATTTCTAGCGGCGGACAAGACCGGTCCTCGTTATCATCCTCGTTCCCGCCCATCCATTGTGGAAGGGACGGCCATTAATCGCGTCCTCGCTTTAGCAGAGATCGCCGGCTGTCCCATCTATGTCGTGCATGTATCCACGCAAGCTGGCGCAAAAGCGGTTCAGGCAGCTCAGGAACGCGGACAAATCGCTTATGGTGAAACCTGCCCACAATACTTATTGTTAACAGACGCCGAATATGAACGCCCGGGTCGCGAAGGCGCAAAATACATTTGCTCCCCACCACTCCGTCCTAAGGGCAATCCACAAGCATTATGGGATAGCCTGGCAGAACTGCATCTGAACAGCGTGGGTACCGATCACTGCCCATTTTTCTATCAAGGCACAAAAGATCTAGATTACAATGACTTCACCCAAATACCCAATGGGTTACCAGGCATTGAATCGCGCCTGGCGCTGCTCTACTCTTATGGGGTCAGGCAAAATCGGATATCGCTTAACCGTTGGGTTGAAGTTTGCTGCACCGCACCGGCTAAAATCTTCGCCCTCTATCCCAGGAAAGGATCCCTGATGCCCGGAGCGGATGCCGACATCGTAATTTTTGATCACGAGAGGGAAGTGACCATAACGGCCGATATGCTGCATGAAAATGTCGACTACACGCCCTACGAAGGATTTTCCTTACGGGGCTATCCGCAAATAACGCTGGTACGCGGGCAAATCATGGTGCAGGACGGCGAATTCGTTGGGCCGCAGGGCTGGGGGAAGTTTTTAAGCAGGCCTTACGCCGGCCAATCATAGGTATTTAAAAAAGGTCCCCATAACTCTGAAATTCTCATTTTGATCCTTGACATCTCATTCAATCAAGAGTATTATGAATCGTGGTTATAATGTTATAACGTTATACTCTATAGTGAGTTAATTTAACGATCATGACAGCCCTGGATAGAACCTCCCCATTACCGTTATATCATCAACTCATGCAGGAAATACAAGCGCGCTTAAAGGCCGGGGAGTTTAAGCCAGGTACACCACTACCAACTGAATTACAGCTCATCGATCAATACAGCGTCAGCCGCATAACGGTACGCCGGGCTATGTCAGAACTGGAACAGTCCGGCCAGATTTATCGCGTCTCAGGAAAAGGGACCTTTATTCAAGATGGCCCCATGTTCAGCCCGGAACTAACGCACTTAACCAGTTTTACCGAGGACCTCAAGGGACAGGCACACCTGGCGACGACCGAATTATTGGCCCTGAGACGCCAGCCGGCGTACGACGAAGTGGCCGGGCATCTGGAAGTCGAAGAAGGAACAGAGATTTTGTATATCGAGCGACTGCGCTTAAGCGAACAATCGCCTATTGCTCTGAACCTTTCTTACCTGCGCATACCTTCTTCTATCTCAATAACAGCACGAGAGCTGGCTCCAACTGGTTCCTTATGGGCTTTGCTGGAAGGAAAAGGAATTGTTTTACACGATGCCCGTAGGACAATTCAGGCAATTGCTGCCGATGAAGATTTAGCGCAAAAACTTCAAGTCAAACTAGGAGCTCCGCTGTTGCTGTTAGAAGGTGTCGTACGAGATCAATTCAATACTCCAGTTGAATACCATCTCGTATTCAATCGTGGCGATCGCTACAAACACACGCTTTATCTTGAACGTTAAATCCAAGGGGTTTTGGATTTTTCAGTAAGTATCCATGCTAATTTCCCAAATAAATAGTTGAAATCTTTCTAGAAAAGGAGGTGTGATTCAACAATAATAAAGCGGTTCGTTCTAAGTTAATCTTTGTCTTCTTAGGAAGCACGCACCCTGGTGACAATCGATAGTTTTTCATATGAGGAGAAAACAATGTTGAGAAAACGATTTTTTATTGGAGTAACCGGCTTTATACTGCTAGCCTTGATGCTTGCGGCATGCAGCGGCGGAACGGCCGAAGTTGTAGAAACAGAACCAACCGCAGCGGCTGCTGAGCCTGTTCAAGAGGAAGCAGTGGAACCGGTGGAGGAAGCTGCAGAACCTATGGAAGAAGAGGTTGTAGAGCAGCCGTATGCGGGTACAGAGCTCGTTCTTGCCTCGATGACCGATCAATATATAAGTGCCTTTCGCGCACTTATTCCCAAATTTGAAGAAGAAACCGGCATCAAAGTTACAATGGATGAGTTAGGCTACACTGATCTTTATCAGAAGCTAACGGCCGATTTTGTAGCCGGAACCGGTAACTACGATTTGATGACCATGGACATCGTCTGGAGCGGCGAGTATGCGGCCAACGAATACACGCTTCCACTCGATACGTACATGGAGCGGGATAAAGATGAACTGGCATTAGACGACATCATGCCTGTCAGTTGGACCCAAGGCGAGTGGGAAGGCCAGCATTGGGCCTATCCATTAGCAGGCTATGCGAATGTGCTCAATTACCGGAAGGACATCCTTGAAGAAGCAGGCATTGCCCCACCGGCCACACAGGAAGAACTTCTGGCTGCAGCCGAAGCTCTGACTGATGCCGAAAATGATTTCTACGGCATCGCACTGCTTGGCGCAAAGGGTTCGGCCGTTGCCCAGGATTATATGGCCTGGGTGCAGCAGCATGGAGGCACCATTCTCGACGAAGAGGGCAATCCAGCTCTGAACACACCTGAAAATGTGGCAATCCTGGAATTCTTCGGTTCGCTCTTTAATTATGCACCGCCCGGAGCTACTGATTACTGGTGGGACCAGCGAGAAACTGCCTTCCGCAGCGGCAATGTCGCCTTAATGGAAGGGTGGAGCATCGCTCGCGCCGGTTACGAGAATCCGGAAATTTCAAATATCGTTGGCAAGGTGGATATCACGCTTGCTCCTGTTGCCGAAGGAATGGAGCCGAAATACGGCTTTGGCGGATGGGGCATCGGGATTAATGCTGATAGTGATGCACCGGACGCAGCATGGGAATTCATTAAGTGGATCACCAGCCCTGAAGTCCAAAAAGACTGGGTCCGTAACGATGGGGCGCCGATCCGCCGCAGCACGCTCGAAGATCCTGACCTGAATGCCGAATATCCATGGTTCCCAATCCTTCTTGAAGCGTTCGAGAAGGGAGATGGGGATTATCGACCACGGATTCCAGAGTACAGCATCATTCAGGATGCACTGGGAACGGCCGTTAACTCTTTCCTGGTTGGCGAAGTCACCGCTCAGGAAGCTTTGGATAGCGCGCAAGCACAAGTAGAAGCCGCATTACAATAAATAGCCTCCTAGGTTAAACAAGACAGAGGTGCAGTTTTGCACCTCTGTCTACGACCATTGCTACTTATGAAAAGGGTTTTCGCCGGGCGGTACTCCACTAAGGAGTGGAATTATTTTTGGATGTTAGCGCCACTCCTAATCTTTGTAGTGGCTATTGCAATCTACCCACTCCTTTTCTCCATCTATATCAGCTTTTTTAAATACCGGCTGACAGATCCAAATCAAGTGCGAACGTTTGTCGGGCTGACCAACTACCTGGATGCAATTCATGATCAGGATATCAGGAAAGCCCTAATAAATACGCTGATATTTGTCATTGGTACAGTCTCTTTAGAAATAGTTGTTGGTTTGGGAATGGCACTGCTGCTTACTGATGAATCACGGCGCATTCACATTACCCGTGCATTCTTACTCATTCCCATGGCCATTCCACCACTTGTAGTCGGCCTGATCTGGAAGTCTCTTTACAACGCGGATTTCGGAGTCATTCCCTATTATCTGAAAGCCTTGGGAGTTGATGTCGGCCGAGGTCCTTTGGGGGAACTTTCAACAGCCATGCCGGCCGTTATATTGATCGATATCTGGCAGTGGAGTCCTCTGCTTATGGTGATTTTCCTGGCCGGGCTGAAGAGCTTGCCCCAGGAACCCTACGAAGCGGCCCGCGTTGACGGAGCATCGAGACTGCAAAGCTTTTTGCACATCACGCTGCCATTGTTGCAGCCTATATTTCTTATCGCCTTACTCTTACGCACAATGCAATCATTTAAGGTATTCGACATTATTTACGCCACGACCGCCGGTGGACCGGGCACGAAAACCACTGTCCTCAACTTCCACATTTTCACCGTGGGTATGACGTTTTTTAATATGGGTTACGCGGCCTCACTGGCCAATATTCTTTTAATCATTGTCGCGATCATCTCCGTGATATACGTGATCGTATTGGAAAGACAGCAGCTTTGAACGGCCGATCTAACAGGACTTATTCATGAAGACACCTACCTGGGAAAAAGTACTGAAGGAAATCTTGATTCTTCTGGTCATTTTTTTCTTCATGATGCCAATCTTTTGGCTGGTTACGACCGCATTCAAATTTGGGCGGGATGCTTTCGCGATTCCACCGAAGTGGATCTTCTTTGATTACACACTAAGAAATTTCGAACAGGTGCTTACCGAAACCAAGACCGGGCGATTCATGATGAACAGCATCATCATCACCACCGGGACAACGTTGTTATCCCTGGCATTGGGAGTGCCGGCCGGCTATGCTATCGCACGCAGTAAAACGAAATTCATCAATTTATCCTCTTATTTCTTTTTACTGCTGTTGATGATCCCGCCCATTGCAATGCTGATCCCTTTTTATTTGATCATGCGCGATCTTCATCTGTTAGGTTCTTACTTAGCAGTCATTCTACTCGACACCGCGTTTGACGCGGCATTCGTTGTGTGGATGATGCGTAGTTACTTTCAAGGTGTGCCGCAGGAAATGGAGGAAGCCGCTTTGGTAGATGGGGCTTCTCATTGGCAATCCTTCTTCCAGGTAGCTCTGCCATTATCTATTCCCGGAATTATCGCCGCCGCCCTCTACTGCATCATCTTTTCGTGGAATGATTTCCTATTTGCTTTAATGCTAACTTCACCATCTACCAAAACCATACCTTTAGGTATTTTAGCCAGTTTTAGCGCCTCGGAAATAAGTTGGGGGCATATGGCGGTGACCAGTCTTTTTGCAATTGTTCCGGCTGTGATTATTTCCCTTTTCTTAAATCGCTATTTCGTCCAGGGACTGACAATGGGAGCAACGAAGGGTTAATTCCAGATTTTGATCTTTTTTGATCAAGTCTGATTCAGTACTAGAAAAACCAAGTTAAATCTAAACGAATAACTAAAAGGATTACCATGATAAAAGAACAAGAAATGCGCCAGATGTGGTGTGAGGAACCAGGACAGTTAGAAATGCGCACACGGCCGATCTTTGAAGTCGGCGACGATGACGTCCTTGTAAAAGTAGCCTATACCGGCATATGTCCCTGGGACGTACGCGCTTTTACCGGAAAATCTTCAGTAGCTTTTCCGCGGGTTTTAGGCCATGAGTGCGTGGGCAAAGTGGCCGAGATTGGCTCAAATGTCAAGTATTTGGAGGTCGGCCAGGCGGTCGCCGCAGATTTCATAGTCAAATGCGGCCGTTGTGCAGCCTGCCGCCGAGGGCTTTCGAACCGCTGCCAACACCCCATTTACCAGCAGTATGGAGGCGGCTACGCCGACTATATCCGTATCCCGCAGAGTAATATTTATCCTCTTCAACCAGAAACAAGCTTGAAGGCCGCCGCATTTATGGAACCATTAGCCTGCGTGGTACGGGGACAAAATGGCCTTCATGTCAAACCGGGCGAGGTCCAAATAATAGTGGGTCTGGGCCCGATTGGCCTCATGCATATGCAGGTAGCACGCAGTTTTGGCGCCAAAACTATCGCTGTTGATCTGATTCAAGCTCGGGTCGATAAGGCTAAGGAACTGGGGGCTGATTGGGCGGTAAATGCCCAAGAAACCGACGTAGCTGCTTCTGTTAAAGAGGTAACCGATGGTTGGGGAGCAGATACGGGGGTTGTCGCCGTGGGTTCAGCGCGTTTAGTAGAACAAACCCTGCCCATGCTCGCCCCGGCAGGTCGATTAAATATCTTCGCGGGAATTTATCCAAAGGACGAACTCCACATCGATCCGAATCTTATTCATTATCAAGAGTATGTTCTCACCGGATCGGCCGACAGCACGCCGCAAGATAATTTCCAGTCACTTAAGTTGATAGAGGACGGTCATGTAAATACTGAGAGCTTAATCAGCCACCTGCTGCCTCTGGAAGAGTTGGGTAAAGGTTTTGAGATTGTTAAGAACGCCCAGGGGTTGAAAGTCATGATGGAGATTAACCCCTAGAGCTGTCAATAACTACAGGAAATCGCCGGCTGCTGGAATGAATGATTTGCCACAAAACCCCACTATATTAGCCATTGATGCCGGGACATCAGCACTCAAGGCTGTGCTGTATGATGAACGTGGGCGTGTGTTAGCCGTCACCAGGAGCCAATATGACTATCAAACCCCCCAGCCCGGCTGGGCGGAAGGAAACCCCGAAGATTGGTGGGCCGCATTGGGAACCGCCTTAACCGACCTTCGAGACAACAATTTTGAAATGGGGAACATCAAGGCGATCGGCCTAACCGGCCAGATGCACACGCCGATTTTGCTGGATAAGGCAGGGGATGTGCTACCGCCAACGATCCTATGGTTGGATAGGCGCGCAGTACCGGAAACGGCCGAATTAAACCGCGATCTGGGTCTCCCGCCTAACCAGCTTAATTCCACTTACACCTTACCCAAGCTTTTATGGTTGGCTCGCCACCAGCCGGATGTAACAGCCAATATTCAAACCATACTGTGGCCCAAGGATTATTTACGATATCGCCTGACCGGAAAACGGTTTACCGATGCTACCGAAGCCTATGGCGCAGCATTATTGGACATGGAGCAAGGAATTTGGGCTGTGGAGCGGCTTACCCCCACCGGAATTGATCCGGCCATATTGCCGCCCATACGCTCTGCAGTAGATAATGCCGGTTCGCTGCTGCCGGATATTGCGCGTCAATTTGGGCTACCCGCAAAGGCGATGGTCATTGTCGGTGCGGGGGATATGATTTCTTTACTTGCCGCCGCACCTCCAAAAACGGGTCGTATGACGTGCAGCCTCGGGAGCTCCTGCATGGTCGCATCTCCCCTGAAAAACGATCAATCTTTCCAGGATGCCCAAAGCCGGTTGTATAAAATCTATGTACCCCCTTATCACTTGATTAACGGCGTCTTGTCAACAAGCGGTGCAGCACTGACATGGGCCTGGAAATCACTTTTCGATGAAGGAACGCCGCTGGAAAACATACTTATAGCAGTAGAAAAGCTGGCTCCAGGCGCAGAACGTTTACTGTTTTTACCATTCCTGGCAGGTGAAAGGAGCCCTTATTGGAATGACTCATTAAGAGGTGGATTCTACGGGCTGACATTGGCTCATAATCGCGCGCACATGATGCGTGCTGTGATGGAAGGTGTTGCATACAGCTTGCGCCAGTTGATCGAAATCAGCGAGGAACTAGGTGTAGAAATCAGTGAAATAGCTCTCTCAGGTGGTGGAGCAGGAACAAGGGGTTGGCCACAAATAATTGCTGATGTTTGCCAGCTGCCAGTGGTCATCTATTCTGAGCAAGAAACCGTGACGCGCCCGTTGTATGCTTACTGCACTCAGGCTTTGGAACCGGCGATCAGTTTTGATAAAGCGCTTCTGCGTACTTTTTACGAAGAACCCAGAATTGTCGTTCCTAGATCGGAACAAACAGCTACTTATAATCCACTCTACGAATCTTATCGAGTTCTTGCGGATTTTGCAGCATCCGCCAATTTTCCGGCATTCGCTGCCGAAATTGAGGCCTTGTAATAAATAATTGGATCGATCAACTATCGAATCCTTAAAAAAACTGTTGGAGTCTAAATTTGATTAATAAGGAGAAAGTATTATGACTGGCAAAAACCGACGGCTCAGCCGCCTTTTAGTTGGGCCACAACAGCGTTGTTTGCTATCCCCGCTGGATCATGGGGGTTGGCTAGGCCCGGTTCAAGGGATTCACCGGCCGCGGGCTATCGTCGAAGCGGTGATCGCCGGAGGGGCAAATGCTCTTCTATTTTCCCCTGGTTTTTACCGGCGCGTAGCCCCAATAGTGCCGCCATCTACCGGTATTGTTTTACGGGTCAGTCTCACGGCCGGGTTGAGTGAGCAAGGAACTCAGGAAACGCCTATTGCTTCCCTGGAAACAGCACTGCGGATGGATGCGGACGCCCTGGCGGTCTCTGTCTTTTTCGGCCGTTCCGGGGACATCGAGATATATCGCTGGCTTGCGTCACTGATTGATTCAGCCGCACGATACGAGATGCCGGTTGTAGCCGAAATGATGCCTCCCGGCGATAGATTCTACGACGCGGACGCTATCGCCCACGCCGCACGCATTGGTATGGAAATAGGCGCAGATATCATCAAAACAAACTATTGTGGTGATGTGGAAGCATTTCGTGATATCACGGCTTCTGCACCGGTTCCGATTATCGTAGCCGGCGGGCCTGGTAAGGGAAATGACAGCGACACTATCGACCTGGTAAGGGATGTCGTTGCCGCTGGTGCTGCCGGTGTTGCTATTGGCCGGCGAGTGTGGCAGGCTGAAGATCCGCAAGCCGTAACTGCCGAAATTCATAAGGTCTTGTTTGCTGATTAAGGGCGGACAAGCGAACAAATTACATACCTGGCTGCCCACGGGCCTTCAAGGACGTACCCTCCCCTAGCTCTCGGACGGCCTGCCACCGTGGGGGCAGGCCGTCTAGAACATTTTCTTTTTTGGAACGCTCATTTGAAGTTAGGATGGTACGTGCGTAAATAATGCTTTCGGGGCTGTTCGCCAATTTTTTTAAACTCGAACCTCTTTCCCGGCCATCATTAGTCCAACTTCATCGATTAACCCGCGATCGGGTGGTACTTCGCCGACAATTTTCCCCTCAAACATAACGAGAATACGATCGCTTAAGTGGAAAATTTCCTCTAACTCAGTTGAAATAAGTAGTACGGCCGTACCGGCATCGCGCTGGAGCAATATCTGCTGACGCACGAATTCCGTTGCCCCGATATCAATACCGCGTGTTGGTTGGTTAACCAGCAAAAACCGGGGATTACGATTAAGCTCCCGCGCAACAACTACTTTTTGCTGGTTGCCCCCTGACAAACTTGAGATGGGCTCATCCACGCTGGCCAGACGCACATCATATTTTTCAACTAAGCGGGTTGAGTTTTCCTCGATGATGCTCTCTTTAAGAAGGCCGTGCTGGGCATAAGGTTGGTCTTTGAATTCATGCAGTATGAAATTCTCGGATACGGTGAAGGGTAAAATGATTCCCATCTTGTGCCTGTCTTCAGGCACATGAGCAAAACCATTTTGACTTAACTGACGCGGGGTCACGTGCGTCGCATCCTGGTTATCGAGATAAATTTCACCGCTGGAAATGGGAGTAAGTCCGGCCAGGGCCAGGGCTAATTCTGTCTGGCCGTTACCGGAAACACCGGCAATACCAACGACTTCGCGTTCATGTACCTCAAAAGAGAGATTATCAACGGCTATTAAACCGCGCTCGTTTTCAACGACTAGATTTTTGACAGACAGGACGGCATCGCCTACAGCACCATGTCGATCAGGGAGTTCCATCAGGACATCCCTCCCCACCATTAAGCGCGCCAATTGTTCGGGACTTGTATCGGCCGTATTGACTGTTGCAACATCCTGACCGTCGCGCAAAACAGTTACGCGATCGCTTATCTGCATCACTTCTTCCAGCTTATGGGTGATAAAGATGATGGTCAACCCTTCTTCAGATAATTCACGCAGTAATCGCAGCAAACCTTCTGTCTCTTGCGGAGTTAGAACGGCCGTTGGTTCATCTAATATCAACAGGTCTACCCAATGATACAAAGTTTTCAGGAGTTCCAGGCGCTGCTGTTCACCTACGGATAAATCACGTACGAAGGCATCGGGATCTATTTGCAGGTTAAATTTCTCGCTTATCTCGCGAATTTTATTGGATACCTGTTCCATGTCGTTAAGGACCTTCCATGGCTCGTACTGGCCAAGAATAACATTCTCCGCAACAGTCATTGTAGGGACAAGCATGAAGTGCTGGTGAACCATACCGATATTTTGTTGAATGGCGTCCTTCGGAGAATGAAAATGAACGGGCTCTCCTTTATAGATAATCTGTCCCGAATCAGGCTGGAACAGACCATAGAGTGTGCTCATCAAGACCGTTTTGCCGGCGCCATTTTCACCTAATAAACAATGGATCTCGCCTTTTCGGACTTCCAAATTGACATCGCGATTGGCAACTGTTCCAGGAAAGGTCTTAACCATGTTTTCCATGCGCAAGATGATTTCGTAATCGTTTTTCATATCCATAATTATCTCAGAGCCCCCTGCCACAACACATTAGTAATAAACCTTTTGTGCCTCTCTCAATCTACGGCTCATATGGAACTGCCAGGGCAGATGGCGCGTGTGTCTTTCCACGCACACTTAACAAGGCCACGATCGTAGCCACGTAAGGCAGCATTTGAAGGGCTTGATAGGGAATAATAAGATCCGGCATCGCCTGCAAGCGCAGCTGTAGGGCAAAGAAAACGCCAAACAATATTGAGGCCCAGAAGACGCCCTTGGGTCTCCAGCGTCCGAAAACCACGACTGCCAAGGCAATGAATCCGCGTCCTGAGGTTATCCCTTCAACGAACTGGTTCGTATGGGCAATCGTGAGATAAGCGCCGGCGACTGCTGTAAGAGTTGCGCCAATAATCACCCCGGCATAGCGCGTACGCGCAACACCGATCCCTACCGTATCCGCCGCCTTTGGATGTTCGCCCACCGAACGTACAGATAATCCGAAAGCCACCTTGTAGAGTAAAAATGAAGCAACCGGGACTAATATTAATGTCGCAAGGACCATTAGGTTTTGACGAAAAACAATCTCGCCAATAATGGGAAGATCGCTCAAGACGGGAATATTTAGTACGGGTACCGTCCTAACGGCATTGTCGGTACCCACAAATAGCGCACGAAATAGAAACCCAGTCATTCCCAAACCAAGTAAATTAAAGGCGACACCGACTACAATCTGATTTGCTTTAATAGTTACTGTGAACAAGGCAAAAAGTAACCCCAGCAGGATGCCCACTAGTATGGCCGCAGCGATGCCGATGATTAGATTGTCGGTAAATAAAACAGCCGCAAAAGCCGTGAAGGCGCCAAACAGCATGATCCCTTCCAGGCCAATATTCAAGACGCCTGTGCGTTCAGTAAACAACTCACCGATGGAAGCATAAATGAGCGGTGTTGCCATGCGCCAGGTCGCTGCAAGGATGGCGGGCAGCATGACAAAAAAAGGTAATGACTCCATAGCTGACTCCTGATTAACGACTCGTATATTTCATGCGGTAAACACTAAAGGTTGCCACCGACAAAATAACAAGGCCCTGTATAGCAACTACCATCACGGAAGGAATGCCCGCGCTGATCTGCATTACCTCTGCACCAGATCGCAGCGCGCCAAATAAAATGCCGGAGAAAATAGCGCCCAGAGGATTATTGTATGCCAACAAGGCGACGGCGATCCCCGTAAAGCCATAACCAGGCGAAATCTGCTGGTAGAGGCGAAATGTTAGCCCGCTCACTTGAACGGCAGCAGCGAGCCCAGCCGCACCACCACTGATAGCCATCGCCAACAGCACATTACGGCCGACGTCAATGCCCGCGTAACTTGCAGCCTCAGGGCTGTGCCCTACGGCGCGAATGGCGAATCCCATACTGGATTTGAAAAGAAAGACCCATAACAAAATTGCAACCAGGATGGCGATGATGAATCCGATATGCAGCCGGGTCGGCGGCAAAAAACGGAACAGGCGCGCCGCCTCAGCAACTTGAGCCGTCTGAGGAAATTTACCGACTTCCTCGATCATAGGACCGGTAACCAGGTACCCGGTACTTATAATGGCAATATAGTTGAGCATGATCGTGGTCACAATTTCGCTGGCACCAAATCGCACCTTAAACCACCCGGCAAGCATGGCCCATAAGGCGCCACCGAGCATCCCTGCCAGGAGCAAGAGCGGGATGAGAATAATTGCCGGTAAATCACCCAGGTAAATACCAACAACGGCACTTAAGACCGCGCCAATATAAAACTGGCCCTCAGCACCGATATTCCAAATATTGGCGCGAAAGACGACACAAAGTCCTGCACCAATAAGTATAAGCGGCGTCGCCTGGAGCAGGACTTCAGTGATGACGCGCATGTCGCCAAAAGCTCCCTCTAAAAGGGTAATATAAGCGAAGACGGGATTGTACCCGGCCATCAGGAGGATAATTCCGCTGACCAGAAAAGCGACCAGGATGGCTGCAATCGGCCCGACGACTCCCCAAAGAAATTTGCTAAGGCGCGAAGTTTCTTTGTGGCCTAAAAGTTCCTCAGCAGAAGTTGTTGAGGTGACGGCCGTTTCCGATGACGATGTTGAGGGTTCGGCCATTTGACCTCCATGATATTGTTTAACCTAGTAAGCTGATAGTTAATCCAATAACTTAAAAAGCGCGCCGGGAAATCATTCGCCTCGAGATCGTTGGCAAGCAGGATTCGCAGGCGCGCTTTATTTATCTAAACAAGATCCATCAATGACTAATTGTCGGGTAAAGTATCAATGGTGCCATCAACAATGCCTTGTTTCGCTTGCTCGACAGCGGCCATCACCTCATCAGATAAAGGATTGTTATCATTAAATTCAATCCAAATCACATCTTCATCAGCCAGGCCAAATTCGATGTTGCCGGTCGGTTCAAAAGTACCATCCTTAACCTGCTTGGCAATGTTTACAATGCCCTGACCATAGTCCAGGAAGTAGTTACCTAAGATATTGTCAGGCGCTTTATCGGTGAAATCGCCAAAAATACCAAAGGTGCCGATTTCCGGTCCGGTCTCAGCAACCGCCTGGAAAACACCCAGCCCAGCCACGTCGGCATCGGGCACAACAAAAGTCGCGCCTTCGGCTATCATGCCCAGGGCAGCTTCCTTCGCCGCGGCAGAGTCAGTGAAGTTGCCAATGAAAACTTCACTTATGGGTAAATTAGGATCGACGCTCTTCACGCCTTCCTCAAAGCCGATATAAGCCTCGCGAATCGGAGGAATATCCATTCCGCCAACAAAACCAACCGCGTCATTTGTCATCGCCGCGAGAACACCAATCAGGTAAAACGGTTGGCTGGAATCGGAATTCAAGCCAATGACATTGCCATCATGAATACGGCTGCTGGAAATGAAGAAGGTCGTGTCCGGATATTCTTTGGAAACCGTCACCGCCGCATCCTGAAATTCAAAGCCGTGACCCAGAACCATGTCGTAACCTTGACTGGCATAATCGCGGAATGCCTTCTCAAATGATGCTGGGTCTTGCTCCATTTCTACATAGCTGATTTCTGCGCCTAATTCATCTTCAATACGGAGTAAAGCGTTGTAGGCAGTGCTGTTCCAGCCGTCATCATTTACTGATCCTGGGCTGAGTAAACCTACTTTAAATGTATCATCTTCTGCGGGTGCAGCTGCTTGACTCCCACAGGCAACCAGGATAACACTGGCAACTAATAAAAATACAACAACTTTGTATACACGTTTCATCAAATTTCTCCTCGAATAGTTTCATAGAAAGGGTTTTGCAAAGGTTGTTCTTACATGTAGTTCCACCAAATCAAGGGCTTTACGGCTTTTAAGTTCTCGAGACCGCGGAACTTGAAAGCCATTTGTCATCATCAACACCTCCATATCCATTGAATTTTCTCTGATTGAGACTTATTAAAGGTTGAATCAAACTCGGTTAACATCATGGGAATGGCTCTCTCTTACGCCGGCGGGGGAAATCTCGATAAATTCAGCCGTTTGCTGCAGTTCGCCGATCGTTTTTGAGCCGCCATAACTGAGCCCGGACCAAAGACCGCCAACTAACTGCAGCACCTGCTCATTCACATGACCTCGGTAAGGGACCACCGCCTCAACACCTTCAGGAATGACTTTGTCCCATTCTTCCTGACTCTCGGCGCTTTCTCCGTTTTGCTCTTCGGCTGCCTTTCTACCCATCGCTGCTCCCAGCGAAGCCATGCCGCGCACAACTTTAAACTTCTGTCCATTACGGATCACCGGTGCACCAGGTGCTTCTTCACAACCGGCGAATAGGCTGCCAATCATAACTGTATCCGCGCCGGCTGCCAACGCCTTTACCATATCACCGGAGGTTTTGATGCCCCCGTCAGCTATGATGGGTATTTCTCTTCCGGTATCACGGACTCCAGCGGCACTATCCATTATTGCAGTGAGCTGCGGCACACCAAATCCGGTTACGATGCGCGTAGTGCAGATGGAGCCCGGTCCGATACCAACCTTAATACAGTCAGCGCCAGCCTCGGCAAGATCACGTGCGCCATCTCTGGTGGCCACATTGCCGGCGACGATCCGTGATGATGGGAAATAGCGGCGTAGGCTTTTCACCATATCAATACAATGATCAGCATGGCCATGGGCGATGTCCAATACCAAGACATCTGCTCCAGCTTCGAGCAAAAACTCAGCTCTTTGCAAGTCAGCCGGCTTAATGCCGATCGCACCACCAACTCGCAATCGTCCCTTCTCGTCTTTACTTGCCAGGGGGTGCTGCTTCTGTTTGATCAGATCCTGGGCCGTGATCAAGCCAACTACCTTCCCTTCATCATCGAGCAGGGGTAGTTTTTCGAGGCGGTTCTCATACAAAATGGTTTGCGCTTCTGTCAACGATATGCCCGGCGAGGCGCTGATCAACTGATCGGGTAAGGTCATTACTGATTGGACCAATAGATTGTCGTTTGTGGCGAGGAGGATATCTCGGTGAGTTACAAGCCCAACACAATTCTTGCCATTATCGGTAACGATTAATCCCCCGATACCATAACGGTCCATCATTTTTTGAGCTTCGGCGATAGTGGCATCTTGAGTAATTGAGTAAGGATCATCCACCTGAAACGCTTCCGCCCGCTTGACCTTTTTAATCTGCTGGACCTGCTGTTCGACAGTCATGAAGCGGTGGATGATGCCGATGCCCCCTACACGAGCCATGGCAATGGCCATCTCCGTCTCCGTAACCGTATCCATGTTGGCACTGATGATCGGGATATTCAACTGGATATCGGCCGTCAGCCTGGTAGTGGTATCGACATCTTTGCGCGATGCAAATGGAGATCGCCGCGGTACAAGCAACACATCGTCAAAGGTTAGACCTTTAGTTTCACGAATTTTCATAGCCACCACCCAATTCCTTTCTTGCTTTTACAAGTAGGCGCAGCCCGTTTACGGCCGCCGATCCAAGAATGCTATCGCCCTGGCAACCGCTTCCTCGGGTAGAGACGTGCGCTCAACATCCCAAACCAAAGGCGCGGTTGCGTCTAAACCCATTTTGGCTGACATGCCATCAACAGATGAGGGATCGAGCTTGTTGCAAAATACTTTTGGCACAACAAACATATCCGTATCGGCCTGGAAGCGGGTTGCTACCGCCCACAGCACTTCTTCTTCGTTGTAAACATCAATATCTTCATCAACAGCAACAGCCAGCTTAATATAAGAATCAAGACCAAAAAGAAGCATCAGGGCATGGCGAGCCTGGCCTTCGGCCGTCTTTTCAAATGAGAAATAGGCGTGAAAATGAGTGCCGGAATGCGGGTAATTGAGCGCCTTTAAGGTCGGCAAAACCTCTTTCAAGCGCTCAAAGACGTGCGCTTCTTTAGCCACGCGTCCCAATAGAAGATGTTCGTTCGAGTAACCGGGAATAATATCCAGGTAAATCGGTTTTTCACGACGGGTTATTGCTTTGACGACGAACACGTTGCGGGTCGAACGATAAGTCGAATAGCCTGTATACTCGCCGAAGGGTCCTTCATCTTCATGAATGTCAGCTATTAGCTCACCCTCAAGGACAATTTCTGCGTTAGCCGGCACTTCAACATCAATCGTCCGGCATTTCACCAATTCAACCGGTTCTTTCAATAAACCACCGGCGATATCGAATTCATCTACATCCATAGCCACTTTGGCCGCGGCCGCCAGGTGAACTGCCGGATGAGCCCCTAGAACGACGGCTACTTCCAGGTTTTTGCCGCGTTCTTCGGAACGTAACAGATGATCCCAGATGTGCCCTCGAGAGTGAAGACTGGCCCCAAAGCGGTTTTTCTCTTTCATCTGCAAACGCTGGTAGCTGAGATTGCGTACTCCTGTATCCGGGTCTTTGCAAATCAGGATGCCGGAGCCAATATAGCGACCGGCATCCTGCTCAAAATGGCGGCTGATGGGCAGAGAACCCACATCGACATCCTCTCCGGTGATGATGACTTCCTGCACAAGGCCGGACTCAACGATCACAGCCGGAACCGGATTCAATTCAGCATGCAGCCAGGTCTCATTGAAATCAGCCGGGGATTCCGCGCCGGCCATGCGGGCAATGCGACCGCGATCGGCGAAGAGGTTGGCGAACACCGGCATATCAAAGCCTTCCGGCTGCGGAATACTTAAGACGGGAAACTGGCCGCGTTTTTCTAGCTCCAAAACCATCGCTGTGGGATTGTAATCCAGCGAGAAGGGCTCGTTAACAGTTAATGTCTGATCTTCCGGTAGGGAAGCTAGAAAATCTCGTAAGGATGTCATAATGGTATCTTGCACAACTCAGCCGCATTGCCACCAATCATGCGATAAACTTCATCTTTGCTGGCTCCTACACCCAGAGGTAGTGGTAGATGAAGATTTGTTACCAGGCGCAGCGCCTGGCCTAATGCTGCTGGTGAACAATCGCTCTCGTAAATTATTTTTTCCGGGCCTAACGCATAATACATTTCAATAAGTTCCGGCATCTGGACCCAGCTGCTGCCCAAGTAAACATTGTCATGGGTCTTGGCGAGTAATATGGCATCCAAGGCGTTGCTGGGGACATTATTCGCTCCGGAATGGGCGCAAATGATGGGCACATCGGGAAAGGCTTCCGCGATGGGGGCAATTTGGGCCGGGAAAGAATATGGCGCTTCACCCATGTGGATCATCATGGGTACATCCAACTCACGGCACAATTCAAATGTTGGATAAATCATTTTTTTGCTTGCCTCGCCCGGATACGGCCGATAGGTGGGCAAGTAATAATTGTGCATGCTGGGGTGCAGTTTGAGCATGACCACCTGGTATTCATCCTTCCATTCGCGGATGGTGTATAGTTGATCTTCGAGATCGAGCCGCGGGTTGATGATCGGATTCAGATATAGGCGATCGGGATATTTTTTAACGCTCTCCAAGGCGTACTCGTGAGATTCGGTGATGGAGCGATGGCCAACGGCCGTTAGACCAATCCCGGTCATGACGATTGCTTTTTCAATACGTTTGTTCTCGCCCATGACATCATATCCACGGTCGAGCGTTTCCAGAAGTTCCTCAGCGTAAAAATGCGGACCCCAACCCCAGACGGGTTCGCGGTGGGGTATGATGTGGGTGTGCGGGTCTAAAATTGTATATTTCATGGTTTTTTCCTCTTCATATCAGGTGAGAAATGGTTTATCTAGATCAGAAGCAACTTACTCTATATCCAGCAGTTTAGCCAGATTTCCACCCATAACCTTGCGAGTATCTTCATAAGAGAGATTCATACCCACCGGGGGATCAAGGGTTAAAGCTTCCTCAACATTTAGGAGTTGATGGGTTATTTCCAAGGGAGGGCAGTTACTTCCAAATATGACTCGATCAGGACCAACTGTATGCACAGCCTCAATGAGCATATGCGGCATGGCAAAGCTGCTCTCGATAAACACATTGTCGTGATGGCTAAGAACCAACAACGCTTCAATCGTGAACATCTCTCCTTGAGTTCCCAGATGACCGATGATGATCTTAACGTCGGGAAACTCACCGGCTACAAAATCAACGGTTGAAGGCAAAGCATACGGCTGGTCACCTGTATGAATATAGATGGGGATGGACAGTTCACGCGCTGCCTCAAAGAGTGGATAAAGCATCTGCTTGGAACCCTCACCTTCACTTGGTGTGGCGATAGGCAGCCAATATTTGTGCAGCGACGGGTGAATATACATCATTTTGAAACCAGAATTTTTAACCATGTTCCGAATTGAATCATGGACCTGGTCGCTCCAAAGACGCGCATGCATGACAATGCCTCCAATGAGACGATCGGGATACTTCCGGACACTTTCCACGATGTAGCTGTGCTGTTCATCAAAGGAAAGCGTTGATGTTGGAACGGTGAGGCCTAAGGCGGGGAAAACGACAGCCTTGTCAACACAGCGGTTAGCTTCGCCAAGCACTGTACGCGGGGCATCCATCTGGGCGATGAGATCCTCGGCCAGGAATTTCGGTCCCCAACCAATGACATGATCTTCGGTCTGACCAATATGGGTCAGGCAATCAATAATGGGAATGGTCATAACATTACTCCTTTTTCCATTCATGCTAGTTACTTTTTTGATTCTTTTCTTCAAGCGCCTCGAGGACACGCTCGGGCGTAATCGGTAAATGACGGATACGTACGCCGATGGCGTTAGATACGGCATTGGCGATGGCTGGGCCGATGGCGATGATCGGATCTTCGCCCACTCCTTTAGCACCAAAAGGGCCACCAGGATCGGGCTGCTCTTCCAGAATGATGGTTTTAATCGGCGGCATATCCATGGCCAGAGGCATTTTATAATCTACAAAGCTTGGGTTGAGCGGACGGCCGGTCTGGGGATCGAGGATGAGTTCTTCGCTAATGGCATGTCCTAGACCCTGTTGTATTCCCCCTTCAATCTGCCCTTCAACACCTTGACGGTTGATGATACGGCCGACCTCATGGACGGCAGTGATCTGTTTAACTTCAATTTGCCCTGTTTCTGTGTCTACTTCGACTTCAACAAAATGAGCGGCGAAAGAATAGGCTACCTTCGATTTATGGGTCACTTCGCTGATAAGCGAACTGGCCGGGGTGCCGCCTTCACCTTTGACAAGCTCCTTAATGCTCAAGACTGCTTCCCCGTCACGAACAACCTGTCCGCCGGCAATGTCCAATTCGGATTCATCGCTGTCCAGTCGTTTCGCCGCCAGGGACAATAACTGCTGCTTGAGGCCTGCCGCAGCATTTTGCACGGCTTTGCCGCCAATAAAAGTCGTGCGGCTGGCATAGGCGCCAATATCATAGGGGACAACGTCAGTATCTCCGGAGATGACGGTTATATCTTCCAAATTGGTTCCGAGTTCCTCGGCGGCTATTTGAGCCATGGCCGTCAGGGCACCTGTACCCAGGTCGGCAACACCGGTGAGCAGGTTGATGGTGCCGTCTTCGTTCATTTTTAGGATCGCGCCGGAGACTTCTGTGATGTCCGGATAAGCGCCGCTGCTGTGCATTTCGGTACCCACACCGATACCTCTGCGCACACGGCCGCTTTTACTCTGCGGTGATTCCCATTTTTCTGACCAGCGCACCTCCTCTGCTCCAACCTGCAAACATTTGGCCAGTGAATCGGCGTGCAGACGATGGCCGGATGGGCTGAGATCTCCTTCCCCTACAGCGTTTTTAATTCGGAAAGCCACCGGGTCGATTCCCAACCTGGCAGCCATCTCGTCCATCTGTACATCCAGGGCAAAAAAGCCTTGGACAGCGCCATAACCTCGAAAGGCACCGGCTACCGGAGCGTTGGTGTATATCGATCGCCCCTCTAGATTCCAATTTTCATTACAGCGATAGAGAGAAGTCATGTCGAAGGTGCCCACGGCCGTAATTCCAGGGCCATGGGAAGCGTAGCCGCCGGTATTCGAAATATAAAGTCCCTCTCTTGCCGTCAATGTCCCATCATTCTTCATGCCTTGTTTTAAACGGACGGTGACGGGGTGGCGGGTTTTCGTTGCCAGAAAAGTTTCCTTACGCGAATATTCCACCTTGACCGGACGTCCAGTCTTCATTGCCAGAAGTGCGCAAACGAACTCATGTTGATAGATATCTTGCTTTGATCCAAATCCCCCGCCCATATGCTCAACAATCACCTGGACCTTATGCAAGGGGATTCCCAGTTCTTCACTCAAGGTGCGGCGCAGCGAGAAAGCACCTTGTGTGGAACTCCAAATGGTGAGTTTGGCGTTTAAGTCGTATTTACAAACACAGACGTTCGGCTCCATATACGCATGAACCGGGCGTCCCGTTGAATAGGCTTCTTCAATGATGTAATCTGCTTCAGCAAAACCGGCAGCCACATCACCATGGCTGGCAATGATTGGCGGCATCACCATGTTTCTTTCGGTTTCATGGATCTGGAAAGCATCCACCTTAACAGCTTGATCGATATCCAGGACGACGGGAAGAAGTTCGTACTCAACTTCGATCAGGTCTAATGCCTCTTCAGCGATCTCTTCGGAAACGGCGGCCACAGCAGCAATACCGTCACCAACAAAACGCGCTGTTCCCGTAAGCATGTTTTGGTCAACCGCCAGAGAGCCGATACGCGGAACCGGAAGTCCGGCGTGTTTTTTGAGCGGGACATCTTGATAGGTGAGTACTTCTTTGACGCCGTCGAGAGCCAGTGCTTTTGCAGTATCAATTTTGAGGACACGCGCATGCGCGTGGGGGCTGCGCTTGATACGGCCGTAAAGGGTTCCAGGGAAATGATAATCTGCCCCGTACATTGCCGTCCCAGTAACCTTCTCAATGCCATCCACCTTTTGCGGACTTTGCCCGATAATCGTTCGTTTATTGGTCATAAGATTTTTCCAAGCGCAATTTCAGATTTTAACGAATCGAAACTGCTCACTCTCCGTTCCCGGCATGGACGATTGCTTCGACAATCTTCGAAAATCCCGTGCAGCGGCAGATGTTTCCAGCAATAGCGAAGCGCACTTCGGCCTCTGTGGGATGAGGGTTTTCGTCCAATAGGGACTTAGCCGCCATAATCATGCCCGGTGTACAAAAACCACATTGTGCGGCCCCATATTCAAGGAAACTCTCTTGCAGCGGATGGAGTTTGTAACCATTTGCCGTAATCTCGGCCAACCCTTCAATGGTCTCGATTTGCGCGCCATTTGCCTCAACGCCCAGGACTAAGCAGGCGTTAACCGCCTTGCCATTCATGATAACGGTACAGGCGCCGCAATCTCCCACATCACATCCTTTTTTAGTCCCGGTGAGGCCGAGATCTTGCCTTAATACATCAAGCAGGCTGCGATAGGGCAAAATCGCAATTTCGTGGGTTTCACCGTTCAGCGACATCGTGATCAATTTTTTCATAATCAAACAGTCCTCAAGCAAATTTGCCACTTAGCCGGCAATCAAATGATTCCCCGAGCACGATTGAAAGCCAAGCCAAGAGCGCGGCGCGATTGAACATAAACCATCTCCCGCCGGTAGCTGGCGCTGCTGCGTACATCGCTGATGGGGCGTGACTCCGCCCGCGCTCGAACGGCCGCTTCCTCAATGACACGCTCATCAACAACTTTTCCTCGCAAAACCGCCTCCGCTTTTAGCGCTCGGATAGGTGTGGGGGCAACAGCTCCGAGGACAATGCGAACATCGCTACAAATATCTCCCGAGTCCAGCGTCAAAGTCACAGCGACGCCAACTGTAGCTAATTCCATAGCCTTGCGCCGGCCATGTTTGATATAAGCCTTGCCCGTGTGTGGCGATGGTGGGGGGACGGCAATCTCAACAAGTATTTCATCCGCGGCCATTTGGGTCTTGCCCGGGCCGGTGAAGAATTCCTCCAGAAGGAGGACGCGCTCCCCATCCCGGCCAAAAAGTTTGACAGCAGCCCCATCAGCAATCAATGGCGGCAGCGTATCTGCTGATGGCGAAGCGCGACAGATATTTCCGGCCACAGTTGCGCGATTGCGTACCTGGATCGATCCTAACGCACTTGCTGCCTGGGCTAAGCCGGCATACTTCTCATTCACATCAGTTGATTTTTCTACCTCGCGTACGGTTGTCAATGACCCAATGATCAGGCCGTCCTTGTCGTTGTAGGTCAGAGTATGCAGACCTTCGATTTTTTTGATATTGATGACATAATCGGGCTCACGCAAATGTTCCTTGATTTCCACCAGAAGATCAGTACCTCCGGCCAGTAAACTGGCCTTTCCCGAATGCTCTCCTAATAAGGCCACGGCCTCATCCAACGTAACCGGTTCAATATACTCAAAACGCCTCATGTCGTTTCACCCACTGTTGACTTTACCTGTTGATGCCAAAAACTCTTCACCCGTGCCGCAACACGATCCAAATGGTCTTTCATCGCCTCGCCGGCTGCGGTGCTGTCCCCCTCTTCAATCGCCGTCAAAATCGCGCGGTGACCGGAGATAATATCCGGCAAGAGCTCCGGAATATTGCTGCTGTCGTGACGCATGTCATGTAAGAGATCGACAAGGCTGTCCATCAAGGTTAACAGCGTACTGTTGCCCGTGGCTTTGATGATCTGACGATGAAACTCCACGTCCGCAGTCGTAATGCCCTGGGTGTCGCCCCGCGCCACATAGGTCTCGATCAGCTGCACCCAACGTCTCATCTCCATGATCTGGTGCTTATCGGCGCGCTGAGCAGCCCGTGATGCGGCCGCAATTTCAATGATTTCACGCGTTTCAAATAGTTCTTCGAGTTTGTCACTGTCGGTGACGACGTGGGGGATCAAAGTGGTCTGTAGAATTCGCGAGCCAGGATCTTTTACAAAAGTACCTATGCCCTGGCGGACCTCAAGTAAACCAATCGCTTCTAAGCGACGAATAGCTTCGCGAACAGAGGTACGGCCGACCTTGAGGTCCTTGCCTAATTGACGTTCGCTGGGCAGTTTGTCGCCAGGTTCATAACCTTCATTACGGATAAGGCGGATGATTCGCTCGGCCGTTTCCTCGGCAACGGATTGTCTCTTTACTGGATGAAACATTCTTCTCGGCCACCTCCGTTAACATTTTAAATTGGTCAGACCTGTCAGACCACATCAGTTTAGCAGATATAAAATTCTCAGTCAAGAAGATTATGCTCGAACCCGGAAAGACCTGCCGCCCTCACCCCTTTTGTTATAATTGCGGAACCATGACCAAAATATTATGAGCATGGTATACGGGCAGATAATCAGGCAGTAATGAGAGTTCAAAATCACCACCGCCAGCTCCCAGAAATTGAACGTGGTGCACATTTCATCGTGACCATTGACGGACGCCAATATGAAGCCTTTGCGGGAGAAACAATCGCCGCAGTATTGATGGCTAACGGCCGTTTCCCCTCGCAACCGGCCAACGATCTCCCCGGTCTTGCGGGCTTTTTCTGCGGCATCGGCATTTGTTACGGCTGCCAGGTACTGGTAAACGGCCGCCTTCAGCGCGCCTGCACTACGCGCGTCGAGCCGCAGATGATCATATCAACCCAAATCGTGAAGGAAGAAGAGTGAAGCGGATCGCTATTGTCGGAGCCGGGCCGGCCGGATTACAGGCAGCTATTGCCGCGGCGCAGAATGGTGTCGAAGTAACCCTGATTGACGGTAACACACAACCAGGCGGTCAATATTACAGGCAGCCGCCCGCTAATTTTCGACCTCAGGCACCTAGCAAACACCAAGAAAAAGCGGCAGCACTCATCGCCCGGCTCGATCATGATCGTATAAACTACCTTTCACAGACTCGTGTGCTGAGCATTTCCGCGGACGGCCGTAAAATGTGGCTTCATCGTGGGCATGATCTCTGGGAATTCGAAGCAACGGCCGTTATCCTGGCCACCGGCGCTTATGACCGGCCGGCGGCTTTTCCGGGTTGGACATTACCTGGTGTGATGTCGGTTGGCGCGGCCCAGACAGCCATCAAAGGTCAGCGTGTGCTCCCAGGGAAAAAAATTTTGTTAGCCGGGACTGGTCCTCTATTGCTGGCTGCAGGCGCGAATCTCGTCTGGGGAGGTGCAGAAGTTGCCTTTGTATTAGAAGCCTCGAACTTCACAGATCACATCACATCGAAAAATTGGTCTGCCCTATGGGGTCAATGGCCCCGCCTGCGCGAAGGCGCAAACTATCTACTCGCTTTGCGCAAAGCCGGCGCAGTTTACCGGACCGGCTGGTCAGTCATCAAAGCTCTGGGTACGGCGGAAGAAGGAGTCACCGGCGCAGTAATTGCGCCTCTCGATGGGCAATGGCAACCGCTGATCGAGAAAGCTGAAAAGGTTGAATGCGACACAATTTGTATTGGCTACGGATTTATTCCTGAAACCGCTCTTGGTCGCCTGGCCGGCGCAGCACACGGCTATCAGAACGAACTGGGTGGTTGGGTACCGCAGCGCGATCCTTTTCTACAAACAAGCGTTTCCGGCCTATATGCTGTTGGAGATGGAGCCGGGATCGGGGGAGCAGTTCTATCAGAACTGGAAGGCCGGCTCGCCGGTACAGCAGCTTCGCTTGCACAAGATGGTGAACACAAGCCTGAATTTAAGCGCAAGCTTAAGCCGCAAATCAAGGGATTAGAAAAGGAACGTAAGTTTCAAAAGCTTTATAGCCAGCTGTTTACTCCGCAGCCAGGGATGCACAGTTGGGCACAAGAAGATACTGTCATTTGTCGCTGCGAGAATGTCAATCGAGCAGCCATAGAATCGGCCGTTGTCCTGGGTGCACAGACAATTAATGAAGTAAAAGGCCTGACACGCGCGGGGATGGGCTCCTGCCAAGGTCGCTTGTGCAGCCACCTCGTCGCCGGACAGATTGCCCGCCTCACCGGAAAACTTCATGCCGATTGTGGTTTATCCAGCATTCGCCCACCGATTAATCCCCTCGCCCTTGCGGATGTGACTGGTAGAGGTCCAACAATTGAAGAAGGTGGTGAATCGTGAGCACCTGGGATGCAATCGTAATCGGCGCCGGCTACATCGGTTGTTCAATTAGCTATTATCTCTCCCGAGCGGGATTGAGGGTGCTTTTGTTGGATCAGGGAGGAATTGGCGTCGGTGCATCCAGCGCTAACTACGGTAATATCCAGGTACAGGACGCTGAACTGGAATACAGTCTGCCTATGGTTTTGGCCGGAAAAGCTTGTTTCAATACGCTGTCCGAAGAGTTGGAATCGGACCTGGAACTGCGGACGCTCGGCTGCCTGCTCATCGCCGAAAAAGAATCCCACATTGCAGCATTGAAAGACCGCGCGGTGAAATTGCGCGCAGCCGGCGTGGAGGCAGCGTGGTTAAACAGGGATGAGCTGCATAAGGTAGAGCCTAATTTGGCAGTCGAGCAGACCTTTGGCGCTCTTTTCAATCCCGATGAAATGCAGCTAAACCCTTTTAAATTAATGTGGGCCTTCGTCTACCAGGCACAAAAACAGGGCTGTGTCGTGCAAACCAATTCACCTGTCAGGGGGTTCATCCTCGAAAACGGCCGTCTCCTGGGTGTTCAAACTGACCAGGGCCAACAATATGCCGCGGTGACCATCCTGGCCACAGGCGCCTGGAGCAAACAATTGGGAAAACAGCTGGGTATTCATATTCCGGTCAGCCATGTTCATGGGCAAGCGGCCGTAATCGGATTCGTGGGGCCTATATTACGCAATTATCTCTCTTCCGCCGCTTTTTTTGAGGAAGCGCATTCAGACGAAGGGCATGCGAGACTTTCCGCCACTTTGGCGATCGCGCCGACAGCGCATGGCAATTTGTTGTTGGGAGAGGCATCCGAAGTTGTAGACCACTTCAGTCAGGAAAGCAGTCCGGAAGGTATAAGGGCGATCAGCCAGGTTGCCCTGCGCTATTTACCGGCTTTAGGCAGTGCGAATATCTTGCGATCATGGGGGGCGCCGGCGGCATTTACAGCGGACGGCCGTCCTTATCTGGGGCCGGTAGACGATCTGGAGGGGCTGTTTCTGGCAGTTGCTTTTAAAAGCACCGTTGTCATCACCCCTCTCATTGGTAGAGTGATAACACAGCTTATCATGGAAGGGCAGACAGAGCTGGACATCAGACCCTATCTTCTTTCAAGGACAGCACCACCACCCAGATAATCTCCAGATAACGTCTTAATATTCCTGATTGTTTACCCCTCTCCGTTGTGGCTGATCCTTTTCAGAACCAGGCAAGCATTCTGACCGCCCATGCCGAATGAGTTGGTCAGGGCCGTATCGATCCTCATTGCGCGTGGTTCATTGGGAACATAGTCCAGGTCACACTCAGGATCGGGCTCTTCATAATTCCAGGTTGGGGGGACGATTTGCTCGCTTAAAGCATAGGAAGCAAAGATAGCCTCGATTGCTCCAGTAGCACCTAATGCATGGCCCAGTACCGCCTTCGAGCTACTAACCGGAATGCCATAGGCGCGTTCGCCGAACAGTTTCTTAATCGCCAGCGTTTCCATGGCATCGTTCAGCGTTGTGGCGCTGCCGTGGGCGTTAATGTAATGTAAATCGCCGGTGTTCAATTTGGCATCTTCGAGCGCCCAACGCATGGCATTCACGGCGCCGGATGCCTGAGGATCGGGCATTGAAATATGAAAAGCATCGGATGAAGCCGCATAGCCGAGAAGCTCTGTGCGTATTTTCGCTCCACGGGCCAGAGCATGGTCCAGACGCTCCAAGATGACAAATCCCGCACCTTCACTAATCACCGTGCCGTCACGTAAACGGTCGAAAGGCCGGCATGCATGCTGCGGATCATCATTGCGCAGCGACAGAGCGCGCATAGCGGCAAAACCGGCAATGGCTGACTCATGAATCAGGCCCTCAACGCCACCAGCGATGGCCATATCGGCACGGCCGTTGCGGATCACGTCCAAGGCCTCCCCAATCGCTTGCGTACCGCTGGCACAGGCAGCGACCACGGTGTTGATGTGGCCTCGCGCTCCGGTTAACACACTTAGATGATACGCCGGCATGTTGGCCAGGAAACCCACCATGGCGAAAGGGCTGACTTGTCTGAATCCCTTATTGCGCAGCCTGTCCAACTGATGATCGGCAACCTCCAGACCGCCTGCTCCCGTACCCACAATGGTGGCCACACGTTCAACATTATCTAAAGGAGCGTCTAGCCCGGCATCCTCCAAAGCCATTTTCGTGGCAGCGACCGCCAGCTGCGAAGCACGTGAGACGCGCCTTGCTTCTTTAAAATCCATATAAGCGGTGGGATCAAAATCTTTTACCTCACCGGCAATATGCACGGGTAGTTCACTGCTGTCAAATTGGGTTATCAGGCCAATACCCGAGCGCCCATTCAGCAAGCTTTGCCAGCTCTCTTCGGCCGTGTGACCGAGCGAACTTATAACACCTATTCCCGTTATAACGACCCGCGGCCGGCCGTTTTCAGAAAACATCTTCAAATCGGTCTCTCCTTACAGACGTCATGATCATGCCAGGTCAGCAAATGACCGAACAAAAGCCCATGTTTCAAAAATACTGGTAAAGATTATCACATTCTCGCGAAGGATGGCGATCAACGCCGACAACGTAGAGAAGTATATAATCAATTAATTGTAGGGCAAGATGGCATGGACATGATAGATGTCACCAAATCGATTTAGATGCATCTAATTAAGTAGCAGCAGGGGACAACCAAAAGCGATGCATCTATCCAAGTCAAAAGCACCCCAAGCCCTAGCAAGAATGAATACCAACCAGCGCAATTTTGCGGCCGGTTTATGGCATGGTGCTTTTCTGGCCATGGGCGTCTCCATGACCGATCCGACAACGATCATCTCTTCCTTTGTGGTCGATCTGACCGGCTCAACAATTTGGGTAGGCGGTCTGGCCACGATACTGACCGTTGCCGGCGCTCTGCCCCAGCTTTTTGTCGCCCGATGGGTGGAACCACGCCCGCGCAAGATGCCTTTTTTGATGGCGGCAATTTATCTGCGCATGATTAGTTGGGCAGTGCTTGCATATACCATTTTCGCTGTTGGCGACAGCCGGCCCATGGCCCTGGCCTGGCTGCTGGTGGGCATGCTGGTCATTTTTTATGCCGGTGGCGGCTTAGGTAATATTCCTTATACCGACATCATCGGCAAAATCATCCCAACAGATCGCCGGGGGGCTTATTTCGGGGGGATGGGCGCGCTGGCAGGACCGCTGTCGTTGGCAGCAGCTTTAGCAGCAAAGCAAATCCTAGCCAAGGTCCCTTATCCCAATAATTACGCTTTTTTATTTGGGCTGGCAGCCGCGGCCCTGGCGATCGCTTCGCTAGGCTTTTGGGCGATGAAAGAACCCGCCGCTGAAAATGCGGTACAGCGGGCAACTAAAACATGGCGCGCATATTGGCGGCATCTGCAATCCGCAGGCGGAAATATGAAACCTTTGATCTCCGCACAACTGCTGACCGGATTCGGCTTGATGGTTCTGCCTTTTTATGTCGTCTATGCGCGAGAAGAAATCAATGCACCCATGTCGGCCGTCGGTTGGTTTCTCTTAGCCCAAATCTCGGGTGCCGTGCTCTTCAACCTGCTTTGGGCGCGCCTGGTTGATCATTCAGGCAGCCGGAGGATGCTCACTTTTTGTGCCGTAATCGCCGCGGCAATTCCCCTACTGGCCATTGCTCTCAGTTCTTTCGGTTGGCCTGCCCTGCTGCCTGTATTCTTCCTGGTTGGAGCGACGGTCGCCGGGCGTAAAGTTGGTTATCAAAGCGCGCTGCTTGAGCTTGCCCCAGCCAGCGAACGATCGACCTACGCCGCTCTCAATGCAGTCTTAATTTTGCCGGTGGCTTTTCTTTCCCTGGCAGCCGGCCTATTCCTGCAGCACTGGTCCTATACCGCATTATTTATGCTCGCGTCATTTTTCATTGGCCTTGGAGCAATCGTAATATACCGTTGGGCGGAAAGATCATGATCTCTGATAATGAAAAAGATAACCCCAAAATCGAAGCCCTGAAAAAGGAAATTGAGAATCTTAAAAAGCAGTGGCCGGCTCATTCTGTGCCGGCAGCAATGCTGCAGCGGCTGGATGATCTTGAAGAGGAGTTGGAAGAAGCCTTGCAAGAGCAGAAGGACTAACCCTTAAATCACCGCTCCAAGCAATAATCCGCCCAGCCAATAAAGGGCACCAATACCAACTGCTGCTAAAAGGGCTCCCGCTAAGCCTTCGACCTTTAATCCTGGCAACAGCCTGCCGCCAGTCATAAGGGCAACGGCAGCAACGATGAGATGAACGATACCACCTATCAAACCGCCCCCATCCATGATACCCACCAAACCAAGTAACCAGCTTATAATGCCAGCTATAAAAGCAATAATAATACCCGCGATAAATGCAACGCCAAAGTTATCGACTTCCAGACCCAAACCCAACTTACTAACAATCCATATAGCAATACCGGAAACCACACCAATTAGCGCAGTAGCAATCAATAAGGGCACCAATGTATTCATTCGCGATCTTCCTCTCATAAACCCGGCTGCCCACCTGGTCGTTCATGAAACTGAACATAACCAGGATAGGCACCGGGCAGTTATCTGTTAGTTAGTAGTATTTTCGATTTGCTCGAAGACCAGTTCTCCTGGGAGCCCGTCTTCCATTGGGTAGCTGAGCATCAGACGGCCGGTATCAAACCACCAGGAGGTTGTACCCGCAAGCTTTGTCAGGAAAGCCGTCTCCTGTGCCATTACCGGCTCAGGGCATGCTTTATTGTTCACCGCCGCCGGGCCAATGACCACGGTATTCAATTCCTGCGACCCACTGGTGATCGAGCTGCGATAATTGTTGCAACCGGCCGAACCGTTTACAACTCCATCTTGCAAATGCAAGGTTACATCCACATCAGGCAGCGCCGGTTCCTGGCCGAAATTCAAGTCGAGCAGGCGCCAGCTCGTGTTATTGATGTCATCGAGGGAAACCTGACTGATCTCCTCACTGCTCTGCTCCACCAATACACCGTCATTTAAGGTAAAGATTTTGCGCACATTCCAACTCGCGCAGCAGAGCGCGTCTCCAGGACCTTGGGCAATGAGATCGGCGACAATCTGTTTTCCAACAAGGCTCAGCGACTTAATCTGAATACGATCACCGACCATCAAGCCTTCAGTTGGCACAGCGTCACCCAGAACATCAAGTACAGCAACGAGGTATGCAAAACGGCCCGAGCCGCTGGAATTGTCTTCTAAAAAGGCAACAGCATCTTCCGTCCCATCGCCGTCCAGATCACCGGTGGGAATGAGCTGGCTCATCAGCTGCACGTAAGGCGTGGCAGAACTCCCGTCCTCATAAGCGGCATAACCATCAACGAGCGTAATCGCTTCCTCGGGGAATAGACCATCATAGCTGAGGTTACCCAGGGTGTTAGCCAGATCCGCTTGCTCGGGGATGTCTTCGACAGCTTCGTCAACTGCCATATCGCCGGCTGCTTCGCCGGCCGCCGGGCCAGGCAGTTCGGCAATCAGGGCCATGGCTGCCTCCAGATCCGGCGCGACGCGCGCCTGGGTGGCCTGCTCATAGGCGTAGCCCGCGGCCAGCAGCTGCGGTTCCGACAACCAACGGCCGATAAACACCGTTGCCTGCGGCGTGCCGTCGACAGCATACCCGGCGGGGACGCTAAGCGCCGGGTAGCCGGCGGGGGCGTAAAGCTGGGTGCCGTCGGAGATGAGGACATCGATATCGTGGTTCTCGAAAATGATGTCCAGGGCATTGCGCGCGCGACCGTTCTCCTGCTGTTGCAGGCTGGCAAACTCCGCCTGGGTGATGGCTGTATTCTGCGATCCTTCCAGGTAGTCTTGCCCGTAGGGTGCGCGGTTGGCCAGGTCTTCGTTGTTGAAGGCGATAATCTCTTCCAGGGAAGAGACGGGCGCGTCTTCTCCTAAACCGGCCAGGAAATCGTTGATCGCCTGCTTAAAGCCATATTCGAGCAGGGATCGAATATCAGTCGGGCTCAAAAGCATCATTTCCGAATTGGGAATCTCGACGACTGTTAGCCCGGCTGATTCCAGCCGTTCTCTCATGGCGTTCACTTCCTCCGCATCGCCGGCAAAAACTTCCCTCAACTGGGCCTGCTGCTCCTCGTCAGTGATCTCATTCTGGCTGAAGAAGGCTTGCAGCGCTTCCTCATTCCAGACCGGCAGGCCGACGCGCACCTCGGCGGCGCTTTCCGGGTTCAAGTACCGCGTAAAGTCAACGCCAGCCAATTCGGCCGTGGCCGCGGTGGTGAAATCATTCTCGTCCGTGCCCGTCATGGCGCTGAGCAGCACGGCCACATCGGTTACCGTGCGCCCCATCGGCCCAGGCACGTCCTGGAAAGGCAGCAGGGGAATGACGTAATCGGTGCTGATCAAGCCCTTGGTAGGCTTCAAGGCGACGACGGAGTTGATGCCCGCCGGCTGAATGATCGAGCCCTGCGTTTCCGTGCCCACGCTGACGGCCGTCAGATCGGCGGCCACGGCCACGGCCGAGCCGCTGCTGGAACCGTATGTCTCAAACGGGCCATAAGGGTTCTGCGTCTGCCCGCCATTGGTGCTGAAACCATTAGGCATGCAGGAGTCCATGTAATTGGCCCACTCGGAAAGATTGGCCTTGCCCAGGATAACCGCCCCGGCCTCGCGCAGCTGGCTGACCAGGAAAGCGTCGCGGTCGGGGTCCCAATCCAGGAGCGCGGCCGCGCCGGCGGCGCTGTGCATCCCGTCGCCGGTGGCGATATTATCTTTCAGCAGCACGGGGATGCCGTGCATGTCGCCGCGCACGGTACCCGACGCCCGCTCTTCATCCAGAGCCTGGGCAATGGCCAGGGCATCGGGATTGATTTCCAGGACGGAATTCAGGCCATCGATGTCATAGCGCTGGATGCGCTCGACGTAATAGACGACCAGATCTTCCGCGGAAAGCTCGCCGCTCTCCATCAGCGCCTGCAGCTCGAGCACCGTTTTGCCGCTGACCAGATCCTCGTGCGCCGCGGCATCCTCCACTGTGTAAGCGGTCAGCGCGTTGGCAAAGGGCGTCAGGTCGCGGGCCAGCTTACCCGCATAGTCCGGCTCGGGACGGGGGAAGGGCAGATCGAAGAGCGGGCACGCCTCGGCCGTCGTGTCTATCCCGGTGGCGGGCGGCGGGGGCAAGAAGATGAGCTCCGCTGACAAAGCGGCATCATCCCTGGCCAGGGTGATGACCAGGCCGCCATTCTCAAAGCGCCAGCTGCCGCCCATTTGCAGCGCATTGACAAGTTGCAGTGTTGGATCGTCCTCCACGCAGGAAACAGCCGACAGGTCGAACTCAAAGCTGATTTGCGCCTGGACATCGGCCGTAAAAGAACCAGAAATAGGCTCGCAGGTCGGGCCGGAGACCGAAGCTGTGCCATCGCCAGCCAGGGACAGGATAAAACCGGGCGGTATGTCGGTTACATTCGATCCCTCTACCGCCTGCACCCACTGCCAATTGGAAGTGGCGAATGCGGGAGTCTCCGCGGCGATTGGTAAAAGCGTCGCAGACTGGAAAGGCTGCGCGCCGCTGCCATTAAGTATGTTGATCACATTCAAGAAGCCATAAGCCGAATAGGCGGCAGAATTGGTCAGACCGACCACGGTTATCCCTTCCTCAGGATTGGTGAACCAGAGGCTTTGGAAGCCGGCCGTCTGCCCTTCGTGCCCCCAATAGCCGTTGCCAAAATCCATCAGCCCCAGGCCAAATGGCGCGCCGCCAAACGCCAAGGACTGCTCATTAAAGCTCAGCATTTGCGCCAGGGTATCGGGATCCTGGAACAGTTCCCCTGCCGCCAGCGCTTTTGCATAGGCAGCTAATTCCTCGGCCGTCATGGCGATGCCGCCCGCCGCCCAGCCCAGGGAGACATTCCAGTTGGTCGTGTCCAGGCGGGTGCCGTCGTTCAGCCACCAGTAACCCTGGGTCGTAATGTCGCCCTCTTGCGGCACACCCTCGATAAACACGGCCGTTTCCAGCCCCAGGGGGTCAAAGATCCGTTCCTGGTACAGTTCACCCAGGCTTTGGCCGCTTGCTTTCTCAGCGATCATGCCCAGGAGGATGTAGCCAGTGTTGCTGTATTTAAAGTTGGTGCCGGGATCAAATTCCGGCGCGCCGTTTTCGATCGCGTACTGCACCAGTTCCTGTGGTGCGTAGCCCACCTCCAAAAGGTCAGGATTCTCGGCGGCCGCCCCGATGAGGGGATCACCATAGTCCCAGATGCCGGAGGTATGCGCGGCCAACTGGCGCAGGGTGATCTGGTCACCGTTGGGAATCTGTTCCGCTAACTCCGGCAGCCAGTCGCCCAACCGGTCGTCGAAGGAAAGCAAACCCTCTTCCTGGAGCTGCATGAGCACGGCGATGGTGAAAGATTTGCTATTGCTGCCGATCTCCAGACGATCATCGACCTGCATAGGCGTCCCTTCCTCCAGGCTGCTCACGCCGGCAGCATTTAGATACCGTCCGTCATGCGTATCGACCAGCAAAACCAATCCCGGTGCTGCGCCATTCGGATTACCACCATCGCTGTAGACCTGGGACTGCAAGAAGGTATCAAGCTGGACGGTCAGATCCGCTGGTAAACCTCCTTTTTCTTCGGCAGCAGACACGGTCTCCGTTGGTTCACTTGCCGGCATTTCAGTGGATGCCTCAGTGGTTTCAGCGGGTATAGCAGTTGCCTCGAGCGTCGACTCAGTATCTGTATCAGTAACCTGAATAGCGGTTTCCCGTATTGACTCCTGAACCGATTCGGTACCTTCGCCCGTTTCTTCACAGGCAGCCAGAAATAACACCATAGTCAGCAAAATAGCTAAGATATTCTTGTTCATATCTACTAAATTCCTTTCAGTAATGTTTTCCACAAAATTGATAATCTCTTTAATAGTAAATTACAGCGTTCATACATAAAATCCCTATGATATCTATCGCCCGCTAGGCATCGGTGGGATATCAAACACGACTTAGACTGAGCCCCGCAAAGCAGTGGGAGCAGAAGTAAACAGGCTCACTCAACCCTAAGAGACTAATTACCTAATGGGTCACCGGGCAGAGAAAAGCCCTCCCGCCGTTTTTCCAAACAGGAGAGGTCCGGTTCCTGGTCTGGATTACGGAAAAAGTCAATACCAATTTGCGCCACGCAATTGCCAATTCCCCATGTCTCATGGCCCGCCTGGGGTACAATAACCAGCATGGCGTTCTCCAATTGGTCGGCCAGGACACGCCCATTTTGCAGCGGCGTTCGTGTGTCAAACTCGCCTTGGAGAATCAATACAGGCACTGCGCTGCTTACTACCTCGTTATAGCTGACATCGGTGGCGCCCATAGGGTAATTGGTGCAGTTACCGACTTCCGTGGCCAGAAAGGCGTCAGAATTACCCAGGATGGGCATGCTGAGCGCATCTCGGCGGGCTAATGCCGCCTGTACATCCGAAAACGGAAGCTGCTCCAGGCAAACAATCCCGGAGAGTAAAAAGTGGGCGTTGTTTCTGGCGCTGGCTTGAATAAATAGATCGACAGCCGCTTGATCCACTTGAACACCGCCGCCGCTTACCATTTCTCGCAGCTGCTGCACTTCCTCATCCGTCAGCGCGTCAATCAACTCCAGGATGTCGTTTAGGCTTTCCGAATCGGCCAGAACGCGCCCGGCGTTAGCCTTCATACCTGATCGTGGATCATCTTCCTTTGACCCATCCAGTACGTCTTTCACTGCCTGCAGACCGGTCATCGGATTACTGCCCTGAAGACCGGCCAGTGAAATTTGCTGCACAAGGTCATTTATTGCCTGGGAACCAACTTCCCCTTCCGGTGGTGCCATGCCAACCTCTTTGTTAAGAAGGGCCAGGTAAGTAGTTGTTTCACCTGCTTCTAATTCGGCAATCATTCTTGGCATGAAATTTGACCGCGTTCCGCCTAGGTCTAAGAGCTGCGCGATCAACTCCTCCGCCCCAATCCACTGTTCACCAACCGTCAGCGGATCAGTCTGCAGCCGGGCCAAGAGATCGGCCGTGCGGACTGTGAGATTTGGGTAAGCCTCATTACAGGCTACATCAGACGCGCAGTCGGCAAAAAGCTGCATCACCATCTCGTGCGGTGCTGTAACCAGATTACTGAGACGATCCAAGGTCGGTGTGGAGGGAGAATCGAGCACGACGCTGCGCACAGGTGCCTCAGGATGGCGGCGCAGAATTTCCAAGGCCAGCCGCGTGCCATAGGAAGTCCCGTGCAGGTTGTAACTTTCGTAGCCAAGAGCAGACATCAAGCCGACCAGGTCGTTGGAACTGTTAGCGGTATTGAACTGCGCCGGGTCGAGGCCAGCCTTTTTAAAGGCTTCGTGGCAACGGCCGTTAATGGCGCCGACCGTCTCGCTGTACTGTGCCAGGTACTCGTCATAGGGCAGCGAGCGGTCGTCGCGTTCCTGACCCGCGCTTACATTGTCTACAAAGGCGTTTAATTCACTGCGGCCCAGCTGATCGCCCAGCAGGGCCACGCATTCTTCTAAGCCCAGGCGCTGACTAAAGAGAGTTCCGCGCTGGGCAGGGAAGATCAGGTCGCGATCGCGGCGCAGGTCCCCATACAGCTGCCCGCCGGCGGCCAGAATGCCGCTCTGCCCTGGGCCGCCGGCCAGGTAGACTATGGGCGCTTCCGTCGCCTCATCGTCTGCGAATAGGCGCACAAAGGCGAGATTGATCGCGCCGGTCTGCGGGTCGTCATAATTCACGGGTACAGTATAGACGCCACACTCGTAGGTCTCCCCTTGCACTTCGCCGGCGATCGGTAGCGGGCACTCTATGGTTGTGATCGTACCGAGCTTCGCTTCAATCGCGTTGATCTCCTTCTCCAGGCGCGCCAGCTCGCCGGCGCTATTGTTCCCGCCGCGACAGGCTGCCAGCAAAAGGATCAGGGGGATCAGGATAAGGAAAATTATGATCAAATGTTTCATGCGGCACATCTAGCGGTAGCTCTTACTCGTCCCTGGCAATACTAAAACTGTTGAAGCGTGCACGCGCATCGCCATTATCACCAGCCCGGGCTATAACACCGAAGTAAGCCGGGCCGTCGTATTTCGTATCATTTGCAGATTCGGGCAGATCATTGTTATCGACCTTAAAAGTGATGTTACCGCGTACGCCGTAGCGCACCGACCATTTGTGCCAATCTTCAGCATTGACCCCATCGGCACGTGTCCATTCAACGAGATCTTTGCCTTCCTCAACGTTGTTGTTATCGTGCCCATCGATACGCCGCAGCCGGTACTCCAGATATGGTTCACCGCCATCGTCGCGATAGCGCACGCGGAACTCATAATAATGGTTGAAGCAGCTGTCTGTATTGTTACCAGGACAAGCACTACTATCCCAATCACCGCCAAACACGACACCGTATTGGTGCTTGTCCTGGCGATCGCGGAGTTGGGCGCGAATCTCAATCACGTAAGGGCGGTTAGGGCCGAGGATCAATGGTGAGACGATAGCATAGGTCTCTGAATCATCGATATCAAGTTCCAGAAAGCCACAATGGTCACTATCACAGCCGCTTTCGTGTTTGAGATCATAAGAGCCACCTTTCTGCCAGCGCACCATTTTCCAGGGTTCTATGCCATCATCAAAATCTGTTTCATAGGTATCTACCGGCACGGCTGGTGGACTTGTAATAACTGGTAGATAGGCCACGGAAGACGCACCTGGTTCGGCCGCCGCCGGCCAGGCAACTATCACTACCAGAATCGTGACGGCGAACAGCCCAATAAACAGCATCTTGCTTCTATTAAACTCTTTGCTCATTAGTTTTTCCTTTGCGGTTTTCTTGCTCAGTCCATTAGCACTACCAGAAAAGCCGCCTCACCATTATCACGCCGACCGGCAATTAATAAACCCGACATTGCTTCACCATCACCGGTGTTGTAGACCCGCAGCTCGTTCACCTCGGGAGCGTCGTAAGCAGTGGATAATACTTCTCTGGCCGCTTCCGCATTTTCGGCAACCTCCTGGATAAGAGGCACCGATCTTTGTGCGTCGGGATCTTCGATGCCCTGAAGTTCCTTTACGATTTCGTGTTTTGCATCGCCATCTCTAACATAAACTTCTTTCCAGGGACCCATCCAGGCATCTTCCCCCCATCTTTCCCAAAGATCGCCTAGGAAATACTGGTAATATTTTTGCGCCAAGTCTTCGAGATCGTCATCCAATTTGACCACCTCAAAAAAAACGGCGCCGCCAAATCCTTCTTGATTAGGGGGACCATAGGATTTTTCAAGGTCTTGCACATAATCAGGCTTACTGATGGCGTCACTTTTTTTCTCTTTCATAACCTTATGCTCCTTATGATGTGCAGGAAAAATCAATCTGTGGCACAGCATCCATACCGCGCCACAGATTCATTCATTGAAGCTAATCGGACAATACCGAGAACTGCGAAAGAGGAACACCCATGACCAGGTAGTTTGCGTTAGCCCAGGCTTTCTGACCATCGGGCAAAATCACCTGGACCCAAGGGTCGCTTGCGTCAAAGGGATTGCGGTAACCGGTTAACTGCACAGTTGAACATTCAGGCAAAGTAGTAATGATCGGAAATTGAACCCCCGGTCCTTCACGGAAATTGAGGCTGCTCGCATTGACGTAGGCGTTAAAACCAGTCGGCGCCAGGCAGCTTACGGGGGCCGCCTGATCGCTGGTGGCCGGTGGAACGACCGGAACGTCTGGAATCACCGTGCCTAACTCAGCCAGGTGGACATCGATGCTGGCATTCTCGGTATTATCAAAATACTCGACCCGCACCTGGACCGGACCGCCTGTATAATTAAAGCTCGCCGTGCGGGTCGTCGGAGCCTGGACGGCCCAGTTATCAATTAACAACTGGTTATTCACGTACAGCCGCGACCCATCGTCGCTGGTTAACGTCACCAGGTACGTGCTGGGTTTACCGCTGATCGTCTTCGTCCAGCGAGCGGAGAAGTAATCATTGTTGACCACTCCAGGTGCAGGTGAACCAGAACCCCAATTGTTATTGAGATAACGATCATCACGTACCAGTACCGGCGTGCCGGAGAGGGAAGTATTATTAAAGTATTCGGCTTTCCAGTTGGGATAGAAAGCACCGCCACCGGTGCCCGTACCGTTTTCAGGCTGGATGAGGTCCCAACTGAACTTAGCGACGGCTGCGCCGCCGGCTTCGAAATATTCCACTTTTAGATCATGCTCCCCGCCGCTGACATACAGATCGCGGGTCATGGTATGCTCCTGGCTGTCCGCCCAGGAATCAATGATCACATCACCATCCAGGTAGACGCGCATGCCGTCATCCATCGTCGCCGTGAATCTATAAGTGCCTGGTGAGAAGTTTACGCGCCGGTTAAACTTGGCCGAGAAATTGTCATCATCGACGTGATTGGCCGGAGAACCCTGCCCCCAGTCAAAGTCGATGGCGCTGTCGTGGCGTTCAACAACAGGATCGCCACCGAAATGAGTATTATTCCAAAACCGCGTACGCCATTGAGAATCTTCAGCCGCCGCCGATCCGCCGGCAAGAACCAGCAGAAGAATAACCATCAACGGGATTAAAAAAGAAAAACGTGTTTTTGTTAATATAACTCGCATCTTATACCTCCAGGTTTTCATTCCTTATTTAAATGTGAATGTTGTGTTGGCTAAATCTCTTAACTTTACCCATATAAACATAATTAAAGCCGGGCAACTATTAGAGGCGTCAGGCCAATAAATCGTCTAATCTTGCGTTAAGATATAGATCGAATGAATCAGTAGGAAATGACCCGCGGCAGTTCTTTAGCCTGAGCGACCCATAAAGCCACCTGATCTTCCGTTGGCACCTTGTCGGCAATCGCTTCCGCCGCATTAACTTCACTTAACTTCAAGGTCAGATTTGCAGGATTTCGCTGCGCCAGTTCAGGAACCGTGTCTACACCGGCTGCCTTCAACAAAGCAGCATATTTAGGTCCTACCCCACGCACACGCGCCAGATCCATTTCATTAGCCCAAATAAGGATTGTTTTGGCATCATATCCGGTCGCCGCGGCCAATTCTTCGCGCCCCTTAGGCGTCGCCGCTTTAGCCATAAAGCCATCCAGGTTGCTCACACCGGCGCTGTGCAGCTTGGCCACATCATTGCTGGTCAGACTGTTGGCGGCAGCAATCATCATGGCCGCATCTTCTTGAACATCCAATGATTCACCCGCGAATTTTTCGGCCACCTCATCCTGGACTTCTACTACGCGCCGGCGCGTCTCCTCGAACTCATCCATCAAGTCATCCGGCAGCAGGTAATGTTCGACTTTACCGCCCAAACCGGCGATTTCATTTTTAGTCGGCTCTACTTCGATAGCATCGGCCATCACTGCCAGCGCCGCCCCGCCATTTTTCAGATGATCTTCAAGACGTAGGCGATCGGAATCCGTCATACCGATTTTCTTATGGAATAGAGCGCCTGCACCCGTGCCAACAATTAAACCGGCGATTGCACCGGGAATGAGGCCAAGGCCGCCGGTCAGGACGCCAGCAAGGGCAAGAACACCGGTTGTCGCACCCCCAGTGGCGCCGAGGATAGTGCCCCATTTTGCCCCAGTGCCTGCCGCTCGCGCTCCGACCTTGTGCGTTTTTAGCTCGCCATCTTCAAATGTGACAATGCCCATGCCACCCAGCTTGATATCGCTTTCGCTTTTATCCCAATGCTTTAGCTGCTTAGCTGCATCATCGGCCGCTTCTGCGTTATCAAAATAGGCTACTATCAGATTTTTATTTTCATTTGCCATGTGAGTTCTCCTTAGACTAAATGGGCTGATTATTTCAGGCACGGATCATCACCGCGCTGGCATAAATGCATTGAAATTTAATAAAGGTTTGTTAACTACTTGCTAGATATAACGTTTGTAAGGTTTGGCTCGTTTAGAACAGGATTTGCTTTGTTTATAGTCAACGTGACGCCAATAATAAGTAACGCCGCCGCCCATCAGGCGACGCTTACGCAAGATGACACGCCCCCCACAGTATGGGCAAAATGCCTCTTCAGGCATGCCGGATCCAGCAACAATGGTTTCTCCCTTCTCTGAAAGCGCTGTTCTCATTCCTTAGTTTCCGTTCTTTTACTCGAACCCGTTTGCGAAAACGGCCGCTTCAATATCCTGCCTTAAACAGTTCTGCAGTAATACTTTATCCACCCCAGCATCAACCAACGCTCTATGATTTCTTTCTGTCGCAGTTAGCACTATGCTGCGAACGTGTGGAAACAGGCGGCGGATGCGCGTGATGAGAGCGACTCTTTCCGATTGTGGGATATTAGCGTCAATGATCACAGCGTCCACCTTCTCTCTTTCAAAAAAATCCAAAGCTGATAGAGCCCCATTCACCTCGGCGATAATCGCATCGGGTATTGTTTGTAGGATACTGACCAGTGTATTGTGCATAATGCCGGGCTCGGAGACGAGTAACACCCTTATTTGTTTAGCTGGGGTCAAAAATGATGCCTCTTAAATTCTGAAAGCCATTCAGGTTTTGGTTGCATTAAAATGCATCCCCTGAGTTGAATAATTCTAGTAGACTAGCCATCTATCAGCATCTGACATCAAGATGATTTTTGAATACGCATTTAGACTAATACAAATGGACGAGATACATCAGGCCGGTTCATTATTTTTAAAGACTATGTTTCCTGTACAAATCGCCTTCAGCAGTTACGCCATTATTGGTTTAACCCTGTTAATATTGGCCGCCAGCATCACCGTATATCTATTGCACCTGCACAACAAATCCCAGGCGACATGGGCATTGATCGTTTTTTTTATATTAATCGCGCTTTCAGGATTGACGATGATTGTGGCCAATGCCATCCCCCATTGGGATCGGCTGTTCATACCCTGGCAAGATTTTTGGATCTTGGCCGCGGGTGTCCCCCTGACCTATTTCGCCTACAGTCTCCCCCGTTTTGAGCCTTCTCGCGAGGCCAGGACCGCTCTAGCTATGATCAGTGCGGTGGCTATATTGGCCCTGATTTACTGCTTCATCTTCGATTATCACTTTCTTTTTCAATGGACGCTTGAACTAGATGTCAGTAACCCTTATTACCTGCTGCTGCCCTTCGGCACTCTATTTATTTTTTTCATTTTCCTACGCCGTACGGTTCAGCTTTCAATAAGCACAGAACAGGCCACGAACAAAACCGGCGAAAGTTCGCCCTGGCAATCTCTTATCCACCCTCCGGGTGAAAACGCGGTGGTTTCACGCAATGTGGCGATAGCGCTTTCTTTAGCCTTCCTGCCGGCTCTACAAACGTTGGTGAGCTTTCCTGGCCCCCTGGGCTTTATTCTTTCCAATATAGGCGCTTTGCTGGCCACAATCGCAATCGCCCTGGTCTATTTTAACTTCGCGCCGGAAGTGAACAGCTTCATGGCCAAGCTGGTGGGTATTACCCTGATCACTGTGCTGCTAATCTTCTCCATATTCGGCACGGTTGACGTATATAATGAAAATCGTCTGAATTTATCCGTTAATCGTTGGACAATCATGGCCTCCATATATGAGTTGATGGTCAGCAATTTGGATATCCTAGACGTTCCCCCTGAAATTGCCTATATAGTCTCCTGGGATGCCTCAAATCTGGAGGATGCTGAAAGCTATCGCGAGATTTTTCACGCGGCTGAAGAAAGCAATTTCAACCTTGATTTGCTAATCAATCAAAACCAAAATGGAATTCTGGAAGCACAGAGCCAGCCCCTTTCGGGGCTACTCCCCCGGCTTACGCAGGATAATTGGCAAACTCTATGGCGCTATGGCAGCACGCCCTCTAACCATAGCCAGGAGAGCTATTGGGGTTACTACTTCATCAACCAGGGCCAGGCTTACGAAATCGGACTTTCTACTCTCGCCATTGATTTACAGATAAGTAGAATCGTTTCCAAATGGCTGGTGGTTATCCTAATCTCAAGTGCTTTCGTTCTACTCTTCTTCCCCCTCTTTTTCCGCCGCACATTGGTACAACCGCTTGAAAATCTTTTAATGGGCATCAAGCAAGTTAATAAGGGAGATTTAGAAATTTTAATACCAAAAAGCTTTAATGATGAGATTGGTTCTCTAACTGATTCCTTCAATACCATGACGCGGTCACTGAAAGTATCAAAGATACAACAGCAAGATTTATTCAACCGCCTGCAAGAGTCACATAATGAACTTGAAGAACGGGTTGCCGAACGCACGAGAGAGTTATCGGCTTTTACCGATTTGACGATGCTGCCAAGTGATAATGAAAATATATCCGACATCCTACAGCCTGCCCTAAATCGCATCATGGAAATCGGTCTATGCCAAGCCTTATGCGTGCATTTATTGACACAAGATCAGGGTTTTTTGACACTTGTTGCCTATCGCAATCTACCTGAAACGATTTTAGACAACCTCGAATTGTTCCCTACGTCTCTTTTCTTTGCCCGGCGGATCGAACAAAATGAAGCCCCTGTTCTAATAAGTCAAAACACTGATTTTTCAAATTTGCCGCCCGAATTGAGAATTCCCCAGTACCCAACCTACCTTGGCAGCCCTCTTGTTGCCGGGGATGAAACGCTTGGCTGGCTTAGCTGCTATCGGCAAAGTGGTCATGAATTCGCCATAGGGGAGATAGCACTCTTGGTTGCCCTGGCACGAAAGTTGGGGTTGATTGTTGAAAACCAGCGCCTGCGCCAGAGCATCCAAGATGTCGCCAGTTATGAAGAACGCCAGCGGTTGGCGCGCGATCTTCATGATTCGGTAACTCAACTCGTCTACAGCATGTCGCTCTTTACCCGTTCATCTCTAGAAGCACTTCAAGATGGCGATTCAGAACGCCTTTTGATCAACCTGCATCATTTATCCGATACATCTCTCCAGGTGCTGCGCGAAATGCGCTATCTATTGTTTGAATTGCAGCCTCCATCGCTGGAACCGGAAGGCCTGGCCAGAGCGCTAAACGCTCGCTTAGACATGGTTGAACGACGCGTAGGGATCCGGGTGGAGGTCCTCATAGATACATCCTTAGAATCCGAAAAAATTGAAAGGGAAGTGTACTACGTGACCATTGAGGCGTTGAACAATATACTTAAACATGCCAATGCTGATAAAGTTTATATAACAATTACCCGGGAAAAGGGCTGTCTCCGCCTATGTGTTGCCGATAACGGCCGTGGATTTGATCCTTCCCAAGCTTCAAGTGGATTGGGTATTAACAATATGCGCCAACGTATTAAAAGTCTAGGTGGCGATTTGCGGATTGATTCTGTTCTTGATGAAGGGACGAAAGTGGTTTCGGTAATTCCAACCGATCAAGAAGCGCGAAGTGTAAAAGTATTGCATGCGGGGGAAAACAAAATAAATGGATAATCTCATTAGGGTATTAATAGCGGATGACCACCCAGTGGTGCGCCAGGGGCTTTCCGCCCTCTTGATCCCACGCAATGGCATGAAAGTAATTGGCGAGGCAGTGAATGGGAACCAGGCTGTAGACTTAGCCTGCGAGTTAAACCCGGATGTGATCATGATGGATATGGTCATGCCCGGCCTGACCGGATCCGAGGCTACTGCAGAAATCATAGCCCGGAAACCCGATGCCCAAATCCTCATACTGACCAGCTTCAGCGAGGATGAAAATCTAATCAAGGCAATAAACGCCGGCGCATTAGGCTGTCTGCTTAAAGATTCTCAACCGGACGACCTGCTGCACGCGATCCGCAGTGTAAATAGAGGACAGATGTCTATGCCTCATAATCTGGCAGCCAAATTGCTCAATCAGCCAGCGAAGGAAACTCAAACAGAGTCCGTGCTTACCGATCGCGAACAAGAAATTGCCACCCTGATCGCTCAGGGATTATCCAATAAAGAGATCGCGCAAGAATTAGTCCTTAGCTCGAATACAATACGAAGTCACGTTAGCAATATCTTACGGAAGCTGAAACTTAGCAATCGCACTCAAATTGCGATCTATTTCAAGGACGATGCCAATTTGGGAGAATGAATAAGGAATCTTTCTCTCCTTAAATATTAACGTCGACTGCCCTCATTCAGGCGCTCCTCTCCTGCCTTAACTACGTTTGCATGCTTGTTTCATACCTTGCATAATTAAATATCAAATAACGGCCCGCGTGTCGTATGCCAATAGTAATTGAGGGATGCCTGATTCCTGTTTTTAAATCCGACAGGAGATTCAAACCACATAGAGGTAAAGCCATGTTTTATAATAACCTGAAGCTGTTTTTTCAAAAGTTTATCTACGATCTCAATCCTCAACCGATGGCTGCGATGGCTGGCGTTTCTGATAACCATGCACAAAATGTTTTATTTTTCGCTAAGAAGCGGACGAGTCAGGGAGACGAGCAGCGCGAGGTTCAAGCAGATCGCCGCCGGAAAACACCCTCTCAAGGGCAACGCGAACGCGCTCAAGCGCCCAGCCGCGATCAAAGCAAACCAAGCTCATCATCCACACCCACCTACACCCCAAGCGGTGGCGGTGGATCATACGTACCGCCAAGCAGCGGTTCAGGAGGATTCAGCTTTCCTTCATCAGGCGGCAGTTCAGGTGGTGGTTTCAATCCCTTGATGTTACTCATTGCCGGTGGCGGGCTGATTTTGCTGCTCTGTGTCGGCGCTTTCTTCCTATTCCGAGGTGGGAGCAGCAGTGGCGGCGATCAGTTAAGCGGCTTGCTTGAATCCCCAGCGAACTCATCCGGCGGATTTGGCGACGTACAGCAATTACCTGAAATACAGCAAGAAACCCAACAGGAGGTACCCTCTTCAAGTGCCAGCAGCAATGTCGCGCCTCCAAAAGTTGGCGAAGGCAATGAAACCTGGTTGGTGATGCTTTACCAGGATGCAGATGACAAAATACTGGAAGAGGATATTTATGTTGACCTCAATGAAGCGGAGCGCGTAGGTTCGAGCGATAATGTGCATGTGGTCAGCCAGGTCGATCGTTACAAAGCCGGCTATTCGGGGGATGGCAACTGGACCGATACCCGGCGTTATTACCTGACTTATGACCCCGATCTCGACCGCGTGTCTTCCCAGGAACTTTTGAATCTCGGCGAAGTCAACATGGCCAGCGGCGATTCGCTGGTCGATTTCGTCACCTGGGCGGTAGATGCCTATCCTTCAGATAATTACGTCCTCATACTATCCGACCACGGTATGGGTTGGCCCGGTGGCTGGACGGATGCCGATCCCGGCGGTCAGGGACCCGATCGCGTCGCTCTAGCCCAAGCAACCGGAGATCAGCTTTTTCTGATGGAGCTCGACGAAGCATTAACAGAGGTAAGGCAACGAACGGGGATTGACAAACTGGAATTAGTGGGCATGGATGCCTGCCTGATGGGGCATGTGGAAGTTTTTGACATGTTAGCCCAACATGCAAAATATGCCGTCGCCTCGCAGGAAGTAGAACCGGCCTTAGGCTGGGCTTATACCGGTTTCCTGTCCAGTCTCTTAGCCAATCCCGATGTCGATGGCGGTGATTTAGGGGATTACATCGTATCCTCTTACATCGACGACGATCAACGCATCGTTGATGATCAGGCTCGCTTGGCCTGGGTGGGGCGCGGCAAAGCCTTTGGGCTCCCCTCCGCCTTGCAGTTGAAGCGGCAGATCAGCGATGACGTTACCCTGGCAGCTATTGACCTGCAAAAAATACCGCAGGTGATGGATGATTTGAATAACCTGGCCTACCTTTTGCAAAGTGACGACCAGCGGGGCATTGCCCAGGCGCGGAATTATGCACAATCCTTCACCAGCGTTTTCGGGCGCAGCGTACCGCCATCTTATCTCGATCTGAGCAACCTGATCAGCATTATCCGACAAAGCACAAGCAATTCGCAGGTGCAGCAGGCGGTTGATGCCTTACAGAGTAGTCTTGATGAGGCGATCATCGCCGAACGGCATGGACAGAAAAAACCGGGCGCTACGGGGATGTCAATTTACTTCCCCAATTCGCAGTTGTACCGCAATCAAGCCACGGGCGCGCAATCCTATGCGGAAATCGCCTCACGTTTCGCCGAGGATTCGCTGTGGGATGATTTCCTGGCTTACCACTATATCGGCCAGCAGTTTAGTCCGGCGGATACCACCCTGGCGACGGCCGATCCGGCACTGGTAGTTGCACCGGGACAGGGGGCAATTACTGTCGGCGCTTTACAGGTATCTGCTGACAACGTCGATATCGGCGAGACTGTGAAACTGAGCGCCGATATCGAAGGAGAGAATATCGGTTACATCAAGTTCTTCGCCGGATTCCTGGACGAGGCATCAAATTCCATCTATGTCGCCGATACGGATTATCTGGACAGCGGCGAAACGCGTGAAGTTGATGGCGTCTATTATCCTGATTGGGGAGAAGGCGCTTTCACCCTGTCATTTGATTGGGAGCCGATTGTCTTTGCCATTGATGATGGCGATAAGCGGGTTGTCTCCTTATTCGAGCCGGAAGTTTACGGTGCTTCGGTCGATGACGCTGTTTATTCCGTGGATGGTATCTATACCTATGCGGATGGTGAGCAGTTCCGATCAACGATGTACTTCAACAATAATGATGGTTACATGCGCGAAATATTCGGTTTCAACGGCAGCGGTACGACAGGAACGCCGCGCGAAATCCTACCTTCCAGCGGGGATACTTTCACGGTATTGGAAAGATGGCTGGAGGTGGATTCAACAGGACAGCCCGCTCGAGAAGTCACCGAAATGGGCAAAACGGTTGATTTTGGCAACCAACAACTATCCTGGGTAGACCTCGACGCAGTGGCCGGTCCCTACATGGTTGGATTCTTAATCGAAGACCTGGATGGGAATGTCTATCCGGTTTATGCGGAAGTGACCGTTAACTAGCTTCAATTGAACGAAACTAGCTAAATTTTGAAGGCCGGTGCGTGGTTTCCGCACCAGCCTTTAATTATTAAGCTCCAATTCGGCAAGCATCGCGCGGTGTTTTTCACGCGAGATGGGGTATTGAAGCGCAAAGAAAACGGCGATAACAAGTAAGGCGGCGGGAATAAGGCTCATAAATAGACGAATGGCCAACACGGCCGATGCGGGCTGCGCGGGCAAGGGTTGGCCAAGAACAGGAGTGATATAGCCTGAAGCCTCGAATACCTGTCCCATAGCCCACAGGGCAGCCCCCGTGCCCAGTTTCTGGAAAAAGGAAACAAGGGCGTAATATGTCCCCTCCCGCCGCCGGCCAGTTCTTAATTCATCATCCTCGATGATATCGGGAATCATAGCCCAGGGAATCACGTAAACGGTTGCGATCCCTAATCCCGCTAAAGCGGCAAGAAGAAAAACCAGGCCGGCTTGATCCGGCTGCACAAAAAACAGGATCAGCAGCAATAATATCCACCAGGAACAATTAACTACAAACGCGCGCCGTTTATCCAATTTCTGGGCCATAAAAACGACGAGGGGGATGAATAAGATCGCCGCCCCCTGGGCAGCCAGGACATAGTAATTGGCCCAATCCGGCTTTCTCAAGTAGTAATTGGCATAATAAATGAGCACCGCGGCCATGATGCTGGCCGTTGTCCAACTAAAGAGATATAGACCCATCAATTTCTGGAAAGCTGAATTTTTGATGGTCTCGCCGATGGAAGCCCTTGGTGAGAGCGGCGAGGATTCGGGCTGCGATCGATAATCTTTTGTGATGAAGAATACGATCAAGGGCGGGATCATGTTCAACAGTCCCAAACCAATGCCCAGCCATAAAAAGAGCTCCTGCTGATCGGCGACACGGCCGGCGAGAATGGTGGCCAGGATAATCGCCCCGAGAGAACCGCCCAGGCCGAAAATCATGCGATAGCCGTTTACGGAGCTGCGCTCATCATAATCTTTGGTCACAACCGGGGTTAGAGCGTTGTAACTGACATGCACGGCCGTGTAGCAGGTATCAAACAAGATAAAAGCCAGCGCGTAGTAGGCAGCGCGGTAGGCCTCAGAAATGTCGGGCACGACCCACATCAACATGAAGGATAAGCCCAGGGGTACAGCGCCGAATAACAAAACCACGCGCCTGCGGCCTAACGGACTTTTGATACGGTCAGAGATGAGGCCGAATAAAGGATCGTTCACCGCGTCCCAGATACGGCCGATGGCTATGGCCCAAGCCGCCAATCCAGGCCGCAGACCGGCCACATCGGTTAAGAAATAGAGCTGGTAAAAGAGGATGACCGCCTGATAGGAATTGGTGGTCAGATCCCCAGTGCCGAAGAGGGTCTTGAATCGTTTACTAAGTTTCTGATTGGCTTTGGCCATTTAATCGTCCAGCCTCCATTCTTGAAGCGGAAAGATATCCAGGATGATGTATGCAGATACCTGCTCGGGCAGCTGCAACCCTTTGGGCAAAGTAAGCTCTATTTTACACAGATCACCCTGTTCATCACCCACCTCATGGAGATTGTTGTGATAATCCAGATCAACCGCTTCTCGCTTCTTCCGGTCAACCAATAAAATCGCGGCTTGATGTTCGTCAACGGCATAATGATAGCCCTGCTCGATAGAAATCGTGGCCGAACACCATCCAGCTTTCCCCTTGTCCGGCGGCGAAAAATCAACTTCCTGAACATGAACGCCGATGGGGCGCTTATTTGCCGGTCCGCCGGCCGGATAAGGCCTCGTGATATAAGTAGCCATTGCGACCAGCTTTTTCCAAATTTTATTGGCTAGGCCGGCAACGATCATGGAGATACCGAAGGTGGGGATAGACAAGACATCCGTCTCCGCAAACGCTCTGGCCCCAGGCAGCACCCGCAGATCGGCGCCCATCCGGCCGCGCAGCTGGAAGATGTGAAAAGGGATGGGAATGCCGGTGATGGCCATCTTGAAATTGCGATTGGTCAAAATGAATGCATCTTCCTGGTAACGGCCGCTCAATGGCAGCCGGAAATCAGTTCGCGGATCGGCAACCAGCAGGGCGTTATCGTTTTCTTGAGCGCCGACAGCCCACAAGACAATGTGGCCGTAGCCCTCGTCATCCGGGGGATCAACCAGCACCGGGACAATGATCCAGTTCATGTAATCAAAGCCGATCTGGTTCAGGCTGGGCAGCATGGTGGGGATGGGAACGGCCAAGCGGGTCCACTCAAAAGCAGAGACCTCATTAGTGGAAATGCACAATGGCAGGCGCTCCCCGGCGGGAGATTCGACCGCGAAAGTGAAGCGCTGGTTGAATTTTCCGGCGGCACGCCCGCCTAAGGTCAAATTGCCGATACTCATGCCCCCCTGGTAATAGGACCCCTCAATCGATAGTGTATAACCATCGCCAGGCGCCAGGAAGCCATCAGGGATGATATAGAGGTATTTGCCATCACCCGAAACTTCATAGCGGAATGGAAGCGGCGGTTCAAATCTAATTTTCAATGCATCCGGGCGGTTGAGGAAGGGAGAATTGAAGAAACGAGCGGGTAAGGTCCGGCCGTTTTCTCGGACGACCAACTTGAGACAGATCAAGGTCGCGGCGGGCAGTTTAGGCGGCATATCCGGTTGGGCACGGCCACCTGGAGAAACATAATAGAGGGAGGTTGTCTCTTGGGGCAGTTCCTCTTTCGTTCCGGTGTATGCCCGCGGATCGTGCTTATGATGCAGGGGGTAATCATAGGGCACATACCACAACTGCCCGTGTTCCCCCCCAATATAAATGCCCCGCGTCCCCAAGGCGGGTGAGCCGTTCAAGTCATTGCGATCAGGTAAGGCGTCACCGGCGCCGGTCGTATCAAAGGACCATCGTTTATAGCCGCTTTGGGCATCAAGGGCGAAAAGCTTGCCATCGCCATTACCAAAATAGACAATGAATCCCTCTTCGCCTTGTGGGCCACGGCCGATCACGGGCGAGGATCGCACCGGTGCACCGGTGTCGTACTGCCATTTAAGGTTGCCCTCCGGTCTGAGGGCATAAAGGATGCCGTCGGTCGAACCAAAGAGAATCAACTGCGTGCGACCGTTCGCCTCCAGCAAAGCGGCCGAACTGTAAATGTGATCGTTGGTCTTAAATTTCCAGCGTGGTTTCCCCGTCTGTGGGTCCAGGGCGTAAAAGTAGCTGTCGAATGAACCGGCATAAACGGTTCCATCCAAGCCGACAGCGGCTGAGGCGGAAATAAAGCCCAACGTGCGCCGCTTCCATTTCCCCTGCCCTCCGGACGTAACGGCGTGAAAAAATGTATCGCACGACCCCCAATAAATCGTGCCGTCCGCGCCAAAAGCGGCAGCCGACCAGGCATTAGCACCCGTTTCATAGATCCATTTCAAACGGCCGTCGGGGGAAATGGCGTAATAATTAAAGTTCGTATTCCCGGCATAGATTGTGCCACCGGGGCCAATGACGACATTGGCTTCGAACCAATTGTTATAGCTCGCCCGCGGCGACTGCCGGGCATCAAAACGCCATACTTCGCGGCCACTCGCGGTATCCAGCCGGTAGAGGAAACCATCTCCGGAGGGAACAATCACCGTTCCAGGAATATCCGCGGGCAGCGCTGCCGCTGAATCGATGATCTCTCCCGTCCGGAAATGCCATTTTTCGCTGCCATCGGGATTTAGAGCATAGAAGTTGTGATCGGCCGAGCCGAAATAAATAACACCCTGGGCGTCGATGACGGGCGTGGAGAAAATGCCTTTTCCCGTTTGAAAAAACCAGGCCTGATCCCCCTGATAACAGGCGTGAATAGGCGAATTAGCGTTGTTGCGCAGGTTGCGCCGGAATACCGGCCAGGGAGCGCCAGGCTGAAGCACAGCATGATCGTGATTATTCATTTTTAGAGATGATTGAACAGTTGTTGGTTTTCCGACATCCAATCAAAAAGACGCTGTAAGCCTTCACGAACACCTATTTTTGGAGTCCAGCCTAACTCACGCTGAATTTTGTCAATGTTGGAGATGTAGACTTTTTGATCACCAGGGCGCCAATTCGCAGAACGCACGGGTACAGGCCGGCCCAGCATTTCCTCGAGCATCGGACCAAATTCCGTCCAGATGGCCATGGTGTTAGCGGGACCACCGCCGACGTTGTAAATCTGGCCGGCGGCAGTGTCGATCTGATCAACGGCCGCAGCATAGGCATCGAGCAGATCGTCGATAAAAAGCACATCGCGCACCTGCTTGCCGTCGCCATAGATCGTTATCGGTTTATTCTTCAATACGGCGATCATAAACCAGGCAATCCACCCTTGATCTTCAATACCGAACTGGCGATAGCCGTAGATACAGGACTGGCGTAAAACAACAGTGCGCAAACCATAGATGCGGTAATAATCGCGCGTATATTGATCGCCGGACCCTTTTGAGCAGCCATAGGGGGAGTGAAAATCCAGGTTCGTGGTTTCAGGAATCCCGCGCGGGAAGTCGGCATAGGTATAGCGGTTATCCTTTTCAACAATGTCTACATCTTCCATTCCGCCGTAGACCTTATTCGTGCTGGCATAAAGAAAGATCGGATCATCCCCCACTAACCGCGCAGCTTCCAAAGCATTAAAAGTACCCAGGGCATTGTCCAGAAAATCATTTCGCGGATCAGCCACTGAGGTAGTCACAGCCACCTGACCGGCAAGGTGGTAAACGCGCTGCACACCTTCAGCCTTTTTTTTCAAGGCCTCAAAATCTAATAGATCCGCTTCTACTACGCGAAGTTTTTCACTCCCTGGCCGGTCTATTAGCCATTGTAGATTTCGAACGGCACCAGAACGGGAGAAATTATCGAAGATCACCACTTCGTGGCCTTCATCCAAGAGCCTGGAAGAAAGATTAGAACCAATAAAACCGGCCCCGCCGGTAACAAGAATTTTCGCCATTAATACACTCCTACTACGTGTTTATACAGTTTAACAGTTTCTTTTGCGTAGCGCTTCCAGGTAAACTGTGATGCACATATGAGGAACGCCTTTCCTAGCTATCTCGTTTAAAAATTTTTGGGGAAGCCGATTTCTTTGAACATTGTCCAGGCTTTATCGATGGCGGGTGTTGTACAGGGATCATTGAAAACAGCCTGAAAGGCCATGTCCTCATCCCCTGACAGGGCAGCTTCGACGATCATTTCCTGGTTGCGGACGTGCTTGGCGACGAGTGTTTCAACTCCCGCTGGAAGCGCGCCCGCGGCAAGTGGATCAACCCTGTCGCGGCTGAAATGGGCGTTCGTCTCCACGATAACATCAAGCGGAAAATTGGGCATCTGGCCAATGTTCTTGAAATTAACATTGGTCATCAAATCGCCCATGCCCAGCAGCGCTTTGATCTGCACTATTTCTTCTTCATCAGATTGTTTGAGCTCAAAGGGCAAACGGCCGTTGATAATTTCGGGGACCTGCTTGCCGATTTTCTGCCAAGTATTAATGCGATAGGAAACGGGGGTGCGGATTATGCCCCAACGGAACAATTCTTCCGGGGAGGTCGTAAATCCGGAAACAAATTCTGCCAGGTGGCGATCCCCGGCCGCGGCCAGGATGCCGTAGCGTTTGAATAACTCGAATTTTATCTGCCGCGCATCGTAGTAATAGTTGTCTTTTTCTTCGACCTCCTGGCGCGTATACGGCCGAAGGACACCGGGCTTTTGAATATGCTCGCGAAGGATCTCCAACAAATCTACACCTTCATAAGTGGCCGAATCAATCCAGGTGAAATGATTAATGCCCAGTACATTGACTCGTATTTGTTCTCGAGGGGGTTGGTGCGGTAAATCAAGATAGGATTGGGCCAGCTCGGCGAGAATGCGCTGGGTACCGAAGACTTCATGGCAGCAACCGAATACTTTCAGTCCCGGTTCGACTTTGGTAAGCGTTCGCGTACAGATCGTCATGGGGTTGGTATAATTGATCACCAAGGCATCGGGAGCATAGGCGGCAATCGCCCGGGCAAAACCGGCAAAGGTCATGGCCGAGCGTAACCCGCGCATTAAACCGGGCACGCCGGTCGTGTCGCCAACGGGAAAGTACATACCATACTTTTCAGCCACGGCGATTTCATGGGCCATCAGCTCAAATGATCCCGGCTGAATAGAAACAAAAACGAGATCGGCATTCTGGAGGGCCTGCACGATATCTTCAACGGCCGTGTATTTCCAACTTGAACGAGCCTGGGGCAGATCGCTAATCCAGTTCCCCAACTGCTCATTCATCTTCGCCGCGGGAAAGTCGATGTCATAGAGGTCGATTCGTCCATCCAGAGCGGGTTCGAGAGCTAAATCGGCCATTAAAGTTCTGGCCCAAACCCTGCTGCTGCCGCCGATATAGGCGATTTTAAGATTTAAGGGATCTAGTTTGTTTTTCATGGTCAATCTCTTTTTGTTGTTGGCAGAAAAGGTTGGAGGCTTAATGGATCCTCGTGGAGAAGTGGTATTGCCCGGCGCCAAGGGTTAGCACGACGGTACCATCCTCCTGCCGGATATCCCAGATACCCTCGACCTGGTCCAAGGTCTGCCCCCCTTCAGTGATATCCGCGGTTGATTGAGCGGGTAGATAGATTACGCCTTCGGTGTTGGCCGGAATGGTTGCAGTTAAATCCCAGGACTCTTTCTCGAGTTTCCAGCTTGATTCAATAAGGCCGTACATGGAATCATAGCCGGCCCTGGCATATGTCAGGCCGCCGCCTGGTTGGGGATGGATGTGAAACCGTTTATAGCCCGGTATATTGGGATCGATCTTAATGCCGGCTACCACCTGGTAAAGCCAGTCGCCAATAGCCCCGTAAGCGTAATGATTGAAGGAATTCATACTGGCGTCCTGGAAGGTGCTGTCCGGCTTAATGTCATCCCAGCGTTCCCAGATTGTGGTGGCGCCTAACTTCACAGGGTAGAGCCAGGAGGGATACTCTTCCTGGTTGAGCAACTTGTAGCCTACATCCGTATATCCAAAACGGCTTAGGCCGTGACACAAATAAGGGGTGCCCACAAATCCGGTAGCCATGTGGTATTGACCCTGACGAATCTCATTGGCAAGGCGT
>JBJYWP010000160.1:0-7663 GCA_046259485.1 Promineifilaceae bacterium (SeqCode) | reverse complement strand
CACAAATCCGGTAGCCATGTGGTATTGACCCTGACGAATCTCATTGGCAAGGCGTTCGGCGGCAATGGGTCGCACAGCGTCCGGAAGGAGATCGAAGTGAAGCGCCAGCACATAAGCCGTTTGGGTATTGGGTCCTACGCGCCCGGAAGGGGTCACGAATTCATTGTTGAAAGCTGCTTTCACTTTAGCGGCTAACTCTTTATATCGCCCAGCATCCTCTGAACGGCCGAGCGCCTCGGCCATTTTCGCCAACAGGCCTGTGCTGTAGGCAAAAAAGGCTGTGGCAATCAGCTTTCGGTTGGTTACCGGATTGGGATTGCGGGAATCTTCTCCGCGGTAATCTAACCAATCACCAAATTGGAAATCCCCCCGCCAGATATAATCGCTGCTAACCCGGCTGTGCATGAAATTCACCCAGCCGGTCATGCTCTCATACTGCTCTTCAAGCAGCCGGGTATCGTCATAACACTGATAAATGGTCCATGGACAAATCACGGCGGCATCTCCCCAGGCGGCTGCTCCTGAAGCACGTTACAGCTTCGAATCGCCGGCGTGGATTTTGGCCAAGGCATCGGGAACCACAAATGATACGCTGCCATCCGGCAGATGGTTGGCGCTCAGATCATGCAGCCACTTGGTAAAAAAGGAAGCCACATTCATGTTGAAGCAGGCGGTACGGATGAAAACTTGCGCGTCGCCAGTCCAACCCAGGCGTTCATCTCTTTGCGGACAATCGGTTGGCAAATCAATAAAGTTCCCTTTTTGTCCCCAGAGGATGTTATGTTGCAGCTGGTTGATGAGCGGATTAGAACATTCGAATGTACCAGTTTCAGGCATGTCGGAATGAATGACTATGCCCGTGAAATGATCGAGAGTGGGTTGGCCGGTAAAGCCCTCTACAGCCACATAGCGGAAACCTTGAAAGCTGAAATGGGGTTCGAAGACCTCATCGGCATAGAGTACACCTTTGAGGGTGTAGCGCACAAGCTGATCAGCCGTGCGCAGATTATCGGTATAGAGGTTCCCCTGCCGTTCCAGGATCTCCCCATGGCGCAGGCTGATGGTTGTACCGGCGGGACCGCGAGCGCGAATTTGTACCCAGCCCACCATATTCTGACCAAAATCGAGGATGGTCTCCCCCTTGAGTGAATGCAAAAGAGCAATAGGCCGGATTGCTTCAACGCGGCGAATAAAAGGTCCTGTTTGGGCGGTGATGATTGACTTGGGATGATCAAGCCGGCGCACGCCGCACCATGCACTATCGTCATAGCCGGCGCCGTCCCAATTTGTTTTCTGCAAACGAGCGTCGTAAGTTTCGCCCATATAGAGGTCGGATATCTGGATGGGACCTCGGGCGGCTCGCCATGCTTCGTCGCTGGTGATGGTTTGGATACGGCCGTCAGCAAAGGTAAGCTGGATCTGCACCATAAGCGCCAACCGGTCTCCATAAAGATTGTGATGTCCTCGGTGGCCAATATAGCCGCGATACCAACCGTCACCCAACATGGCTCCCAGAACATTATCTCCCTGGTGGATTAAGGGGGTGACATCATAAGTCTGGTGCTGCAGGCGCTGATCATAAGTGGTCCAGCCAGTAGTCAACACAGCATCAGTAACGCACTGACCGTTGAGCCGCAGTACGTAAAGTCCCAGGCTGGTGGCATAGATGCGAGCAGCGACGATATCGCCATCAACCTGAAAGCGGCGGCGCAGGAGCGGAACCGGCTGTGGTTGTTTGGGATCTTCATCCCAATCCGGTGTAATCCACTGAGCACGCCAATTATTGCTATCGAGCAGACCCATTTCCCAAAAGGCGGGTTCACTCCACTCCGAAACTTCATCCACCTCATCCCAAACCCGAACCCGCCAATAGCAGCGCTGGCCCGGCTGTAAAGACGAGCCTTCATAGGCTATATGTAAAGAATTTTCGGAGGTTACCTTGCCCGTATTCCTCAACAGGTCCGCTGCCGGCTCTTCCGGTACATCCGGATGGTTGGCGACCAGGAGCTGGTAGGCCGTCTGGCACGCACCACGCTTATCAGAGTGAACCTGCCAGCTCAGGCGCGGCTGCCGAATATCCAGGCCAATTGGATTGTCGATATACTCACACAAGAATCTTTTAGGAGCAAGCATAATTGGTCCGAGGATTCCTTTTGTGAAGGCAGCCGCCAATACGGAATAAGAGATGAATAGATAAAGGCGCGGCATTTTGCGGCAGACTCAACCGTCGCGTAGGATTTACCACCATTGTCGGAAGTCCAGAGCGGGGTCCCTTCTTGACGATAGAAATAGCTGAGATAGTTGGCCTGGTTCGTGCCATTATCCACAAAAGGCGCAACGCCTTCGGGAAGAGCGGCTTTCAGCTCACGGCCGTAGTCGAGAAGTTCGTCCCAGGTCATATTATCCTTGGGAAGATCAACTCCGGCAGCCTCGATCATCGTTTTGTTGTAAGCCAAGACAAGTGTATTGGTGCCCAGGCTTACAGCATACAGATCGCCCTCAGTATCCGTGGCCGGGATAAGCGCGGCCTGGTCGAATGTCTCCGGGGTGTCGATCAGGAGCTGATTGCCAAGATAATCATTGAGCGGTTCAAGATACTGTTGGTAATCGGGCCAGTTGCCACCGAACTGGATAATATCGGGGGCATTATTAGCCGCTAGCTGTGTATCAAGAATCTGAAAATGGTCACCTGCACCACCATTAGGCTCACCCTGGACCGTGATATCCGGATATGCTTCCTGGAAAAGCTCAATAACCTTCATAGTTCTTTCAGCACGATCATCATTGCCCCACCATGCCATACGCAGTTCAGCGGGCTCCCCCGTATACTCAGGCAGCACAACAGTACCGGCTTCAGCCATGCCTTCTTCACCGGCAGCTTCTTCAGCCATACCGCCTTCCTGGACCTCTGCGCAGGCGGTGGATAAAAGGTCCATCTGTTACATAGGTAGGGAACCAGTATTTTGAACCTTCATCTGGCCAGCCCGATTTCTTCACCCAGGGTGATTCCGAGGCATTAATGAGGAATGTGGGCCGTCCGGCTGCTTCTGTTAAATCAGGGTTTAACCGCATCGCGCAAATCGAGCCGATATGGATTTGAACCCATTCATGGCAAAACACGATCCATGGTTCTCCCCCATCATCCACGAAAAACGTCCCGTCAAGACACTGCCAGTTTGTGGGAGTAATCGATTCACCTGTCAGAGGCAGATAAGGACCAAAAACGTTCTCTGCAGTCAAAATCTGCGTAGCCCGGTACTGCTTTTCAGCTTTAAAAAAAGCGAACATATAAAACCGATCATTAAATCCGTGAACTTCAGGCGCCCAAAAGTTTTCTTTTCCCCAAAAATCATCTGCCGGCCGGAACGCGGGAATTGGTCCTTCCCAATTTATTAAATCCTGGCTTCTATAACAGTCAAATCCTTGCCCGGGACCACGCCAACAATTTTATCTGTAGTCCCAAACTTGTAATAACTCATATTCTCCAGATCGGTATAAATGTAGGGATCACGTATTTGAATCTCACTCGTTTTCATAACCGCCTTCTTCCACTAAGTGGGCTAAGTGGGCGAGACTATTTTACACGGATACTGTATCTTGCTGAAATCGGCTGATTTGCGCCGGCTTGGTACAATTATGTATTCACTAAAAATATTGAAACTACCTAACAAGAGAACAGTGAAATAAAGTTTCATGAATAGAGGTAAAGATGGCATTTAATTTACGAAATCGAAATTTTGTTAAACTACTTGATTTCACCCCGGAAGAAATCAAATTTTTATTGAAGCTATCGGCCGATTTGAAAGCGGCCAAGTATGGCGGGTATGAAGTTCAAAAAATGGTCGGTAAAAATATTGCCCTCATTTTCGAGAAGGCATCGACACGCACACGTACCGCTTTCGAGGTTGCCGCTTATGATCAGGGTGCGCATGTCACCTATTTAGGCCCCAGCGGATCACATATAGGCTACAAAGAAACGATGAAAGATACGGCTCGCGTACTCGGCCGTAGTTATGACGGCATTGAATATCGCGGCTTTGCACAGAAGACGGTTGAGACCCTGGCCGAGTACGCCGGTGTGCCTGTCTGGAATGGACTAACCGATATGTGGCATCCGACTCAGATTCTGGCCGATATACTGACCATGATGGAACACAGCGACAAACATTTGGGTGAAATCGCATACACCTATATGGGCGACGCACGCAATAACGTGGGAAATTCTCTGATGGTTGGCGGATGCAAGCTGGGCATGGATGTTCGCATTTGCGCGCCGGAAAATTTATGGCCTGAAGACCAGCTCATTGAACAGTGCAAAACTATCGCCGAAGAGACCGGAGCCCGCCTGACCTTAACAGACGATGTTGAAGAAGGTGTCAGGGGCGCGGACTATCTCTACACTGATGTTTGGGTCTCCATGGGCGAGCCTGATTCCGTCTGGGCGGAGCGGATCGATCTGCTCAAACCTTATCAGGTCAATGCCCAGGCCATGGCTCTGACAGGAAATTCGAACACCAAGTTCTTACACTGCCTGCCCTCTTTCCATAATGTTGAGACCAAGATCGGCATGGAAATGGCTGAAAAGTTCGGTTTGGTCAATGGTCTCGAAGTAACGGACGATGTCTTCGAATCCCCTTCCTCTGTCGTATTTGACGAGGCAGAAAACCGTATGCATACGATTAAAGCCATCATGGTAGCCACACTAGGAAGTTAGCGCGCCGCCAGTTTTCTGCCGTCAGTTTCAGCCATGAATTGGTCCTGAAAACGGGTGGCTGAAAGCATTCTTGCTGCTCATTACATAAGTGAAAGCATTATGATCATTTTTGTGCGATAATAATGTATAAAGTTTTGCAAGCGGGGTAGGTTGTTGTAATGGGCAAACAAGCAAATGGTCGTGATCCGAACATATCAAAGGCTTCCCCAAAGATAGAGATCGCACAAATTTTAGAAGCACATAGAGGCGAATATCACGTTATCGTGCTGCATGATTTTCCTGATCCTGACGCTATCGCTTCCGGATTTGCCCACCAGGTAATTTGTGCTGCTTTTGATATTCAAACCGACATTCTTTATGGTGGCCGTATCAGTCACGAACAAAACATCGCCTTGGTACATATGCTGGGTTTAGACCTTCATGCATTTGAAGGAAAGCTGCCTAAAAAGTATGATGCGGCCGTTTTTGTCGACAATCAAGGCGCAAATGCCATGGACCTTGTTAAGGCCTTAAAGGCTGAGGAAATTGAAACTTTGCTGATCGTCGATCACCACGAACCCCAGGAATTATTACAACCACAATACAGCGACATCCGGCCAGTGGGATCAACGTCTACAATTTATGTAAGTTATTTAAATGAAGAGGAAATATTCAAACTTGACCAGTCGAATACTCAGCTCACAAAAATGGCTACTGCGCTGATGCATGGCCTCATTTCCGATACATCCAATTTTGTCTATGCTAAAAAAGAAGATTTCCGCGCCGCAGCCATTCTAAGCGATTTCGTCGATTCCGAAATTTTATCCCAGATCTTAACCCAGGCTCGCTCAAAACAAGTAATGGAAACAATCTACCAATCCCTGGCTAACCACCTTGTTGTGGAAAACTACTCCATTGCCGGTATAGGATATCTTCGCGCACAAGATAGGGATGCTATTCCACAAGCGGCCGACTTTCTGTTGACGGAAGCGAACGTGCACACGGCCATTATTTATGGCATTGTGGCCCTGGACGATGGTGAAGAATCGCTTGTGGGCTCACTACGCACAAATAAAATAACGATTGATCCTGACGAGTTCGTCAAAGATGTATTCGGCAAAGACGCGGAAGGCAATTACTACGGCGGGGGGAAATTATCCGCAGCAGGATTTGAAATTCCGATTGGGTTTCTCTCCGGGCATAATCAAGAGGATTACAAGGATTTAAAATGGCAGGTCTATGACAGCCAGGTAAAACACAGGTTGTTTGATAGAATCGGCATCCAAGAAGATTAAGGCCATTTGCTTTGCAGGCCATAATCCCCCTTCATATAAAATTTTATTCTCACAGCAGATGAAACCGGATTCAATGAATGGTTTGCGGATCAGGGAATAGTCTAATCGCTATCCAGGGAAGCCACAGCCACGGCATTGAGGTTTTCAAAAATACTTTCGGCGCGATCCTTATAGGCGTTGTCGTGAAGGGTAGCGGCAACGAGCACGGCGCCTTTTTGAAGGCTGCGTTTGAAAAACCCTGCTATATCTCCATCTAATCCATCTTCTGTCAGATCAACTCGCGATCGTGGTCCTACTGCACCAGTCACACCAGCAGTCGGGTGCGAAATAGGCATCAATTGCAGAGGCCCCTGCAGTTCATTGTTAAACTGACTCAGAACACGAATACTGGTTCGGCCCAGGCCAGCTTCGTTCAAGGCATTTACTGCGGTCTCTGCTTCTTTTTGATTACCAAAAAGCGCGAATAATTTCGTCATATTCTTTTCCTTAATCAATTATTTTCTCTTTAGCTATCTAGTTGGGGCACAATCACGGTGAGCGCGCCAGGTACAAGATGCGCTTCCAAGGGTGTAGGGTTTTTGATTTCTTCACCATCGCCATGAAAGGGCAAGGGCTGTTTGGCCTCAATGCAGACCCTGTCATAAGCCTTAAAATAAGTGAATAAATCTGAATCATCTTCCGCATCCAGCGCCAGGCTAGATATCAGTTTGGCATAGTCTGCGGCCGATTTGGCATCGATGACAACCACATCAAGACGGCCGTCATCAGGCCTAATATCTTCTCCCCACCGCAAATCGAACACTCCGACATCGCCAATATTGGCCAGCACCACTTCAGATGCTTCCAAAGTTTGCTCATCATCATCCACTGTTAATTTGATTTGCTGTGGCTGCCAATCAATCGCTTCTCTTGCGGCCGTCCACAAGTAGGCAAGCTCGCCCAGCTTATTTTTTTGCTCTGTTGTGGTCTTTTCCATCGTCAGCGCCTCTAAGCCCATACCAACCTGTAAGAAGTAATAGCGATCTTTGATTCGAATAGCATCTATGGTTCGCGTTTCACTGCCATCCAACAGTAGACGGCAAGCCTGCTCGACATCCTCTGGGATACCTAAAGCACCTGCTATTGCATTCCCGGTACCTGAGGGAATAATCACCAGCGGCATGTTCAAATCAACGAGACAGCTGCCTACAATGGAAACGGTGCCATCTCCTCCAGCAGCCCCGATCCAATGATAGGATTGATCGTGCATTGCATCCGCTAATTCCTCACATAAGTTCATTCCGTCTTCTAGTTCTAAGAGATCAAAGCGATCTAAACCGAGATACCTGCGCAGCTGTTCCTTTAATTCGCCGGCATCCCCATCACCCGACGAAGGATTGAAGACGATCAAGCCTTTGGAACCCATTTTTAACGTTTTTTGTGGATCTGTTTTAGACATTGGTTCCTCTCAATGAATTGATTGGGAACAACGATTCTGAGATTATGTCTGTTGAGCTGTCGGGCTCCAGATGGCACCCTCATCAGGCTTGATCCGGTCGCCAAACTGTTGTGCATAGACCTCGGTAAATTCTGCGCCGAGGAACAATATCTGACCGGAATAGTAAACCCAGATCAGAAAGGCCATCAACGAACTCGCTGTTCCATAACTCGCGGTTGGATTGCGGTATTGAAAATA
>JBJYWP010000159.1:0-8692 GCA_046259485.1 Promineifilaceae bacterium (SeqCode) | reverse complement strand
CCGCCGGCCGTTTCCATGAATCCATTACCTGAATTTACGGCGAGCACTTCTTTCCCAATTAGCTGGCACGATTCTCAGGAAGCAAACGCGTCCGGTATCCGCTATTATGATGTGCAGTACCGCGAAGAAAACGGGTCCTGGCTACAGCTCGTTTACGATACAACCGCCACTTCGACTATTTTCAACAAGGGAAGGAACGGCATCACCTACGAATTCCGCGCCCGTGGTGTCGACAACGTTGGCAATGTTCAGCCATGGGGCGATGCCCAGGCCTTTACCACGGTATGGCTGGAACCTTTAGCGTATATCGTCCCCTTCCCGACAGCAATATTCCAGAATCTGAATGGGCCGCAGGTAGGAGACGGCTTTACTGTTTCCTGGGAAGGGCTGACACCGCCCGGGACAACAATAACCGGGTTTGACATCCGCTACCGACGCCCCAACAGTTCGACCTGGATTGTCTGGTTAAGTAACGTCACCCAAACATCGGCTGAATTTGAACTGCAGCTTGATGATCCGGATGGTGTATACACATTTCAAGCACGGGCCAGAAATGATGAAGGGGTAACCGGCCCTTATCTTGAGGATGGTGAAGAGAGCATCATCGTCGACCGCTTTGGTCCCTTCATAGAAACTCGCATACGTATGCCCCTCATCGTTAATCATTACAACAATGATGATTAAAATTAGGTTTAGAGAGTAAAATGAGCGAACCGGAGACTCCGGTTCGCTCATTTTACTGCCCTATATTTTTCTTTTCCCAATCGAGAAATAGACCGCATCAAAAGCCGGGGAAGTATCGCGAGCGCTAAAGCAACAAGAGCGTTCTTGTCGCTCAGCGGAATGGCTAGTAAGATTTGACACTTGGATATCTTAGTCATCTAGGTCAGGGTTTGCATATGAAACGGGTCGGATTTTCATTCAAAGTACGAGCGGATAAGCTGGCGGAATACAAGGAACAACATCAAGCTGTCTGGCCGGAAATGTTAGCGGCGCTGCGCGAAACAGGCTGGCACAATTACACGCTTTTTGTGCGCGACGACGGCCTGGTTTTTGGTTACTTTGAAACGCCGCACAGCTTAGAGCATGCGCAATCACTCATGGCAGCCAAAGAAGTGAATACGCGCTGGCAGGAATTCATGGCTCCTTTCATGGAGGCGAACGCCCGGCCGGATGAAATGTTCCAAGAGTGGGTAGAAGTTTTCCATTTGGACTGATGCCACCGAGGATGTCAGTCAGCCAGCGGATAAAACCGGTCAATATTGTTTGCGTTGATGAATACGTGACTTATGTACACGGCCGGAGGCACCGACTCGCCATTAAGAATTTTAAGGGCCAAATCCATTAATTTTTGGCCATATCTTTCCGGCATGTAGGCGGTCGAGCCGATTAAGCGAGACTGCGGGTTACGCAGTTCCTCATGAACCAGGCGATCCGCCCCCTGCCCCACGATCACGACGTCTTCCTCACGGCTGCTTTTTCGGGCTGCCTGCAGCGCGCCATAGGCCGCTTCGTCGTTAAACGAGATGATCGCAATATGGTGGTCCTCTGGAAACTGCTGCAGGAGCGCATGGACGCCTGACTCACTGATCGCGCTGGTATTGGCGCAGTCAATGCTGTTGATCCAATCCTCGGGCACTTCCCCAATTTTTTCTTGCAAGCCGTCCAGCTGGCCCTGGATACGCGCTTCCGGAAGCACACCGGCCCGCGGCTCCTCTAAAACCAGGAGGCGGTCAATACGGCCGTTCCAATTGCGTCCTATCCAATCCCCTAACGCTTCCCCGGCCATATGCCCCGCCCGGTAATTGTCCACGCCAAAAAAGGTAGCGCCGACCATGGGAATATCAACGGCAATCACAGGGATATCGGCCTGTTGAAATTTGTCCATAATCTGATTGCCGGCTTTATGATCGATTTGATATTCAATGGCCAGATCAATATCTCTTTGAATCAAGCGGCCGGCCACACGCAGCGCTTCTTCGCCGCTCAGGCGGTTGTCGGCCGTGACAAGATCGATGCTGCCCGCGTCCGTCGCCGCGCGCTCCAGGCTGCGACGTACATCAATCGCAAACGGGAGGTCTTCGCTTTGATTGGCAAACCCTATTGTGAACTGCGGTTTTTCGCCATCCACTGTAAATGAGCGCACCGTATTTTCACCACAAACCGTCAGGTTTATCTTCGCCTGCCGCATCTGGGTGATAAAATCGGCCGAAATATCGCTGTCGGTAAAGACATGGGTGATGCGTTCCGGGGTGACAAAAGGCTGGGTGCTGACATTGCCAATTTTGTTGGAACCCACCAGGGCGATGATACGGGGGATGGATGACAGCAAAGCCTTCTTCAATTGGGCTTCTTCAATGTTGCGCTCGGTCATGCCAACCATTAAATCAAAGCCGACGCAGGAAACGTAGGCAGTTCGAATGTGCAAATCTTCCAGCATTTCCAGGCCGATCAAGCTGGTCGTGGCCTTGCCGCTGCGGTTGACTATACCGCCTACTAAAATGACGGGATGGGACATAGAGCGCGCTATTTGCCCCGCTGTTTCTAAGCCATTGGTCACAATAGTCAACCGTGTATATTCGCGCAGGTGCGGCACCATAGCGCGCACCGTGGAACTGGCATCCAGGAAAATCGTGTCGCCGTCATCAATCGTGTCAGCCGCCCAACGCGCAATGCGCTGTTTCGCCGCCACATAGGGCACCTCGGTGCTCTCAATCTCGAAACCGTCACGCTGCGGGTTAGCTTGCGGCTGCTGTTGGACGACAACCGCTCCGCCGAGGACGCGTTTGATTTTCTCTTCTTCTTGCAGCGCGTTCAGGTCGTTTCTTATCGTGCCCGCGGAAACGTCCAGCATCTCCGCTATCTGCGTCACCTTGATTCCCGGATGCTCGCGCAGCAAACGTAAAATCGCATGCCGCCGTTCAAATCTTGTGACCATCGTCTATCCTATTTACCTTTTTGCGCAGCCAATATTTTTTGACAAACCCTATATTTATGTTACTCTTTTGTCAATTTACAAAATTTTTTGCCAAAATGCAACAAAACGCGCGAATTTGATTGACAATTTTACCGTTTGTGGAGTTCAATTGAAGCATGGACAACAGCACTCCGGTTATTCGAATGGAGCATATTCACAAGTCATTTGGGGGTGTGCATGCGCTGAATGACGTGCAAATATCAGTCTATGCAGGCGAAGTCCACGCGCTTTTGGGGGAAAATGGTGCTGGAAAATCAACGCTGATTAAGACGATGACCGGCGTCTACCAGCCGGACAGCGGCGAGATTTATCTTTACGGCGAACCCGTGCGCTTCAGCGGGCCGCGCGAGGCACAGCAGCAAGGGATTGGCGCTATTTACCAGGAGCCCAGCCTCTTTCCGGACCTGGACATCGCGGAGAATATCGTCGCCGGCCGCCAGCCGACCCGCGCCGGCCGCGTTGATTGGCGCGCTATGTATCGCGAAGCGGAGGAACTGCTCGGGCAGCTGGGCGTCGATCTCAACCCGCATACCAAGGCGCGCAACCTCAGCGTCGCCCAACAGCAAACCGTCGAAATCGCCCGCGCTCTCTCCCTAAACGCCAAGCTCTTAATCATGGATGAGCCGACCTCTTCGCTGACACTGACCGAAGTCGAGGAGCTGTTCCGCATCATCCGCCAGCTGCGCGCCTCAGGAACGGCGATTATCTTCATTTCCCATCGCCTGGAAGAACTGTTTCAGGTAGCCGATCGGGTCACGATCCTGCGCGACGGGCAGTACGTGGGTACGCGCGAGATGTCCGGCGTGAAAACCGAGGAACTGATCGAAATGATGGTCGGCCGCCAGGTCAATGAGCTTTTTCCCAAGGAAGTCGCGCCGCGCGGCGAGCTGCGCCTGCAGGTGCAGAACCTCAGCGCCCCTGGCAAATTCGAGGATGTCAGCTTTGAACTGCGGGCGGGCGAGATTTTGGGCCTGGCCGGCCTGATTGGCGCCGGCCGTACCGATGTCGCGCGGGCCCTTTTCGGGATCCTGCCCGTTAAGAGCGGTTCAATCTTTGTAGACGGACGTCCGGTGACGATCGGCAGCCCGCAGCAGGCCATGGACCTGGGTATGGGATTTGTTCCCGAGGACCGGCAGCACCACGGCCTCGTGCTGCCCATGAGCATCGCCACCAATATCACCCTGCCCATCCTGCCCCATTTCGTTAAATTTGGCTGGCTGCAGGACCGGCAGGCCAAGCAAGCAGCGGCCGCTGCCGCCCGCCGCCTGGAGGTCAAATGCTCGAGCATCGATCAGAAAGCGAAGGAGCTCTCCGGCGGCAACCAGCAGAAGGTCGTTCTGGCCAAGTGGCTGGAGACCAATCCGCGCATTCTGATCCTCGACGAACCGACGCGCGGCATCGACGTGGGCACCAAAGCGGCCGTGCACCAGTTGATGAGCGATCTCGCCAACGAGGGCGTGGCCATTCTCATGATCTCCTCGGAACTGCCGGAGATCCTGGGCATGAGCGACCGCATCCTGGTTATGCGTGAAGGACGGATCACGGGCGAGTTCCTGCGCGGCGAGGCGACGCAGGAGAAAATAATGGCCGCGGCCGTGGCCGCTAAAAGGACGCCCGCCCCCATTGGGGCGGGAAATGAGTCATAGGAGAAGAGACATTGAATGCAACCGCTAGCGGCGAAAGCGAGTCGCGCAGCCTTTTCTTGACCCTGGTCAGGTTTCGTGAGTTAAGCATCCTGATCTTCATTCTGCTGCTCATCGTCGCTGTGGCCATCAAGGCTCCCGCCTTTCTGACGGCCGAAAATTTCCTGATCATCCTGCTCAACATCTCCATCCTGGTGATCGTCGCCCTGGGGCAGATGATGGTCATCATCACGCGCGGCATCGATCTGTCCGTCAGTTCCATGGTCGGCCTGGTGGCAATGATGGTTTCCTTCACAGTGGTTGCCTTCCCGGCCGTATCGCCGCCCCTAGCTATTCTGTTGGGCATGTTCTTGGGCGCGATCCTGGGCAGTTTCAACGGCGTGATCATTACCGCCGGCAAAGTGCCGCCGATCATCGCCACGCTGGGCACCTTGAGTATCTACCGCGGCATGGTTTTTCTGTACAGCGGCGGCACCTGGATCAATTCCTTTGAAATGCCGGACAGCTACCGCGCACTGGCCAAGGCAGCCCCGCTGGGCGCACCGAACATCATTCTCTTCGCCGTCACCGTGGCCCTGCTCGTCTTCCTCTTTCTCAATTACACGCGCCCTGGGCGCGACATCTACGCCGTGGGCAGCAACCCCGAAGCCGCCAACGTCGCCGGCATTCCGGTGCAGCGCACCATCTTCATGGTCTACGTGATTTCCGGGCTTTTGTCCGGCCTGGCAGCCGTCTTATGGGCTTCCAGATTTGAATCAGCGCAGACCAATACGGCGCTGGGCTTTGAACTGCAGACAGTCGCCGCCTGCGTCGTCGGCGGGGTCAATATTTTCGGGGGCAGCGGCACGGTCATGGGCGTTATCCTGGGCGCTTTTCTCCTGGGCACGATCGAGAACGCCCTGATCCTGGTGCGTATTTCGCCCTTCTGGCAGCTGGCGGCACAGGGCCTGCTCATATTAATCGCCGTCATCGTTGATTCGGCCATTCGCCGCCGCCTGGAGCAGCTGAGCGGCACAGGAGAAACCGCGTGAGGTTCCCTAAATGAGTACAACAACTCCGGATAGTTTCACCGTTACAAGCGATCGGAACCAGCAATTACGCGACTTCTTCCTGCGTTGGGAATGGCTGTTGGTGCTGTTAATCCTGATTGTTATTTTCGCCGGCTCGCAGATTTCGCCCTATTTCTTAAACACCCGCAACATGATGCGCGCGACCTCCGATTTCATGGAAATGGGCCTGATGATGCTGCCCATGGTTTTTATCATCATCACCGGCAATATCGACCTCTCCGTGGCCTCCACGCTGGCCATGTGCGCCTCGCTGCTGGGCTTCCTGCACATCCAGGGCGTCAATATCTGGGTGGCGGCCGGCGCGGCGCTGGCGCTGGGCGTGGCGGCCGGCGCGCTTAACGGCTTCCTCATCGCCCGCGTCAAGCTGCCCGCCCTGGTTGTGACCCTGGGCACGTTCGCTTTCTACCGGGGCATGGCCTACGCCCTCCTCGGCGATCAGGCGGCGCGCGGTTATCCGCCGGAATTCACCTATCTGGGCCAGGGCACCGTGGGCGCGATCCGCCTGCCCATTTCGGCCGTGCTCTTCATCTTCTTCGCCATTATTTTCGGTCTGGTGCTGCATAAAACAACCTTCGGCCGTTATCTTTACACGATTGGCAACAGCGAAGACGCGGCGCGCTATTCCGGCGTCCCCGTGGCGCGGGTCAAGATGACGATCTTCATCCTCTCCGGCTTCATGGCCGCGCTGGCAGGCATCATCATCGCCGCGCGCTTCGGCAGCACGCGGCCGGACGTCGCCAACGGCATGGAGCTGGCGGTCATTACGGCAACCGTTTTGGGCGGGATCAACATCATGGGCGGCAGCGGGACAATCATCGGGCCGATCCTGGCCCTTCTACTGATCGGCCTGATGCGCTTCGGCATGGGCCTGGTCAACGTGCAGGGGCAGGTACAGAGCATCGCCATTGGTCTCTTGTTGATCATCTCCATTCTACTGCCCAATGTTGCGGGCCAGATAGCGCGCAGGGATGGGCAGCTCAGGCGTAACAGCGTGCTGGCCGGGATCGTGCTGGCGGCGCTTTTCGCATTTTTCATTTGGTTTTTCTTTTGGTCACGAATGCCGATCTTATCCTAGTAGAAAAGGAGGTGGTGCTCAGAGACTAGGATTTATCGAGAGCCGGACATTAGTTCTTTTTTTACCCATATCAACGTTGATTAGGCCTCTCCACATAAGGAGGGGAAGGAGATAGAACAAGATGAAGAAAAGTATGCTGATCTTATTGGTGCTCGGGACGCTGATCCTGGGACTAGCAGCCTGCGGCGGGCAGGCGCAGCAAGCCGTTCAAGAAGTAGCTCCTACCGTGGAAGCGGCTGTTCAAGAAGCGGCACCCACCGTGGAAGCGGCCGTTGAAGAGATGGCCAGCGGCGGCGGCAATTACGTCCTGGTCCCCAAGAACCTGGGCAATCCTTATTTTGACACGGCTAACGTCGGCGCGCAGGAAGCGGCCGGCGAACTGGGTGTGGAAGTGACTTACCAGGGTTCGGCCGTTGCCGACGCCACGGAGCAAATCCAACTTCTCAACTCGCTGATCGCCCAGAACGTCGATGGGCTGGCTATTTCGGCTAACGACGCCGATGCGCTGGTGCCCACCGGCCAGGAAGCGATGGCCGCGGGCATTCCGGTCGTCACCTGGGATTCGGCCATCGCCCCCGAGGGGCGCAATGTGCACGTCGTGCAGGCTGAATCGGACGGTATCGCCGAGGTACAGCTGCAGATGGCTTCCGATCTGGCCGGCGGCGAAGGGGAGATCGCCATTCTCAGCGCGACTTCCACCGCACCGAACCAGAATGAGTGGATCGGCCTGATGGAAGAGAAGCTGCCCAATTATCCGGGCCTGACCCTGGTCGCTACGGTCTACGGCGACGATGAGGATGAGAAAAGCTACAACGAGGCGATCGGCCTGATGCAGACTTATCCCGACCTGAAAGTGATCATCGCCCCGACGACCGTGGGCATTGCCGCCTCCGCGCGCGCCGTCCAGGATGCCGGTCGGGTCGGCGAAGTCTTCGTCACCGGCCTGGGCACACCTAACCAGATGCGCGAGTATGTGGAAAGCGGCGCTTCCCCGCAGTTCGCCCTGTGGAATCCGGCCGACCTCGGTTACCTGGCGATTTATACGCTGAACGCGATCGCCAGCGGCGAGATCGCCGGCGAACCGGGTGACAGCTTTGACGGCGGCAAGCTCGGCAGCTATACCATCCGCGACGACGGCACGGTGCTGCTTGGCCCACCTACCGTTTTCGACGCTAATAATATTAACGACTTCGACTTCTAGAGCTGGAAAGATGCCAACTTTTCAATTTGCCTCAAGAGAAATCGCCTGGCTGATTCCTGAAAGTTGGCATCTTTTTGTTAGCGGGGGTACAGGGCCGGTGCGCTTCTGTACCCCTTTTTTGACCGGCTTGCGGGCTGTGCGTATTGGAAATAGTTTCGATTTGCAGGAGCTTCTCGCTTGAAAAATGGGCGGCACGACGGTGCTGTTTATTCTTCAATTGAGAAATATCAGGAGACAAGAAAATGGGGAAACAACCTACGGACTCAGCGATTAACGGGGCTTATTCTCTGGCTCAAGAACGATATGCGGCTTTGGGCGTTGATACGGAGAGGGCGCTGGCCAGGCTGGCGGGAACCCCGATCAGCCTGCACTGCTGGCAGGGGGATGATGTAGGCGGGTTCGAAAATCCCGATCAGGCGCTGGGCGGCGGGTTGATGACCACGGGTAATTATCCGGGCAAGGCGCGCACGGCCGTTGAGCTGCGCGCCGATCTGGACCAGGCCTACAGTCTCATTCCCGGCACGAACCGACTCAACCTGCACGCTATTTACCTGGAGAGCGACACGGCCGTCTCGCGCAATGAAATCCTACCCGAGCATTTCGCCGCCTGGGCCGCCTGGGCCAAAGAAAACAACCACGGCATCGATTTCAACCCCACCCTCTTTTCTCACCCCCTGGCCGATGACGGCTTCACCCTCTCCCACCGCGATCCGGCCGTGCGCGAAT
>JBJYWP010000158.1:0-12400 GCA_046259485.1 Promineifilaceae bacterium (SeqCode) | reverse complement strand
CGGAACGCGTTTTTAGCCCCTGGACGGACATGGAAGCGATCATGCGCCAGGAAGAGCTGCCGCTCTATTCGTTAGAGACAAAACATCCAATCAGCGAGTTTGATCTTCTGGGGATCAGCCTGCCTTATGAACAACTTTTTACCAACGCACTGAACCTGATCGATCTGGCGGGAATGCCCGTGCGCAGCGAAGAACGGGATGAGAGCTACCCGCTGATCATCGCCGGCGGCCATGCCTGTTACAATCCGGAGCCGGTTGCCCCGTTCATTGATGTGTTTGTGATTGGCGAAGGGGAAGAAGCGATCTTGAAGATCATCGGCGTTATGCGCGCTGCGAAACATCTGGATCGCCAGACGCAACTGCGCTATATCGCCCAGATCGAGGGCTGTTACGTCCCCCGTTTTTATGAGGTCAGCTATCACGAAGATGGGACGATTGAAGCAATCCAATCGACGATGCCTGAAGCGCCGCCGCGCGTGTTGAAAACTATCGTTCCCCAACTACCGCCGCCGGTGACGGAGTTCATTGTTCCCTTTATTGAAACCGTGCATAACCGCGCACCGATTGAAATCATGCGCGGCTGCACGCGCGGCTGTCGCTTTTGCCACGCAGGGATGGTTACACGTCCGGTTCGTGAAAGACCGGTTGAAGAGGTCCTATCGGCGATGGAAGCGATTATCGACAAAACGGGTTACGAAGAAATCGCCTTGCTGTCGCTTTCTTCCAGTGATTACACACATGTGCTGGAGTTGACCCGGAAAATCGGCGAGCGATTTGGGGATCAGGGTCTTAATATCTCACTGCCGTCGCTGCGTATTGAGACGGTTTCCACGCAGCTAATGGACAATTTGGGAGACAGCCGCCGCGGTGGTTTCACGCTGGCGCCGGAAGCGGCGACGGAAAAAATGCGCAATACAATTAATAAGTATGTCACCCATGAAGAGCTGTTGGAAACGGCGCGTGAGATTTTTCGCCGCAATTGGCGCACAATTAAACTCTACTTCATGATTGGCCATCCTACTGAAGAAATGGCGGACGTGCAGGCGATTATCGACCTGGCGAAACAAGTGCTCGCTGAGGGTAGGAAAATTCATGGGAAGAAGGCCAGTGTGAATGTCGGCGTGAGCACATTCATTCCCAAACCACATACCCCCTTCCAGTGGGAAGCAATGGATGACCTGGCGCGCGTGGAAGAGAAATTAAATTTGCTGCGCAGCGACTTACGCGGGCAGGGACTACGACTGCGCTGGAACGACCCCGAGGAATCTTTCTTCGAAGGTTTTCTCAGCCGTGGTGATAGAAGGCTGGCGCCAGTCATCGAAAGCGCCTGGCGCAAGGGAGCAAAATTCGATGCCTGGGCGGATCATTTCCGGGAGGATGCCTGGCAGGAAGCAATGGAAGAGGAAGGCATAGATCCTCATTTCTACACCCACCGCCGGCGGATGCTGGATGAGACTTTTCCCTGGGAACATATCGATATCGCTGTGACTAAGAAATTCCTGTCGAAAGATTACTTGATGAGCCTGGAACAGGAAACGCGAATAGACTGCCGCCACCAATGCTTTGCCTGCGGTATTTTGCCTGAACTGAAGGAGCTAAGGCGCGAGACGCCCGCGAATGCGTGGCAGTGCCCTCCGGTACGAAAACGACCAGGGGCAAAGCCAGTTGAGTCAAAGCCATTGTCTGTGGATAGTATTCCCTTGACTCTTATCAGGTGAGTGTTTTAGTTGTCTCATAAATGAATTAATCGAGATGAGTATTCGCATTATTGTCACGGGAGGAACGTTCGATAAGCGCTACGACGAAATCGAAGGTACCCTTACATTTCATGAGACACATTTACCTGATATCATGCGCCAGGTTCGGGTGACTATTCCTGTTGAAGTAGAGACAAACCAGCTTATTGACAGCCTGCATATGACGACTCAAGATCGCCTGCGTATTTTAGAAGCATGCCGGCTGGCGCCTGAATCACAGCTGATTGTGACGCACGGCACGGATACGATTGTGGAGACGGCGCGTTTGCTGGGAGAAGCGCACCTGCCAAAGACGATCGTCCTTACCGGAGCAATGGTGCCCTATACCGTTTATGGTTCCGACTCTCTTTTTAACCTTGGCTCAAGCTTTACTGCGGTGCAAATGCTGCCGCATGGCGTGTACATCGTCATGAACGGCCGTGTTTTTGATTGGGATAATGTGCAAAAGGACCGCGGTAAAGGTGTTTTTGAGCTGCTTAAACCCGATTAACGCCTATTCCAAGATAATCAGGCCCCAACTGGTAGGATCGTTGAATTTGCGAGTCGCTACCTGAGACATCATAACTTCCTGCACGGCCGTGCCCGGCGTGTCATTGTCATTGACATTGAGAGCGATACCCATGCGGAGTCCGGGTGCAGGAGAGACACCTAAGTCTTGCCAGGGGATGGCCGCTTCCAGCGTGTAGCCGCTGCCGGAAGGCGCGGCGGTTATTTGGATGTTATGGCCAACCAGATCGATTAAGGCACCGCTGCTGTCGCCACGGAAGCGGTAAGCGGCCGGCGGGTTGTTTGCAAAATCACCCGGGGAGAGATTGAGCTGGTAGTCGTCAGGGCTCAAACCGGGACCCAAATCAGCATCAAGCTCCGTGTCTATTTGCAGACTGACCCCATCGCCTTTGAAAATGGTGCTGCCACTTTGTGTCTGGACATGGACGTCGTCATCGACCTGAACGGCCACATAAAGATTGTCCCGGTCCCATCCCAGCCGCCAGATGGCGCTCACGTCATCTGTCTGATCCCAGTTTTCGCTGTTAAATACCCGATACGCGGATTCATAAGTGGGGAAGGCCGCCCACTCGTTGAGATCGCCATCAATCTGCACCGGCTGAGTAACTGCCTGTGCTGCGACCGCCCCACTATCTGTTTGCGGCTCTGAGGCTGTACTGCCGGGGAGGGTCACTGTCGGCGCTATGGACGGCCGTGTGCCGGCGGGTTCATTTTCCGGTGTACCAAGCACATCGATATCTTCTGCAGGTTGAAAACCCAGGGGGGATATCGTTGGTGGTGAAAGGATTGCACCCGGTTCGAGGGGAAAATCAAGCTGCCGCCAGGCGTAATATCCTGTACCAACACAGGCGGCGGAAAGGAGAATTAGCAAAAGCAGCGCCGCCAGCCAACAACCACATTGCCCGGAACGGGGCTGTTCAGGTTCGAGGCCCTGCCATTCTTGATCCCAGTTTTGTTCTTCCATCCCGATATAAACCTCCGGTCCGAACTATTATCCTACCGTCAAGCTCCTCTTGGCAAAGTTGAGGGGAATCCTCATTGGTCTTGCTGCCGGTTTAGCCTGGCATATAATTTGCACCAATGAAAAATGTGCCCAGACGTCCCCGGACAGTTTCCCTGATTTTACTATTGTTGATCTTCCTCGGTTTGGTGCAATTGGCAAAGGTAGTTGCACTAAGAGAGCAATCCGCATTATTATTAGACTTACAAGTCAGACCAGATCCACATCTACGGATGCTTATCTCCGCGGTATGGATGGTTGTTTTTTGGGTTCTGGCAGTTGCTCTGTGGCGTAGAAATGCTTTAACCCGCTGGCTGGTACCCTTAATTATTGCACTGCATTTTGTTTATGAACTCGCTATCTTAAGGCTGTTTGCCAGGATTCCTATTAATAATGGACGGTGGTTTCTTTACGGCTTTATGATGATTGCCACTGTTTCATTTGCTACCTGGGCATTAAACAGAAGTGCAAACAATCCCTATTTTTTGGAGGATAAACCGGCAAACGAATAAATAGCGCATGAATTTTGTCTGCCGGGTACCTAAAACAATGGATTCCAAAATTGAAAAACTGCATGAACTGAGAAAATTGTCAAAGTCTGGGGGTGGTGATGAGCGTATCGCCAAACAGCGGGCCAAAGGCAAACTAACTGCCTATGAACGAATCGACTTGTTACTTGACAAGGGTTCATTTCGGGAGGTTGATGGGTTTGTCACCCATCGCGAGACCAATTTTGGCATGGACAAAAAAAAATTTCTAGGTGACAGCGTGGTCACCGGTTGGGGAACTATCGACGGCCGTTTGGTCTATATCTTCAGCCAGGATTTCACCGTTTTTGGCGGAAGCTTGAGCGAGGTGCACGCTGAAAAAGTATGTAAGATCATGGAAATGGCGATGCGCAACGGCGCGCCGGTCATTGGCATCAATGATTCAGGCGGAGCGCGCATTCAAGAAGGCGTGGTCAGTCTGGGTGGTTATGCCGATATATTCCTGCGCAATACTCTGGCATCCGGCGTTATCCCGCAAATTAGCGCGATCATGGGACCCTGTGCCGGGGGGGCCGTCTATTCTCCTGCCCTGACCGACTTCATCTTCATGGTCAAAGGGACAAGCCATATGTTTATCACCGGGCCTGATGTGGTTAAGGCCGTGACCGGGGAAGAGGTATCCTTTGAGGAATTAGGCGGCGCCATGACTCACAATACCAAGAGCGGTGTCGCGCATGTCGCCGCGGAATCGGAAGCTGACGGCCTGTTCCTCATTCGCGAATTGTTGAGCTACCTGCCGTCGAACAACATGGAAGATCCGCCGTTTAAGCTAAGCGATGATGACGATCTACGAACGGAAGATGCGCTTAACAGTATTGTGCCTGATGATGCGACCAAACCTTATGACATCAAAGACGTGATCAATCTCATTGTAGATGAAGGTGAGTTTTATGAAACTCAAGAATACTTCGCGCAGAACATCGTTGTAGGGTTTGCACGGCTTGGTGGTTACAGTGTGGGCGTGATAGCCAATCAGCCCATGGTCCTGGCGGGGGTGTTGGACAGCGATGCCAGTGAGAAAGCGGCGCGTTTCGTTCGCTTTTGCGATAGTTTTAATATCCCGCTGATCGTGTTTGAAGATGTACCCGGTTTTTTGCCCGGCGTTGACCAGGAACACGGCGGCATCATCCGTAAAGGGGCCAAGCTGCTCTATGCTTTTTGTGAAGCTACCGTACCCAAGATCACGGTTGTAACCCGCAAAGCATATGGCGGCGCGTACTGCGTTATGAACAGCAAGCATATTCGTGCCGATCTGAATTTCGCCTGGCCGACGGCCGAAATCGCCGTTATGGGTCCTGATGCGGCTGTGAATATCATTTACCGCCGTGAACTGGCCGAGGCTGACGATCCTGTGGCCGAGAAGGCGAGACTTGTTGAAGAATATCGCGAACACTTCGCCAATCCCTACATCGCGGCGCGGATGGGATACATTGACAACATTATTGAGCCAAGCCAAACACGGCCGCGGCTGATCAATGCGCTGCATATGCTGCAGAATAAGCGCGATCAGAACCCACCGAAGAAACATGGGAATATTCCGCTTTAAGGACCCCTTGGTGATTGTTTAGCTAATAAAAAATTTATTCTATGGACATTTCAGAGCTACATATCCGTCGATTTGATAAGGTGCTGATTGCTAACCGCGGTGAGATCGCCATGCGCATCTTGCGTGCTTGCCATGAACTGGGTCTAACAACAGTAGCCATTTATTCTGATGCCGATCGAAATGCGCCCCATGTGCGTTTTGCTGATGAAGCCTACCATATTGGGCCGTCAACAGCTCGAGATAGTTATCTCGTGATCGACAAGATCATAGACATTGCCAAGCGCTCAGGCGCTGAAGCGGTCCATCCTGGCTATGGGTTTCTGGCCGAAAACGCGGAATTTGCCCGGGCGTGTTATGAGGCTGATCTGGTTTTTGTAGGGCCGCCGCCCAAGGCTATCGAGATCATGGGTGATAAAGCGACCGCCCGTTCTGCTGTTTCGGCGGCCGGAGTGCCCGTGATACCTGGCACAGAGCCGGGACTGAACGAAGAGGAATTGCTGGCAGCGGCGCAGGAGATAGGATTCCCGGTGATGGTGAAAGCCTCTGCCGGCGGTGGTGGTAAAGGGATGCGGTCGGTCCAAACTTTTCCCGAGCTGGCAGATGCAGTCGCATCCGCAAAGCGGGAAGCAATGGCAGCTTTTGGAGATGATTCGGTTTACCTGGAGAAAATGGTAATGGGAAGCCGCCATATTGAGATTCAGATTTTAGCGGATGGGTACGGTAATGTCATTTCCCTGGGAGAACGCGAGTGCTCTTTGCAACGCCGTCATCAAAAACTGATCGAGGAAGCCCCGTCAATATTCGTCGACGAGGATTTGCGTCAACGAATGGGGGAAGTTTCGATAGCGGCGGCAGAAGCTGTGGGTTATGTGAATGCAGGGACAATTGAATTCCTCGTGGACAGCGACAAAAATTTTTATTTCCTGGAGATGAATACGCGTTTGCAAGTTGAACACCCGGTCACAGAGTTGGTAACCGGCGTTGATATTGTCCAGGAGCAGCTGCGTGTAGCGCGCGGACGCCGGTTGAGCTTTTCCCAGGAAGATGTCACTATTCAGGGATGGGCAATTGAGTGTCGTATTAATGCCGAGGACCCTTATAACAATTATCTGCCCTCAACCGGTTTAATTACGACCAGCCAGCTGCCTACGGGGCCCGGTGTCCGTGTTGATACGGGGGTTTTCCCCGGTATTTATATTAGCCCCTATTATGATCCGATGATCAGCAAGCTCATTTGTTATGGAAAGACGCGCGCGGAAGCTGTTCTACGTATGCGCCGCGCGTTGAATGAATACCGCATTACCGGCGTGAAAACCAATGTACCGTTCCACCAGCGTATGATGGACAGCCATCGCTTTATGTCGGGGAAGTTTGATATTGAGTTTGTTGAAAATCAATTTAGTATGACCGACCGGGAGCGCCCATATGGGATGGAAGCGGCGATCCTGGTTGCCCTGGCTTATCATGAGCAGAGCCAGAGAGCGGCACAAGTTGTGCGCACTGGTACGCGAGAAACTGCTAATTGGAAGTGGTATGATCGCATGCGATAAAGTCAGCCGTTAACGGCCGATCCTTTTTAGGTTTTAGACGAGTCCTATGAAATATTACGCAACTGTTGACGGTCAAGAATATGTTATTGAAGTTGGTCATGAAAACAGGATTATCGTTAACGGCCAGCCTTACGACATTGATTTCAAAAAGATACCCGATTCGGGAGTGACCTCATTGATTGTTGGTCACCATTCTCTGGAAGCCGTGGTTGAGGAGAAAGAGGGTGATTGGCAGGTCCTCATTCGTGGGGATCTCTATGATGTGACTGTTGAGGATGAGCGCTCACGCCGGCTGGCCAGTGCTCGTGGAAAACTTATGGTTGAAGAGGGTGAAGTGGTTATCCAGTCCCCGATGCCGGGCATTATCATCGCCGTTCCGGTCAGCACAGGACAGCATGTGAATAAGGGGGACAAGATCGTCATTCTGGAGTCCATGAAGATGGAGAATGAGCTGCGAACACCGCGCAGTGGGATGGTTAGCCAGATCATGGTCGGAGCCGGAGACCATGTCGATAAAGATCAAACTCTTGTGATTATTACCGACTGATAATCTCTCCTTGGAGCCAAGTTAAGTCCGGTTTGAAGTATTTACTATGCCTGCAAAGAAAAACCTGGAAGTCGAAGTAAAGTTTCTGGTCGAAGATCTGGAGAGTCTGAAGGAGCAGCTTCTTGAGGCTGGTGCAATATTGGTCAGGCCGCGGGTTTATGAACGGAATGTCCGCTTCGACACCGCGCTGAATGCCCTGCTCAAAGAAGAAAAACTCTTACGATTGCGGCAGGATACGGCCGTGATTCTGACATTTAAAGCCCCTTCAGAGTTCGATCAGGAAAGCGAAGCTAAAATAAGACAGGAGATTGAGGTCCGGGTCGATGATTTCGATCGTATGGCCATGATCCTTGACCAGCTTGGTTTTGAACCCAAGCAAACTTATGAGAAATACCGTGAAGCTTATCATCTTAATGATCTGGAGATCGTGCTGGATGAAATGCCTTATGGCTTGTTTGTTGAGCTGGAAGGGGATGAGCAGACGATCAAGGAAACGGCCGAGCGGCTCAATCTGGTGTGGGGGGAACGGATCCTGTCAAATTACCTGGCTATGATGGGGATATTGGTTGATCATTACCACCTGCCCTTCCAGGATGTCACATTCGAGAACTTTCGCGACATTGAAATTTCGTTCAAGGAAGTCCTCCCCCTCGCCGATGATCCTGCATGAAACGAAAGCAGAAATAGCCAGGTCTTAGCAAGAATATTTAAAACGGAAATAGAAACATGAACAAAGAGAATGACACGATGTTATCCCGAGCCCAAAAAATCGCTCCGGAGATGGTTCGTTTGCGGCGCGATATCCATCGTAATCCGGAGTTAGGGTTTCAGGAAGTACGTACAGCAGGCCTTGTCGCTGATACATTAAGCGAAATCGGCGACATAGAGATTAAAACCGGTGTCGGTATCACAGGCGTAGTTGGCGACATAGGTGGTAATGACGGACCAACAATTGCTATTCGCGCCGACATGGATGCCCTGCCAATAACCGAAAGTAATGATGTCCCATACCGATCACAGCATGATGGAATCATGCACGCCTGCGGCCATGACGCGCATACTGCGATGCTGCTCGGAGCAGCACAGCTGCTGCGCCAGGATATGATGGAAAATGAATGGCGAGGCAATGTGCGCTTTCTTTTCCAACCATCGGAAGAAGCATTTGATGAAAATGGGATTAGCGGCGCCACGGCCATGTTAGAAGATGGCGCTTTGGAAGGAGTAGATGCAGTGATCGCCCTGCATGTATGGTCTACCAATCCTGCAGGTGAAGTGTACCTTCACGATGGCATGAGCATGGCGGCAGTAGATAGTTTTGACGCCTGGGTGCGCGGTGATGGTGGGCATGGCGCTTATCCGCATGCCGGCAGCGATCCTTTAGCCATGCTGGCGCCTATTCTGAGCTCACTTTACGCGATCCCTTCGCGGCGCATAAATCCTCTTTTGCCGGTAGTTGTCAGCCTGGGCCAGATTGAGGGGGGAAAAATTCATAATGTCATTCCCAACCAGGTGCAACTGAAGGGCACGATTCGTTCTTTCGATCCGGGGGTCCGCGAGCAGCTGTGGTACGAAGTCGAGCGCGCATTGAAATTGAGTGAAGACCTTGGTGGGAGCTACGAATTAAGAATAACAAAAGGGTATCCGGCTCTGTATAATGACCCGCAGATCAATAAGTGGCTGCGGGCAGTGGTTGATGATTTCGGCGCTGAATGTAAGGTGCAGGAGCTGCCTTTCGGGATGGGGGCGGAAGATTTCGCATATATGGCGCGGCAAAATCGGGGTGCTATGTTTATGCTGGGAGCGGCGATCCCCGATGGGATTGAGAGAAGCCACCATACGGCTGGATTCGATATTGATGAGAGCGTACTGCCCTTAGGGGCGGCTATTTTGGCTGAAACAGCGCGCAGATTTGTAACCGGAGCGATAAAGAATAGTGAAATAGGCGTGTGATCGCCCGAAATTATTCGTGAAAATAGAGGTTACGTCATATAAGAAACACATGTTCTATAGCATTTTGTGGTTATTTTATGTATACTGCACTACACGACATACTCTATGTCAAGTAATTGGGCGTTGCATTTAGTGCTGTCGCCCGCGATCTGTTTGCTGAATATATTGTGAAATTTGCACAAAATAGCATTGCCTATTATTTAGGCCTAGGAGGAAGACATGAACTCTAAGTCGCTCAAACGAATCGTCCAGACGATGAAATCGTCTCGCGTGCGATACGCAATGATATTTGCATCCCTGGTACTCATTCTCGTTTTTAGCGCTGTCCAGGCGAGTGGTCCAATGCGACCACCCCAACCCCCAACTATGCCCCCGCAAAATAATTGTGGGTGGGGCATGCAGAACCCCTCATGGGGCATGGGGAATATGCCATCCTGGGGTATGCAATACTGTAGGCCCTGGTATCCACAATCCTGGTATTGGCAAGGGCCCGTACCTAAGATCTATATTTATATGGTAGTAGCAGATGATGGTGTAGTTATTACCACCGAGGATTTCCCGGAAGACGAGAACTTTACCGTAACAATGGGCCAGATGTATACCCGTGGCGTCGATGGCATCGTTGTCGGCAGTTTTAACTCCGGAGATGGTTCATCTCAAACTTTAGGGTTCAACATACCTGCTGAGTTACAAGGTGAAAATCGCATCGCTATTCGGGCACAATCAGATCACGAGTATTTCCCTTATTATGCCTTCAATTGGTTCTTTAATAACGATTACACCCCAACGGATGTAAATGAAGCGCTTGGCACGGGTTCAGCTTCAGACATGTTAGCGACAGCTGTGCAGTCGACGGAAAGCGGCGTACCTTTAGCGGCGGCAGCCGAGAGCAACTCCGAAGAGACGACGGCCGTTGAAGAAACTACCGAAACAGCCCCTGCCGAACCAGAAATTGAAGTAGGCACCGGCGGTGCGGCAGAGCTGACAGACGTTGTTTGGAATTGGACCGAATTCACTGATCCCGTGCAGGGCCCTATGGCAATTGATGCGCCGGAACAATATACGGTCGAGTTCGCGCCGGAGGGGCTTGTCTTTGTGAAGGCTGATTGCAATAACGGCAGCGGCACATACATTACTGATGAAGACGGCAGCATTGATATTGCCATCGGCATCGTAACCCTTGCTGCCTGCGATCCCGAATCATTATCTGACCAGTTCCTTCAGTATCTGGGTGAGGCAGCGCTTTACTCCTATACCGAAGAAGGCGCGCTCCTTTTGGATCTGCCGGCGGATGCGGGAACCATGACCTTTGCCGCGGGTGATGCTGTAGCCGTGACTGAGGGCGAAGAAGCTGCTTCGACTGAGGAAACAGAAGTGACAGTTACCGTGACCGGAACAGTAACTTATATGGAGCGTATCGCTTTGCCGGATGATGCAGTGGTTAATGTCCAGCTTCAGGATACATCCTTAGCCGATGCACCGGCGGTTGTTTTGGGCGAGCAGACGATTGAAACTGCGGGAGAGCAAGTGCCGATCCCATTCGAAATATCCTACAATCCAGATGATATTGTAGAAGGCAATACGTATGTTGTGAGAGCCACCATTAACGATGGAGACGGTAATCTTCTATTTACCAGCGATACCGTTATTCCGGTTATTACCAATGACAATCCGACAGAAGATGTGGAGATTGTTACCGTCTCTGCAGCGTCAGGTGAAGAGGTCGAAGCTCCTGCTGAGGAAGAAACGGAAACGGGAGAACCGGCGCTTACCGGTGTCGTCTGGAGCTGGACCGAATTTACCGATCCAGTACAAGGAATCCTGAGTATTGAGGATCCGTCCGTTTATACGGTTACATTCCTGGAAGACGGATCGGTCGCAATTAAGGCTGATTGCAACAACGGGAGTGGATCGTACGTGGCCGACGAAGATGGCGCCATCGATATTACTGTTGGCGCGGTAACGCTTGCTTTATGTGCCGACGATTCTCTCTCTGACCAGTTCATTCAATATCTGGATGCGGCTGCTATTTACTTCTTTGACAATGGCGATATGCTGATGGATTTACCGGTAGACAGCGGAACTTTGCGCTTTGCTGCTGGAGATGCTGAAGCAAGCGCTACGGCGAAGCTCGCCTCCGTTGCTCTAATGCCGGCAGCCGGCGGCGGCGGTGAAGATGAACAGGACGAAGATACTTCTACCGTTCCGTCCTTTACAATTTGTGTTGTAGAAAGGAACGAAACAGTATCTATCGTTGGCGAAAATTTCCCGGCCGACCAGACATTTGCGGTTAAAATGGGTGTTGCCCAGACTTATACGCCGATGCCATCTAGACCAACGCCCTACCAGAATCAGATGAATTCATCTATGGGCATGCAGTCCATGGGCCAGCCGATGAGACCAGGGCAGCTGAGACCAGGACAGCCAATGGGCCAGCCGATGGGACGGCCTGGTGGTATGTGGATGGACCAGGCGCCTAAGATTTGGATACCTTACTATGAAGCCGGTACTCTGGAAACAGGAGAAGGCGGTGATGTGGCAGCAACGTTCGATATCCCCGCAGAATTGGCCGGAGCTTACAAGATTTCAATCTTGATGCGCACTGATCATCAATTCCCTTATATCTCTTACAACTGGTTCTACAACAATGACGCCGATGTTTGCAACGGCGAAGTCACTGAAGACTGATAGTCAGAGATTAATCTAACCTAGATAATCCCCAACCAGCATGTTCTGGTTGGGGATTTTTTATTTCTTGGAATCTGTTCGATCATGTACTGCGCCGGCCGGTGGTGGGTATAGCGTGTATTCCTCGTTCATAATAACGACGGACACAAGACAAGGATCAGGTAAAATAGGGAGCTTGCTTTATAATGGACTGCTTACCGGCCGGCAGGTAAATATGCTTAGGTAAGTAGTGACAAGAGGAAATTTGTGTTAACTGCCCTAATAAAATCAATGCGCCCTCGACAGTGGACAAAGAATGTCTTTGTTT
>JBJYWP010000157.1:0-4143 GCA_046259485.1 Promineifilaceae bacterium (SeqCode) | reverse complement strand
CGGGAGCCGGGGAAAAATGATATGGCATATGATGAAGACATGGCTTACCGCATTCGCTCGACGCTGGCGGATGTGGACGGCGTAACGGAAAGGAAGATGTTTGGCGGGCTGGCTTTTATGGTTAACGGCCACATGTGCTGCGGTATTGCCAAGGGCGATTTGATGGTGCGCGTGGGACCGGATCAGTACGAGGAAGCGTTGGCACTGCCGCATGCACGAGAGATGGATTTCACCGGACGGCCGATGCGCGGCATGGTCAGTGTCGATCCCGCCGGCTATGAAACCGATGAAGCTTTACAGGCCTGGGTCGACCGCGGCCTAGCCTTCGTGACCAGCCTGCCGCCGAAATAAATGAGTCAGCTGACTAGCTGACCACCTAACAAAGGAACCACATGAGCGACACTAATTCTTTCAACGGCTTTCCCAAAGAGGGATTGCAGTTCTTGCGCGACATCGAGGTCAACAATAACAAGGCATGGTTTGAGGAAAATAGGGGAACCTTTGATTCCTATTTAATGGTGCCGGCGCAGGATTTTGTGGCCGCATTGGGATCACGCTTACAGGCGCTTGATCCGGCGATTGTCGTCGACACGCGCACGGACGGCCGTGGCGTCTTGATGCGCTTCTACCGCGACACGCGCTTCAGCAAAGATAAATCACCGTACAAGACGAATATCGCCGGCATGTTCAGCGACGGCCAGGGCAAAAAGACGGAAAGACCCGCCTACGGCTTTCACATGAGCGCGGACAGCATGGAACTGATGGCCGGGATGTTTAAGTTTTCAACAGCGCAGCTGGCGGCGTACCGTGAAGCGGTGGCCGGCGAGGGGTCGGGCAAAGAGCTGGTTTCTATTTTGCGCGCGTTAGGTGGGGCGGGGGAGTATCACCTGGCCGGCGAACATTACAAACGCGTGCCTGCCGGGTACGAGGCCGACCACCCACGCGCCGACTTACTGCGCTATGCCGGTTTATATGTTTATCCGCCTGTTCTGGAAGGGAGATATCTCAGCAGCCCCGACCTGGTAGAAGCGAGCATGAATTATTTCAAGACCATGGCCCCGGTTTATGATTGGCTGGCGAAATACGTGGCGGAGTAGAAGTGCCAGGCACTTTGAAGGTGCCTGGCACTTATTATTTATTTAGGCTGTTCAGGGAAATCTTCGGCCGTTTCTTTGTCGACATTGAGATAGACTGAATCATAGTCCATGTTCTCAATGGCCGAAAGGGGGATCATGATATCCTTCTTACCCCAAAGATGCCCCTTATGCATCACCAGGTGGGTAATTTGCCCGCCGGCATCCTCGACGAGGAAGCGCTCGACGACGCCGACATGATCGTCCGTGGCTTCGATGTCCGTCCCACGGTGGAAGGCGATCTCTCCCGGCGGCACTTTTTCCACGACGACGGGCATGCCAAACGCTTCATCCGTTCGCTCGAATTGGGAGACGTCAATGCCGTCCTCCCATTCCCCTTCCTCATCATCCGACCAATCGCCGCTCTGCTGCGCGGCACGCTCAACAAACTCGGTGACCTGAAAGAGGGTCTTCTCCTTTAGTTCATCCTCGGTGCAGTTGAGCCAGATCTTCTCATGGTCTGTTTTCTCGATTAACTGCAAAGAAACTAGACGCTGCCGTCCGCCACCGTCTTCGACAACGAGGTGGGTGATCTTGCGGGACACGGGTTTGAGCGTAAAAGCCACCGATGTACCGCCCTGGCCATCAGTGCAGATTACATCGGCGTCAAAAGGTAGTTCGTGCATCGATTTTTTAGTCCTTATCTTTCAGCGCTTTTTTCATCGCTTCTTCTGTTTCACTGTCCAGCGTGGTTTGGATGACGTGCCCTTCATATTCGCGCAAAAGGGCCAAAATCGCGGCCTCGTTGCCGCCCTGGGTAAGGACGAAGAGCGCCGAGGTGCCCGGCTGGATCTTCTCGCTGACCTGGTCGACGAATTTACCGTCCACACCAAGATCCATGCTCTTGGCGACTAGAGCACCCCCGGCGAGACCGAGAACCAGACCGCCGATGGGGAAGAATATTGAACCAATTAATAAGCCGAGACCACCGCCGACGGCCGAGCTGATCCAGGTGCCGCGCGCGACCTGGTTATCAACTTTTATCTTACCCTCTTCATCTTTCACGACAACAGCAGCGTCATCGATCGTGATCAAACCCTGGTTCTTAGCCCGGACCAGAGCCTGATGAACTGTTTCAGCGGTTCCCATATCGTCAAAAGCTAATACGGTTAAATTACTGGCCATTTTCTACCTCCATGGCTAAAGGACAATCAGCTTTAAATGACATTATACGGATTAATAGCTAATAACCAATAGCTAATAGCCAATAGCTAATAGCCGAGAGCCAAATTGGATATTGAATACTGGCTATTAATCATTCTTAAGGTTCTCATAAGGTTAAGTGTATGCAGTGTTAAAGCCCTCCGGCCGGGCGTGTTTTATGATAAAACCTAGTTTATTAATGCGGGCCGGTCTTATCTGGTCCACAATATGAGATACATAAAGAGGCACAATCTTGAAAAGGTTTTTAATTGGAATATTTGCGGTAATCGCTATTTTTGCAGTGCTGTCTATTTCGGCCGTCGACGCGGCCGGCGTGAGTAAAGCGGGCAAGGCCGGCCCGTATGAAGGCATTTTTGAGGGAACGGTCTATGCACCGGACGGCAGCAGCGCGCCGATGTCCCTTGACCTGACCCATCGCAACAATATCGTTGAAGGCGCCGTGTCCATGGGCGAGGGTCTTACGATAGACGCCGGTTTTTGCGGCGTGGGAAGTATTCCGGCCAGCACGATTATGGCCTCCGGAAAAACTTCGGCCGTAAACCCCGAAAAACTGTCCGCCAGCTCAACTTTTGAAGTCAGCGGGATCAAGGTCAACGTCATTTTAGACAGTTTGGTTGAGGGAGATACGGTAACGGCAGAGGCAAAAATTGATTTGCCTTGGTTATGCGGCAGAGATCCCGTTATGACGGGTACATTGCAAAGGGTATAGGAGTCAACAGTATTTAGTAAGCAGTATTTAGTAAGCAGTAAGCAGTGAAACTGAAACACTGGTAACTAAATCAGGAGAAATTTTTCTATGAATCAAATAAGCATTCGCGAACTCAATAACCAGGTGCGGCAGGAAGCGATTTTCTTGCAAGACCTCCTGGCGGAAATCAGCAAGGTGATGGTCGGACAGGAAGCGCTTGTCGAGCGTGTCCTGATCGGTTTATTGGCCGACGGGCACCTTTTGTTAGAAGGTGTGCCCGGACTGGCTAAAACGTTATTGATTAAGACGACCGCGGACGCGATCCAGGGTGACTTTTCACGCATCCAGTTCACGCCAGATCTGCTGCCCGCCGACCTGACGGGTACCCAGGTTTATAACCCGCAAACGGGCGCGTTCAGCGTCCATAAAGGGCCGATCTTCGCTAACCTGGTGCTGGCCGACGAAATCAACCGCGCGCCGGCGAAGGTGCAGAGCGCCTTGCTGGAGGCGATGCAGGAACGGCAGGTGACCATCGGCGACGAGACGTTCCCCATGGATGACCTTTTCCTGGTCATGGCCACGCAGAACCCGATCGAGCAGGAAGGGACTTACCCGCTGCCCGAGGCGCAGGTCGATCGTTTTATGCTCAAAGTGAAGGTGGATTATCCTTCACGTGAGGAAGAACGCATGATCATCGACCGCATGACGGGCGCGACCCTGCCCGAGGCCAAGCCGGTAGTTTCCCCGGCGGATATCCTGCACGCGCGGGAAATGGTGAAGCAAATTTACGTGGATGACAAGATCAAAGAGTATGTTCTCGATCTGGTCTTGACCACACGCGAACCGGCCGCGCACGGACTGCCGGAATTGAGCCATCTGATCGAGTTCGGCGCTTCACCGCGCGCGAGCATCAACCTGATCACGGCCGCACGGGCGCATGCTTTCTTGAAGGGGCGCGGTTTTGTGACGCCGGAAGATATCAAGCAGATTGCTCCCGATGTGCTGCGCCACCGCATCATCACGACCTATGAGGCGGAAGCGGAAAATATCACCAGCGACCACATTATTCGCCGGATTTTAGACCATACGGATGTACCGTAAGAAAGTGGGTCAGTTAGTCAGTATTTCAGTTTGTCAGCTGACAAACTGAAATACTGA
>JBJYWP010000156.1:0-19816 GCA_046259485.1 Promineifilaceae bacterium (SeqCode) | reverse complement strand
CTTCTTCCCAGGAATTGAGATATTTAACCTGTTCCTCGGTGAGGGTATCGATGCCGATGCCCATTGCCGCAAGCTTAATGCTTGCGATTTCGGCATCGATTTCTTCAGGAATAGTATGAACCTTGTTTTCTAACTTCCCTTCATTATCGACGAGATACTTCGCCGCCATCGCCTGGCCGGCAAAACTCATGTCCATAACCGCGGCCGGATGCCCTTCAGCGGCGGCCAGGTTGATCAAACGTCCTTCGCCAAGAAGATTCAGCTTACGGCCGTCTTTGAGCGTGAACTGCTCGACGAACGGCCGAACGCGTTTGGGCTTGCCGGTCGACAGCTCATGCAGCGCCGGTTTGTTGATCTCCACATCAAAGTGACCGGAGTTGGCCAGTAAAGCGCCGTCTTTCATCACTTCAAAGTGGTGGTAGTCAAGCACATGAAGATCGCCGGTGGCGCTAACGAAGATATCGCCGATTGGCGCGGCTTCCATCATCGGCATAACCCGGAATCCGTCCATTACCGCTTCCAAGGCTTTTAAAGGATCGACTTCAGTGACAATGACATTGGCTCCCAGGCCGCGGGCGCGCATGGCGATGCCGCGGCTGCACCAGCCATAGCCGCCTACGACGACATTGCGACCGGCGATCAGGTAGTTCGTCGCCCGAATAATGCCGTCCATGGTCGACTGCCCGGTGCCGTAGCGATTATCAAAGAGATGTTTGGTCATGGCGTCATTGACAGCCATCATCGGGAACTTCAAGGCGCCGTCTTTGGCCATCGCCCGCAGACGGACGATACCCGTTGTCGTCTCTTCGGTGCCGCCCAGCATATTGGGGATAAGTTCCCTGCGCGACTTGTGAATCGTACTTACCAGGTCAGCGCCGTCATCCATTACGATATGCGGTTTGGTGTCGAGCACGGCTTGAATATGCTTGAAATAAGTATCATTGTCTTCGCCCTTAATGGCGTAGACAGGGATTTCATAATGACTGACCAATGAAGCGGCCACGTCATCCTGAGTGCTTAGGGGATTGCTAGCTGACAGCGCCAAGTCCGCGCCACCGGCTTGCAGCGTTATCATTAAATTGGCCGTTTCCGTCGTCACATGCATCGTTGCCCCGATGCGCAGACCCGCAAACGGCCGTTCTTTGGCGAAGCGCTCGCGTACGCCTTCCAGAACATCCATCTCATCATGAGCCCAATCAATGCGACGTCGTCCGCCAGGCGCTAAATCTAGATTTTTTACATCATACTCCATCGAAATTATCTCCTTTGATAAAAGCGAGTCAGCCTGTCAGCGAATCAGCCTGTCAGACGAAGCTGAAAAGCTGAGATGTGAATGATGCTGAACCACTAAGTTTTCAAATGAATTACAGCGTAATCTGGCACGTTACAGGATCACGCTAGGCCAAGCTGCCTCAAAAAACAAATGTTAATTCGCTACCAGGCTTGTGATTAGGATATCAAGAGCCCCTTCATCGTCAAAATGTTCTCGGTAACGGTTTACAAAATCTTCCGCTGTAAAGTAGTGGTTCTGGGTGCCTATGTTTTCCAATACATGCGTGGAAGCCAAAGCGCCCATTCGCCCTGCTACCGGCCAGGGAAGCCCCAATTCCATCCCTCGCAGGAGGCCGCCGCGAAATGCGTCACCGGCTCCGGTCGGTTCAATAATCTCTACCGGAGGAACGGCCGGAATATGCCAGCTTTGGCCATCCGCTATCAGTTCCGAGCCTTCAGCGCCGGAAGTAATCAAAAGGACGTCAACAAGGTCTAAAATCCCGCTCTTATCCAGGCCTGTACGCTCCTGGATCAGATGGAATTCGTAATTGTTGATGGCCAGTAAATAACAACCGTTAATGCCCTCGTACAGTTCCTCGCCGCTCAGACGAATCGTCTGCTGGCTTGGATCGTAAATATAAGGGATGCCCAGTGCCTTGCACTCGCGAATGTGGGACTGCATCGCCTGTGGATCATTGGGGGATATGATGGCTAGAGCCGCATCCGGGGCATATTCTTTAAATGTCAGGTCCTTGGCAAAAGCCATAGCCCCTGTGTAGAAACTGGCAATCTGATTTTGATCCAGGTCTGTCGTCACGAAAAAAGAAGCAGTGAAGACATTATCAATAGTAACCAGTGCTGATGTATCGACCCCTTGCGCTTCCAGCCAAATCCGATACTCCGTGAAGTCCTGTCCGGCGGTGGCCATGATTGTCGGCCGTCCTCCTAAGAGGGCGAGGGTATAAGCGATATTGGCAGCTACGCCGCCTCGCTGCTTGACCATACTGTCAACCAGAAAACTTAAGCTGATATTTTGCAGCTGTTCGGGCATAATCACTTCATTGAAGTGGCCGGGAAAGGACATCAAGTAATCGAATGCGATAGAACCGGTAACAACTATTTTCTTCATATAATTCCTATTCAACAAAACCAGAGTGAAACTCAAACTTGCCAATTATCTATGCAGAAAATTACACTCTTCCTTACGAACCGGAATCAGCCTGATGTTGGTTCGACGCCTGTACAGTGTCCGAAACGGCTGATTTCAATACCGGCGTAAAGCCCAGACGATCTTTAAACATCGTCATCAGAGCGCGAAATCCGTCCATGCTGGTGATCTTTTTTCCCTCAGCATAAGTTCGCGGATCATAAGTGATTGGAATCTCCAGAATATCGTGGCCTGAGAGCAGGATCTTGTCCGGTAATTCAAAATCGAGATTGAAATCGGTCGTTGTTAAGTTCAATGACTGCACCACATCCGCGCGGACCATCTTGGTTGCCGTAGCAACATCGGTCAAATGGCCGCCGAAAAGGAAATTGGTCATCGCCGTTAAAAATCGTACACCCAGGTAAGCGTGGGTGTATTCATATTTGACATCACCCCCAAGAACGCGCGAGCCAAAAATTGCCGCGGCGTTTGTCTCCTCGACCTTGCGGCAAAATTTAACATGTTCAGCCGGATCATATTCTGAATCCGCATCCTGGATGATCATATAATCGCCGCTCATATTAGCAATACCGGTACGGATAGACATGCCCTTACCCATATTGCGCTCGTGAAAAAACAATTTGAGGTCGGGATTGACTTTCGAATCATTGATTTGCTGCAAAATCTCGCGTGTACCGTCTGTGGATAAATTATCAACAACCAGGATCTCGCGCGTCCAGTCCGGCCCGAGGTCTACGTTTTGAGTGCGCTCAATGACGCCGGCGATGGTGTCTCGTTCGTTGTAACAGCAAATAATAACGGATAATTTACGCATAAACTTCTTTGAATCAGAGGGATTGAAAGAACTTCCCAAACTGCTCGATAATGTAATCTAAACGAGCTTTATCCAGGCCTGGATAAACACCAATAAAAAAGCCGCCTTCCATGATTTGATCGGAAACAGCGAGATCGCCGACAACCCGGTATTCGATATCCTGGTAGGCGGGTTGGCGAAGAATATTGCCGGCAAATATCAACCTGGTCTGCACCTTGTTTTCTTCCAGGAAGCGCGTTAACTCATGGCGCAGGAAGGGAGCATCCTCGCGGACGAAAAGCGGCAAAGCGAACCAGGATGGATCCGCTTTTGCATGCCAGGTCGGCAACATCAGATAATCGCTGTATTGGGCTAAGTGCTCGTAAAGATAAGCAAAGTTTTCTTTGCGCCGTTCAATGAAATGCGGCAGCTTTTCTAACTGCGCCAGCCCCATGGCCGCCTGGGGATCGGTTATTTTGAGGTTATAGCCAATCTCGGAGTAGTAATAGCGGTGATCGTAGAAGCCTCTTATTCCTGGAATTTCGCGGTCGAAGCGGATGCCGCATTTGCCGTTGACCGGATTGTCGTAACCGCACCAGCAATCTCTGCCCCAGTCGCGCACTGCACGCGCGATCTTGGCTAGTTTGGGACTGTTGGTAAAGACAGCGCCTCCTTCGCCAAGCGTGATGTGATGGGCGGGATAAAAACTAACCGTTGACATCTTACCAAACGTACCGACAAATTTACCATCCCATTTTGTCCCCAGGGCATCGCAGGTATCTTCGATGAGGATCAAATTGTGCTCTTTGACAAAAGCCATGATGGTGTCCATATCCGCCGGGTTTCCCAGGGTATGGGCGAATGTGATCGCTCTGGTTTTTGGAGACAGCGCTTCTTCGAGTTGTGATACATCAAGGTTGAAATCACCCAGGCAGCTGTCAATGAAAACAGGAACGAGACGGTTCTGTAAAATGGGGTTAACGGTTGTGGGAAAGCTGGAAGCCGGGACGATCACTTCATCCCCAGGGCCTAGGGGATCCTTTAGTTTTTTCGAGGTCATTGTTGTCATGGCTACCAGGTTGGCGGAGGAACCCGAATTAACGGGGACTACCTCGCGCACGCCCAGAAATCGGCCGAATTCTTGTTCGAATTTTTCAGCTTCAGGTCCGGCTGTTAGCCAGAAATCAAGAACAGCACCGACCATGTTTTGCATTTCCCGTTCGTCGAAAACACGGCCGGAATAGTGAACGGCCGATTCTCCCTCTTTAAAGGGCTGGGCTTGATGTACCTGGCGGTAGTATTCAGCAACCTGCGCCAGGATCGACTGGCGCAGTTGTTCAGTCTCATTCATCTTAAAAGCTGTCCATAAACCTGACCATTCATGAGAACGAACGGCCGAAAATCGACTAAAGATTATAGCACAGGCGCAATCAGCACCAAGTTGCTGGGCGGCCAACGGCCAACGCTTAGGCAGCGCTTATGCACCCATTTGCATACTAGGGTCCTTGAGACTTTGAGGGTGGATCATCCGGTGTCATGGTTTCAAGGGGGATTGGCAGGTAAATGACTTGTCCAGTTCTCAGTTGTGGTTGGGCCAGACAGTTGATTGTGGCAATCGTATCCTCATCCACTTTGCTTTGAATGGCCAGCGAGCGCAGTGTGTCATTTTCTTTCACGATATAGGGCAGCCAGCCATCTGGTTTAGAATTGCATAGTGGGGTAACGATATTTTGAGTAGGAGATTCGGCCGTTTCTTCAACCCTGAATTCTTCAGGCGTGAATCCTTCAGGCGTGACCGGAAAATCTGCTGCATTGGGTGTTGGAGAAACAGATTCGGGTGTTTGAACGCTTGAAATCCGAGCAGTCGGTGTAGGCAAAAGTTGGGTGCTTGCGGCGCCTGATTCGCTTTGCGAAGCTTCACCGGTGATGATGATAATGGGTAAATCACCGGCTGTCAGGGTGGCATCAAAATCGGCTGCTGCAAATGTGGCCGGGGGAGGTGAGTTTTGTTGTTGTAAGGTATCAAGTTGGCTCAGCATCAGCGCGGCGCTGATTGTAACAATAATCCCCAGCAGGATCAGTGAGTAGAACATGCAGGATGAACAGGATTGAGGTGGCTTCTCTTTTTCCATTAAGATACGCGATCACTGTTCGCATCCGGATTATCCAGGCCGGCGGCCCTGCTGCCGGCCGAAACCCGGTTTACCCGTTCAACAGGAGGCTGCGCAGCCCGTAAAGCGGCGGCCAGATAGCGCGCTTGCTTTTGTGCGGCTGCGGCGTTGATTTCCGCCTTTCGTCGCTTTTTCTCAGCTTCCTCCAGGTCACTACTCAATTTTGCCAACTGGAATTCTAGATCCTTCAGCCTTGCTTTATCCATAATGATCGCTGCCGGAACACCTGCTGGCGCCACGATAATTTCAGGCTGCAGGTCTGCTTCTTCGCATTCAACAGCAGGCGTCTGGCTGTTGATTAAGGCCTGGGCGGTGAAATCGGCAAAACCAGGTATTAATTTTTCTGCTTCCTCCGTTTGATAATCCTCTTTTTCAGGCGCTGAAAGGACGATCATGCCCAACCGTCTGCCATTTGCCGCCAGGGGGTAGATCAACAACGAACTTATACTCTCCAGACCGGCTGCTTCATAAAAAGAGCTGAGTTGGCGAGAGCCAAAGCCTTCACGCTGTAACTGCACAACACCAGCCTGGTTCAACGAGGTGTTTAATGTGCTCTGCTCGGCCAGATCTAAGGTCCAGCTTTTGATCTCGCCCGGATTTTGAGTCGACGGCAAGCTGTAGAAAATCATTAGATCTTGATTGTTTTCATCGATCAGGCCGATAGCTGAAAAAGCCGGCTCAAAGATTTCATCCATCATAATCAGGCTGTAGGTCAATCGATGTTGTGGCTGTTGGGTGGCGATCACTTGCGCCGCCTGTTCAAGGGCGTCTCCGAAATTGTTTATGGATGCCTGCCGCCTGGATTCCGATTCTAGCAGAGGTGTGAGCGAATAGAGATAGGCATAAACAGCCCACAACGAGTAAACTACCAGGTTCCCAAGACGAACCCAGTAGGCTACATTGGTGTCGATGAGCAGAAATTCGGGGTAACTCCAAAGCTGGACAATATGGGCGAACAGAAGCAGCCCTAAAATGATGAAAGGAAAAGCGCCTAGAGATCGGCCGTTAAAGAGCAAATAGCCCCATCCGGCAGCCAGAACGGCAATCTGTATTAATGACCAGGCGGTAGCTTGGGCAGTCCCTTGAAAGGCCACAACTCCGCCTGCCAGTTGGCTTTGCCAGGCCTGGGCTGAGAAGAAATATAAAACACCGCAGAGGACGAGTGAGATCAGCAAGAGGATATCCAGAACGAGCGGATATCTTTCCGGCGGCGGGATCAAGGCCCAGACAATTAACGAAACGCTGGCTGTATTGAGAGCTTGTTCGAGAGGAGGGAGAACCACTGCCGCGGTTGCCGGGTTGGGTCTGACATAGAGTCCGGCGAGCAAAATGATGAGACGGCCGAAAAAAACAGCTCCGGCGGCCCAGCTCATATTGCGCGCGTATTCATCCTCCGGCTGCCGGCGCCACCGGGCATATGAGATGGCAAAAACCACTTGGAGAGCGAACATCGTAATAAGATGGTAGATGAAACTTCCAGGTGGTTCGCTAATTATTTGAATGATTTGCCTGGTTAAATCCATACGCTTTTACAAAAATCAGAACGACAAAATTAACAGTCGTTGTTGTTGATTTTGAGCATAGCATAAACCTAAGGGCTGAGCTATGAACGAATGGTAAAAGTGCATGCTCCGCAAAGCATTTATTCGACGATTACCCCATTGAGGTCTCTTTCCGGGGATGGATACTGTGGATTTAGCTCGTTCAACGTACCAACGATGATCCTCTCTATCGCCAGATTGCGGTACCAGTTCTGATTGGCGGGAATGACATACCATGGTGCATAGCTGGTGGTGGTTTTTTCCAGCATTTCTTCATAAGCAGCCATGTAATCATCCCATTGTTTCCGTTTTTCTAGGTCCTCAAATGAGAATTTCCAGTTTTTCTCCTGGATATCGACCCGTTCCTGGAAACGTTCCCGCTGTTCATCCTTATCAATATGCAGGTAGAACTTCAGAATCGTTGTCTTCGAATCGACTAAAAGCTTTTCAAAGTTATTAATATGCTCATAGCGTGGCCGCCAAACGGATTCGGGTACGAGGTTATCGACGCGCACGACCAACACATCTTCATAATGGGAACGATTGAAAATACTGATCATGCCCCGCGCCGGCGTATGGAGATGGATGCGCCACAAAAAGTCGTGGGCCAGTTCTATTTTGCTCGGCGCCTTGAACGACGTGACACGCACTCCCTGAGGATTGACTCCCTGTGTGATCACGCGGATTGTGCCGTCCTTCCCACCGGCATCCATCGCCTGAAATACAAGGAGCAGTTGTTGTTTATCTTCGGCGTACAAACGCGCTTGCAGATCACGGAATTCTTTACGTAGTGTCTTAAATTCCTTCTCGGCTAAATCGCGATTATCATGATATTTCTTGCCGTCGGCCGATATTTCAGCAAGATTCACTTCTTGGCCTGGTTCAAGTTTGTGGGGGCTGTCCATTTTTTCTCCGATTGTCTGATCACATATTGACGTTAAATTATATTCAACGCTATTTTTATAAGATTAAGGAGCAATCTTACTTGATGCATTGTCCATCAGCAAAATCGACTTTCCTCATACGGAAATATCAGTATACTAATAGCGAAACCGTTCGATGTCTGTTGGCACCCCCTCGGCTTCAGCGTGAAAATCAGAGTTCTAATTATCAAATCTATTGGGAGGTAACCCATGGCCGAAAAGAAGGAGATGGTTGGTGAAGTCTACTACCCATCACCCGAAATTGTCCAGCAAGCGCATATAAAGGATTATGATGCCGTAAATGAGGCGGCTCTAAAAGATCTTCCTGGTTTTTGGGGCAAAATCGCTGCCGAAAATTATGAATGGTATGAACCTTGGGAAACGATTTTGAACGAGCATAATGCACCGTTTTACAAATGGTTTGAAGGAGCCAAGGTCAATATCATCCACAATGCTCTTGACCGGCATATGCGCACCAGTGTGCGCAATAAAGCGGCATTAATCTTCGAAGGCGAGCCGGGAGATACCTGCACATACACCTACCAACAACTCAACATGGAAGTCAGCAAGTTTGCCAGCGTGCTTCGTTCGCTGGGTGTTCGTAAAGGGGACCGTGTGACGATTTACATGGGCCGTATCCCGGAACTGATGATCGCCATGTTGGCCTGCGCCAAAATCGGCGCGATGCATTCCGTCGTTTATGGCGGCTTTTCTACAGAGGCTTTGCTTGACCGCATTAATGACAGTGAGTCCAAAGTGTTGGTTACCTGCGATGGTGCCTGGCTGCGCGGGAGTATCGTACCCCTCAAGGAAATTGCCAACGAAGCGGTCGCCCGTGCGGGGACGATTCAGAGCGTGGTTTGTGTGCGGCGGACCGGCCAGGAGGTGGAAATGGTGCCCGATCGCGACCATTGGTACCATGATTTGATGGCCTTGCCCATAGCCGATCCGCACGCGCCTACGGAAGTGATGGATGCGGAGGATCCGCTGTTTATCCTCTATACCTCGGGAACCACCGGAAAGCCGAAAGCCATTCTGCATACGCATGGCGGTTATATGGTCGGTACATCGACGACGTTGAAGTGGGTGTTCGATATCAAACCGGAAGATATCTGGTGGTGTGCGGCCGATCCGGGCTGGATAACGGGACACAGTTATATTGTCTATGCACCACTCATCTTAGGGGCGACCAGTTTTATGTATGAAGGGGCGCCTACCCATCCTTATCCAGACCGCTGGTGGTCCATGATTGCCAAGTATGGCATTACGATTCTGTATACGGCTCCGACGGCGATTCGTGGTCTGATGCGCTTCGGCGAAAGCTGGCCTAATCGTCACAATCTTTCCAGTTTGCGCCTCCTGGGCTCCGTAGGTGAACCGATTAATCCTGAAGCCTGGAGGTGGTATTATCGCGTTATCGGCCATGAAAAATGTCCCATAATGGATACCTGGTGGCAGACTGAAACGGGTAATTTCATGATTACCCCGATGCCCTGTGTACCGCTTAAGCCGGGTTCGGGGACGCGCGGATTCCCTGGCGTTGTTGTCGATGTTGTCGATGAAGACGGCGAAACTGTCCCGGATAATGAGGAAGGTTATCTGGTGATTAAAACCCCCTGGCCGGCGATGTTACGTACCATATTTGGTGATCCGGACAGGTATGTTCAGCAGTACTGGAGCCGCTACGAAGATCAAGGCTGGTACTTACCGGGGGACAGCGCCCGGCGCGATGAAGATGGTTATATCTGGATTATCGGCCGTATTGATGACGTCATTAAAGTTTCCGGCTACAGGTTGGGTACGGCCGAAATCGAGAGCGCCCTGGTCAGCCATCCTGCTGTCGCTGAAGCGGCCGTAATCGGCGTGCCCGACGAGCTGCGGGGAAATGTAATCCGCGCCTACTGCATTCTCCGTCAGGGCTTTGAACCCAGTGAAAAACTCTCCATAGAACTGCGCGATCATGTGGGCCATGATTTAGGACCTATTGCCAAACCTTCGAGCGTCGAGTTTGTCGAAGGTTTGCCCAAAACAAGGTCCGGCAAGATCATGAGGCGTGTTCTAAAAGCGCGCGCCTTAGGCGAAGATGAAGGTGACCTCTCGACATTAGCCGAATGATTTAGCTGCTAAATAAAAAAGGCCGGAGATGTTTTTTTCATCTCTGACCTTTTTGTTTTTAATTATTGTTCTACGAGATATTAGCTGACCGCCACCAGCGATAATATTTATTTTGTAATTCTTCCCTGGGGGGCAGTGGGAAGAAAGCCAATTCCTCTTCATTACCGACGTAAATCCCACTGTCGATCATTCGATAGGGATATTCAACAGTATGGACACGGTCAACCATTTTTGTGTGCACGGTTTTATCGGCCGAACAGACGGCCACGAGCGCATCACGTAAATGATATACATTGTCATACGGAAGATTTGCAATTTCCCCGTTTTCCGGATCCTTTGCCAGTTCTCCCAGACGTAGTTCAACAAAACAAATCGCCGGTAAATGGATCAGGCTGGATGGATCTTGGGTTAAAAAGCGGTACATCTCCACTGGCTCCAACGTGCTGACAACCAGCGGGTGTGTCGGCGCGATTTCCTGGTACATATATAACCCTTCTTCTTTGGAAGGGTATTCATAGCTTCGTTCCAAGGGTAAGCTTTCGCCGAATTTTGTGACTAGATAAAGCGTATCGACATCCGTTAATGGGATATGTTCTAGCACCCTATAGGTGGCTATATAAACTGATTTTTTGGGAGAGCCATCATCATGGGGAACGCAGCGGGCGATTCCCTGTTCGATATCAAAATATTCATGTCTGAAATCCGGATCCAGTTCTATGAACATTGCCTGTCCCCGTGTTTTCTTCTTTGAACCTACCGAATAGTAAGATCCAAATTCCTCGGGTGGGAGCATCGAAGCGATCAGGGCTTCCGGAATTAAGGACATATATAGATGAACGGTCATGGTGAAAATTCTCCTTTATCCCAGGATATCATAATGACCAGTTTCTAGCACAAATATCGTATAAAACAATTCTATTGTGAGTGAACCACAGCTTAGACCGTCACCCGCTCGACGTCCACAATTTCCGGCTCCTCGCGTTTTGAGCGATTGATGGCCCACCATACCAGGGCCGCGAGCAAGAGGATTATCAGCACCGTAACCAGACTGAATCCCGAGTATTTGACAATGATTGGGGCGACGATCAAGCTTACCAGGTTAACCACTTTAATCATCGGGTTCAGTGCCGGTCCCGCGGTATCTTTCAATGGATCGCCGACCGTGTCACCGACCACGCTGGCTTTATGGCGTTCTGAGCCTTTACCGGTGTTTGCCTCTGGATCGCTTGTTTCATCTTCAATAACCTTTTTCGCATTGTCCCAGGCGCCGCCTGAAGTGGTCATGAAAACGGCGAGCAGCTGCCCGGCCAGAATTATGCCTGCTTGGAAGCCTCCTAACGCCTCAACGCGAAGCAGCATGCCCACGAGAATCGGTGTAAAGACGGCCAGGATAGCCAGAGGAATCAGGTCGTTCTGTGCGGCTACTGTTGAGATCGTCACCGCGCGGGTGTAATCGGGTTTTACAGTCCCTTCCAGGATACCTGGAATGCGGAACTGCCGGCGAACCTCGTCCACCATTTTCTTCGCGGCGCGGCTCACCGAACGGATTGAAAGGGAGGAGAACAGCCAGGGCAGGGCGCCGCCAAGCAGGATACCGATGAAGACAACCGGGTTCGATATGCGGATGCCGGAGGCAAGAACCTCCGGATCGATTTTTGTGACGTCGGTGATGAAGGCTCCAAAGAGGGATACTGCGGCGATAACGGCCGAACCGATGGCGATGCCCTTGGTAATGGCCTTGGTTGTGTTTCCAACCGAGTCCAGGTCGGCCATGATTTGCCGCGCGTTATCATCCATGCCCGTCATTTCGCCGATGCCATTGGCGTTGTCAGCAATCGGGCCAAAGGAGTCCATAGCCACATTATTCCCAGTCAAAGTCAGCATGCCGATGCCGGTAAGCGCTACCCCATAGAGGACGAAAGTAAGCCGCACGGCTTCTGCGGTTGATGCTATGCCGGTGCTAACAAATTGATCGACGGCCACACCTGAATAAATTAACACTGCTGCGCCGATAGTTGCCGCAATGACAACGATATTCCAGACGCTGGATTCATACCCTTCTGAGAGGCCGGATAAAATGGTTGTTGCCGGCCCTCCGCTTGTGCTCTCGACAATTTCCTGAACCGGTTTGCCATGACTGCCTGTAAAGTAATCGGTCAGGCGGTCGATAACAATTGCCAGGGCGACGCCGACGGCCGTTGAAAGAAACGGCCGCCACCAGCCCCCTGGGACGTCGCGCATATAGAAAATAGCGACCAGGCCGAAAAGAACAACCGAAATTGCCGCGGACGTTAAAAAGCCGGTAAAGATCGCCTTCATCGCGTCTCCTCGCTCATCCGAGTCACCTTTCACAAGATAAGTGCCGACAATGGAGGAAAGAACGCCGATTCCGCGAACAAATAAGGGAAAAAGAATCCATTGAATGTGCTCTGTCATTGTCGCCAGAGTAATGCCCAGGATCAAGGCTGACACGATGGTCACTTCATAGGACTCGAAGATGTCCGCCGCCATCCCCGCGCAGTCTCCGACATTATCACCCACGAGGTCGGCGATAACAGCGGCGTTTCGGGGATCATCTTCCGGTAAATCCTCTTCAACCTTACCGACCAGGTCAGCGCCGACATCGGCGGCTTTTGTATAAATACCGCCGCCTACACGCATGAAAAGAGCGATTAAGGTCCCCCCGAATCCAAAGCCCAAGAGAACGTCCGGTGAAGCGCCGGCAAAGAACATGAAGATGAGTGTTCCCCCCAATAATCCCAGGCCGTCGGTCAACATACCGGTGATTGTTCCCGAACGATAGGCGATACGCAGCGCTTCTTTGAAACTGTAGCGCGCAGCTGAGGCGACACGCACATTCCCTTGCACAGCCATGCGCATCCCGATTTGACCGACTGCTAACGAAAATGTTGCTCCCATGACAAAAGCCAGCGCACGGCCGAGACCGATGATTAACTTGATCGTATCCTCGCTGTATCCTGCGAAGCGGTACATTGCTTCCTCGGTGGGTGGCACGATGTACACACTCAGGAAAAGCAAAACCGTCAAGATGGCGATGAAGGGGAGGATCGTACGCAGCTGGCGATTCAGGTAGGCATCCGCGCCTTCACGAATAGCTTCCCAGGCTCTTTGCATCTCTTCCGTGCCCATATCTTCTGCCAGAATCTGTTTTCTCAGATAAAAAGCATAAGCGAGCCCGATTATCGAAATAGCGAGAACCAACCAAATTGCAATAGTCTCAAATGATGTCAGATTGAGGGTACTCATACGTCAGAATTTCCTCCCAAAATATTGGTAACGGCGTTCGTTGGTTGTTAATAGTTTGAGAAAACAAAAGAACCGTTTTCTCCGGCCTGGCAGCCCATCCTCTTCTCCTGCCCTATTGTGCAGTATTTCTCAATTGAATTCAAGTTTTTTGTTGAAAATAGACAAATCCGGTGTAAGGGTCACTATTACATTTTTGTATGCTTATTTTTGACACCATTTGTCACGTTCGTTACAATCCTTGCGATCAATCCCCGGCAAGCATTTTAACAATGTGAATGGCGATCATAATAAGGAAACTTACCGCCCTACATTTTGAAATGCCTGCCATAGAATAATCGAGCCTAAAGAGAAGGGTGGACATACTACATGGAAATCGCATTTAATTTTGCACAAGCTACTGATGCAACGAGACCAGCCTTGCCCATGTTGTGGTGGTTGGGGCCGATAGCGGCGATTCTCGCCTTGAGCTTCGCTTACATTTTTTACCGCCAGGTAATGAATGAAAGTGAAGGTACGGAGGAGATGATTGAAATTGCAGAAGCTGTTCGTGACGGTGCCGGCGCTTATCTGGCCAGACAATATCGCGTTGTGGGGATCGTTTTTGCGATTCTCTTCATTTTATTCCTGATCATGTCCTTCATGGGTTTGCAGAATCCGATTGTGCCTTTTGCCTTTCTCACGGGGGGGTTCTTTTCAGCCTTATGCGGTTTTTTTGGTATGAAAGCAGCTACGAATGCCTCGGCGAGAACAGCCAATGCCGCCAGTACGAGCTTAAACGGCGGCTTGCAGATCGCCTTGAAGGCCGGCGCAGTGATGGGCCTGGTGGTTGTCGGTTTTGCCCTGCTTGATATTACGGTCTGGTTCCTGGTTCTTTATTATGGATTCACCGCCTTTTTGCCGAACAGTTTTGTCGGTGGGGCAATCAATCCTTTGCCGGTCATTACGGCCACGATGTTGAGTTTCGGTATGGGTGCATCAACCCAGGCTTTGTTCGCCCGTGTCGGCGGCGGTATTTACACAAAAGCTGCTGATGTCGGCGCAGACCTTGTCGGCAAAGTTGAAGTCGGTATTCCCGAGGATGATCCAAGAAATCCAGCCACGATCGCCGATAATGTGGGCGATAATGTGGGCGATGTCGCCGGGATGGGGGCAGACCTCTATGAATCCTACGCGGGATCAATCCTGGCTACATCAGCTCTCGGTGTTGCCGCAGTTGCCGCCGCCGGTTCAGCCTTTCTGGGCAGTTATTCGGTGCTGGATATGCAGCTGCGTTATATTTCGGCCCCTATCGTGATTGCCGCCCTGGGCGTGGTTCTTTCCATTCTGGCTGTTTACATTGTCCGCGCGGATGAGGACGCCGGACAAGAAAAACTAATTAATGCCCTGAGCCGCGGGTTATATGGTAGTTCGATTGGGATCGCTGTTCTGGCGGTCCCTTTACTCTATTTGTTGGGATTACCTAACTGGTTTGCTGTATGGGTGGCTATCGTATCGGGTCTTGTTGTGGGGATCGTCATCGGAAAGGCGACGGAATATTATACTTCACACGCTTATAAACCGACTCGCGGTATTGCTGAGCAGGCGGAAGTAAGTTCGGCGACTACCATTATTGAGGGTATGGCCGTTGGTATGGAGTCCGGTGCGATTCCCGTCGTTGCAGTGGGTATTGGAATAGTCTTGTCTTATTACATTCTCGGCGGAGTCGAGAATATTATGATGGGGCTTTACGGTGTGGGTATCGCCGCGGTAGGCATGTTATCAACGCTTGGTTTTACATTGGCTACCGATGCCTATGGTCCAATCGCCGATAATGCTGGCGGCAACGCGGAAATGGCCGAACTCGGCTCAAATGTACGCCAACGCACCGACCAACTTGATGCTGTAGGCAATACGACGGCGGCAATCGGGAAAGGGTTTGCTATTGGCTCAGCGGCGCTGACATCATTGGCTTTGTTGGCGGCTTATCTTGAGGAAGTGCGTCTTGTTCTAGGTGAGTTACGGGGTATTGAGACGTTGATGATAGCCGGTGAAAGCGTCAAGGTCGCTGAAATGACGGTCGTGGATTTTGCCGCTTTCTACAATCTTTCTTTGATGAATCCCTTTATTCTGATCGGTCTCTTTGCAGGAGCGGCGACAGCTTTCTTCTTCTCGGCAAAAACAATGCGCGCAGTCGGCCGTGCTGCCGGCGATATGGTCGAAGAGGTTCGCCGCCAGTTCCGCGAAGATCCGGGAATTCTGGCCGGTACTTCACGACCGGATTATGCGCGCTGTGTGGAAATCAGCACCCTTTCCGCCCAACGTGAGATGACGGTGCCGGCAGTTATCGCCATCGCCGTTCCGGTCGTGGTTGGTGTCTTATTCGGTGTGGCCGGTGTATTGGGGCTTTTGGCCGGTGGTTTGGCGACAGGCTTCTTGCTGGCCATGATGATGTCCAACTCCGGTGGCGCCTGGGACAATGCCAAGAAATATATTGAAGAGGGTCATTATGGCGGTAAAGGATCAGAGGCTCATAAAGCATCCATCGTTGGTGATACGGTCGGCGATCCTTTTAAAGATACATCGGGACCTTCTTTAAATATTCTGATAAAGTTGATGTCTATGGTTTCTGTTGTTTTTGCCGGTCTGATAATTGTATTCGGCAATGGTAATGGATTAATTAGTGTTTTGACCGGATAGGTTAACGTGGTCAATGACTACATTGATTTTTCATGTTCCGGCGCTTAGACATACTAAGTTACACCATCCCGAAAACAATGCTAGACTGGCCGAGATTTTACCGGCGCTCGAGCGCATGGGTTTGCTTGACAAACTGGCACTTGTAGAACCGGTGCCGGCTACGATCGATCAATTACGCCATGTGCACACACAGGGGTTGATTGATTTTGTAAAAACAGTCAGTACACAGGGGGGTGGTATTCTGGATGGGGGGGATACTTACGCCACCGCGGACAGCTATGCACAGGCTAAACTTGCCGCCGGGAGTTGTTGTCGCGCCGTCGATCACATAATGAACGGCCGTGCAACGAACGGCTTTGCTTTGGTGAGACCACCGGGACACCATGCGGAAATTGATCATGTCGGTGGGTTTTGCCTGTTTAACAATATCGCCGTGGCCGCCCGCCATGCCCAGGTGAATTTTGGTGTTCAACGGGTCTTCATCCTGGATATTGATGTCCATCATGGAAATGGGACACAAGATATTTTCTTCGAAGACAATTCCGTCATGTTTGTTTCCATGCATCTTTTCGCACCTTTCTTCTATCCTGGAATTGGCGGAATTCATGAGATTGGAACCAGGAATGGAAGAGGCTACACGGCGAATGTGCCCTTTCCACCGGGAGTTGGTGACATGGGTTATTTGCGCGTTCTTCAAGAATATATTAGCCCTTTGGCAAAAAATTTTCGGCCGGAAATTTTCTTGGTCTCAATTGGTTTTGATGCGCACTGGCAAGATCCTCTGGCGATGGCCGCTTTAAGTCTCACCGGCTATGCAATTTTAGTCCAGTCACTGATCAAACTGACTAATTCTATTTGTAACGGCCGTTTACTATTCGTACTTGAAGGCGGATACCAACAGGATGTTTTAACCTTGGGCATTGCCAATACATTTTCGGCACTATTAGGCCAGGATGTGATCTGGGATCCTATAGGACCCTCTCCAAAGCCCGAGCAAGATGTTGGTGAACTCCTCCTCTATCTCAAAAGTCGCGACTTGCAAAATTAACGGATTCTTCACATAATATCAATAACCCGATTGTTGTATAGAGTCATTATCCGCATGTTTACCTAAGCCGATATGTTTGGGCACATGCGTTATCAAGGCAACTCGGAGAATTTGTACCATGGACGAGCAAGAAGTTCCTGAAGATAGCTCGGAAGAAATCTCCATCGATAAATCTGCTAATAATAAAGGTGTCCAATCAAAGGATTCCCTTACAGAAAACGACCCAGCCATTAACGAGGGTGAACTTTCCATCACGCCGGAAGAATTACCGACAATGCAGTGGTCGGACGTTTATGCGGAACTGGCGGAATTTGAAAAGAATCAAAGCGATGCGGATCAGCAGAATCAGCCGTCCCAAGAAAAACGACAGACATTCGCCCAGACCGGCTCTGTCGAAGGATTTGAAGAAGCAATGAGTTGGTTAGAGGAGCTGGCTGCGGGGCAGGGTATGCCTATAGATGAAATGCCAACACTGGTTACTAATCAACCAAAGCCTGATTCCGCCTCTGAAAAAGAACCGGCATCAGAATCGTTATCTGATCCGCTGCCGGATTCCCCGGACATTGCCATGGATTCCGATCCCATGGCCTGGTTAGAACAGCTGGCAGTGGATCAAAGCTCTCCCTTGGAAGAGCTGCCCAGCGTTGCCGATCGTTTGCTAGGATCAGAAATAGTTTCCCAGACCGAAATTCCTTCCAGCAGCACGATTAATGATCCTTATGATATTGACCGTGCGCTTACCTATCTTGAACAATTGGCTGTCGCACAGGGCATAGATCTGACCAATGTTTCATTCGATGCCAACCAGCCGGTCACGTCACTCAGTTCCGCGTTGGCCATTATTGACCGCCTGGCAATAGGTCTGGACCCCGATCCGGAACCAGACCTTGTTCCAGGGGTAAAAACCCTGGATGGCGATGGGAGCACGGAAAAGGTCATCGACGAAGAGAAAGAAACGGACCAATCAATAAGTGAGGATGCTGCTGTTGAGGAAATCTCAGCGCTGGATGATTGGTCAGATGTTTCCCTTAATATGCCCGGTGATCCGCAGCAGGCGCTTGATTGGCTAGGAACCTTAGATAAGGAGCAGGAGCCAGCCAAACCAGAAGCCGTTGTGGAAGCGGATACGCTCGCTACAAAGGGCGGCAAGGCGGATCAAGATCGTCTTGATGAGGTAGGGGAGGCCAAGAAAGAACCGCTCAATGATGTTGATGTTTTGGGCGAGATGCCGGAAGATCCCGATGAGGCAGTTGCCTGGATGGAGGAACTGGCCGCGCGCGATTTTCAGCAGCCGCTGAAGAAGGATGACGAACGGCTCGTTGAGGAAGAACCGCTGCCTGCTTCTTCGACCAAATTAAGTTCATCGAGTCCAGAAACGGCCGTCGAGCCTCAGGAAAAAGCTGTTGAGAGCGACCTTCAGGGCAAAATCGCTAAGTACCAACAGCTTATTGATGAAGAATCTGTTAGCGAAGAAGACGTAAAAGCCCTGGAAGCGTTTATTGACAATAATGGCGAATCCCCCAAGTTGTTCCGCCTCCTGGGAGATGCCTATATGCAGGTCGGCCAAACTGAAAAGGCGATTGCGACTTACCGGAAGGGGTTTGACCATTTTTAGAAAATCGTTATTATCGACCCGGCTTGAATTTAACAAGAGACAGTTGTCGGAAAAGCTGTCTCTTTTTCTTTGTTGAAAAAGCGCGTGTTCCGTGCCTGGAGATGAAGGGTTTATTGGAATTGCAGCGCAGTATATTTGGAGTAACTAAATGGAACGCACATTGATATTGGTGAAGCCCGATGGTGTACAACGCGGTTTAATGGGTGAAATTATCGGCCGTTTCGAACGCCGCGGTTTGAAGTTGATCGGCATGAAATTTATACAGATGTCTGAAGAATTAGCCAGACGTCATTATAAAGTTCATGAAGGCCGCCCTTTTTATGAAGGATTGGTTGCTTATATCACTTCCGGTCCGGTAGTCGCCATGGCCTGGGAGGGTAACGAAGCTGTCCTCGCCGCGCGTAATACCATCGGAGCCACAAAGCCTGTTGAGGCGGCGGCCGGGACCATACGCGGCGATTTAGGCATGGAAGTCGGCCGTAATTTGGTTCATGGCTCTGACAGCCCGGAAAATGGCCTGAAAGAAGTTAGCTTGTTTTTTACGGAAGATGAACTTGTAGATTGGTCGCGCGTTACAGAACCCTGGATTTGCGAATAATTGAAATAATGAACCTTCTTGTCATTAGATTGGTCCAATTTCAATCGCTATATGATTACGGGAATAGATATAAAAATTGGACCAATCTCGATTGAAGAAATGAAAAAGTGACAACTTGAGTTAAATATTCAATTGAACCGCTCAGCAGAACAAAAGACAATTCATCACTGAATGTGCATCACGACCCGCGCTTGATCCCAAATATCTTCAAGGCGAAAATAGTCTCGTTGTTGAGGTGAGAACAGGTGTACAATAAGGTCACCGAAATCTACTAAGACCCAACCGGAGGACGCCTCTCCTTCGATACCCATCACGGGAACATTCCCATCTTTCTTGGCATCCTCGGTGATGTGGTCCGCCAGCGCCTTAAGCTGCCGTTCGTTCTCACCATTACAAATCAAAAAGTAATCGGCGAAAACCGCCTGATCACGAATATCTAATAACAGAATGTCGCTCCCCTTCCTGTCGACGATTGTATCGACCAGAGTGTGGGCCAGTTCTAGACTATTCAGTAGTCACCTCCAGGGTATAATTCTAGAGGCAATTTTAGCATGGGCTATTTGCAGGGACCAATAGTGCTTACTTAACTAGTTTCCATTGCGATTTAAACTGCGGGGCAGATTTGCCCC
>JBJYWP010000155.1:0-11843 GCA_046259485.1 Promineifilaceae bacterium (SeqCode) | reverse complement strand
AGCGGCGCTGCAGGTGTTCGAGGTATTGCTTCAGAAAGACCCCAAAACCTTTGTAGAGCAAGCCGTGACGATAAGAGGGCGGAAACGACCGTACGTGACACCGGATCCCGACGAACTGCGTTCGCCGGCACCTATTCCCACCACCGACCTTTATTTTGAGGCCAATTTGAGCACAAATTTCCTAGTGAAGCTGTGCTATACGTTGCTTGAGAAGATGGGTTTTTCACAATCCGACTTGCAGTTTGAAACGGCCAAGTAATGCCTGCGAATCACGCTGACTGCTTCGTTCAAAAGATCTCTATTAAGGGTACTGTGCACAAACGCACAGAAATATACGCTAAGCGGCTGATTTGGATTTGACAAATCTAACTATCATCCCAAATATCGTCCCAAATATTGCGCCAATTACTGCGCCAAAAGGTGCGAAGAATAGTGCACCAAGAAAAGGCTCATATCCCGACCATCCGCTAAGTATCCCCACTACAAATACCACAATTAACCATGTAAAAGACAAAGAAATCGCGCCAAGGGCAGCCGCTATCAATGCATAGGGAAGGATGTTCTTTGCATATGCAAACAAAAAAACAATCACGCCAATTCCGACGCATATCAAAAGAAGGATGGTGTCTGTGGTGTTCATGATTAACCCCCTTTTCTACTACAGATACATGGTAGCTTGTGGGATAGGGTTGCAAAGATGTTCGACTTTGTGCGTGACAAAGAAAAACCAGCGTTATATCGCCTCACCCTGACCGAAATTAACCCGCCTCAATCTTGTTCATAATGACCGAAGTTGTGTATAAAAGTTGGTTGTCTTGAGCCACACGAGGCTTAGCGTATATTTCTGCACCGATATGCAAGGCACCCTTCTAAGGTTCATGACGCCTCCTTACTTATTAAACGCCTTCCTCATCTGGAAGTGTGATTAACAAAAATCTCAATAGAAGCTGTTTCGAAACATTCTTTGTACCACCTACTCGATTAGTTGAATGCTGTTAAAAACTCTCAACCAAACTTCCTGGCATTCTTGTGGATCATGGAACCAGCTAATCATCTTGACTACCTTTTCACCATCTGTGACCACCCCCATGAAGCCATAGATGGGCTGGTTATCACGCGATTCATCAGTTGCCACAAAATAGGCAGCGGCGTAATCAGTCTCACCAACGCGTTTGTGACTCAGCTCACTGGTCATCATGGCATCCTGGATAGCCATTGTCCCGGCCCAATCCCATAAAGCAGTAACCTGGCCGTCGGCTGTATAACCTTCACCGGGCATCTCATCACCAACTATGTACGTTGAGGGTGGATAAATGTATAACGAACCGAATTTGTGCTCGAGTTCAGCTGGCAAACCAGCTTCTGTAGGCGAGAATACAACGGCACTATCGTTCTCAATCCCTGACCACGCAGATGGATAGCCAAATTGATATCCCTGCTCATCATCAACAAATAATGCATAGTCCTCTGGCAACTCCTCAACTGGTGAAAGCTCCGGCCCTGCAGTAAGTGGTGATATGTTCACTGAATCGCGGATTTGCTCAAAGATCTTTTCATATTCCGGCCATTTTTCTTCCCCAATCATCGACAACAAATAGGCAGTACGGCTACCATCTTGAGACTGGTAAATCGTCATTTGTTCCATGAAGTCTTCATATCCATGATAAGTAGTTGTTGCTGCTTCTTGCCCATGAATGGTTAGGGCTTGCGGTTCGCTGACCAGCTCAATCTCATAACCTAAGGTAGGTAGGTAATCGTTAGAAATAATATCAATTGGCAGCCAGCCTCGATTATCCAGTTGGCTAATCTGCAGCAAGGCATCTTCGTCACTTGTTTCCTCAAAAGACCCGGCATCTTTGCTGCTGATTAACAGTAGTCCTGGCGTAGGTGAGTATAAAATGTGCCAGTCTTCAGGAATATCCAACGAGCCCCATCCGGGAAGCGCATGCGTTCTGAATCCTTCGGTTTCACTATCGGCCGGTTGCGTCACAGGCGCTGCTGGTTCGACCAAGACCTCCCCGCTCAAGTTCGCCGTTTGATCTGTTTGTTGCGGGGCCCAGGTTACGGTTTCACTGGCCTCACACCCGCTAAAACCGCCTATCACCTCTAGCATCAGTTCTTGAGAAATAGGCACAAGACCCTCTTCTTCATACGGGCCAAACTTGATTTCGCCGACCACCTTACCTTCTTGGTCAGACGTTTCTCCCGTTAGACCAGCTAATGTCATATCGGCGGTAAGGGTTTCTTCGCCCTTTTTCACGAAACCCGACAGTCTAACGATTCGTTGTTCTCTCGGGAAAAAACCGGTAGCTACGAAAGCATAGGCCGGCCACACGGGATCCTCAATAGGCGTTATTGACTCCAGATGGCAACGCGGTTCTGGATCAACCAGACTGTCGGCATAAACTTGGGCCAGTTGCACGACATCGAGGGGAGCAGACTGGCCTTCTGGATAACGGATGTAAACCGTGGCGGCTACATCACCGATGAGGAATTGCGCCGAATCAATTCGCTCCTCTTCAGAAAGCAGGGCTGAGAAGCCTCCGCTTGCATCCCCGATCCCGGGCACATCAATCAGCGTCGCCGAAGGGAATTGACTTGCCAACGACTGGCCATCTATTTGATCGGCGATGAAGGCTTGCCGGTATTGTTCATCATCCAAAATGAACGTATATCCAAAGATGAAGGTCGTCTCCTCGTCATCCATGAAGACAAAACTGTTCTCAATGGGGACAGTGAACAATTCTCCATTAGAATCGACCAGTTCGCGGGCGGTCGCCCCCTTTCCAATGCCAAAGCTTTCAGGGTAAATCGCCTGGAAATTGTCTGGCAGTTCTAAATCCTGCCAATGGATGATGGCTAAGGCATCCACCTCAGGCGATTCTTTCGGGGCATCCGTTGGCTCAGTCACTTCATCTGACTGATCGAGAGGTAGAGGTGTCGTGGTTGAAGTGGGCAGTGGAGGCTTCGTTGCAGGGGTAGTGGGCATCTTTGTGCTATCGTCGGTGTAATCCAGCATTGAAAATGCAGGAGTTTCTAGCCCTTCGGGTGTCGATGTCGGTGTTTCAAGAGGCATAGAATTTGAAGTCGGTGTGGACGTGCCCGTTGACTTTGTTGGCGACGACTGCATGACAGTAGCTGTCGGGGGCTTTTGCGTTTGTTCAAGTGTGGGTGTGATGCTGGAGTCGACCGCCTCTGATAACTCTGGCGCCGGCTCCTGCTGACAAGCAAACAATGCACCTAATAAAGTGACCAATAGAATAAAACGAAAAAGAATGGCTCCGCAGTTCATGAATTCCCCCTTGTATCTACCAAATCTCCCATCGGGAAATGGAAGATAGCTTCCCAAACACAAAACAAGTAATCGGGGATCTACTATGGTAATGTTCAGACCAATTCAAGGTCAGTATAACATAACTGTAGCACATCATTTCTGCAGCAGCTGGGCAATATTGTGCGACTTTATGCGACTGACAGGAAAAAGGTCTGAGTGGCTACGCAAATTGCTTGGCACTTTAGGTCATTTAACGCTGAAGATTTGCGGCCAATTTGCGCTGAATATTACACTATATCCAACCAATAAGTAGGTGTCCGAAAAACGCCCGTTTCTGGGACACCATTGCAGCGTTTGAAAAATCGTTCAAAAGATAGCCAAAATCTATCCCGAATCCCAATCCCAAAATCAACGTATCAATTACTCTTGATTTAACGGGTTTTGAAACAGTACAACAGCATCATGCTGATTGGATACGCTCGTGTTTCGACCGATGACCAGGATTTTGCGCTGCAAGAAGATGCACTGAAGAACGCCGGCTGCCAAAAAATTTTCTATGACAAAATGAGTGGGGCAGGGGCAGAGCGGCCGGGGCTTCGGGAGGCATTAGACTACCTGCGAGACAAGGAAGACACCCTGGTCGTTTGGCGACTTGATCGGCTGGGACGTTCGCTAAAAAACCTAATTGAAATGATGAATTTACTAGAGGAGCGCAGTATTGGCTTCCAAAGCCTTCAGGAATCCATTGACACTACAACAAGTGGCGGAAAGCTGATCTTCCATATATTTGGTGCTTTGGCAGAATTTGAACGGAATTTGATCCGCGAGCGTACAATGGCCGGGCTTGCAGCCGCTAGGGCCAGGGGGAAGAAAGGAGGAAGGCGAAAAGCTCTTGACGAGGAAAAAGCCCAGCGTCTATACAAACTCTATGACGAAACAAACGTTGATGGCAGCAGGAAATACGCCATCAACGAGATTTGTGAGATGATGGGCATATCAAGATCAAGTCTCTACAGATACTTGGGTCAAAGAGGAAATTTTGTGTCCAGTAAACTCGGATGAGGGCAAATCAACTCATTCGTGAATTTACACAATGTTTCGAACCCTCTCCTGCTTGTTTATTAAGACGACAGAAGTCTCAACCTGACGTTCGGGGATAGACCAATACTTTCGCAGCAAGCGATCCTTATCTTCCAAAGAGACCAATTGAAATCCATGTTTCTCATAGAAGCGGATCGCCCAGGTAGCATTCGCCCAGGTGCCTACCAATATGGGGCGAGTGGTTTGCCGGCTCAGAGCGGCGAGCAACTTTCCGCCTATTCCCTGGCCCTGGTTTTCAGAGTGAACATAGGCGTGTCGAATGAGGGTTACATCCTGGACCGGCTGAATACCCATGACGCCAACCAGTTCACCATTTTCTTCGTATCCCCAGAATGTGACGCCTGCTTTTATTTCTTCCTGAAGTTCGTCCTTACTCATGTAAGGCTCTTTCCAGCGGTCTGAGGGGATGATGCCTTTGTACGCTTCGGCGGCGTCATTGACAATCGCACAGATCGCCTCGAACTCGTTATCACGACATAAGCGGATCATGATCGCCTTCCTTAAGAGTCATGTCTGTGTCGCGCATCTTAATGCTCTGATGCAAAAAAGTGCTGGCTAACCTCCATTACTACTTCATGGTATGCGAAAAAACCCAATATGGGAAGTCCGTTGAATCGGTATCATTTCTGGTCAGCAGTAATGTTGTGAGGCATCTAGAGTATTTCCTTCTTCGGGAAATAACCGTCGGTCTCAACTATCGACCGGGTGGGAACAAATCACTTGTGACAAGCGACATTATCAAAAGTAATTTTGACACAAAGTTGGGTCAAAATCACTGGTCAATTTGGCCTTGTTCCGGAATACGTGTAAAAACCTGCCGTAGATCGTTTGGAAGAGCAGGGGCATTTAAACCAAGAGTTAAGGTTACGCCGAGGATATTGTTATAAATTCAAGCGATTATTGAGTCTGCTAAAACCGTAACTTTCTGCGCGTTCGCTCCTGTTGGTACTTTTTCTGCCCCTATTTCGCCCGCAGATCTTGTATAATATAGACAGTAGCCCAACGGAGGATTTGTTACCACCAGGCGGGCGTAATTGGACTAACGGGGGGCGCCTCTCCACTGCCTTCGGCATGAGGGAGCGCCAGGGAAGGTCAGGACTATGCATAACAGGAATACATTTACCAAGGCGCTGGCTATCGGCGGCACGGTGCTGGTCTGGATCCCGCTGCTGGCGCCACTTTTTTTCGGGGTGCTTTCGTGGATCTTGGACGGCATCTTCCGCGTTGATTACCTCATGCCGGCCGAGCTTTTTGCCCTGGTCCTGGGGGGTGGGGTCCTGCTGCTGTGGGCAGCGCGGCGCGCCGGGATTTTGTTTGGCTTTTTCGCCTGGGGTCTGGGCATCGCCGTCCTGGCGCTGTTCAGCAGCCAGTTAACGGCCGAGGTCACGGGATTGGCCTCGGGGGAGACGGCGATCGGCGGCTGGCAGTGGGCGCTGGTTATGGGACTGCTGGTCGTTTACATTGTCGCCGTGGCCGTGATCGGTATTGGCGGATTGCAGCTGCTGCGCCATCTCTTCCAGGCCCCGCTGCCGCACGCGCAATAGGGATGAGATTTCTGTGGAAAGACGGCCGTGTTGAGCGGTAAAGCAAACTCAACTCTTGCCGGTTTTACTTTACCTTGATTAATCTAACGCGTATTTCTTACCGAATACGCCATTGCCCGCTTGTTGATTCTGAGGTTAGAACAAACTGGAGGTTTATTCTTACTTCCATAATTGCCTGTTAAAGACAGAATCCGTGTGTTAAATGGACCATTATTCAGTACAAACCGGTTTGGCTAAAACCCATATTTGGTTTAGAGAAATCTATTCGGATTCAAATTGAAGGATAAAAAGCGTGTCCGATGTGACGCCGTTGCCAAGTGATTCCCGCTTCGTTTATAATGTGACAAGAGGTGGCTGAATGCGCATTTAAATACCACGCCAGGTTGTCGTTGAACAGTCGTTCTCAGGTATAACTATCCATGCGCTTCAAGAACGCTTCAGTGACGGGGATTTGTGACGGAAAGAATTATAGTACCGCATTTGGAGATTCAACTTCTGGGAGATTTCCGCCTCACCTATAACGGCCGTATCCTGACTGAAATCAACACCAATCGTCTGCAAATCCTGCTTGCCTACCTGCTCCTGCAGCGCAACGCACCCCAGCCACGGCGCCATATCGCCTTCTTGTTCTGGCCTGACACTACGGAAAAGCAAGCTCTTAGCAACCTGCGCACCAGCTATTCTCGCCTGCGGCAAAAACTGCCGGATGCGACACTCTTTTTGCGAAGTGATAGGCAAACGATTCAATGGCTACCGGACGCCCCCTTCACACTTGATGTGGCTGAATTTGAAGCGGCCGTTTCCACTGCCAAAACTGTTGCCAACTGGCAGTCGGCCGTCGACCTTTATCACGCTCCGATCCTACCTGGCTGGTACGATGAGTGGTTGGAACCGGAGCGCGAGCGCTTGAGGCAGCTCTTTCTGAGGGCGGGCGAAACACTACTTAAGCTGCAGGAAAACCAGCGCAACTATCCGGCGGCGATAGAAACAGCCCAGCAATTACTGCGTCACGATCCTCTGCATGAACCTACATACCGCCGTCTCATGCGCCTTCAGGCGCTAAGCGGCGGGAAAGCGGATGCCTTGCGCACCTATCACACCTGTGCCACGTTCCTGGAGCAAGAGTTGGGTGTGACGCCTGACAGGACGACCCGCGACCTGTACAAACAACTTCTTCATTCCGGTTTAGACCCGGAGCCGATTTCAACATTTGAACCTGATGCCATTACTACGCCTCTGGTCGGCCGTGATGAAGAATGGAGCAAACTCAAGCGCGCCTGGCAGACGGTCGTACGCGGCCGCACCGGTATGGTACTCATCAGTGGCGAAGCCGGCACCGGCAAATCGCGCCTCGCTGCGGAGCTACTGCAATGGGCCCAGCGGCAAGGAATCGCAGCGGTTGCGACTCGTTCCTACGAAGCCGAAGGCGAATTGGCCTATGCCCCAGTGCTTACCTGGTTGCGGTCCCCATTGCTGCAGGCCGCCTGGAAGAAACTGGATGACATTACCCTAACCGAATTGGCCCGCCTGCTGCCGGAACTGCTCGTTGAACGACTAGATCTCCCCCCTCCCGTACCATTGACCCAATCCTGGCAAAGGCAGCGCCTCTTTCAAGCCCTGGCCCAGGCTGTATTTTCCCTGGATCGCCCGCTGTTGCTGCATATCGACGATCTGCAATGGTGCGACCAGGAAACCCTTGAGTGGCTGCACTACCTGCTGCGCTTCGACCCGCAGGCTCCCCTGCTGCTTGTCGGCGCTTATCGTCCTGAAGAAGTCGACGCGGGCCATCCCCTGATGGCGCTGCAGCTTGCGTTGCGGCGGACCCGCCAGCTAAAACAGTTGGAATTACTATCGTTGGAAGAGACAGATACAGCTGTTCTCGCCTCACAGCTCGCCGGCCGAACATTGGCTTTTGTTGAAGCAACCCGCCTCTACCAGGAAACAGAAGGTAATCCACTGTTTATCATAGAGATGATGCGCGCGCATGCGCGCGGCGCTGGGCTGCGGGATGGTCATGAATTACCGTCAACTATTCAGGCAACGATACAGGCACGATTTGTACATATAACGCCTCAGGCACGGGATTTGTTATCCAAGGCAGCCGTCATCGGCCGAGCCTTTGATTATGATCTACTAGCCCAGATTAGTGGTATGAGCGAAGATATTCTTGTTACCCGGCTCGACGAGTTGTGGCGCAGGCGCATCATTCGCGAACATGGCGGCACGGGATACGATTTCAGCCATGACAAGTTCCGTGAAGTGGCTTATGCCGAATTGAGTGAGGCGCGGCGGCGTTTGCTGCACCGCCGTGTCGCCCAAACTTTAGAGGCACAGCATATCTCGCACATTGAAGTTTTTTGCGGTCAAATTGCTACACACTACGAAATGGCCGATATGCCCGGCGAAGCGATTCCTCATTACCAGGGCGCGGCCGACACGGCCCGCAAATTATACGCCAACGCCGAGTCGATATCATACACCCGGCGGGCATTACGCCTGCTGCTCGCGATGCCTCCCGATACGCCTGCCCCGTGGCGGTTTGAAACGGAGGTCCAGCTTTACGAAACCCTGGGTGATCTGCTGCACTTTTCAGCACAATATAAAGAAGCACAAGAGGCTTATGAATCGGCATTCAGCGCCGTTCGTTCAGCAAACGGACAAGATCCTATCCAACAGTGCCGCTTGCTGCGCAAGACAGGCAACGCTTGTGAGCCCCTGCATCAGTATGAAGCGGCATTACAATATTTTAGCCGGGCAGAAGCTGCATTAGGGCAAAAGCCGCCAGCATCCCTTGAACCTGTCGATGAAAGCTCACCAAAGGTGGAGGAAATTGCCTGGTGGCGTGAGTGGATCGAACTGCAGAAGGCCCGTAAATATATCTATTACTGGCTCAATCGTTGGCCGGAGATTGCCACCATTCTTGATGAGTGCCAGCCAATTTTAACCCAGTATGGTACAACGGAGCAGCAGGCTGTCTTTTTTGATCCCGGCATGTTTTACCGCCGCGATCGCTTTACCATCTCCGACGAGGTTCTGGGCAAAATCCGGGAATGGTATAAGTCCAACCTGGAACTGAATGATCCCACGCGTATGGGGCCAGCGCACTTTTCGATGGGATTTTCCTTGCTATGGCATGGCGATTTGGCTGAGGCGGAAAAGGAAATGCAAGCAGCGCTAGAAATGACGGTTCAGACTGGCGATGTAAATTTGCGCGCGCGTTGCTTTACTTACCTGACTATCCTCTACCGTAGACAGGAACTTCTGCAGGAAGTGCGGACGTTTGCCGCCCAAAGTGAGGCTGTAGCTAAAGAAGCAATGATGCCTGAATACGCAGCGACGGCCAGGGCAAATCTATCCTGGCTGGCCTGGCGCGAAGGTGACTATCAAGAGGCCCGTGTGAACGGCCGTGCTGCCCTGGAAATATGGGGCGTCTTGCCAGAGGGTCATGCCAGTTGTGCCTTTCAATGGACGGCGCTCTTCCCGCTGCTAGCCGTGGCATTTGAAGAGCGAAATTTCGACGAAGCGATAGTATGTGCCGAGGCAATATTAAATGACACGCAACAGAAACTACCGGCTGCATTAACGGTCGTTTTGCAAAATGCCGCCACCGCCCACCATGAGATGCAGTTCACCGAATCCGCAGATCTCCTGGCACAGGCCATTACGCTGGCACAACAAATGCGATATCTTTGAGATATGGTGAAGCGTTTTTGAAGCGCACCCTCCTCTATGCTGTGATCAACTTCGATAACCCATGAGTTGCATAAGGAGCATTACCATGTCAACAAAAGAAAACAAACTGTTTATCCGTAACTATTTCGACACTTTTAACCAGGGCGGCGGTGCGGCCGTTGCCAACATTGTCGCTGACGATCATCTAAAAGAACATATAGCTTTCTTCGAGAGCGTCTTCCCCGGCTACCAGCTTTCGGCTAAAAAGATGATCGCCGAAGGAGACAACGTGGTCGTCGATGCCACCTTTACAGGTACGCATAAGGGTGAGCTAATGGGCATTCCCCCTACTGGTAAAGAAGTGGAAGTCCCATTCATAATCATTTACCAGGTATCCGGCGGCAAGATCGTGGATCACAAGATGGTGGCCGACCAGGCAGGAATGATGCAGCAAATCACCGGCTCTTGAAAAGCCATCACATATGCACCTGAGGGAACAAGGGGATTGGCGATCAGTGAGGGACGATCGTCGGCCCCACATAAGCTGGTCAGCGGATCGGTATTTTAGCGGTCAGCAATTAACCGATTGGCAATTCGATTTGGGAGATGCTATGCAGGCCCGATGAGGAGACTGCCATAGAGGTTTGTCGATCTAGCGGTCCATAAAAATAACCGGAGGTATTTAGCAATGCAAAAAATGACCATGATAACTATTCATGAGGAAGTGGCAGGCATGAATGAGCAGTTTATGGCTGCCTTTAATCGCGGTGACGCCGCCGCCATGGCTAGCCTCTATACGGAGGATGGCCAGATTCTACCCCCCAATAGCGACTTCGTAACCGGCAAGCCAGCCATCCGGGCTTTCTGGCAGGCGTTGATGGACATGGGTATCGCGGAAGTAGAGCTTGAAATTATCGAAGTGGAAGGTTGTGGAGATGCAGCTTTTGAAGTGTCGCGCTTTTCGTTGAAGGGAGCAGATGGGCAGGCGCTCGATCAGGGAAAGTACATCGTGATCTGGAAACATCAGGATGGTAACTGGAAACTGCACCGAGATATTTTCAACAGCAGTTTGCCCACGTCTTGAGGAGATGAGATGCCGACTTTCGAATGGGTTGGCATCTCTCGCGGAGGATACAAATGGACAGCAATAATCAATTAGGCGTTGGTTTAATCGGATGTGGCTATCAGGGTCAGTGGTTGGCACGGGCAGCGGCGGCGCTCGATGAATTTCACCTTACCGCCTGCACTGATCCCGATGAGGAAGCTGCTCAGCAGATCGTAGCCATTGCTGGTCAGATTGAGGTGGAGGACTCCGCCTCTGCGGTGATTTCCCACCAAGATGTGGACGTAGTATTTATCGCGACGCCACATAATTTTTTGCAGCCCTATGCTCTGCAAGCGATCACGACCGGCAAGCACGTGCTGGTGGAAAAACCCATCGCCTTGAATGCCAGCGAGGCCACTGAGCTAGAAACGGTCGTAGGCCAAAACGACGTCACTTATATGTCCGGCTACTCCTTCCGCTATTTCCCCCCCGTGGCCGAAGCAAAACGCCTCATTACCGACGGCGTCATTGGCGAGATTCAGACGATCAGCGCTGGGACGTCCATACCCGGTTTACCACCAGGTTGGCTGGCGGATCCTGCTTCAGGCGGAGGGATGCTCGGTTTCTTTGGCAGCCACATGGTCGATCGCGTGCTGTGGTTTTTGGATGACAATCCAATAGAAGTATCGGCCACCATCGCCTACCATCCCGAATACGGTGTAGACGAAACCTCTTTATTCCAGGTGCGATTTGAGGGAGGGGCCGCCGCCCAGTTTAATATTTGTGGCGCATCGGCAGGCTGGTTTGATTTTGCCCATATCTGTGGCAGAGATGGCCATCTCTATCTATCTCTGCCTACATTTCCGAACTATGCACTCACCGTATGCAGTAGCGTTTGGGAGGAATTTGCTACACCAAAAACAACGGCGATGATCCTGGAAAGACCGGTAGCCATTCAACAAAAAATGGAAGCCGAACTGAGCGATTTTGCTCAGGCTGTATTGAAGAACCGAGAGCCGCCGATCACCGTAGCCGACGGCCGTAAGTGCCTACAGGTTTTAGATGCCGTTTTCGCTTCCGCGCAAACGGGTGCCCCTGTGCTTCTAGCTTAGAACAAACTCGCTTGTAATTCACCCAGACGCTGGCCAACTTGGTCGTGGCCATGTACCCTCTTATTAAGGCGTGGACAAGTAAAGAAAAACGGTGG
>JBJYWP010000154.1:0-16777 GCA_046259485.1 Promineifilaceae bacterium (SeqCode) | reverse complement strand
ACCCGCGATCTCCGGCTTGACAGGCCGGCGTGTTAACCACTACACCACGCCCCCACTTGTAAAGGGACGAAAATCTTATCAGATGTGCGGCACAGTGTCAATCTTTCTCACGTCTTTTTCTGCTCAGAATTGACAGCGTGCGTCCGCTGTCGACCGGCTGCCTGATGATCGCATCCACCGCCGCAATCGCCTCATCGGCCGTTATGCCACCATCCCACGTAAACGGCCCTTCCCCAACCTCACCGCTTAAATCCCGCCACAGGGTATGTACATTGCCACGCGTGCTATAGGGCTTGGAAAGTGCCGGATTCGTCGGCCCGTAAATAACCAGTGTGCGGCAGCCGCTCGCCGCGGCAATTTGGCTCGTGCCCGTATCGTTGCCCACAAATAAATCGGCCACTTCACACAGCGCGCTCACCTCTCCAAACCCCAACTTGCCACAATAGTTCACCACCTTCCCGGCCATCATGCCCGCGATATCATTAGCCAGCGACTTCTCTTCGGCCGTCCCGACCAGAATAATCGTCGCCTGATGGTTCTGCTTCAGGTGATTGCCCAAAATAACAAATCGCTCTTCCGGCCAGCGGGTAAGCAGGTTGGTTCGCCGTGGATTCACACCGCCTCCCGGATGTATAATGACCAAGGGCACGTCTCCCAGCCAGCCCACTTCTTCAATCAGGCGCTGCGTAACCGATGCCCGCTCTTCCCGCGCCGGCCAATACTCCATATTCACCTTACTGATGATATGCTTGGGGACGCCCGCCGCCTCAGCCAGCAGCAAACCCTGCGCTCCTCTATCCCGGATACCAGGAAGCAGCGCAACCGGGATCGTATGTGCAAACCCCCTGCCTTCAATGTTTAGACCTATCCGCTGGTGAATACCAGCCTGCCAGGCAATATAGCTTTTAATTGCTGTTCCGCTGGGGATAAAAATCGTGTCATAATGTTCACTCCGCAAGCGCAGAACAAGCTGCCTGATTTGTCGCCAGTCGCCCTTGCGCAGATCCGTCTCCCCGATGGGGATAATTTCCGTCACCCGCGGATTACTGGCAATCGCCGGCCTGGCCCAATCCGTCACCGCCCAATCAAATCGTGCTTCCGGATAAGTCTCACTCAACGCCGCCAGCAGCGGCGTGGCCAGCATCACCTGGCTCAGACAGCAGGTTTGCAAAATCAGCGCCTTATGCGGCCGGTGAAATGAATCGCGCCGCGACAGGGCGAATGGCACTCGCGCCAGCCGCGCCACGGCCGTCGTTAAAACATTCTCTCTAGGCATGCCCCCAAATTTTATTTCCTAAATCCAAAATTCCCAATTCTCCTCTGTGCCCCTCCCTCTATCTCTATCTCTCCCCGCTATCTCTATCCTCTATCTAACAGTAATCAAATCGCGAATATTCTCAAACGTCACCTCGCCGATTCCCGACACTTCTAAGATGGCCTCAACCGTAGGAAAGCCCCCGTTGGCCGTTCTGAAATCGATGATCTTCTGCGCCGTGACCGGGCCGATGCCCGGCAGCGTCTCGAGTTCCCCCTGATCGGCCGTGTTAATATTGATCAGTAAGTCCCCGATACCGGCGCCGCTGCGCGAGGGGATGGTGGGCTGGGTGATGATCTGCTGCGGCACGGCCGTGCTTTCCGTAATATCCGGCACATAGATGTGCATGCCGTCGACCAGGGGCATAGCCAGGTTGATCACCGCCGTGTTCGCTTCATCCGTAAAACCGCCCGCTGCCTGAACGATCTGCTTCACGCGGCTTCCCGGCGGCAAGATGTAAACATCAGGCACTTTTACAGCCCCATTCACATAGGCCTGGATCGGCTGCGCGGTTTCTGTCGGACTAGGCGTGGTGGTTGGTTCAACCGTAGCTGTAGGAACCGGCGTATCGATAAGAATGGGCACCGGCTCAGGCCGGCGTAAAAATAAACCCGCAAACGTAGCCAGCACAAACCCCGCCGCCAGAGCCACCCCTGCCAACAACCACCCTCCCCGACCAATCATCGCTTCTATCCTTTTATAACCGCCGCGGGAACAATTCGCGCCACTTTCCTAGCGATACCCGCGCCGTGCACAACCTCAATCACTCTATCCACGTCTTTATAAGCAATCGGTGCTTCCTCGGCCAGGCCGCGGATGCTGCCCGCACGTACGCGAATGCCTTTCGCTTCCAGCTCATTGCGCAGCGTATTGCCCTGCACCGACTTTTTGGCTCTGGTGCGGCTCATTGTCCGCCCCGCTCCATGGCAGGTCGATCCAAAGCTTTGGGCCATCGATCCTTCCGTGCCCACCAGCACCCAACTCGCCGTACCCATCGATCCCGGCACCAGCACCGGCTGGCCGATATCACAGTAGCGATCCGGCAGCACGGCCGAACCCGGCCCAAACGCCCGCGTCGCTCCCTTGCGATGTACACATACTTCCATGGTTCGCTTCCCAACCTGATGCCGCTCAATCTTGGCCATATTATGGGCAATGTCGTAAATCTGGTACACGTGATGGTTTTTCACCTTCCCTGCCAGCGTCAACTCAAAACTCTCGCGAATCAGGTGTGTCAGCACCTGCCGGTTCACAAAGGCATAATTCGCCGCGGCGCTCATCGCCGCCAGGTAATCACGCCCCTCGGGACTGCTCAGCGGCGCGCACACCAGCTCCCGATCCGGAAGCTCGATGCCATAGCGATGCACTACCGGCTGGAAGCGTTTCACGTAATCGCTGCAAATCTGGTGTCCAAAGCCCCGCGACCCGCAGTGAATCTGCACCACGATCTGCCCCGGGAACAATCCCATGCGGTTGGCTGCTTCCTCATAAAAAACTTCTTCCACGACATCCACTTCGATGAAATGATTGCCCGCACCCAGTGTACCTACCTGGTCCATTCCCCGCTCAAAGGCCCGTTCGCTGACCTTGTTCGCATCGGCGCCGGGGATACGGCCGTTTTCCTCCGTGTATTCCAGGTCCATTTGCGTCGCGTACCCGTTCTTCAAAGCCCATTGTCCTCCCTGCTCCACGAGGCGAATTAAATCATTCCGTTTGAGCTTGATATTCCCTCCACGGCCGACTCCATGGGGACAGTTGCGCTGCAGTTGGGTCGCCAGTTCATCCAAATAGGAAGCGACATCCTCTTCATCCAGTGATGTCCCCAGGAGCCTCACGCCGCAGTTAATGTCATATCCAACCCCACCGGGAGAAATCACCCCGTCCGGCAGTTCCGTCGCCGCCACGCCGCCAATCGGGAAACCATAGCCCTGGTGAATATCGGGCATCGCCAGGGCATAATTCACTATCCCGGGCAGCGTTGCCATATTCACCAGCTGCTCCAGACTCTTATCCCCTAACGCGGCGTCCAGCAGTTCGCCGTCGGCATAAAAACGCGCCGGCACGCGCATATCAGGCCGAAACGTGGCTGGAATTTCATAAACATAGGGTGCCACGCGCTGAAAATCGCTTCGTTTCATACCACAAGCTCCTATCGATACCCCTTCAATCATCCAGGCTAAACATCAAAAACAATTGTCACTTCCAGCCCCGACGCTGTTTCCTCAATTGCCAGGTTGTGAAAGGTAACCGCCTTAATGTGCTTATCCAAAACCGGCGCTTTCCCCCCGCGTACCGTCGCCTTCAGCTGCCTTTCCCCAATCATCTCAATCTCAACTTGCGTAATAACGACCTGTTTCATCTCCGCCAAGTACGCCAGTTCATTCAACCAATCGACGAGCAGGCTTTCCGCATCATACGCTTCCAGATCCAGGGATTGTTCAAAATCATCTCCCAGCGCCCCCGGATCCTCCACCATCAGCATCGCCATGCCTACCGCCGCGTTGCTAAACAACTCCCGAAGATCTTCACCGCGAACCCGCAGCGACCAATCGGCCGTATGCTCAACAATCTCGATATCTTCTTCCGCCATCAGTCTCTGAACCATCCGCTCGAAAACTGTTTTCTAACCCACCGCAGACATTGTAACATGCCTCTTATCCCGCCTCAATCCTAAAAATAGCGGCTTATCCAAGGCCGGGATTTCCATCAAAGTTATCACTACTATGCGAATTAATTTGTAGCTTTATGTCTACTTCGAACAGAACCATGTCCCAGCTCGATCTCCCGATGATTGTTTCCGGAAATCGAAACAATCATCGGGATCACCCACCGCCACATCGCGAGCAAGTAAATCACAGAAACATCCGCCGCTCAGGGATTGCCGCCGTTTATAACTTACGGTATCTTACCCTTGTTACGCTAGCTTTACGCCAACCGCGATCGAGGATAATTAAGATGAGCGAACAACAAGATAAACCGCAGGAAACCGGCAAACAACAACGCAAACAGATCAAGCTCAACTTGCCCAAAGACCTCAAGCCGGTCTACGCCAATGTGGCCATGATCAGCCATGCCCCGGCGGAATTGATCATCGAATTTGCCCAGGTTCTACCGCGCATGCCCAATGGTACGATTCAAGCTCGCGTGATCATGACTCCCATGCATGCTAAGATGCTGCAAATGGCTCTGGCCCGCAATCTGGCCAACTACGAACAAAAATTCGGCGAGATTCGCCTGCCCCAACCCGGCTCGCCCCTTGCCGACAATTTCTTCCGCACTGCACCCGAGACGCCAGGCGACGACGAGGATGACAGCTAAAATAGATAAGGAACAACCATGGAAAATCTAGACCAAACGGCCGAAGCGATTCGCCAGGATTTTGAGAAAAAAAACGCCGCCCGCGACCAAGCCTACCAGAGCTCGCGCGATCTGATCCGTCTCTGCGCGCGCTCCATCCGCGCCGTTCATCGGGAAGAGTGGGATACGGCCGAAAAATTAATCGCCGAAGCGCGAGAAGCGACAGAGAAAATGGTCGCCGGTGTGCGCGAATTCCCAGCCCTTTACTTTGCTGGCTACACGCAGGACGCCGTCAAAGAATTCGTGGAAGCCAACCTGACCTATGCCCTGGTTCGCAACCGGCCCTTGCCCCGTCCAGAAGATTTGGGCGCTGAAACTAACACCTGGCTCAACGGCCTCGCCGAAGCGGCCACGGAACTGCGCCGGCGTATCCTGGACATCATCCGCCATGGACACAGCGACGAAGCGGAACGCCTGCTCGACGCCATGGACCAAATATACAGCGTGCTCGTCACCTTCGATTTCAATGACAGCATAACCGGCGGGCTGCGGCGGCGTACCGACACCGTCCGCGCAGTGCTTGAGCGCACGCGTGGCGATATCACCACAAGCCTGCGTCAGGCTGAACTCGAAGAGGCCCTTGAAGCGCTGGAAACGCGGCTCCGCGATCTGTCCCTGGGGGAGACGGAATAATAGGTGAGGCAGATTTAAACAAGCTGTTTGTTCTTCAATCTATTCTGAGATTACGGACGCGGCCCACGCTTCGTTCTGGCTACCAATAAAAGCCCTATTCCTAAACCGGCCAGCGCACCTGCCAAGCTCCACAAGGGTAAATGCTGCCAAACGCCGCCTATCTGAGCCAGGGAAAATTCCGGCCCATGGGCATGCAGCCCGGTTTTGACCGCCATCAGAAACAGTGTCATCAATACCGTTCCCGCGCCCAACGCCAATCCCCAAAGGGCCATGATAAAAAGCCCGCCGGTAACCGAAAACGTACGGCCGATCATAAACCGCTGAAACAAATAAGCCAGCCCCAGCAGGGTTGTCAAAAATCCAAAAAAGAGCACTCGCTGCGGATCCCCTTCCAAAAGCGACCAGAGGACGGCCGTAATCGCCCAAAACAGGACCAACCACTTAAACCCGGGTATTCGAACGGGCATTTGCATTGTCTAAGAAAAAGTCCCCTTCGTAAATCGCAATTTGCTAGAATCCATAATGATATTGATAAAATCAATAAGTTCGAAAAAGGAGCTAACCTATTATGTCAGACGATCCCATCAAAGATGTTCTCAAAAGAGTACCTTATGGTTTCTACAGCCTCACTTCTCGTTTAGAAGACGATGTCAACGCCATGGTGTTTAACTGGTTCATGCAAACATCCTTCACACCGCGTCTGGTCGCTGTCGGTTTATCCAAAAAAGCCTACACCCATGACCTGATTAGCAAAAGCGGTGTATTCGCCGTCAATATCTTCGATTTGGAAGACCAGGATACGTTAACTCAGTTCACCAAGCCCCGTGCCAAAGCGCCTGATAAAATGGAAGGTGCAAACTATTTCTCCGGACCGCAAACGGGCTGTCCCATCTTCGACATTGCCGCCGCTTTCTTAGAATGCAAAGTTGTGCAGATGGTGGATGTCGGTGGCGACCATGATATTTTGGTCGGCGAAGTAATTAACGCGGACGTACTGAAACCGGGTGAAGTTGAAGACACGCTCACCCTGCCTGACCTCGGCTGGAGCTATGCCGGATAAATAATAAAACGGCGCAGTCATAAAAACGACTGTGCCGTTTGTTCTTCATTTCATTCTGTCGTCGGCGCGGCCGGCGTCACCCCAAATCCTTTTGGAACCTCTTGGATGTACGCCGGAGCCTCTTCAGGCGTTTCATCTGTAAAAATAATATTCTCAAACCCCAGCCCGCTTAAGAAACCAATCATATACTGGCGCGCGTTATTATCTGCCCGCTCTAAAATCTCGCTTTCATCCGCCGCTTCGCGAATCGCTTTTTCAGCTTCCTGTCTCACCTGTGTTTCTAGCTCCGGATCGGCGCGTGTAAACAGGCCGGTATCCCGATCAGCCACATAGGAACGTTCGTTATCGAGGATCGGGATATCAGCGAATATCTCAGCTTCGGGTAAATGCACATAGACCGTCTGCGGATCGTATACCTGCAGATCGCTCTCAGCCATCTTGGCAAAATCGACGCCGGCAAAAACCTTACCGTTGGCCACGAACACTACCGACTCACCCAGGAGCCCCCATAACAAGTCCTGCTTTGTTTCGGCCGTAATAACCTTCTCAAACTCAAAAGAGGCTGTCTCCAAACGCTGCAAATCCTGAATCTCACGAATAATCGTCGTCGGATTGGGTAAAATCTCGGGAGTTACCGGCAAAGTCAACTGCCTTACCAGATTGCGTACCGGCTCAACCACATCATTTTTGGCCTGGTTTGCTCCCAAGACAAACATAGCCACTGCGGAAGAGGCCATGCAAAAGAAAATAATGATCGAGAGAAAAGCCAGGTTTCGAAGCCAGTTACCGCCGCGTTTTGCTTCCGCAGCAGAGCTAACTTCTTGAACAGGCGTTGTCTGCTTAACCGCCTGTTTTTCTCTCACCGGTTCCCCGAGCGGGACATCCGCCGGAATATCCGCTTTTACTGATGGGGTTGAATCTGTCTTCTTTTCTTCCATAATCTGATCTACTCCAGATCGCCTTGTCGTGTAAAATCTAGGTCCTATACGTATTTAAGCTTAAAAGCTCTCACAATTGAACGTAAACACGATCGCACTGGTTCCGTTTCCTACCATCAATCTTATTTAATCTGGTTATAATCTACGTCTCATTAATTCAAACGAAAGCCCGGCCTAAGGATCAAATGACCACTCACATTGCCACGTGCACGATCGAGCTAAACCTCACGGGAGTGCATTCCTTAAAAGAAAAGCGGCGTATCATTAAATCAATCCTTTCACGCCTGCCCAGAGAATTCAATGTCGCCGTGGCCGAGACTGATAAGCTAGATGTCTGGCAGTCGGCCGTAATTTCGCTGGTGACCGTCGGCAACGATGCGGCGTATTTACATGGCTTGCTCGAAAAATCCGTCGCCTGGATTGCAAAGACCCGCCCAGATGCGCCCATCGATGCTTACATGATCGAATTCCGATAAATGATGGCGAGGAGGCGGGTTACGGCCGTTTAGCCATCCTGAATTCCATCTCTAACTCTCGCTGCTTTTCCTCTCTCGCAGAATTTGCATCATTGACGGCCGTTTGCCAGCGTGTTTCAGCGTCAGCAATGAGGTCCTCACCTGATTTTGGTGTAAAAAGCAGGGTCACGACCCCACCAACCAGGGCCCCTGACAATGCGCCTGCGGTAAAGCTCCAAAATTTTCCCATTCTTTATTCCTATATAGTAGAGTAAGTTTAGGGCAATTATACCCAATTACGATTGCCTTCTCTATAATGGAGAAGATAGATTCAGGAACAAGCGGCGTTAAGCATTATTTCCCCGCGGTTCAGATAACTTGTTTTCTGTTCCTTATGTTTTCTGTTATTCAGTTTTCCATTCAATAACCCATGTCTGAGTATATCGAAATTTCCACGGAAGATGGTGAAGACAGCGACTCCTTATACATGCTCACCAACCTGATCTTAACCGAGGGAGAGATCGAGGAGTATGCTTCACAGGAGGAAATGGAGATCGGTTCGCCGGTGGCGCAGGCCTTGTCGGCCGTTGACGGGCTGCTCTTCATTCGCCTGCACGACAGCGAAATTTATATCCAGCGCGAACCCGGTGCCGGCTGGTATGCTATCGTCGAGGACATAACGGCCGTCCTCAAAGACTTCTTCCTATAAAACAACAAGGGCACAAAATATCGATCGATACTTTGCACTCTCGCTTTGTCTTAGAAAAAGCCTTGTTTAAGGCAAATTAATCTGCGTTATCACCTTCTTCCTCGGGAAGCGCCAAAGCGATAGACAGCTGCTCAAGTTGATGGGCGGCAACGGCCGTTGGCGAGTCAGACATGAGATCCGTGGCCTGGTTCGTTTTCGGAAAAGCGATCACCTCACGTATATTGGGCTCACCGGCCATTAAGGCGACCAGGCGATCGATACCCGGAGCAATACCGCCATGAGGCGGCGCGCCATACTCGAAGGCCTCCAGCATATGGCCAAACTGTTCGCGCGCTTCCTCCATGGAAAAACCGATCAGTTCCATGATCTTGCGCTGTAACGGCCGTTCGTGGATTCTGATACTTCCGCCGGCGACTTCAAAACCATTACACACCAGGTCATACTGCTCGCTCAAAACGGCCGAGGGGTCGCTGTCCAGCAATGGAATTTGTTCTCGCTTCGGCGAGGTGAACATATGGTGGCTGGGGGCATAATGCCCATTTTCCAGCTCTTCTTCAAAAAGCGGAAAATCAACCACCCACAGGAAAGCGAGTTCTTTCTTAGCCGTCAGGCCCAGGCGATCAGCCATTTCCATGCGCAGCGTGCTCAACGCCGCATTGACCACCGCCGGTTCGCCGCTGGCAATCAGGATCAAATCGCCCGGCTTGGCTTCCATGCGTTCCGTAATGGCGATCAATTGATCGACGGTGAAGAACTTAACGATTGGACCGCGTATTTCTTCGGTATCGGGTTGAATTGCCAGCCAGGCCAGACCCTTCGCCCCTTCCGCTTTGGCCATATCTTCCAGTTCCGTCAACTGCTTGCGGCTATAAGTGCCGCAGCCTTCCACACAAATCGCTTTCACCGGCTTACCGGCGGCCACATTTTCGGCGAAGACACGAAAAGCGCTGTCTCCAACCAGATCAGCAATACTTCGCAGCTCCATACCAAACCGAATGTCCGGTCTGTCGATACCGAAACGATCCATCACTTCCGCATAACTCAAGCGCGGGAACTGCTCGCCGGCAAGCGGTACCAGGCTTGCTTCCTTAACCATGCCGATCATCAATTCTTCGATCAGGTCTAAAATATCGTCCCGCTCGACGAAACTCATCTCTAGGTCAAGCTGTGTAAACTCCGGCTGGCGGTCAGCCCGCAAATCCTCATCACGGAAGCAGCGTGCGATTTGGAAATAGCGTTCGTAACCGGCAACCATTAACAGCTGCTTTAACTGCTGTGGACTTTGCGGTAACGCGTAAAATTTTCCCGGATGCACACGGCTTGGAACCAGATAATCCCGCGCTCCTTCTGGCGTGCTCTTAAACAGGATTGGCGTTTCGATTTCCAAGAAGTCTCGTTCGCTTAAGAAATCACGGATATATTTCACCGCCTTATGGCGCACTTTCAGGTTACGCTGTAAACGTTCACGGCGCAAATCGAGGTAACGATACTTGAGACGCGTTGTTTCATCAACCCCTTCATCACGATCGATCAGAAAGGGCGGCGTCTTCGCTGGGTTCAGGACAACGAGTTCATCAACCAGAACCTCAATTTCACCGGTCGGCAGATCGGTATTTTCCATTCCTTCAGGCCGCTTATGAACCTCACCAACCACCTGCAAAACATACTCTCCGCGAACCTGCTCAGCGGCTTCGAATGCCTCAGGCGAACGGCCGGCATTGACAACAACTTGAGTTTTGCCATCGCGATCGCGCAGATCGATGAATATGACGCCACCCATATCTCGGCGCCTGTTGACCCAACCAGCCAGTGTGACTTGCTGTCCTTCATATTCCGCGCGTAGTTCTCCGCATGTATTTGTCTTTAACATTCTACGTTTCCTTAAAAACAAAGGCGCACCAATTTGCGCCGTATAGGTACATCGTTTTTGCCATTAAAAAAGGCAATTTTATATGCGCAAAATTGTATCATGGAGCCCATATAGCGACAATCAGCCCCTGATCCCATTGCAAATATTTTTTCAGAAGATTTTGATAAAAATTGACATTGATGTGGCGCTTTGCTAGAATCTTCCCATAAATTGGCATCAATATTACTGCCTATTACGATAGGCAATGTTAAGAGGTAAAAACAAATGTTGGATTCCCTTGATCAGACGACGACCGAAACGATCTATATCACTGATGAAGCCATTGAAACGGTAAAAAGTCTACTGCAAGAAAAGAATGTTCCCGATTATGGCTTGCGGGTATTTGTAGCCGGGGGTGGCTGCTCAGGTCTGCAATATGGTATGGCTCTGGAAGCCGAGGCGCGTCCATATGATCATGTTATCGAACAAGGCGGGGTCAAGATCTTTGTTGATCCGACAAGCATGATGTACCTGAATCAGGCCACGATTGGTTACGAAGATAGTCTCATGGGTGGCGGATTCAAGATTGACAACCCTAATGCCGTATCTTCCTGTGGCTGTGGTTCTTCCTTCAAGACGGAAGGCAGCCAGGGTGCCGCGGCAGATGCTGGAGGCTGCGGCCACTGCGGTTAATCATCCGCGATTGCTGATAAACTTACTGAATTTGAGCGAAGCGCTTCTTTTATTCAATGAGCGCTTCGCTTTTTTAATCCAATGACAGTACGCTATTTCACCATCGAAGAGGCCAATGACCTCCTGCCATTACTGAAGCCGTTGATAGCCGAACTCCTTGAAAAGCGAGCCCGATCAGCTCAAAAAGGACAATGGGTCGCTGACACTCTGCGCCGGAACCATGTCGATATTGGGGGGCCGGTCTTTTCGGAATTGGCGTTCGAGTTTATAGAGATCGAAGACCTGCTACAAAAGATCCGGGAAACCGGATGCGTGGTAAAAAGCCTTGAAGGGGGACTGGTGGACTTCCTGGCTAAAATGGACGGCCGTGACGTATACCTCTGCTGGCGTTATGGCGAAGAAGCCGTAACCCACTACCACGAACTTCATACCGGCTACCGTGGCCGTCAACCTCTTTCCTGATAGAAACCTTCACTCAATAACTCCCGAAAACGCACCTACCATCTGCATAAATCACCTGTTCCAACCAGCGACGCGTTTCAGCCGCTTCCTAAATCCTCATATACAAAATTCATGGCTCGGTAGATTTTCCTTTATCTGCTGCCCTGCTTCAGGCGCAATAAGATATAATTGCCGGGCATGAATGTCATAACCCAATGTCCGAATTGTGCGCAGCCACTTGATGAAATAGATGGACTTTGCCCGCATTGTGGGCAATCCTATTGCCCGGAATGCGGCGCTTTCCTTGCAGATGACGCCGAGAGCTGCCCGAATTGTGGGGCTGAATTTGCCTCTTACTGCTCGGCGTGCGACGAAGAGGTTCCAAATGACGCAACAATTTGCCCCCATTGTGGTGCGCTCCTGGAAGAACCACTACCGGCAATTGATCCAGAGACAGAACTTAAGCACATCGAGCTAATCCTACCCGCGCAATACTCCGGCAAATGCCCGGTGTGTGATTCGCCCGTATTCTTGGAAGATGGCTACTGCAGCCAATGCGGCGCAACTTTCTGCTCACACTGTGGAAACGCTATCGGCGAAGAAGATGATGTCTGTCCCCACTGCCAGACCGCACTGTACTTCAACTGCCCCCTCTGCGGTTTTGAACTGATGACAGGGACGGATCAATGTCCCAACTGCGACGCACTTGTCCCTACATTCTGCACTGTCTGCCGGTCGCCGCTGCCGCGTGATGCGCAGCACTGTCCCCAGTGCAAGACAGAGGTGCGGGTCATCAAGCGCACGAGCGCGCGGGTCATTCATTCCCTTAATCTAGGCGAAAAAATCGTGCAGATAGCGGCTTGTCCTGGGTGTGGTGGCCAACTTCACCTTGATGAAGGCGTGTGTCATACCTGCGGTTACAGGATTTGTCCCACATGCCAGATCAGCTTGTTAGAGGATGAGCCTATCTGCCCCCGCTGCGGTCCGGAAAAAGCGCAGATCGTGCTAACGACAGACAATGCGCGTAAGTGCTCGAATTGCGGCCATCCCTTACAGGCCCAAGATGATGAGTGCCCACACTGCGGGCAGCTTTTTTGCCCGGAATGTTTTGCACCTATTGGCGAGGATGATATCGTTTGTGCAAGTTGTGGTGTTGAGTTTGATTTTGAATGCCCGTTTTGCGGCCAGACAGTTGGAGCATCTGACGAATTCTGCAGCTCTTGTGGGGCTGAAATTTAGTTTGGGGCGGCATCGTTTATTCTTATAAACTCCGCGCGAATACCAACGCTTCCTCGCGGGTCGTAATTTCACCGGCAGCCTGGTTTTCCTCAATCAAGGCTAGAATACGCCCAATTTCAGGTCCTGGGGATAAATCAAGGTAGTCCATTAAATCATGGCCGTTTACCAGTGCGGGCGGTTTAACTGCCTCCTCGTGATGATCGAAATAATAATCGAACAAAGCCGAAACGAGAGCGAGCAAATCCGACCAGACTGCCTCCTCACCCGGTCCGTCATAAGTGGCTAAATGATCGGCCAAGGCCAGCAATCCCACATCGAGCCCGTTTGCGCTGGCGGCTTTGAAATAGCGGTAAGCGGCGCGGCGTGAGGGCTGCGCCCCTAGTGACTGTGTCAACAGCAGAGGCCGCATATGTTCGCGCACAATGCGTACGATTTGAGTTCTGGCATCTTTGCTCAGGCACAGGGCGCGCAGGCGTGAATCTGCCATTTCCGCACCCACCTCCGCATGGCCGAAGAAACGGTAACGGCCGTCATCGTCAATCGATTGAGTCACCCGTTTGCCAACATCATGAAATAATGCCGCCAGTCGCAGCACATCCCGACCGTTCAGCCCTCCGTCAACGGGGCGTTTGAGATAACTGCCGAGCTCCTCCAGATGCGGCGCGAGGATCGACCGCGCGGTTTCCAGGGCCGGATCAGCCACCTCATCCTCGAACAAAGCTTTTTCCACCTTTTCCAGCCAGCGTAAAACAGAGCCCGTATGTTTCAATACCGGTTCATGATGGGGTTCAGATTGTTGAAGGCCTTCCAGGGCTGCCAGTTCCGGCAGCACGACATTCAGCAGTCCGAGATCATTCATCTGTTCAAGGGCGACATCGGCCAGCGGTGTCTGAATGATCTTGATTAATTCATCGCGCACGCGTTCGGCCGAACTTTCCTGCAAACCTGGGGCTGCATCTCTCACCGCTTGCTGTGTTTCAGCGGTAATGGCATATCCCAAATAGGCCGCAATGCGCACAGCACGAAGAGCACGAACCGGATCGCTTTCCAGTGCATCCGCACGGGTAAGGCGTACCAGGCCCGCTTGCAAATCGGCCAGCCCATTCAGCGGGTCGATGATTGCCTTGTTCGTTCCCGCCGTCGCCGGCATGGCCATGGCATTGATCGTGAAATCTCGATCGCGTAAATCAGCAAACAAATCCACGTCCCGATAACGCGCGAAATCCAACATGGTATTCTCGGCAGCTAGAACGATTCGACCGGTATCTCGTTCCTCATCAAGGACATAAGCAGGGGCGCCAATCGCATCACCGAGACGGAAAGCTAACGAAACCGCATCGCGTGGAACAATGAAATCGAGATCCTTGCTCGTCCGCTCTAAAAGGGCATCACGAACTGCACCGCCGACAAGATAAACGGGCATTCCTCGCCGCTCAAAAAACGGCCGTACTTCCTCCAGTAAAGAAGTAAAGGGGAGTTTTTTACCCACCTCACCTTCTACAAAATTGAGGTAAAAACTTTCGCCAGGATCCCGATCCAGAGCTGAGTAATACGCGCCGTCAGCTGTATCATCCACAGCGATCACCTCGGCGTCGGAAATTGCTACCCAGCGTCCCTGGTAGGGAGATAAATCAATCACGTTGCGAGTAAATGTTTAAACAAATCCGGTTTTAGAATCGCAATATAAGGGAGGTTGCGATATTCCTCATCAAAATCCAGCCCGTAACCAACAACGAATTCATCAGGTATCTCAAAACCAATATAATCAACCTCGACATCAATTTCGCGACGTGCCGGTTTCGACAATAGGGAACAGATCCGTAAACTTGCCGGACCACGCGCCTCTAAATTTCGGCGCATATATTCCAGAGTCCGGCCGCTGTCAATAATATCTTCAACGATCAAAACATTGCGGTCGGTTATAGGCGCTTTCAGGTCCATGATGATCTGCACGGCTCCGCTACTTGTTGTCCCTGCGCCATAACTGGATATACCCATAAAATCCAACTCATGAGGTCGATTCAGGGCACGGCTAAGATCAGACAAGAACACGTATCCACCTTTCAGCACGCAAATCAGAAGCAAGTCTTCCTTATCAAGGTAATCTGCTTCAATTTTTCCCGCCAGTTCTTTGACACGCTTCTGTAACTGTGCTTCGTCAATCAAAATACTGGCGACATCATCTTCGAGATTTCGATAATCCTTGGAAGTCATGAGATCACCTCTTCGCGTTCATCCAACACTTCGTGGCAGTTACGGCAGCGCGCCTCGTAGACTTCAGAAGCGCCAACTAGAACAACGGGATCGTTATAAGCCGCAGGATGGCCATCTATTAGGCGCTGGGTACGGCTCGCTTCATCACCACAAATAACGCAAATAGCATGCAGTTTTTGGACCTCTTCAGCACGAGCCATGATTAAAGGCATGGGTCCAAAAGGTTCCCCACGAAAATCCATGTCCAACCCGGCGCAAATCACGCGCACGCCTTTATCAGCCAACATTTCACAAATATCGATCACGCCGTCGTCAAAAAACTGCACTTCATCAATGGCTACAACTGTGGTCTGCGGATCGAGTTCCTCTAAAATGTCAGCGGAATTCTCTACAGGGTAAGCATCAACCCCAAGTCCATTATGCGAGGTGACCTGTTGAACATGAAAACGCTTGTCAATGGCCGGTTTAAAGACCTGAACGTTCTGCTTGGCTATGATCGCGCGGCGAATCCTACGGATCAACTCCTCCGTCTTTCCACTGAACATACTGCCGCAAACGAGCTCAATACTTCCTTTCGTATGTCTGGTCATACAAACTCCTCTTTCTGGTTCTATTGCATAACTCTATCGCCAATCAAGCTTGCAAACAAGGGGATTACAGCGGATTAAAAGCCAGGTTTTAAAAAACAAAAAGGGCAGGCGCGAAATCTTTGCGCCTGCCCTGGATGGTTTTAACCAGAGGTCTTCGCCTGTTAACCCTAAACAGGCTTAAATGAGGTTTTCAGCTCTCAAGAAACGTTTGATATCAATCAAGGCTTTCTGGCCGATACCGGGGAGAGCCAGCAGTGCGTCATCGCCTTTGTCAAGCAGCTCTATTACATCACCAACTGTCGTGACGTCGGATTCGATCAAAGCATTCGTCGCTCTTGTTCCCAAGGACATAGAATCAACCGTAAGCTTTGATGGATCACGCTTTTCCGCTTCTTCTTCAGCGGCGACGCGCAGCTCTTCACGGCGCTGCAAACGACGCATAAAGCGATCAACCTGTCCCTCAGTGTCCAACAGGCGCTGAGTACCGGTGTAAAACGGGTGTGTCCCCGACCAGATTTCTACATTAATTTCCGGTAATGTTGAGCCGACAGTCATGACGACTTCACCTTCGACAATAACCTTGGCCTCAGGATACCATTTTGGATGGATATCTTCTTTCATAATCGTATCCTTTTAATCCTCCACCGGATAGACGCTGACGACCTTACGGCCGTACTTCGTCTCGAACTTCACCTGGCCTTCAATAAGCGAGTAGATAGTGTAGTCCCTACCTAACCCAACATGATTTCCAGGTTTAAATTTTGTTCCCTTCTGGCGCACGATAATATTCCCAGGGATCACAAATTCTCCACCATACCGTTTGATGCCCAAACGTTTGGAATTGCTGTCCCGGCCATTTCGTGTTGAGCCTGCACCTTTCTTATGTGCCATAATTCATGCTCCTTATTCGATCAGAAATTATCGATGTTTAACCGGCAATGATTTCGTCCACACGCAGCAGGGTATAGCTCTGCCGGTGGCCCATTCGGCGACGATAGCGCGTCTTCGGCTTGTACTTCCAAACAAAGATTTTCTTTCCACGATACTGATCTACAACGGTGGCTTTAACGCTCGCGCCGGGGACAGTTGGCTGGCCTACCTGGACTCCTGCATCATCCGCAAGGAGCAACACGCTCGACAACTCAATCTGTTCACCTACTTCATAAGGCAGTTTTTCTACGGAGAAACTCTGACCTTCTTCGGCGCGGTACTGCCGGCCACCACTTTCTACAATAGCGTACACAGGTACCTCCAAAAAGAACCGACATCTTTTGTAGATGCCGG
>JBJYWP010000153.1:0-14588 GCA_046259485.1 Promineifilaceae bacterium (SeqCode) | reverse complement strand
TTGTTGCACATTCAAGCACTAAGTGTTGATGTAACGGAAATAATTGCACTCAGCATTTAGTAAATAGTAAGCAGTATTTAGTGGTACTAAATACAAAATACTACTTACTATGCTTCGGGATTATCATACGGCTCTATGTCCGTGGCTTCCGGACCTTTATCGGTCTCTTCCACGTCATAGAGAATCCACTGTCCATCTTTCAAATCTTCCGCATCGCCGACCGCACTGGAACGATGGAAGAAAATTTCCTCTCCCGCGCCGCGCAGTAGGAAGCCGTAGCCCTTGCGTACGTTGTACCATTTAACACGGCCGACATATTTCCCGGACATGGGGTCGATCTGAATCGATTCGGGCTCTTCAATCTCGTCTTTAGGCGGCGCTGAAGGTTTCGACCCCCGCTCCTGCTTCGGTTTCGACTGCTGTGGAGCCGCTTCCGGAAGCGGTCCTAACTGGTCTATATATGCCACTTCGACCGGCAGCCCAGCCTGGCTTAAGCGGCGCTGAACCTCCACTGTAAAAATTAACTCGTTTCCGTCTTTGTCTGTTTCCCTACGATCTCTAAAATTAGGCATTATCCTCTCCGTGACCCATCACTATATTTAACTGCGACTGGTTTTCGAATTCTTGTTTGTATTTGATCTACTTCTACTACCGGTCCCTTTCTTGGTTGATGAACTTCTCTTACCGGCAGAAGCTGACCTGGTTGTTTTTCTTTTGCCGGAGGCATTCTTAGGCGGTGAATCCTCAATCAACGGCATCTGTTTTCCAGCGCTTCCTGTGCCATCATCTTCTCCTATCATATCAGGCCGTTCCGTAAAACGCACGGCACCGATCACACGATTGCGCATCCCGACATTCAAAACAGAGCGAGGCTTGATGGACCGGCTGCCCTGGTAGGTCTCCTTCAGGCGCAGCTTCTTCGTCACACCTATCGCGGTTGTGATAATGATATGCGTGTTTTCATCTCCGACAATAACACTCACCACTTCTGAGGATTCTTTAGGCAAACGCAAATTGATCACACCCTGCCCATACCGTCCTTGGACCGGATACTGGTCTAATTCCGTGGCTTTGGCCAGGCCGTCGTCGGTGATCGACCAAACCCAGGTTTTTGAACCCACGGTATCCATACCAATCAGGCCATCCGTCTCATCGGCCAGCTTGATCCCGGCGACACCCGCGGCGGGCAGGCCCATCGGCCTTACATCTGTCTCCTTAAAGCGAATTAACTGCCCGGCGGTGGTGGACAGCACGATCTCCTCATCACCGCGGGTAAAAGCCGCCCAGCCCAGGGCATCATCGTCGGACACATTCATGACGGTGAAAGCCTCGCTGCTGATTTTGGGGAGATCTTCCAGGCGCACGCGTTTCACCGTCCCCCCCACCGTGGTCAGGAATAAATACCCTTCCTCCGATGCTTTCGGCCGTATCAGGGCGACGGCCAAATGGTTGCGACGCGTAAAAGGCGTCATATCCGCCCAATGCGTGCCCACGCCCAATTCACGCGCCTGCGGCAGCTGGTAAACGGGCATGCTCACAGCCTGGCCGTTTGCGGCGAAGAAATAAATGATGTCCTGCGTATTGGCTTCCAGCAGAGCCACCGGCTGTTCGGCCGGCTTGCGCGGTACCTGCACCATTTCCGGCGTCGTGCTGCGGGCGATAGTCCCTTTTTCACCGACCATCACCCAGACCTGTTCGTCCGGCAGCAGGTCCCGGGCGGTCAACACCTTGCTGTCTTCATGCTCGACGATCTGTGTGCGCCGTACATCGGCATACTTCTGGCGTACCGCTAGCAACTCCTCCTTGACGGCATCGCGCATCAATTTGGAGTCACCCAGCAGCCGTTCCAGCTGTTTGATCAGCTGCTGTTTCTCCTTGTATTCATCTTGCAGTTTGCGTCGTTCCAGTCCCGCCAGGCGCCGCAGCTGCATATCTAGAATGGCCTGAGCCTGAATTTCTGACAATTTAAACTGCTTTTGTAAATTCGCTTTCGCCGTATCGACGGTGCGCGAACGACGGATGGTATCAATCACGGCGTCCAGGTTGTCTAAGGCGATCAACAATCCTTCTAAGATATGCGCGCGCTGCTTGGCCTGTTCCAGGTCATATTCACTGCGGCGGCGGACGACTTCCAGGCGATGTTCGATATAAAGACGAAGAGCCTGTTTCAAGGTCAAGACACGCGGTTCGCCATTTACCAAAGCCAGTAACGAAATACTGAACGTCGACTGCATTGGCGTCAGGCGGAAGAGATCGGCCAGAACCTCTTTCGGTTCGACATTCCGCGTCGTCTCCAGAATGATGCGCATGCCGTTGCGATCTGACTCATCCCGCAAATCAGTCAGACCTTCGATTTTGCCGTCGCGGTGTAAATCGGCGATGCGGCCTAAGAGATTGGTTTTATTCGTCTGGTAGGGAAGCTCGGTGATTACGATGCGCGATTTATTGCGTTCCATATCTTCGACATGGGCCTTGGCGCGCACTGTCACCCGGCCGCGCCCGGTGGCGTAGGCATTAGCCAGGGCATCGATTTCCTTATCTTTGCCTTCTTTATAGCGAAAAACAAGGCCGCCCGTGGGGAAATCCGGCCCTTGGATGTGCTGCATCAGGTCGGAGACGGTTATATTGTCCAGCCAGCGCCATTTATCGAGCATGTAGATCAGGGCATCAACGACCTCGCCCAGGTTGTGGGGCGGGATGCTGGTGGCCATGCCAACGGCAATGCCCGACGAACCATTAACCAGGAGGTTGGGAATCGTGGAGGGCAAAACGGTAGGTTCTTGAAGCGAATCATCGAAATTGGTAATGAAGTCAACGGTTGCGCGGTCGATGTCATCCAACAGGTCGCGGCCCATCTGGTCCATGCGCGCCTCGGTGTAGCGCATCGCCGCCGCCGCATCGCCATCAATGGAACCAAAGTTCCCCTGGCCATCGACCAGCGTATAGCGCATGGAAAAATCTTGGGCCATGCGCACCATGGCATCGTACACAGATTGATCGCCGTGGGGATGGTACTTGCCCAAAACCTCACCAACGACACGCGCCGATTTGCGATAGGGGCCGGACGGCCGTAATCCCATATCGTACATCGCATAGAGGATGCGGCGCTGCACCGGTTTGAGGCCATCGCGCACGTCAGGCAGGGCGCGGGAGACGATGACGCTCATCGCGTAGCTGAGATACGACTCGCGCATTTCTTCATCGATATTGACTTGTTTAACTAATCCAACTTCCATATTTTCGAAGTCCTGGGGTAAAAAACTGAATATTTGTTCTAGTAATTATCTTAAAAATAAGCCGTTTTCGCAAGCCGCCATGATCATAGACACATGAATCACGGCAGCGCAAATTGGGCTTAAATTGGTTCCGGCAGCCGCACAGTCCTTTTCGCTGCGGCTACTTAAATCGACGCGATTTGGCAAATCGCGCTACAAGAACAGCTAGATCACGATCTGATCACCATGCATGGGCAAGAGCGGCGAGAGACTATAACGCTCTTCGATCTCTCGGGCCAATGCCTGCCGCTGCCGGTCTTCGCCGTGGGTCAAGATGACCTGGGGACGAGATGCGGCCAATTGGTCAAACCAGAGCAGCAGATCACTCTGGCCGGCATGGGCGCTTAAGCCGCCCATCTGGTGAACCTCGGCATTGACTGGAAAGCGATCGCCCCAAATGTAAATGGTTTTCGCCCCATCGGCCAATTTCCTGCCCAGCGTTCCATATGACTGGTAGCCAACCAGGACGATTGTTGTTTCGGGATACCTAATATTATGGCGCAGGTGATGCAGGATGCGCCCGCCGGTGCACATGCCCGAGGTAGCGATAATCATACAGGGACCCGGTACGTCATTGATCGCTTTGGACTCGGCCACGGAAGAGGCGGACTGGATATATTCCAGGCCGAGCGCCATACGGCCGGATTTAATCATCGCCAGCGCTTCTTCATCAAAAAGCTGTACATTGTCACGATAAACTGCCGTGGCTTTGGCGGCCATGGGGCTGTCCACATAAACGGGAAAGGGATCGATGGTGCCGCTGCTAAAAAGGGCGGCCATGTGGTACATCAACTGCTGCGAACGGCCGATGGCGAAGGCGGGTACCAGGATCTTGCCTTTGCGCTCCACGGCCCGGCGTACGATCTCCTCCCCTTCATCTAAAGTCTCTTCAAGCGATGGATGATCGCGGTCCCCATAGGTGGATTCCATGATTACTACATCCGCAGATTCAAGTGGATCGGCCGTGCGTAAGATTGGCAGATTATGGGGGCCGATATCGCCGGAGAAAAAGATCACTTTCCTTTTGCCATTTTCATGAACCGCCAGCTCAATGCTCGCCGATCCCAGCATATGGCCTGCTTCAACCAGGCGGGCAGTTATACCGGAGGCAACCTTAAATCGCTCTTCATAGGTCACGGGCTGCATCAGGGAGAGGATTTTTTCGACATCTTTCTCTTCGAAAAGCGGATCGAGCAGCTCAAGCCCTTCACGCTCCCGCTGGCGGTTTTCTCTTTCCACATCGGAAGCATTAATGCGCGCCGAATCCTCAAGAATGATCTTGGCCATCTCAATGGTCGCCTGCGTGGCATAGATGGGTCCGCTGTAACCACGGCGAGCGGTTAGCAGAGGCAAACGGCCGCAGTGGTCAAGATGGGCATGGGTCAACAGTACGGCATCGATGTGATCGACATCGACGCAGGGTTGTTCGCGGTTCTTGGCCTCGAGGTCATATGTGCCTTGAAACATGCCGCAGTCGATGATCAAGTTCGCCTTATCCGTTTGCAGCAAATAGCATGATCCGGTAACGACGCCGGCCGCTCCCAAAAATGTTAGCTTCATTGATTGAGTCCTTTACTCGAGCAAGGATTGACTTTCTGTTCTTCTCTCATGGATACAACTAAGCGATTATAACGGTCTCTGGGGGAATTGAGCAATGCAGAGGCCAAAGCAGGCATGGTTCGTTTGTTTAAGGGATTTCTATTTGGGTCAGGGTGTGATATTCGGCCGTTTCTTCAGTGCAGTCTGCGGTTAGGCAGGCGGGAATGAGTTGCCCACCGTCGACAGCGTACCATCCGGCGCGCAGTTCATAGAGCCCGGCCTCAAGCTCTTCCAGCGGCAGGAAGACTGTATCAGCGACGATTTCGCCCGCTTCCCATTCAGTTGTAGGATAGGTCCAATCGCGAGGAACCGCATCACTCTGAAGCACAACACGGCCGTCTCGCGGATCGACGAGATGCACAAAGCGTTTATAGGATTGAGGGAGTGGGGCGTCCGCCTGCCAGTATAGAATTAAATTCAGCGCCTGCGGGCTTTTCATCAGATCGTAACCGCGCAGGCAGAGCATATCCTGCCAGCACAGCGCGGTCTCCTGGCAAGGCGCAAAAAGGTGGACAGCCACCTGGCCAAGGGTGATCGCTTCGCCCACTGGTCCGGCGGTCTCCTCCCCTACCAGGGCCATCTCTACTCCATACTCACCCTGCGGCAGGTCTTCAGGGATAGGAATCACGTAACTGCCGCGCCCGACCGCATTGCCGCCCCACTGCGAGGTAGGCCAACCGGGAATAGGTTCTTCACACTGCGAAACGGCCGTTTCTCCGCGATCACCCAGCAGGTAGAAACAGACCTCGTAATCGTCTGGCGGGGCGGCATCGCTGGCCCAACGAACATCTATCTTGACCACTCCACCCTGGACTACCTCCTGCGGGGAAAGCGCGGCGCGAATGAAGCCGACGACGCCGGCCAGTGGTGTGGCAATTTCGAAATCCTTTCCGGCCTGCGGGCTGGTGTTATAAACCAGGACTTCCTCATCTTCATAGACGGGTTCAAATGTCACCCAATCACGCCAGCGCTCAATGAACCCGGGAGCGATCAGGGGTTTGTTGAGCACGATATAACGCACGTTTTCGCGAGCCAGGATAGAGAACTGCCGGGTCACGTCCTTCTGGTCGAAATCAACCCAGCTCTGCTCAACAACGTTCCAGGTGTAGATGGAACGCAAAGGTTCCAGGAAGGGAATGCTGTCCAGGAAGGTGAATGCTTCCTGCGGCAGGCGGGAGACATGGCCGACGAGAATCGGTTTGCCGTGCACAGTCTGGTAGAACATATAGAGTTTATCAAAGCCGCGGTTGTGGAAGGGGATTTCCAGGATGGCGAATTCCTCCTCATTGGCTGCCAAATCGCGGTACCACTGCGGCACATAGGTGTCCGTTGTGGGAATGGGCGGGATAGGATTCTCAAGAAGAATCAAAGCGCCCAAGAAGAGAGAGGCCAGCGTGCTCAACTGCCTTCCGCGATAGGCTCCAAAGCGCGTTTGGAACCGCGCCTGGAGATCGACCATGGCCCAGGAAGCGATCATGGCCACGGGAATACCCAGGAAATTATTCAGGCGGTGCGGGCGGCGGATGAGGGTGTCCAGCAGCGTGTCTGATATGGCGCGATAAGGCATGGGCACGGCGGGGTATAAACGGCCGTTTATGGACAGGATGGGACCCAGAGCCATGGCGATGATGCCCAGAGCAACGAGAAGCCAAAACCAGGTCCTGGACCACTGCCGCCACAGGCCATAGAGGACCAGGGCCAGGGTCAATAAGCCGATGAAAGGCACGTAATAGGCGCTGGCGCTGATACGGTGGTACGGCTCCCATTCAGGATAGGGCAATGGGTCAGGGATTTCATTCCAAATCCGGCGGTACAAATCGGGCGGTGCGATATAGGAAAAAAGATCGGTCACGCCCGCGTCCGGTTCTTCAACGGACATAGCCTCGGGACCGCTGCGGCCGAACTGATCGAGGACCAATGGTGCGGCCAGGGGGGTCATGAGCAGAGCACTGAGACCGAAAGCCAGCATGAGTAAAACGGCCGTCTGGCGAAACTGAGCTTCTTTCTCGCGATAGAAGAGGTAGAGAACATAAGCCAGAAGAATTGGGGCACTCATGACCAGCAGCTGCCAGCGCGTGATGCCGATCATAGCCAGGGAGATGCCGCTAAAAATCGCGTCGCGAAGACGGCCGTCGCGGAAGGTGCGCAGGATGAACAGCATGGTCAGGGGCACCCAGAAGGTAACCATCATGTTGGGGTGGTCAAAATGGGAGAGTGTGTAAGGCCAGAAACCGACTATGATCCCGCCGATGATCGCGGCCTGGAAATCGGCCGTTTCAGCCTTAGCGAAGAGATAAAACACAAAACCATTGAGCGTGATCACGAGGATAAAGACCAAGTTGTAAGCGGTGACCGAACCGAGGAGAGCCTGGAGGGGCAGCCAGAGAGCGATATTGAACCAGGCGATATTGTGCGAGGTAAGCGAGACGCCGTACGGATAATAGAGCAGCGTGGTGTAAAAGGGATTCAGGCCGTTTAGTATCGCTTGTTTGATCCACCAGAAAGTCCACTGATGAATCCAGACATCCGTACCCGCCCCGGCGATCTGTGAACCCAGGTGGGTCAGCAGAGGCCAGGTCATGATCAGGGTCAGCGCCAGGTAACCCAGGAAAACGAATATGTTGAGCCAGGATTGGCGGCGCAGGTTTGATAAGGCTGCACGCATGGGCAAATGTTACCCTGGAAGAGGAAGAACGCCGAAGATATTTAACGCGTAAATTTATAAACCGGCATTTTTAATCAGCGTCCTAAATCTCTTCTCTAGGAAAAGTGTAGGGCAGCCAGAAATCAGTTCAGAAAATCCTGCTCGGCAAGGTAATCGAGCACGGTTTGCGAAAATTCCTGATGGGATTCGCGGGTGTATTTGAGGCGGGTGTATATTTGAGCCAGGTTTTCCACCCCCGAACCCTCAATGCGTTTACGCAGCCGTGGGTAAGACATATATCTCTCCCAACCCTTCTGATCGCGGTCGTGGTAAATCTCGCGGATGCGCTCATCGCTGTAATCCTGGTAGGTCTCGCGGTGCACGAGCCCATCCAATGGCAGGCGATCGCGCGGCGCGGGGTCTTCATCGGGATAGCCCAGTGAATATCCGACAACGGGTACTACATTGGGCGGCAGCTTTAAGAGACGGCCGATCTTGTCGCAGTTGGCCAGCGTGCTGCCCATATAACAAATACCCAATCCAAATGATTCCGCGGCCAGGGCGACATTTTGCGAAACCAGGGTCGCATCAATGGCGGCGATCATAAACGACATAAAATTGTCGAAGTTGTCCGGGGCATTATTAATGGTCAACCAGCGGCGCATGCGGTGGAAATCGGCGCAGAAGGTCAGCAGCACGGGGGCATCGAGCACCATTTCCTGTTCCATGTGCGGTTCATACAACGCTTCGCGCAGTTCCCGGTCGCGGGTGACAATGATCGAATAAGTCTGCATATTACCCGAGGAAGAAGCGCGAATCCCCGCCTCAAGAATCGTTTCTAAAAGATCATCCGGGATCGGATCGGGTTTGTAGCGGCGAATTGAACGGTGTTTATGAATTTCCTCGACTATTGTAGTCATTGGGTCTCCCTTTTTAATTAATTCTAGTAGTCACCTTGTTATTTCTACAATCAAGATTGGTCCAATTTTTAAATTCTTTATCCGTAATCATAAAGCGATTGAAATTGAACCAATCTAATGACTTAAGGTAGCAACTTAGGTTAATTAATCTGATTCAGAAGTTCCGGCAGCTGGCCGATGTTTTGCAAACGGTAAAGGCCTTGCGGATCCTGATCAAGCTCCACATGCTCATGGCTCCAGGTGTATTGGTAGGGGATATGAACTCCCGGCGCACCCAGGGCAAGGACGGGCAAGATATCTGAAGGGACAGAATTACCGACCATGAGGAAACGGGCGATGTCAATGCCGTTTCTATCCAGCAGTTTCTGATAAACATCTTTATTTTTGGTGCTGACAACTTCAATGATTTGGAAGTATTCATCCAGGCCGGAGCGGGCGATTTTGCTCTCCTGGTCCAGCAGATCGCCTTTGGTGATCATCATCAACGTATAGTCCCGGGCCAGGAGCGGAATCGTTTCGGCGACGCCGTCGAGTAGTTTGATATCTCTGCTGATCATCTCGCGCACGGCGTTGATGATCTTTTGAATATCTCGGCCTTGGATACGGCCGTCTGTTAATTCGATCGCCGTCTCAATCATAGACAGAGTAAAGCCTTTGGCGCCATAGCCAAAGGTCTTAAGATTGCCCATTTCCGTTTCATAAAGCTTGGCATCAATGTCGCCGTTCAATTCATAGGGAGCCAGGACCTCCTTGAAACCTTCCTGGGTCATGACGTAGAGGGACTCGCTGTGCCACAAGGTGTCATCAGCATCAAAAGCAATTACTTCAATCATGGGCTTATTATCGCAAGGTAGGGGGAAGATGACATCTTTATGAACATTTAGCAAAGGAAGCACTATCACAATCTGATGAGAGTTGTTAATTTAAGTAGGTAATGTTGTGGCGCGTTAAGTTGTAGCACATCGTTTACGTTGTGCCGCCGCAACCTGAAGGATGCGCTACAAATGGCATGGCTCAACTCAAGTGGAGAGCGACCCGATCCATTTACCTATTTATTTTGTGAACTTCCATAAGGATGTGCAACAAATTTTGACCGGTTATTATCGATTTTGAAAATCAACCTGCATCAACAGGCGCATAATACCACCTTGAAGGGATAAAAAGCTGCCATCTTTTTAGATCGGGATAAAGAAGAAATTATTGACGTAGCAGTTGGGATCGTATTCTTCAGGGGCTTCGGCGCGCCAGGCGTTTTGGGGAGCATTGTGGACGGCCGAATCGTACTGATCGATGGCATAAATATGAGAATCAAAGAAAAAGAGACCGCTGTATCCGAGCTCAGCCATCATCGCTTTTCTTGAGGGCACAAACTCAGACCAAATTTCAACCTGCAAGTTGGGCCGCCAGCGCGCTAACGTCTCGCGGGCACCTTTGAGCACGGCCTCTTCAAAACCCTCAACGTCGATCTTAATAAAACCGACGCGTTCATCCGGGCAGCACTCGTGCAGGATATTGTCCAGCGAGCGAATTGGGGTCTCCTGTTCAAAAACCTCCGCATCTCCGAAAACATCACTCATACTGGCCAGTGGCAGCTGTTTTTGACCTTCCTGGATGGGGATGGCCAATGTTCCAACACCCTCGGCGGCGCCGGCGGCGACATTAAAGAAGAGGCAGTTACGCGGAAGAGCCTCCGCCAACCAGGCCAGTTCCTGTATGGGTTCCACAGCCACGCATTTCCGGCATTCTGCTGCCAGCTTGAGAGCGTACTGGCCGTTGTTGGCGCCAACATCCACGGCGATCGCCCCCGGATCGAGGAACTGGCGCAAGTGGTCGAATTCGCCAATCCGCGCCTGATAGCGATAGGTCTCCAGCATCAGGCGTTGGTTCTCATTGACTGGTGATTCAACTGGAAACCCTAAACTTGAGAGGGATTGCAAATCGTCAATTATTTCCAGGGAGCGCAGACGGCGCGCTAATTCTTGAGCCATGAGCATCTACCAGGCATCCGGGTCTTCGATGTAAATGTCATCCCCCTCGACCTTCACCTCGAAAGTGGGGATTGGGGTGACGGCCGGCAAACAGAGGGCGGCGCCTGTACGCACGTCAAAGCAGGCGCCGTGGCGCGGGCACTCTACTTCGTAACCATCCAACTCGCCATCCTCCAGGGGGCCGCCGTCATGCGTGCAAACGTCGGCGATACAATAATAACGGCCGTCTATATTAAAAAGCACGACGGTTTCTTCTTCAAATTCCAGCCACAGCCGTTCGCCGGGGGCTAGATCGCCGGTTCGCGCAACTTTAATGAATTCAGTCATTGCTAAACCTTATTGGTCGCCGTGGATTTCCTTGGGGTCGGGAATACCGTAAGCGCCGGCTTTGAGTACCTTGAGGGCAAGAAGCGCGCATTTGACCCGGGCCATGCTCAGGGGTATGCCAATCATTTCCAAAAGCGTTTCCTTGGGAAAAGCTTTCACTTCATCCAGGGTCATCCCTTTGATCTCCTCAGTGAGCAAGGAGGCGGAAGCCTGGCTTATGGCGCAGCCATCGCCGCTCCATTTCACGTCGGCAATACGACCGTCTTCGTCCAGGCACACGTCAATGCGCACTACGTCGCCACAGAGCGGGTTATCCTCTTCGTAGCTGAAATCATGGGGGTCGAGCTCACCGTAATTAAGCGGGTGCTCGTAAAGATCAATTATTTGTTCGCGGTAAAAAGTACTGTCCATAACAGGACATTATAACCGAAAAACCTCGCGCACGGAATGAAGGCCTTGCACAAGCTGATCAACTTCATAGGTTGTCGTGTACAGGTAGAAGCTGGCGCGCGTGCTGGCATTGATGCCGTACTTATGGTGCAGGGGCATGGCGCAGTGGTGGCCGGCGCGTACGGCGACACCTCGTTTGTCCAACAGTTCGGCGATGTCATGGGGGTGAATGCCGGCCAGAGTGAAGGCGGCCACGCCTCCCTTCTGCGCCGCGGAGGGTCCAAGTATCCTGAGGCCCGGCACTTCGCTGAGCGCTTCCAGGGCATAACCGGTGATGTACTGCTCATGGGCATGAATTTCTTCCATGCCGATCGCGCTTAAATAATCAACGGCCGCCCCCAGGCCGACCGCCTCGGCAATAGCCGGTGTACCTGCTTCAAATTTCCAGGGCAGTTCGTTATAGGTGGATTCTTCAAGACGTACGCGCAGAATCATATCGCCGCCGCCCATAAATGGCGGCATCGCTTCCAGAAGCTCGCGCTTGCCGTAAAGGATGCCGATCCCTGTCGGGCCGCACATCTTATGCCCGGAGAAAGCTGTGAAATCGCAGTCCCAGGCCTGGACATCCACCGGCAAGTGCGGGGCTGCCTGCGCGGCATCGACCATGGCCAATGCCCCAACGGAATGGGCGGCGTCAACCAGCGAGCGCACGGGATTGACTGTGCCTAAGACGTTGGAAACGGCCGTGAAGGAGAATAATTTCGTCTTCTCCGTCAGCAGCTCCGGCAGCGTTGAGAGATCAAGCGTGCCGTGTTCCAGGATGGGTACAAAACGCAGCTTAATGCCGTTCTCTTTGGCTATCATCTGCCAGGGCACAAGATTGGCGTGATGCTCCATTTCCGTGAGCAGTATCTCATCCCCTTCATGCAAATTGTGGCGCGCCCAGCTGTAGGCTACGAGGTTGAAGCCCTCGGTAGCGTTGCGCACGTATATTACCTGCTCGGAACCCGGCGCATTGATGAAGCGGGCGATACGCTCGCGCGCGTCTTCATAATCATTGCTCGCTTCCTCGCTGAGACGGTAAATACCACGGTGCACATTGGCATGATGCTTGAGGTAGTAGGTGTCCATGGCCTCCAAAACAGAAACCGGCCTCTGTGAAGAGGCGGCGCTGTCCAAAAAGACCAGGGGTACGCCGGGATAAACTTCTTGCTGCAGGATTGGAAATTCAGCGCGGATTTTTTGTGTGTCGAGCATGTCAGGTTATAAAGTAGTCAGCTTGTCAGGTGGTCAGCTTACGGCCTGACCACCTGACTACCTTTGTTAGTTTATTCTCTCAGTTTTTATGAGGATTCAGGACTCTTTTGAGGGGTTTTCGATCGGTACGCCGACGAGATTACCCCACTCGGTCCAGGAACCATCATAATTTCGCACATTAGCATATCCCAATAGGTAAGTGAGTACAAACCAGGTATGCGAACTGCGCTCGCCGATCCGGCAGTAGGCGATGACATTGTTCTCGGGAGAAAGGCCCTGCTCTTCTTCATAGATGGCACGCAGTTCCTCGGCGGTTTTGAAACGGCCGTCTTCGGCGACAGCACGGCTCCAGGGCACATTGACCGCGCCCCGGATATGGCCGCCGCGCAGCGCGCCTTCCTGCGGGCTGCCGGGCATATGCAGCAGCTCGCCGCTGTATTCCTGCGGGCTGCGCACATCGACCAGCGGCTGGCCGGCGGCGATGTGGGCCAAAACCTGGTCGCGAAAAGCGCGGATTTTATAATCCGCCCGCGCCTGGGGGCTGTAGCCGGCGGGAGCGAATGAGGGCACTTCGCGCGTTAATTCACGCCCTTCATCGATCCATTTCTTGCGCCCGCCATCCATGATGCGGCAGTCTTCGTGGCCGAAAAGTTTAAAGACCCAAAAGGCGTAGGTCGCCCACCAGTTATTCTTATCGCCATAAAAGACAACCGTGGTGTCGTTGCCGATGCCGTTGCGCGAACAGAGATCGGCAAATCGCTCTTCATCCAGATAATCTCTTTTAATAGCGTCATTGAGATCGGCGACCCAGTCAATATGCACAGCGTTTTTAATATGGCCGGTGCTGTATAACAAAACATCTTCATTGGATTCAACGAGGCGAATTTCGCCGGTCCGTCCCAGATTTTCGGCAACCCAGTCCGTACTGACGAGAACATCGGGATAGGCGAAACCTTGATTGGTCATGGGGAATACTCCTTTTTGGATTTCGGATTTTGGATTGTGGATTTCGGATTTTCCCTCTGGACGATAGAGTGTCCGGCTAAGGCTGAATCTGAAATCGAATTGTGAGTAAAGAAAGATGGCCGGCTTTTGAAGAAGCCGGCCATCCGTGCGTTCGTAATTAAATTAACCTATTTTTTCGACGATGCGGTCGAAAATCCGGCCGCGAATCCCTTCAAAGGGAATGCGCCGCATCAGGGGGTCGAAGAAGCCCTGCACGGACATTTCGACGGCCGTCTTGCGGGGGATTCCACGGCTCATGAGATAGAAAATTTCTTCCTCATCCAACTTACCGATCGCCGAAGCATGGGTGCAAATCACGTCGTCCGCTTCAATCTCCAAGCCGGGGATGGAATCGGCGCGTGCATCGCGATCGAGCATCAGGTTACGGTTAGCCTGAAAGCCGTCGATTCGTTGGGCATCGGGCAGCGCTTTAATCATACCCTGCCAAACCGTGCGCGACTTCTCGCGCAGAGCGCCTTTATAAAGGAGGTCGCTGACCGTGTCCGGCGCGTTGTGATTTTGCTGCGTATCCAGATCCAGATGTTGACGGCCGTTGGTGAAAAAGATGCCGGACATGCGGCCCCAACCACCGGGTTTATCCAGATCCATGGTCTGGAAAGCCTTGGTCAGGCGCGTGCCCATCATGCTGGTCACCCAGTCGAGCTTACCGTCTCGGCCGACACGGCCGCGCTCGTGGTTAAACTGCCACATATTACGGCCGAAATCTTGCAGACCGGCGTAAATCAAGCTGGCGTTGTCTCCGACCAGCAGTTCAATGACGCCGTTGTGCAGCGCCTGCCCTTTCCCGTCAGCCGAGGCATACTCGTCCATGAAGATCGCTTCCGACCCTTGATCGAGGACAACCAGCGTATGGGTAAACGTATGGCCGTTAGCTGACCAGAGCACGGAGTGCAGCGGAGCAGCCGCCTTCACGTTCTTGGGTACATAGAGGAAGGTGCCCCCGCGCCAGAAAGCGCCGTGCAGGGCGGCAAACTTCCCTTCACTCACTTGCACGCCTTCGGTCATGAAGTATTTTTTGACCAGGTCGGGATGTTCACTCACGGCCGTGTGCATGTCGCAAAAAATCACACCCTGGTCGACCAGGGCCTGGTCCAAGTTAAAGCGCTTGACCACGCCGTCAACTTGCAGCATATTGCCGCCGGCCTGATCGGCCGTAAGCTGC
>JBJYWP010000152.1:0-59668 GCA_046259485.1 Promineifilaceae bacterium (SeqCode) | reverse complement strand
CATTGAACGAAGAGCCTGCCATTGCGGCGGAATGTGCCGGTCTGCGCCGTTCCTTAACCATTAGATGCTGGTTATCAAACGGTTCCCAGACAGGTCACGGAAAGCAGCGGGAGCCCAAGGTCATAAACAAGATTTAATAGACCGGCCAGGGCCGCCTGGTCGACGACTTCGCCAACAACCGTTGTTACAGGTGGCCGGTGGCTGTCACTTGAATAAAATGTCAGCACTTTCAGGTGGCCGAACTGATCGGCCCAGTTTTGATCAAGGACGCCTTGAAATTGTATGCTGTAGTATGCGCTGCTGTCGTGGGATAGACGATTATCCATTACCATTATACTGTTCTCATACCCATTAACATTCATCTAAAAGATGCCATCGTTTTTAAAGGCCTACTTACATAATAAGTGAGGAAGTCTGATCACGAATAGACCAAATTGGACCATTTTTAAATAGCTTTGCGTGAATTTAGAGTGTTTATTGAAGTGGAGAGGGCCTGGGTGAAGAAAAAGCGACTGGTTATTGTTTGTCAGTCAGGATGCCTAATCGGGTGGCTTTGGCGACCGCCTGACGACGGCCGTGTACCTCAAGCTTCTCATACAGGGCGACCATAAAGAAGTTAGAAGGCCACAACGCCTCCAATAGATCGCTGCCTCGAATCCCCGGAATCGAGCCCTCTGAGAGTTTATCAATCAGCGGCGCGCAAAAGCGATCTACCACTGAGGTGACCAGAATCAGCAAGCGCTCTTCATTCGGTAGATGATCCAACACCTCGCTTAACAGGTAGTCCATTGCTGGTTTCTGACCACTTTCAGCGTAACGTTGAACATACATCTTATGATCATCCGATTGGAGCAGTGAGGTGGCAGCCATGCGCAATCCTGCCGGCCAACCTTCGGTGTGTCTGTTAAGCGAATCTACGATTTCACGCTCGACAGACTCACCCACAATTTGCTCCACTAGGATGGCTGCTTCGTCCCCTGTGAAGCATAAATCATGGCTGCGAATTTCCTGTAACTTCGTTTTTCCGCGCATATTTGCCAGAGGCAGTGGTGGATCCATGCGAGTTATTATCACCAGATGAAGATTCGCCGGAGGGTGCTGAATCAATCGTGCCATAAAGTGGTGGATCTCAATGCTTTGAATGACATGGTAGTCGTCTAGAACCAGGAACACCGGCTGTGACAAATCCTGCAAATCGCGCAAAAAACGATTCGCCAACTGTACGCCCCCCGGTAATCTCGGCGATTTAAGAAGATCTCTCGTCGCTCGCCCTAAATCAGGCTCAATTGTTCGTAATGCGGCAATTAAGTAGTCAACGAATTGATCTAGCTGGCTGTCATATTCATCGAGCGACAGCCAGCCAAATGGATTTCCGTTGTCACTTAACCATTGGTAAGCCTATGTGCTTTTAACGTAGCCGGCAGCGGCGGATATCAATGTGAACAGGCGACTGCTGTCTTCGTTGAGACGATCAATAAGCTGTTTTCGGAGGACTACCTTACCCGAGGTGCGTGGCGGATAAAGTTTTGTATGGATCAGATAATTTTGGTCAGAGGTTATCGAGGACATGAGATCCTTCGCGACGCCTTTTATTTCTTCACTATCTTAATTATTTCGGTCTAAATTCGCAATACTCCGGCAGTTTGGATACCCAAAATCACAGTAGTCTCTATTGCTGGTAAGGTGAATTATAACCCGGCAGGATGTTTATCGTTTGGGTTACCTATTCGGGCCCGAGAAAGTTTGCTTTGAAGGCAACGCGTCGATCACTCTGTTCCAGTATAAGGCAGTGGACAGATTGAATAGAATATTAAGCAATCCAAAAGCAACAACAGTCAGGGCTACCGCAGGCAGATTAGCAATGACAATGTGTAAGGCCAGACCATTTGATTGAGCACTCGTACCCAGAGCCAAGGACCTGCGCGTCGTTTCGGCCGGTCCGCCAAGAATCCAGCCGGCGACGATCATGAAGATAGTTAACACGATCATGCCAATTACGGCCGAAACCGACAGTCCAACAAGCGAACGATAATCTCTCATCACTACGAAAAGGATTACCAGCACCAACAGAATGTTTGCTGTCAGAACAGACGGCCGAATCAGTTTATTGCTTCGCTTCGGCCACAACCAGGTAAATCCCAAACCCACCAGCAGAGGCGCAAGCTGGAAGAGCATTAGGGTTTTTACTACCGCCAGGGCATCGAAGCTTATATTCTCGCTGGCGGAAAGGAAAACGTCTATTGTCAAAGGAGCCTTTATGATTGCCATTACTGAAAGCACAAACATCAAACCTACCGAAAACGGCAGATCTCCCCTGGCGATCTCGGCATACTTGGGAATTAAAGGCGCGCCAGGGGCGGCTGCAACAATCAGAACGCCTGCAGCAATAACTTCAGGAATATTGAAAAGGCGAAAAATAAGAAAGGCGGTTAATGGAATTATGACGATGTTGGCTAAAAGAGCTTTGGCCAACAGTGATTTTCTGGAAACAGCAGCGAGAATCTAAATCCCGGTCACCTGCAGCCCCATCGACTACATCGTGACGATAATAGTTACTTCAATTAAGAGCCTTACGGCTGTATTAAGTAATTCTTCCATTAGCGCCCTCTGCCTTCCGCTCGTCTGCTAGAAAGTCGATTAACCGTCGCGCCAGGCCCGCCAGGCGCCGGTGGCCCACAAAGCCCAGATCACGAGCAGCGGTTGGAAGAGCAGGCGTATCCCGCGCGCCAGATCGCTGTTCAGGCCGAAGGCATCTCTGTGCTGGGTATATTGGGCAATGTTGCCGGGGAAGATGAGGATGAAGAAAACGGCCGTGATCCAGCCCAAAGCCACCCGGTAGCGGGAGAGAAAAATCAGGCCTGCTCCTAACGCTATCTCGACTATGCCGGAGAGCACGACGACGAGATCGGGGTCCAGCGGGATCCACGGCGGCACCTGTGCCTGGAACTCCGCACGCAGCCAGGTCAGATGGCCGGTCCCGGTGTACATCAGAAAAGCGCCTAACAGAACGCGAAAAAGCGTTTGCAGCCAGGTGGTCCCGCTTTTGTTTTCTTCAATCTTAGACATCATTTTCCCTCATTTAAGTTTCGGTCAGTTTTCCTTGAACTCCAAAGAGACGATCCTCTTCGCAACCTAAAGGTTACGCTACAATCGCAACCTTTGGGACGGCCGTATGTAGCACAACCTTCAGTTTGGCAAGGCGCAACAACCTGAAGGTTGTGCTACAACTGGGACGATTTCTATTCCACCAGCTCAATCTCGCCCGGGCGCCAGCTTTGGTCGATCCAGGCCTCGAGAGGGCCGTACATTCTCAAGGCGGCGAACCAGCCTTTGCCGGGAATGGTTTGCAGCCAGTTGTTTTTCTTACCCGCCGGGGGCTGCGGGGCGAAGTAGACATCGTAGGAGCCGTCGCTGTTTTGCTGAAAACCTTCACTCTGGCTGCCGACGGTTGGGAAGGGCTGGCCGGTTTGTAAGAGCGATCGCGTTTGCGGGTCATAAATCGTGACCGCCCAGAAATTGTTGACCGGCACGTCGGGCGGCAGGTGCAGTTTGTAGGTTTTAGAGCCGTCAAAAGGCTGCTTCTTTGAGTCGAGATAAGCGATTGCATAGTCAGAACCGAGGCCCGGACGGGTCACGGCCATGGCCGGGGTGACGGCCGTGTAGGCATAGTGGAACATGACCCGCGCATCCATGTTGCGCGCGCCATCTTTTTCAAAGAAAACATCCTTCCCCGCGTACCCCATCACCCAGGCACTGTTGGTATCAGGATAAATACGCGCCCCTTCCAGGCGCGGATACCAGACAATGGCCCGTGCCGTGGCATTGCCGATGGCCACCGCTTCTGTCAACAACCGTTTCATCCGCTCGTCAGGATTAAAAGGCTGCCCTTTGACGATGCCGATGGCCGCCAACAGGCCGCACGTTTCCGGATCGAGCATTTCCATGCTTTCTTCCTGTATCAGGGCATTGATTTCCTCGTAAAAATGAAAATTGTTGGCGTGGATCGTGTTGAAAGCTTTTTTAGAGCCATTGAAGAATTCCATGGGCGGTGGATTCTCTTTTTGGGAGAGCGGGTAGATTTTTAGGTTTTCCTTGACCAGTTTGACCGCTGCCGGTACGCCGCCGGCGATCGAAGCGCGCAGGAAGACCCAGACGCGATACGTCCTGGGCCTGACGACGAAATAGCCCTCGGGAATGTCGCCCTCGTATCCCGGCGGGAGAAGCAGGTATTTGCCGCCCTGTCCCCTGTCCGGACCGGCCGGGCCGACATCCTGCACATAGCGGAACCACATATCGTTGATCGCGCCCAACATGCCCGCGGGCACTTCCATGACAATCGGGCCATCCTCTTTGGTCGTGATCGAGGGCGCTGTATAAAGCGTTGAGGTATTGGCCGTTAGGAATAAAGGGTTGGAATCCATCAACTCTTCGGTAATCATCACCTGTTGGTTGGCCACCGCGCCGACGCTTTGCTGGCCCTGGACCAGGGCGTAAACGGAGGCGCCGGGCATGGCATTGAGAAAGGCCTCAACCCCGCGCAGGCGATCGAGATTGTCGTAAACAATCTGCACTGTTTGCGGCGTGGGCACGCCGTCGAAAAATTTCAGCGTACCGATGGAAGTTTCCACACTGTCCGGGGTCATGATCTCCGGCGGAATAAAGGTGTTATAGTTTGCGGTCGGGGAAGGTGATTGAGTCATTGGTAGAAATCCTTTGGCTGCCCCTTTTTGGTTAAACCTCCCTCGTATTATACTTGATAGCTGCAAGTTACGTGTATTGCACCTACTGATCAATCTGACGCTGGATAACTAAAAGGTTTTCTAGCTACTACACTATGCTCAGAGAAGAGATTTTGGGTGCGGACGAGAGCTGACGAGCACTGAAAAAATAGTTGTTTATCCGCTTTAATCCGTTCTAGTCCGCGTACTTTGAATAAAACTTTCGGGTAGCTAGAAAGGTTTTACAGCTTCGAGAAGAGCATAAAAAACTATCGATGAGGGAATAATGTGACTGAGAAGGAAATTATCGTAAATGGTCTTGACGAGGCGTGGGCGCGGGAAATCGTGACGCTGTGCCAGGATTTTTCCGGCCAATGCGGCCTGGTTATTCTCGATCCAAACAGTGGGGACAGCCTAGCAATCAACCCGCGGCAGCCATTTCTAGCAGCCAGCATCATCAAGCTGACGATTCTGTATCACTACGGCCTGCTGGTACAGAGCAGGCGGCTCGATCCGAAACAGCGCGTGGCACTGACTGAGGAGCAGAAGGTGCCGGGCTTCGGCGTGCTGCGGGATATGGAGCCGGGCCTGCAGCCGGCGATCAAAGACCTGGTCACATTGATGATCATCCTCAGCGACAATACGGCCACGAATATGCTGATTGATCTGCTGGGCATTGAGGCCATGAATGAAACCATCGACTTCTTGGGCTTAAGCGACACGCGTTTGCGGCGCAAGATGTTTGACTGGGAGGCGCAGGAAAAGGGCGTTGAGAATATGATCACGGCGCAGGACACGGCCGATTTGCTGCTCTCTTTGTGGAATGGCGATCACCTACAGCCCGATATACGCGCGCAGCTTCTGGCAATCATGAATCTACAGCGTTACCGCAACAAGCTGCCTTTCTTAACGGCCGATCCCGAGCGCTGGGCCAATAAAACGGGCGACCTGGATGACTATGATCATGATGTAGGCTACCTGCTGCGCGACGATTCGGCCGTGATCGTGGCCTTCTTCAGCGGCGGCTGCACCCGCCGCGAACGCGTGCAGCTGGCCAATGAAATCGGCCGTCTGGTTGATTCTAAAGATTGGTCCAATCGCGCGCGATTGGACCAATCAAAAGGTGGAGAGGTCGAGACATGGACGAATTAGCCGATTACAACCGCGAGCGCTGGGAAGCATTGGTGGCCGCGGGAATAGAGAATGCACGGCCGTTATTGGACCTGGATCAAGCGTCGGCGCGGGCCTGGGTGGCCGACGAGGCCTTGCTGCCGGGCTAGGTTTCTGTTTGAAAGGCATGTGGGAACGGCCGGATAACGGCAATCCCCAGGCTGAACCGGGCACGTGGGAGCATTTTATCAGCGTACTGCCGCCGTGGTTGTGGATGTTGTTTGAACTGGAGGGGATCAGGTAGTCAGGTAGTCAGCTTGTCAGGTGATCAGGCGGTCGGGGTGGCTTCTTCGACGCGGTCGAGCCATTCGTTGAAGAGGGGACCGATGAGGGATTCTTTTTCTTCCATGAAGTGGCCGGCGCGGTCGAAGACAACGTAGGTGGCGCGGGGGTAATTTTCGAGCAGCCGCCAGGCGTCCTTAAAACCGACGGAGGAATCCTGCCGGCCGGTGATGATCAAGGCCGGTTTGCTGAAAGGTTCGTCGAGGGCGTCGACATCGAAGCTGCAGCAGTAGGCCCCGGGATTTTCGCGGATCGCCTGGAGGTACTCGTAATCGCCCTGTTCCTCCTCGGCGAGTTCCGGCCAGGCGCGCATTTGCTCCAGATAGCTCCTGCTGCGGACCACGATGAGTCCCATCCACTCGCGTTCTTCAGCACTTAGAGAGTCCATGACACCTGCTTCCTCGACCAAGACAGTAAGGGACGGCCGATCGCGCTTGCTGTCGGTGGGCGTGATCACGGGGACCAGCATGGAGAGGCCGTCAATTAGGTCCCGGCGCCGGTAGAGGATGCCGCGGGCTAGGTAAGCGCCCAGGGACGTGCCGTGAAGGGCGAAATGTTTACCCGTTAGCACGCGGTCGACGAAGGCCGTTAACAGATCGAGCATCTGATCGAGATCACTGATCCAGTTTGCGCCCGGTGTACGGCCGTGGCCGGGCGGGTCGACATAAATGCGCTGCCAGCCCGGCCGCTCTTGCAGATAGGGTTCCATGAGAGAGGCATGTGTGTGCGCGGGCATGCTCCAGCCGGGGATGAGGAGTAACGGCCGTCCCTGGCCATAGGTTTCGTAGTTGACAATGATGTTTTCAAGATGGCACTGCATGATTTTAGGATGCATCACTTTGCAACAAAATGCAACATTTTTGAAGCGATCAGCTTTATAGTCGAAGCGCTGAGATACTCACCAGCTGTTATGGTCTTATATACTATGGGTATGGGTAAGTGGTAGTTAGAACAGGTAGAACGCCCAGGCGAGGTATTTCAACATGACAGCCAGGGAGCCATGGTTGTTTTTATTCTTTGCTGTATTTCTGCTGCTGGCAGCCTATGTCGTGTTCAGGAAGGTGGTGCGCAGGGAATACCTGGTGAAAGGTGAATTGAGTTGGCCTGTTTCACTGCTGCAGATGCTGATCTTTGCAGGGTTGATGTGTTTACCCTATCTTTTTTACTCGCCGGACTGGGTGAACTTCTGGGACCTTGGAGAAAACCAAACTGGGAACGCCTATCTGGGCTTTGCCCTGATCATCCTGGGCTTTATTATTGCCTTTGTGACGATGGCTTGGTTTGGTATGGGCCGGGCGTTTGGCAGGCAAAGGGCGGGGTTAGTCCAAAGCGGCCCTTATCGCTGGAGCCGGAACCCACAAATTTTGGGCGGGTACCTGTTGGTGATTGGTGTCGCTCTACAAAGGCCATCCCTGTACGTGTTGGGCTGGGTAGCACTCTATGGAATAATTGGCCATATGATGATCCTTAGCGAGGAGGAGTTTTTGCGAAAGCTTTATGGTGATGAGTACGATCACTTTTGCAAGCGTGTCGCCAGATATTTTAAAGGATAGAAGTTATGATTTATAAATGTTCTGGGCGGCGCATGACTCCACTGAGTATCTGGATTGGGAGCAAGGGCAAAAGGTGATATTCCCCAGACGCAAACCAGCTACAAAAACCATCTCGCTCCGTATGTCGGAGTCCATACTGAATGAGCTGCGCCTGTTAGCCAATCAGCGGGATGTGCCTTATCAATCGTTGATCAAAGTTTTTTTACGAGAACGTATCGATCGGGAACTTTACCGCAAATCGACGCAATAGAATTGTTAAGTTACAAAGCAGAGGCTAAACTCTAGGGCGCGCTGAAGGAAAAGCGCCCTGGATGATGACTGCAACGACGGCTGAAGAAATCCGCAATCCGAGTAAGCGAAGCGGCGCACTCCGCAATCAATGGCTGTGGGTCTTGGTCGCCGTATTCCTGGCCGGTCTGGCTTATCTTTCCACCTACCAGATGCACATCAGCGGCAGTTGGAGCCCCTATGCCACGGATGTGGGCGAGATCCAGAACGCGCTTCCGCGTTGGGGCCTGATCCATCACAGCGGCTACCCACAGTATTCGGCGCTAGGTTCGCTTTTCGTAACTCTTTTACGGCCGTTGGGCATCGCCCCGGCGGCAGGCGCTTCCCTCTTTTCCGTCCTGTGGGGCCTGATCACCGTGGCCCTGCTGGTGATTCTGGCCATGGACCTCGATGTGCCAGGACCTTTCGCCGCTTTAGGCGCGCTGGCCGCGGCCGTTTCGACCTCGATCTGGATTGACGCCTCACTGGCGGAGGTGCACACGATGACCCTGGCGATCAGCGTGGCTACCCTACTGTTTGCCCTGCGTTTCGGCCGCAGCGGCAAACGGGGCGATCTGCTGTGGCTGGTCTTTGTCTTCAGCCAGGGCGTCTTCCACCAGCGCTCGGTGGCCCTGCTGGCCCCGGCGGTCTTGATCCTGGTTTGGCCCCATTTCCTGGGCACCTTTCGCATGGGCTGGCGCACCTGGCTGCTGATCATCGGCATTTCCTTGCTCGCGCCGCTGACCTATTTCTACCTACCGCTGCGCGTATGGACCGGCGCCGATTGGGTCTTTGGTTCACCGGGCACCTGGGATGGTTTTTGGATGCTCTTCTTTGACAACCGCGCCGGCCGTGTCTTCGATCTGAATACGGATTGGCTGGCCCGCCTGCGCACGACGGGCGAGATCCTGGCAGATGATATGTTCTGGCCGCTGCTGGTCGCCGGACTGCTGGGTTTATGGCTGCCGGCCTTGGAAAAGGGGCAGTGGCTGGTCAGTCTGGGACTGACGGCGGCCTGGGTGCCTAATTTCCTGGTCACGGTCTTTATCTGGCGCAACCGCGTGGTCGACGCGCAGCTGGCGGCCAAGCTGCCGCTGCTGCTGCTGGCGGGGATTGGGCTGTCATTGATATTAGCCTGGCTGTGGCGGCGCTGGCATTGGGTGGCCGCCTTAGCAGGAGCGGCCCTGTTTGCCGGCCTGGTGTATTGGAGCTGGCAGGCGAGACCTTTTGTCGTGGGCATCACGCGTGATCGCTCCTCGGAGGCGATTGTGGAGACGATGCGCCTGATACAGCCGGCGGAGGATGGGCGGCAGACGACGGTCACCGTGCCCTGGGGCGCCGACTATTGGGCGCTGACTTACGCCCAGGCTTATCGTGATGAACTGTCCGGCCTCAACCTGGTGGATCATAATGCCGAACCAGGAGCGATTATTGAACATGGTGATCACCTGCTGGTCCCCAACCAGACCTTGATGATCTTCCCCCTGACGTATTATGAAGAGCGGCTGGGCCCGCTTTACCTGGCCGCTGCCGCTCCGGGCGTGACCGAAATCAGCCCCGACCCGATTGTGACCGAGGCTGACCTGGCTGCTTTGGGTATTCCTGAGATTAACTTCGATCTGCAAAACGGCGTGCTCATAAGGGCCGTGGAAACGGAGCGGGTGGGGGAGAACGGTATTTTAGTGACGGTCTACTGGCAGGCGCCGGAAGGGGTAGATGCCGATTACAGCGTAGCCGTGCACCTGGTGGCGCAGGACCCGCCGCAGAGCGAGGCCGACATTCTCGACCAGGATGATCGCGCCGCCCCGGTCAATAACTGGTATCCGACATCCCGTTGGCGGCCAGGTGAGATTGTGCGCGATCGTTACCTAGTGACGGCGCCCGAGGATTCCTCTCCAACGGCCGTTCGCCTGGGCATGTACCGCAGTGATCCCGAAGCGGGTTTCGTCAACACGCCCTGGCTTTCGGTGACGCTGCCAGAGTAAAAAGCCAACAGTAACAATCAATATCCAACAGGCAGGAAGCTCGTGGCGTATAGATATTTGGCCAGTCGTGGCTGTCCTGCGTTTTGAATTTTTTTCGGGGAACAATACGCGGGAGCGACGAAATGGGTAATAGGGCCACAATTCCCTAAGTGTCATTGGAAGATAAGACGAGTTGGTTTAGCTTTTCCTGATCAATCCCGGTAAAGTGGGGGTCGTAAGGAAAGTGTTTAAATAATTGATTGGCCAATAGCTCCGGTGAAGGCATTAGCGTTATGAAAATGTCACGGTTGGAATCAGGGATGCGCAACGCGCTACAGTTTTATGAGGCTTTTAACGGTCATGATGTGGCGCGCATGATGCAGTGGTTGAACGAGGACTGCCATCTGGAAACGAGCGGACCGGCTCCTGATGGACTGGTTTACACGGGGAAAGAAGCGCTTGCGCGCTATTGGGAGGAGTTCTTCCGCGAGTCGCCCCAGGCGCAGATAGAAGTCGAGGACATTTTTGGTCTGGGGATGCGTGTTGTGGCCCGCCGGCGGATGACGTGGGTGGATGCGCAGGGTGAGGAGAGAAGTGTGCGCGGAGTCGATATTCTGCGCATCAAGGACGGCCTGATTAGTGAAATATTGGCTTATAAGAAAGGATAATGGGTTATTCCGGAGGCTGTTACGCGGAAAGGTTTCCGAGGCTACGAGGGGGGTTGAGCGCCGGGTTCGGTTTTTAGCGCTGTATCCGTCCACGCGAAACGTTCTTTGGTGGCCAGGTGGAGAGTGAAGTAGCCGGCGGCGGCGACGGCCGATAGAATGCCCGCCGCGTACCAGACCCAATCCGGATTATAGTTATCCATGATCAAGCCGGCGGCCGTGGGGCCGACCGCGCCGGCGATCGTCCAGGAGAGTCCAAACAAGGCCAGATAACGGCCGCGCATATCTTCGGGCGCAAAATTGGCGGCCAGGGTTTGCCCTTCGGGCATGACGATCATCTCGCCGAAGGTGATGATGATCATGGCCACGGCAAAGAGGCTGTAAATGGTGACGAAGCCGTACATCGTCAGGCCGATCATGTATAAAATCGTGCCCGCGGACATTAAGAGCATGGGGGCGAAGCGCTTTATGCGCCGCGTAAACCAGAACTGCAGGATGACGACGATACCGGCGTTGAGGGACATGAGGAAGCCGTATCCCTGGGTGGGCACGCCGTGCACGTCGCGCAGGTAAACAGAGAGGGTGTTGTAGATTTGGCCGTAGGGAATGAGCATGATCATGGAAACGAAGATGAAGGCGACGTACAGCTTGTCGGAGAAGACAGAGCGGTAGCCGGACAGGGTGGAGAGGAAAGATTCTTGTGCCTGTTCCTGTGATTCCTCGGGCCTGGTTTCGGGTACGAGTTTGTAGACAATAACGGCCGTAATCACGCTCGTAATCGCATCCAGGATAAAGAGCCAGAGATAAGATTGCGCGGCCAGCAGCCCGCCGACGGTCGGTCCGACGATCCAGGCCAGGTTTCTGGCCACGCGCATCACGCCAAAGCCTTCGGCGCGCTGCTCTTCCGGCAGCAGATCGGCGATCATGGCCAGGCGCGCGGGCCGGGCAACATCGGAAAGCAGGCCCACGACGACGGCCAGGATATAGAAGAGATAGAGCTGGCCGGCAAAGCCCATGGCTAGGCTGCTCAAAGCGCTGAAAACCAAACCAAAGAGAACGAGGCTGCGACGGCCGAATTTATCGGCCAGCGCGCCGCCAACCATGCTGCCGATGAAGCCGGAAATGGAGAAGATGGCGATAAAGATGCCCGCCTGCGTCATGCCCACGTCAAATTTTTGCGTGATGTAGAGGGCGAAGAAGGGCCAGATCATGGTCCCGCCGACGGAGTCGATGAAGTTGGCGAGGACGAGGATCCAGTACTCGAGCGGGAATTCCTGGTAGGTCGTCTTGATCCTGGTGAACATATGATCTCCGGAGTATGAATCATACTCTATTACTAATAGGCGACAAACTTCCGGAGATCATACTCGAATTGTTTCTAGTAGCCGCGCAATCCTTTGCGCGTTGGCGCAGCAAGGATGCTGCGGCTACATAGTCTTTACTGTCACTGTTAAATCTTTTTCAAATTACTAACCGGTTTGAGAGGATGGAGTGGATCTTGACAGGGTTCTTTATTCGATGGTATACTGTTCGCAGACTAGTTTGTTTATCAGACTAGTATGATTTTTAGATTAGTTTGTTATTTAGGAATTATGGCATGAGCAAGAATGATGACTTTAAAGACCTGGCCAACCGCGCCTATATGGCTTATCACCAGGACGGCATCATCGATATGATGCTGGGGGCGGGGGTGACGGGGTTCGGTTTGCGCATGTTCTTCGACTCCCCGGCGCTGATTGTGTTGAGCTGGATGCCTTTCCTTTTCTATTTGCCGCTGAAAACCCACATTACCGCGCCGCGGTTCGGCTATGTACGCTTCACGGGCGAGGAAGAGGAACGGATGAAAAATACACGTCTGATCTTGCTGGGCCTGCTGGTTTTTATTTTTGTCCTGGGTTTGGTTTTGGCCCTGGTTTACGGCCGTATCGCGCCGCAGATGCAGGCGTTCATCAGCCAGAACGGCATCCTGCTGCTGGGCGGGCTGGCGGCACTGCTCCTGGCCGTGGCCGCCGCGGTGACCGGTTTAAGACGTTTTTATCTCTATGCGGTCCTGACCCTGCTGTTTAATATCGCGGGAGTTTTGCTGGCGGTTAACGAAGGCTTGATGACGGTCCTGCTGGGCCTGACCATTTTTGCCGTGGGTGCCTGGTTATTATCCCGTTTTTTGCGCGCTTACCCGCTGCCCGAGGAAGAGGAAGGCCGTGGCCGGTGAGAGTTTGCAAGAGCCGGGAGTCCAGCCAATCGCCGATATCGACCGCATGATTCATGCCCCGGCGCGGCTGATGATCCTGGCTTTCTTATCGGCCGTTGACAGCGCCGATTTCACCTTCCTGCTCAACCAGACCGGCCTGACGCGCGGCAACCTCTCTTCACACTTGCAGAAGCTGGAGGAAGCGGGCTATATCAGCGTGCAGAAGGAATTTGTCGATCGCATACCGCGCACGCTCATTCGCCTGACGGCCGAAGGGCGGGAGGCGATCCAGACCTACAAGGAGACGATGCGCCAGGTTGTAGACGAGTTTTTAGGTTAGGGAAAATATTTTTTACAGGGTATCAGTTTGTTAGTGAAGCCCTGTGGCGTGGCTCACGCAGTGGCAAGCGCCCACCTTCTTTTTGGCGAAGGTGGGCGCTTGTATATGTTGTTACAACCTCAATTTCTCCACCAACGACACGGCCGTTTCCTCATCGGCCGTTAGATCCACGTCCGCGTAGAGGGTCCAGGTTTCGTGATGGGTCGTCGATTCGCCGGGCTGGAGGGTGACGCGCGGGCCGAGGGTCTCCAGTTCGATGAAGGCCTGGCCGCAGTAGCACTCGCTGGAACTGCCGAAATCAAAGTATTCGGCATCGGCATGGTAAGGCGCTTCCTTGACGAAGAGGGTGCCTCCCGCGGCGTAGCCGAGCCAGCCGTCGGGGTTGGCCCAGCCGATCTTCAGCGCTTCGTCACCCAGTTTGGCCTCGATGAAGATGAAGCGGTCGCCCCAATGGATGTGCGGCGAGTTGATATTGGTGTAAGGCCAGAGAGCCAGGCGGCGATTGGGCAGCAGGCCTGTATTTTCCGTAGGTTGGGGCAGGATAGCCAGGCCGCCCGGTTTTAGCTGCGTGATCGCCCAGGGAGCGAGTTCCACGGGCCAGATGCCGTGGTTGGTCAGCTTGTGGTCGACGACGGCGCGTGGCTGCTCATCGAGCAGAGTGACGCTGATTTCTTTTTCGATGCCTGTTTTACTTTCTACGGGCTGCGTGACGCGCACGCCGTTTTCGATCTCCGCGATCGCCGGGGGCAAATCATCGGGCACGTAGGTGCGTACCTGGTCCTCGGGCGCGTGCCAGAGGCGGTGCCCGCCGAGCACGCGGTATACATCAGCGCCGCCGCCGTCCAGGGTGGCATCGGGCAGTTCGGCCAGGACGTTCGCGCCTCCGGCCAGGGTGAAGCCGATGATGCGCGGCCCGGCGCTGGTGATCAGCCATAATGAGACGGCGCCGTTGTCAAGTTTAAGGCAGGGATAGCCGCCAAATTCGGTGAGTGTGCTGTTCATGGAAAACCCCCTATAGGTTTGATAATAAGCTGAGTTTATCTCCTGCTTATATTGGGGGCAAGCGCTAAGAACTGCTGTGCAATTTAGGGCAGTTGAATGCCATATGACGGCGGGTTGACAGGCGATAGGCTGTGCGCTAGAATTGCTTAATACATGAATATATGTTCATATATTGGTGAATTATGGATGAAATCGAGGAAAGAATTAAGTTGGATGAAGATACGGCCATCGACCTGGCGGCTTTGTTCAGCACGTTGGGGGATCCGGGACGAGTGTGTATTTTAGCCGCTTTGCTGGAAGGTGATTTGAACGTGAGCGAGTTGTCGGAACAGGTGGGGTTAAGCCATTCGGCCGTTTCGCACCATTTGCGCCATTTACGACAAATGCACCTGGTGCGTGCACGAAAACAAGGCCGCTATGTTTTTTATACCCTGGATGATGAACACGTGCGCGATCTCTTCACCTATGGTCTGGCCCACGTGCAGCATCGCTAGGAGATTATGACCGAGGAAAGAATCTCTCTGGATATTCCCCTGCTGCTGCCGGGGGTGGAAGACGGCGGCGATGAATGTGTGCCACGCCTGGAGCAGACGTTGCAAGGGGTTAAGGGTATTGAGCAGGCGCACGTGAAGCAGAACAGCGGACCGCCGCAGCTGTGTATTCATTATGATCCCAACCTGGTCTCATTGGCGACCGTCGAGAGGCTGGCGCAGGAGGAGGGCGGCCGGCTGGCGGCGCGCTATCGCCACGAGCGCATCCCCATCGCAGGCATGTTCAGCGCTGATGAATCCGCCGGCCTGGCGCAGTCGCTGGCCGCACTGCCGGGCATGATCCACGCCCGTGTCAATTACGCCGCCGGTATGGCCTACGTGGCCTATGACACGGAACAGCTCACGCGCAGCGATATCGAGCACGCCCTGCACGGTCTGGGTTACCGTGTCGTGGTGTCCGATAAGAAGGTCCTGCCCACTAAAGAGACGGAGCATGAACATGATCACGATCATGACCACGACCATGGCGTACCCTCTTTTTTGCCTGTTTGGATACAGGAAAACTGGCGCTATATTCTGGTAGCCCTTGCGGGCATCTTCTTCCTGGCAGGCTGGTTGGGTGAGACCTTTTTCGACCTGCCGCACCAAACGGCCGTTTTTCTCTATATTTTGTCCTATATCGCCGGTGGCTACGACATCGCCACCCATGCCATTCCCGGCCTGTTTCACGGCCGTTTTGACACCGACGTCTTAATGCTGGCTGCCGCCGCTGGCGCGGCGCTGCTGGGCGAGTGGGCGGAAGGGGCTTTTCTGCTCTTTCTCTTTAGCCTGGGCCACGCCGGTGAGCATTACGCGCTGGACCGCGCACGGAACGCGGTGAATGCCCTGGGCGAATTGATGCCCGGCACCGCGCGCGTACGCCGCGGCGATCAGATCGCAGAGATACCGGTGGAGCAGGTCCAGCCTGGCGACCTCGTCCTGGTGCGGCCGGGGGACCGCGTGCCGGTAGATGGCGTCGTGGCCGGCGGGGCGAGCAGCGTGGACCAGAGCGCGATCACGGGCGAAAGCGTGCCCGTAGCTAAGGGACAGGGAGACCCCGTATACGCGGGGACGGTTAACCAGGAGGCGGCGCTCGATGTGCAGGTGACGAGCCTGGCTGCCGATAACACCCTTAACCGCGTCATGCAGATGGTGGCCGAAGCGCAAAGCCAGCAAAGCCCGACACAGCAGCTGACCCAGCGCTTTACAAGCAAGTTTGTGCCCGCGGTGCTGATCCTGACCGCGCTGGTGATTATCGCACCGCCGCTTTTAGGCTGGATGCCCCTGCAAGAGAGTTTTTACCGGGCGATGCTGCTGCTGGTCGCCGCGTCACCCTGCGCCCTGGCCCTCGGCACACCGGCGGCCGTGCTTTCGGGTATCGCCCAGGCGGCGCGCAATGGTGTCCTCATCAAGGGCGGTGCCCATCTGGAAAACCTGGGCATGGTGAAGGTTATGGCCTTTGACAAGACGGGCACGTTAACAGAGGGGCGTTTCGCCGTGACGGATGTGGCGCTTCTGGGTGGAGCGGATTCGGAAGGCATGACCGCGGATCAGATCCTGGCCCTGGCGGCGGCTGTAGAGCAGCAGTCGAATCACCCGCTGGCCCTGGCCGTGATGCGGGAAGCGCAGGCGCGGGGGCTGGATTTGCCGTCCGCCAACGGCCTGCAAAATGTGGCGGGGCAGGGCGTGATCAGCGAGGTTGGCGGGCAGCGGGTGTTGATCGGCACGCCGCAGTTGTTTCGCGAACAGCAAGGACAACAGGTATCCGACGAGGCACTGCGCACGGCCGCGGAGCTGGAAGCGCGCGGTAGGACGATGATGCTTGTCGGCCGCGACTCTACACTGTTGGGAGTCCTGGGTCTGGCCGATCAGGAACGATCCGGTGTGCACCAGACAATGCAGGACCTGCTTGCCCTGGGCATTGAGAAACTGGTGCTGCTGACCGGCGACAATGAAGCCGTGGCGCAGCAAATCGGCCGTCTGGCCGGCGTGACCGACGTGCGCGCGGAGTTGATGCCCGAGGATAAGGTCAAGGCCGTGCGCGAGTTGGCGCAGGCCTATGGCGACGTGGCGATGACCGGCGACGGCGTGAATGACGCGCCGGCGCTGGCCGCGGCCACGGTGGGCATCGCCATGGGTGGGGCGGGAACGGCCGTCGCTTTGGAAACGGCCGACGTCGCCCTGATGGCCGACGACCTGGGGCAGCTGCCGTTTGCCGTGGGCCTCAGCCGCGCCAGCCGGCGCATCATCTTGCAAAACCTGGCCATCGCCCTAATCGTGATCGCCTTCCTGATTCTCTCCTCAGTGCTGGGCTGGCTGGACCTCAGCGGCACGGTGGTCCTGCACGAAGGAAGCACCATTCTCGTCGTGCTCAACGCCCTGCGGCTGCTGCGTTACCGCTAAATCTATCTACCCTTCCGGTTTGAGAAGAGTAAGGAGCTGACGCGGGCGAGAGGCAGCGGCAGCCATGGTATAATGATGGGGCAGGGCCATGAGTATATCTGTCGATCTGATCGTTTTTTGGGCCGTTGTGCTGGCTCGCGTGCTGGTACCGCTGACGATACCGCGCTATCCACTGCCGGGTATTTTGGCGGCGTTAATTCTCGACGCGGTTGACCAGACGATATTCCAGGCCTTAAGTGGGTTCACTTTTGCGGGTTACCAGGGTTATGACAAGGCGCTGGATATTTATTACCTGGCTATCGCCTATATCGCTACATTACGCAACTGGACAAATTACACGGCCGTGCGCCTCGGCCGTTTTCTCTTTTATTACCGTCTTCTGGGCGTCTTGTTGTTTGAAGTATTCCAATTTCGCTGGCTGCTGCTCCTGTTTCCCAACGTCTTCGAGTATTTTTTCATCTTTTACGAAGTTTATCGCCTGCGCTGGAATCCGCGCAGGCTCACGGCAAGCATGCTGCTCGGCGTGACGGCTTTGATCTGGATTGTGATCAAGCTGCCGCAGGAGTATTGGATTCACGTGGCCCGGCTGGACGTGACGGATATGTTAAAGCTGGGCCTGGGTTACCCGCTGACAGTTTCCTGGGCGGAGATCCTCAGCGCCCAGGCCGGCCTATTTATCCTGACCACGGCCGGGTTTGTGCTGCTGGCGGTTTTCATCTGGCGCCGGCTGCGGCGCGAACTGCCCCCGGCGGATTGGCAGGTCTCCTTCGAACCGGACGCGCACCTGGATCGGCCGCCCGAGGAACGTATACTCAGAACGTCTCGCCGCCTGGCAGACCGCTTTTTGGACCAGGAGTTATTTGAAAAGACGGCGCTGGTGTCTCTGCTGGTTATTATTTTCGCCCATATCTTGCCCGGCATCCGATCCACTGATTGGGAACTGGCCCTGGCGATCACGATCGTAATCATTATTAATACGTTGTTGAGCGAATGGCTGGCACGGCGTGGTGTGACCTGGCCCAAGGTGCTGCGCCATGGCCTGGTCATGTTCGCGGTCAATCTGTCTGTTTTCCTGCTTATCTCCTATGCCCGTTATCGCCATTTCACCCTGGCCACGCTGACGAACGCCCTCGTCTTCGTACTGCTGCTGACGCTCATTATCACGCTCTATGATCGCTACCGGCCGATTTATCTGGTAAGGTTCTATGTGGCTTTTTGTTAATATTGAGTAAGGTAAGGGAAGTGGCTGGAGCATGACGGGGGAGGTGCGAAGAGAAGTCATTAAATGGATCGCCCAGGCTGCGTTGGGGCTCGTGGGTTATGCAGCGATCCTATTTTTAGCGGCGGGGACACTGCACTGGTTCTGGGGCTGGGTTTTTATCATCGTACTGGGGCTTTCTTTGATCGCCCATCCCTTGCTGCTTATCCCGATTAATCCGGAACTGCTGGCCGAGCGCCAAAAAGGGATGCTCGACGAGGGTGTCAAGCCGTGGGATAAGCGGATCACCATGCTCTCCGGCACGATGATGGTCTTATCGTGGGTAGTGGCCGGGCTTGATTACCGTTGGGGCTGGACGGCGCCGCTGCCCCTGGCCGTGCACCTGGGAGGGCTGCTGTTTGCAGTCCTGGGATACGGGCTCTTTCTGTGGGCAATGGTATCGAACGCTTTCTTCTCCGAAGGGGTGCGTATCCAGAAAGAACGCGGGCATGTCGTCGCCACGGGTGGACCATATGCCGTTGTGCGCCATCCCGGCTACGTGGGCGCTATCACCTCGCAGGCGGCCACGCCTTTTCTGCTCGGTTCATTATGGGCTCTGATTCCCAGCCTGATCCTGGCCGCCCTTTTTGTTTTGCGCACGCGTTTGGAGGATAAGACATTAACGGCCGAACTGCCCGGCTACGAGGCATACACGCAGGAGACGCGTTATAGATTACTGCCGGGGGTGTGGTAACGAATAAATAGCTGACAGTCAATAATTAATCACTAATCTTTGAGGTAGTTTGGAATGGAAAAAGAGGAAGTTAAATTTATCCCAAGTTTACGACAACCACGGGGGGATTTCCTCATCTAAACCGGCGATGCCGGTCAGCCGGCGGAACCAATCGGTGCGCCAAAGGGCCCTGATGACAAGCACCCAAACGGCCAGCAAAACCATGACCCACAAATAGTGCTCGGGCGACCGCAATGTGCTGAGTCCCAGTATTCTGGCTGTAAATGGAAGGATGGTTATGAGGATGAACAGGAACCAGAGCCCTACGGCGAGTATGGCCGGCCTTCTGTCACCGCTGAGCACATCGCCGCCAACCCAGAACTCTGACGGCGGCTGTGCAAATATCACCAGCAGTAAACCACTGCCGACGAGCAAATGCGTGGACACAATGCGCGCATAGACGGTACTCCCCATCCACTGTCCCATTATGACATAGGTACCGAGTACGAGGAAGGCGATGGTGATGCCCGCGGGGAGGATGAAAAATGCCAGCCGTCTGCCCAGGCCTTTCGTGCGCACCGCACCCGGACCGAGCCAGTAGGAGAGCCCGATCGACGGCAGCGTGATCGTGATGAGGGTAATGGCCGTATTTTGTGCCGGAAGATAAGGGAAATATCTTGCGCCGCTGATAAGAGCCACGATCGTTAGTAGCACAGCCGTCAGCGCGTGGGTTAACGTCAGCTCCAGGACATCAAGTAAGCGGTTGAAGATGCGCTGCCCCGTTTCCAGGACAGCCGGTAGCCCATTGAGTGTGTCATCCAGCAGGATGACATCAGCAATACTCAGTGTCGCCTGTACGCTGTCGCGAAAGGCGATGCTCAAATTGGCCTCTTGCTGGGCGGCCAGATCCATGACACTGTCGCCGATCATGGTTACCAGCGCCCCTTGCTGTTTCAAAGAGTCGACAATTTCACTCTTTTGGTCAGCGGTCAGAAGCCCAAAGACTTCCACACGAGCCGCAGCATCCGCGTAATCTTCAGCGGACAAATCCGATAGCTCTCTTCCGGAAAGGGCATCAGGCGCGGATCCATCAGGGTTGGAGAGTCCCACCTCCGTGGCTGCTTCCAGCACGCGCTCAACCTTATCAGACGATAGGACCTTGAGCGCCATGCCTGAATCAAGAAAAGTGGATGTCGTTTGCTGCGCTTCCGGCCGCACGCCTTCTGAAAATCGCAGGTAACCGAGAGGAATCAGGTTTTCCGGAAGCCGCGGACGGCCGTTACGGTGGTGTAAGGGCTCTAACTGCGGAGAGTAGGCAAAAAGAAAATGCTTCACTGCACGGTTACTCAATGTTCGCCAATCTTCCGCCTCCTCATCGCGTTTTTCACCAGCGCGCTCACCAACAGATTGGACCCAATCCAGGTTGTCAGCCAGCGCGTTTTCAAAACCGAGGATGAAACTACCCTCTAAATCATCATCGCTGAAGATGATGCCCTGCCATCCGGCGATAGAGAGGAACAAAGCATCCTCATCGACCTGACGTTTGGTGCCGTCGAAACTTTCTTTCATGGCCAGGATGAGTTTGCTGCGTGAGCGCGTGCTGCGCGCGAAGTCGCCCAGGATTTGCTGCACGTGGCTCTCCGAGAAGCTCTCTTCCTCTCCCGATTCTTCCAATGCCTCAAAATTGACTAGCGTGCCGGTCAGCGTCCCCGCTTTGCCCAGGCATAACACATCCGTTTGCGCCAGGACTTCCACGGATTCTTCGTGATTTAACAGAGCGCCTGTTGCAGCCAACTGCGATGATCCGCTGATATAGCTCAACAGGATCATGAAATAGATCCCGCCTGGAGCCAGTCCTAAAATGATCGAAAGTGCTGACTCGTAAATGCCTCGCTGCGCGGGATCGTCTTCAAAGAACATAAAACGAAGGATTAAGTAGGCGCCCAGGAGGATCACCAGGATGCGCAAACCGGCTAAGACGCGGAAGATGATCTTTTCCAGGGGCGTCGTGGGCTGCGTGGCCGTATTCATCTTGTCGAGGACTGCTGAAACCTGGCGATCTTCTCCAACCGCAACCACTTTGTAAAGTCCATGACCGGTAAGACAGTAACTCCCCGCCAGAACGGTGTCTCCCAATTCAAGCGACCGCGGTGCCAAATTACCGGTAATCCATGATTCATTCACGGAGATCGGGTCGTCGCTCAGCAAATGGCCGTCGGTGAAAAATTGATCTCCCGGCCCGATCATGACCACATCACCGCGGACAATTTCATTGGGATCGACAGCCCGCAGCTTATCGTCGCGGATCACCGAAGCTTCGGGTCTTGTCAATTCCAATAATGAGTCTAACTTATCCTTGGCTTTGAAGGCCTGGGAGATGTTATAAGCGAAAATGAGCACCATGATAAGCACGCTGAAGAAGGCACTAAATGGCTGATTCAGCAGCAAGAAGACGACTGCAACCCCGACTAGATCAAACGTAAAGACGTTGAAAAGTGCTGAACGAACGATCTCTTTTTTCGATCGGCCGTGCTTAAAAGCGATACTGTTATCCTGGCCCTCCACATAGCGTGCTTCCGCTTCAGCCTGAGTTAGACCGCTGAATTCATCTGCTGTTTCTTGCGGATTCGTATATAGAGAATCCATGCTCATGGTGGTCGGCTCCGCTGCTATTTCTGCTCTTCAATCCAAGCCTCGGCCGCCGTTTCCGCCGCCAGCATTGCCGCCCCGACTGCCGCCTGTTCGGGGTAGATATTCTCTTCACCGATGATTGCCGCCACGCCCGTATTTTGCAGCTGTTCGAGCACGCGTTCGTTCACGCCGGCGAGCATCAGCCTGTTACCGCTCGCCTGCAGTTCTATGGCATAACGGTTGATGACGTTAATAAAGGTGCTGCCCACCTCATCGCGCTCGCGCAGGCCGAGGATTACCACTGAGTGTTCGGCATCGCCGGTATCAGGCAGGTTCTCTTCCAATTGGGTAGCTCCCGCAAAAAAGAGGCTGCCCAAGGGGACCAGCATATAGACTTCCTCGCTGCTCAGTTCTGAAGGTGCCTCGGTTTCCACCAATGTGCCGTCTTCCTGCCGCTGCACACTTGTAATGCGTACCTGTTCCGAGGATGAGAAGACATAGAGCAGGATGTGTAAAATAACGCCGACACCAACGGCATACTGGATCGGCAGGAAGAGGGTGGCCACGAGCGTGACCGCCATCACCAGCATGGGCGTCGCGCCCGTGTTGCGCACGATCTGCAGGCGTCCAACGTTGATCATGCTGATACCGACCATGACCAGAATGCCTGCCAGGGCGGGCATGGGGATGAGCTCGATCAGCGGACCCACGGTCAAGACGGCGACCATAGCGAAGAGGCCGGTGAAGATATTGGCCCAGCGTGTCTGGCCGCCCATCTGTTTGATCAGCGTTGTGCCGGAGAGCGATCCGCCGACGGGAATGCCTCCCGCGAAACCGGTGGCCACGTTGGCCAGGCCCTGGCCGCGGAAGTCGCCGTTGGGATCGGGATACTCGCCGTCAGGGTTGGGTACACTCTGGCTGACGCCCGCCGCCTGCACCAGAGCAATGATAGCGATGGCCAGAGCGGGGATGATCAAGCGCGGAACGAGGGAGAGGTCGGGCAGATGCAACTGGATGAAAGAACGGGGCACGGCCGTTGAATCGCCGACCACGGCCACGCCCACCGGCTGCCAAACGGCTACCAGGATCGTCGCCGCAAGGAGGGCGACGAGATAGGAATAACGGCCATATTTCGTGCGATCCATGATAAATATGATCGCCATCACCAGCAGCCCGACGCCCAGCGTCGTTAGATGAATCTGCCCCGCGTGGGTCACGGTGTCAATCGTGCGTATCACCTTGTTGGATGCGCCACTGTAATAGCCCGTGATATCCCCCACCTGGCCCAGAATCGTCAGGATGCCGATGCCCGTCAGGAAGCCGGTCATGACCGAATTGGAAATAAAGCGCGTCAGAAAACCCAGCTTCAAAATACCGAAGATCAGCTGAAAGAGGCCTACTAAAATGCCCAGGACTACCAGAGCGGCAAGCTGGTCGGCTGGGTTCAGTCCAGCCAGTTCCTCCCCGCTGGCGATGGCCGTCGCGCTGGTGGAGTCGACATTCATGATTACCGAACTGGTAAAAATCGCGGCCACCGTCGTCCCGGCGATCATCGAGTAAAGGCCGTAGACAGGGTTCACCCCTGCCAGCAGCCCGTTGCCCAACGCCCCGGGGATATTAACCAGGGCCATGATCAGGCCGGAGATAAGGTCACTGATAAAAGTTTGGCGTGAGACGCGAAATCCTTGCATAAGCTATATCCTCGAAACGGCCCCGAGTAAAAACGACTCTTTTTTAAAGGACCACTTTTGTGCCGGCGCATCTATTCCGGTGCATTATAGACCCCGTTCAGCGTATCCACAACATCGACCAGATCGCCCTGGCTGAACCAGTTCACGGCCACGAAATTGGGCATCTTGCCCCGTTCTTCGGCGCACTGTTGGGCTCGCGCCAGTAAAAAGTCATAATCGTTGACAATCGCCCCATCGACGCGATTCGGTGAACCGCGCTGAATCCAGTGATTGAGCAAGAAAAATGGTTTGCCGGTATCACCGCGGTTGGGCTCGCAGCTGAACTGTTCGGGAACGATGAATGTATAAGGCGTTTCCTCGGTCACAGTCCAGGCATTTGTATACCAATCCGGCGGCGGACCCTCATTTTCGGCCATGACGAGAAGGCGCTGGCCGCTGTCGATAAGCTGCCTCAACGTTGGCCACGCATCTCCCTCCGGGTGGGTGTAAATATAGGGGATAAGACCCGCCGCTTGAATCGCCTTATCCGTATCTTGGGCCGTGATTTCATCTTGGATGATTAGGAAAAGCACCTCGCGCGGATTTCCTGCCAGCCAAACACGTATCTCTTCCAGCGAATCCGGAAGCGGCGTCCAGCCCAGACGGCATAACTGGTGACAAAGAAATTCCCCTTCCTGCGCCGGTTCAACAATCACCTCCTGTGCTTTACGTACGATTTCCTGGTCCTTGGGCGACAGCGAGCTGTTGAACTCTTCTAGTTCCTGCGGACCTTCGATGTAGTGGGTGTCAATCAATAAGGCGCGCACACCGGCATCCAGCTGTTCCGTGAGTGTACCATCGTGCATCGGCCACACCCAGCCATACTCGGCGATGGACATCGAGTTGTGGCTGGAGGCATAGGCGACCTCGTTGATCGGCCGGTCGCACAACTCCACGTGCCCGTTGCATGGTTGGTTGGCCGCCCGCGCGTCGCCGCGGAAGATGTTGAGGAGCAGGGGCAGCAGCACAAACACCGTGATCAAGCCGCCCAACACCCACCATTTGTATTCCCACACGCCGGAGAGTGCTTTTTCTAGGGCACTGAATAGGGCACGGCTGTAGCTGAGGGCCAGGAAAACCAGGCCGATGATCAGCCAGACCAGGGCGGTCGACCACACGGAACCCCAGATGCCGCCCAGCAGCGAGCCGACGACGTCGTCGATAATGGCGTCCAGGCTGGCCGGTCCCAGTGCGGCCATCGCCAATCCGGCCGACACCCGCGCACGCAGAACGAAACCGGCGATGAGCCACAGCAGCAGTACCAACCCGCTGGCGATCACCAGGGTCCATCCGGCGGCGCGAAGCGCCGAGCGCAAATCGTCGCTGTTCAGCCAGACAATGATCAGCAGCAGGACCAAAAGAATGATCGCCAGGGGCAGCAGCGCCGCCTGCAGCATGCCCACATAGCCGCGCGCCGTATTCAGGCCGGCTACGGCCGAGTCACGCGTCTCACCGATGGCCATGGCCGCGCCGGAAATGCCCACCAGGGCCTGCGATTGGGCCAGTTTATCTTCGGATGCCGCGATACGCTCGCTGACCCGCAGCGACAGTCGTTCGCCGATCGCCAGAGAGATCGCCGCGGGCAGATCGTCTTCGGCCAGGGCCGCTTCCATTTGTAGACGCGTCTCCGGGCCGGCGGTCTCGTTCGCCGGACCGAGCATCACGGTCGTTAACTGCTCGTTAGCGACGGACGTGAAACTGGATACGGAAGCGCGAACGAGTTTGGGTGGAATCGGAATGAGGCGCCCTTCGTTGAAATTATCCAGGTAGGCGACGAGCTCTTCCTCGACCAGCGGCTCTAATTTGTTCTCGACAATAGGCACCGTCTTATCAACCAGGTCCAGAGCTACAGCCGTTGACGCTTTGACCACGCGATCGGCCAGCACTTCCGGGGTCACGGCCGAACCGAAGTTCACGTCTTCTTGCAGTTCGGGGATATCACCCTTGAGATAAGCGGTGAGGTTGCTGAAGAAAGCATCCATGCCGGCTTCCATGCGCTGCGGCGGCAGGATCAAATAGAGTGCGCTCACCACTTGGGCATACGCTTCCTCGGTGAGCAGATCGATCTGCACGCCGGTCGTTTCCTTAAATGCTTCTTGCACGGCCGGATCGGCAAAAACATCCGTATAAAGACGTTCGTAAGTATTATTCTCCGTCATAGCCTGGGAATAAAGTTCGGGGGATAACAAGTCGCGATTGACGACCAGGCCAAGCACAAAGACCACAAAGAGAAGCACAAAGAGCGCTCCGAGAATGAAGGTGACAATTTTCTTCCACATATGATGATATCCTTCCTATGGGGTCGCCAGAGCAATTTAATGAGTTTCTGTATAACTCCTGGTTGAAAGAATTATTTCCCCGGAAACTGTTCCCAACAAGGTCAGGATCGCCTGCCGAAGAGTTTCCGGGGAAATAGTCTGCCGGCTAGTAATAAATCATACGCGGCAGTTCTTTGGCCTGGGCCACCCAGTCGCCGACCTGTTCTTCGGAGGGCAGTCCTTCGACCAGGCCCTTTGACTTGTTGATCTCTTCCATCTTGGCTAACAGGTTTTTAGGATTGCGCGTTGCCAGTTCGGGTACCGTGTCCACGCCGGCAGCGAGCAAGAGCGCGGCATACTTAACGCCGACGCCTTTCACGCGCATGAGGTCCAGTTTCTTGGCCTGGACCAGAATCTCGTTCTCGTCTAAGCCCGTCTCCTCGGCCAGTTCCGCGCGGCCCTGTGGCGTGGCGGCGCGTTCCAAAAGGTTGGAAGCTTTGGCGACGCCGCTGTCATAAAACTTTGCCGCCTCGACGGCGCCCATGCCGGTTACGGCGGCGATCTTGCTCACCGCTCCCCTGGCTGTATCGTCCAGGTCGGGCAGATCTACATCGATGGACCGCGAGGCCGCTTCGGCGGCGTCCTGTACCTCGTCGGTTGCCTCATCAACGGCCGAATCAATAGCCTCACTGGCTGCGACCTGTGCTTCGGCAGCCTTGGTAATCACATCGGCCGTTTCGTCAGGTACGGTATATGAATCAACCTTGCCGCCTTCTGTTACCATCCGCGCCTCTACCGGCTCAACTTCAAAATCGTCGCACATGACCGCCAGCGCCGCGCCGCCTAGTTTCAAATTTTCAACCAGCTCGTCGCGATCGGCGTCACTCATGCCCACGCTCTTGTGGTTCAAAGCGCCTACGCCGGCGCCGGCGGCTGCCCCAATGATGATGCCCGGAATCAAGGCGATGCCCGCGGTAAGGAGCCCCAGGCCTGCGCCGATGGCCGTGCCCCACAGCGCGCCGCGCTTCGTCGACCGCTCGCCAATTTCGTCAGCATGTAGTTTGCCCGAGCCGGGGTCGATGGTCAGGATAGCCATCGCGCCCAGCTTGATATCATCATCCCAGCGATCCCAATCCTTAATATCTTCGGCAGCAGCCTCTGCCGCCGCTTTGTTGGCATAGTAGCCTACAACCAAACGATCGTTCTTGTTTGCCATGTTGTGTCTCCTTTATTTGAATGTTTGATAGGTTGATTTATAAGACAATTATACTTCGTCCGTCCTCTCTTTCGCAGTATCTTAGGCTTCTTTGCCGGCCTGGTGTTCCTCCATCTCTTCCATTTTCGTCTCCCCGGCGCTGCCGGCATCTGCTTCCAGCTCCTCTTCAACCTTTTTAGCAACGACCTCCGGGTCAGATCTGCCGGTTAAAAGATCCCAACCCACGACCAGCGGCGCGAGCTGCGTGACCGCCAGCGCAATTGGCAGTATCGTAGCCACCATCTTGACCGTCGCCAGATTGGCCGCGATCTGCGCGCTCAACTGATCGATTGTGCCAATCACCTGGTCGAGTAGGGCCAGGTACTGATCAAGCAGCGGGATAAATTTAGCTACCTCCGCATTGACCGCACCAATATCTCCCGCGGCGGCGTCTAAATTACCGCTGAGCGTTTCCAGATTGGCTGCCGACACCGCCAGCTGGCTGTCAAGCGCGCGCAGCGCTACGGGAAGCCCGTCGAGACTGGTCCCCAATTCCAACATCGTCTCATCAAAGGGCACTGCAGGCTCGTAATCGATACCCAGGTCGAAATTAATGTCGATCGGGTTGAGCGGTATGGGAATCGTCTGATCAATTTTGAAACTGCTGAGCTTGGTCAGGGCATCGTCCACCACGCCGGCCACGGCGGCGATATTGGGTACGGCCGCTTGTACCGCCTCAATATTGGTTGGCGCCTGATCCGCGACTAAGAAGGAAACCTGATCCAATAAAGGAATTGTATCCGCGACTGTCTTAGACAAAGTGCCCGTAGTTATTGCGGCCGTATCCATGGAATCATTCACCGATGATAACGTCGACTGTGTTTGCGAAAGTGTATCTGCCACAGTATTCAAAGCATCGACCGTTAGGGCAAGGCTGTTATCCAACCCGCTACTGATCGAATCAATCGCCGGACCTACAAAGAAGGCGGCAGCGATCAAGATGGCCAGGACAACCACCGTGGCGACCAGGATTATCGCGCCTAAAATTCGTCGAAACATTGAATAATCTCCTTAATTTTCTTGGGTGAATAAATAGTCTGTTAATTGTAAATTATAAGGAGATACTCAGCCACGAAGAAAGCTTGTTCGCGCTTTGCAGTTGAGGCTACCTCCGGGCTTATGCCGCCAAAAATATACAAAACCACGGCCGTTCATTAGGCGTCGTTTGCGAAGAGAGACCTGATGTTTGCAGATAGGACACAGCGCTTCTAAGGGTGCATTTTCCGCAGCGGCTATTTGATCGCCATTTTCAGTTACCGCTAACTTCATGTCGTTTCTTCTTTATTGGTCCGCTCAGGATCCATACCATTTGCTATAAATCTGATCGTAAGCGCCGTTTTCGGTCAGAATGAGCAGGGCACGATTAACCTCTTCTCTTAATGGGCTGCCCTCGGGAAAGGCGATACCGTAATCTTCTACATTAAAGGGTCCACCGGGAACAAGGAGATCCTTGTCTTCATTCTGCTGGGCATAATACAATAAAACAGGATGGTCATAGACGACGGCCTGGACGCTTTCTGCGTCGAGCAGATTGTAAGCTTCTTCAATCGTTTCCACCGTTTGATGCCGGATCCCCTCACTAGTTAGCCATTCATCGGATGTACTCCCGGCCACGGTGACAATCTGTTTTCCGGGCAGGTCCTGCGGGCCGTTGATTGTCCCTTGCAGCGTTTGCAGCGTCATTTGAGATGTAACGCCGGCGGTGAAATTAGCAATGATGAAAAGCCCGGCAAACATCCAGAAGATGCCGAATAAGCGTCCTGCCCGCCCGATTGGCGTGCGATCGCCGTAGCCTACCGTCGTCACTGTCACCGCCGCCCACCAGATGCCTTCCGAGACGCCGCGTAGATAGGTCTGTGGAAATTCTTCATTTCGCCTCCTTTCAATAAGCCAGATGATGTGACCAGCAATGAGAATCGTCAGAACCATAAAAACAAAAAGACGCAGCAGCCCCGGCGAGAATGCCAGGCGAAAAGTGTCCAGCAAAGGGGTGCTGCTGCCGGAACGGGTCAGAATTCCCAATCCGGATTCAAAATAGCGGTGCGAAAAATCGATCTCTTCTTCGCGTTCGGCCGTGATGCTGATTGCCGCAATAGCAGCATCCGCCTGGCCCGATTCCACTGCATCTAACTGATCCTGCACCGTGGTGACGATTTCATACTCGAAATCGACGCCCATTTCCTGGGCTGTTGCCTGCCACAGGTCAATGCTGAAACCGCTGACATTCCCCCCATCGACGAAAACGAAAGGCTCGATTTCTTTGGTGGCTACGGTGACAACCTGCCGATCCTGGCTGTCCTGCGCCAGTAATTCACCGCCAAATATCGCCGGCAGCGCGCCCAGGGTAAAAAGAACGAGCAAGCTTGAGATAATTCTCAGAGTGGATTTGTTCAACGTGTTAACTAGATTCATAAGGTGTAAAAAACTTATGGTCAGATACGAATAAGAGAATCAATCAGCAGCAGCCTCAAGGGAAGTCTTGCGCGCACGCAGGGCTCGACGTACTCCCAGCCGCTACGGAAAATTGACTGTGATTTCTGTTCTTCGTTAGTGGAGTGGTTCATCGTCTATTGGTTCCCGATTATTTCCCTAAGGGATCGCCCGTTTTTTGTTGAGGCTATTTGTGTTTTTCGCATACTGATTGAAGCTCTAAGCCTCAGAACAGCATGGCGAAGATAGGGTTCACCACAAACCAGTTCACAATAAAAACGGCTATCGAACTTAAAATGATCGTCAGCAAGGTCTTGCCGCTGCTCAATTCCAGGCCCTGTTTGACGCCGAAAAAGGTAGCTATGAGCATCCATACCCAGCCGACCAGCCGCGCGATCCAGCCTATTCCAGGGATGAAGCCCAAGCCGGATAGAATTTGTGGCGCCTTGGCATAGCCGGTTATCCGCGCCAGCTCGGCGAAACCAGTGTCTCCCTTGAATATGTACTCGCCGACCAGCCAGGTCACCAGCGCCCAGAGCAGCCAGGAGACATAGGCACCGGCGAACGTGCTCAGGAAGGCAGGTATGGGGCCATTCAGGGTAGGCAGGCGAAAACCGATATCGGCAACAGCACCATCGATAAGGCCCAGGCCAACGTTACTAGCGCGAAAGGCGGCGCCCAAAATAACGGCCGAAATCGCCGCGCTGACGGCCGAGATGAAGCCGACAATGCCCACGATGAGCGCTGCCTGCCACGTGGCAGCCGGATCCTGGCCGATATCCTCAAAGACCTGTGGCCGAAGTGTAAATACGCCAATCAAGCGTTTAATAACAGACATACTAATCCGATCGCAGAAGGGACAGCAGTCTCAAGATGGACACATACATCCAGATCATGGAGAGCATCAGACCATAAGCCCCATACCACTCCATGTATTTCGGTGCGCCGGATTTGGCCGACATCTGAATGAAGTTGAAATCCAGCGGCAGATTGAGCGCGCCCAGCAGCACCACAAACGCGGCGAGGATGATGCTGAAAATGCTCGGTTCCCACAAGAAGTTGAAATTCACGCCAAACAAGGACATGAACCAGGCAAAGCCCCATATCAGGAGGAAACCAATCATACCGATCGTAACAAACATCGCCAGCTTACCTGTGGGCTTGATGATACCTGTTGTGTAGAGCAGCCAGGTGGCGGCGAATACGGCCAATGTGCCGACTACGGCTTCAACGACAATGCCATCCCAACGGACATTGTAGTAATGGGAGGTTACACCCAGTATGGCGCCATAACTCAGAGAATAAAGGATGGCCACCAGCCAGGTGAATCGGCCGGCGAAAATGGCCATGATGCCCAGGATAAAGGTCGCAAAATACATGAAGAACATCCAGTCCGGCGGCACGAGCGTTTCCTGTCCGAAGATGGTAGCCACCACAACCTGGTTCCAGCCCCAGATGGCGGCGACAATGGTCAGCAGTAGCAAAAATCCGGTTTTCAGGTAGGTTCCGCGGGCTGTCATGCCCCCTTCTTTTTCGGTACCGCCGCGCTTTTTGGCTTTTTCAAAGGCCTCTTCATTCAGCGCCGGGTTGTTGGTGCTGTTCTGCTCCTCATGTGTTTCGGGATAATTAGGATTAAGTGTTGTCATGATAAAGCTATCTCCTTGCCAGCAATCTATTGGTGCTAACGAGTTTCTTCTAACGATTTCAGTTGAATATCTTGTTGTGAAACAGCCGGCGTGATGCCTGCTGCATTCAGGTGCTCTGTTATCCGCTGCCGGAAGCCAAACTGTACTGGGTCATAATCCTCGTAGCGAACAAACGGCCGTGCCTGCATCTCCAGCCCATTTTCGCCCATGTTCATGACCACCACCACCGGCGGCGGTTCTGCGAGAACGCGTTCGTCACCGGTCATGATTTCCATGATGATTGACCGCGCTTTCTCCACATCAGCCTCATATTTCAGCGTAAAGGCCAGGTCGACGCGGCTGATGCCCAGGCGGGTGTAGTTGATCAAGCCGTCTTTTTGCAGATCGCCGTTGGGCAGTACGGCCAGGCTGCGGTCCGGCTGCCTAAGCACGGTGCTAAAAAGCTGAATTTCGCGCACGATACCACGCCGCGAATTCAAGGATCGAAGTTTCCATGGTACCATCAACTTCCCCGGAAACTAAAAGCTTCCGGGGAAGTTTTTGTTAACCTTTGATTGTTGACTGTTAACCGCCAATTGTTAGTCCAGCCACGCATTGAATTAGTCGCCGATAATTAGCTCAAATAAACTAGCCGCTTCTTCTGTTGTAAAACTTAGATCGCTCCCGCGAATTTCCTGCAGCTGCCCTTGACCGCGCAGTCTTGCCAAATTAAGCGGAGGGTCGATACGCGTCAGCAGTACCAAGTGCAAATTGACCGGCTGTTGCCTGATCAGGCGCATCATAAATTCATGCACATCGTTGTTTTTAATCGTGTGATAATCGTCCAGAACCAGGAATACAGGTTGTGATAAATCGTGTAGATCGCGTAAGAGACTATCCCCTAACTGCCTTGCACCCGGCAGTTGGGGACGAGTCAATAGGCTCACGGCTTCCTTGCCAATTGGGGAATAAACGGTTCCTAAAGCGGCTATCAGGTAATCTGCGAAGAGGTCAAGCTCGCTGTCATAACTATCCAGAGAAAGCCAAGCAAAAGGGCAATCATTTGCCTGCAACCATTGGTGCGCCAACGTGCTTTTACCGTAACCAGCCCCGGCAGATATGAGCGTTACCGGCCAATCCAGGCGCCCATTAAGGCGCTCTATGAGTGACTGCCGGTGGATCAACTGTTCCGATACGCGCGGCGGGTAAAATTTTGTCCGAATGAGATGATCTGGTATTGTGTCTTGACCGGACATGATTTCGCTATTGTACTTGCAATTTTTTTGTTTTATCTTGAGTGAAGATATTATATCAGTCCTTTGAAAGAACTCCAGACAGAAAAATCCCCCCGATTGTCAAACAATCGTTGGCATGTATTTGTTTACTTAAATCGATCAGCTGAATGAAGTGGGTTGCAATCGCATCTTCGGCGACAAAGTTAGCGGCCCAACAATTGAAAGACCTGGAACACAGGAAGGATTGGATCTCCTTTAAAACGGAATGCTACAACGGCAGGATGTATCCGGCAATCAGGATGCCGGCCAGGGGCAGGAGGACATAGAGCGCCAGCCAACTGAGCAGTAATACCCCCGTCGCGCGCGCCCAGGAAAACTCGTGGGCCAGAGCCATCCCTTGAATTAGAATCAACGCCGCCCAGGCCAGTCCCACTAAAGCGATGATATTGCCGAACATGCCGATCGCATAGGCAAAGGTGATGGGCATGATCGAGCCCAAATACGGGATATAACTGGGCAGGAGCAGCACTAGGGGAGCGGACGCTAAGAGCACGGCCGTCAAATGCTGGCTGAGCGTCGCCCGGCCGCCCAGTAGTTTGGCGATCACCATCGCCAACAGGGCCACTGGCAGCCAATTGGCCAGGATCGCCAGTGGTATGGATATCCACTGGCCGAACAGGCGGATCACGCGGCTCAGCCGCGTGCCCAGCGGGGGGCTGAGCTTTTCGGCCTCTGTTTCGGCGCCGGCCAGCAGTTGATTAACTACATCGCCCGCCGCATTCGCGCCTTCGGCAATCGCTCCGGCCAGTTGCTCCTGAGATTGCAGGAAAGGGATATTCTGGGACAGAAACGGCTCCACATTGTTGGTTATGTTGTCGATGATCGCCTGGGCGTTGCCCAGCTCCTCATACAATACCGGGCGCTCCAGCTGCACGGGGATACCGAGCCACAGCCCCAGGCCGGCTATCAGGGCGACAACCGTAAACAGCTGCAAAGCGCGCATCAAGCCGTCCGGCGCGTATTTAAAATCCAACAGTGTTTGCGTGTTGAGTTGTAGAACTTGAGAATAGGTATGTAATCGTTCGTGCATGGTTAGTCTCCCGGCTAATTAGAGAAGCCGCCCGCAAATCTAAGCGTGCGTAATATTTCATCGAGATAGGGTACCTGATTCAGGCCCAAGGCAGCGGCGAAAATCAGCAGCCCAATGAGCAGAATGAGGCCGATCAAATAGGGCAGCAGAACCGCCGCCACTCCGCCACCAGACCCGAGTTTAAATACCTCGCGCGCGGCCAGGAATTTAGCCACCAGGGTAAGCAGAAAGATGAGTGACGAGGCCACGTAGGCGCCGGGAATGGCCTTAACCACGGTGAGCATCACCGGCGTGTAGGCCAGGGCGAACACGCCCAGCGTACGGCCGTATGATGCATCCGCACCTAACCAACGGCCGACGACGAAAGCCAGCGTTGAATAAATGAACCAGCTGCCAAATGTGAATAACAGCCCGATCAAGGCTCCGGCCATGCCCGTATAAGACGGGTAGCCGCCCAGCAGCCTGATCAGCTCCCATAGCGCGGTATAGCCCGCTTGAAACTGTGTGGTGAAATCCGGCGATTGCGCGGCCAGCGATTCATAATAGGTAGTCCCGGTCAGCGCCGTAAAAATCTGCCCCTGCAGCACATCAATTTGCGGCGATGTAAGGATACCCAATCCGGTACCTACCAGACGGGCGATGGCGGCGATTAGCAGCGCCGCCGCCAGTACCGTGATGCCGCGCCGCAGCGGGCGCCAATCATGGTTGACGGCGTTAAAGGCGCGCTGGTCCAGCCAGGTCGAACGCCAGGCCAGCGTTACCGGACCGGCCGTAATAAGTTCATTTGCCGGTTTTGTTTTCTCGAATGTCTTTTCAGTTGAAGCTGTCATATTACTCCTCCTATATTATGCGATCATTTCCCCGGAAACTTCAAGTGGTACAACGGATAAAAATTTATGCCTGATTTCCGGGGAAGTAGTTAAAACAGGCGCGCGAAAATAGGGTTAATAACAAACCAGTTGATCACAAATGAAGCCAGGGAACTGAGGATGATCGTCAGCAGCGTCTTACCGCTGCTCAATTCCAGACCCTGTTTCACGCCGAAAAAAGTAGCTAAGAGCATCCACACCCAGCCAACCAGCCGCGCGATCCAGCCCACTCCGGGAATGAAACCCAGGCCGGACAAAATTTGCGGCGCCTTGGCATAGCCCGTGATGCGCGCCAGCTCGGCAAAACCGGTGTCGCCGTGGAAGATATACTCGCCGATCAGCCAGGTCACCAGCGCCCAGAGCAGCCACGAGACATAGGCGCCGACAAAGGTGCTCAAAAAGGCGGGGATGGGACCGTTCAGGGTAGGCAGGCGAAAGCCGAAATCGGCGATCGTGCCGTCAAGAACACCCAGGCCGACGTTGCTGGCCCGGAAGGCCACGCCCCAGATCACGGCCGAAATGGCTGCGCTGACGGCTGAAATGAAGCCGACAATGCCCACGATGAGCGCCGCCTGCCACGTGGCGGCCGGATCCTGGCCGATATTCTCAAAGACTTGTGGCCGAAGTGTAAATACGCCAATCAAGCGCTTAAATATTGACATATTTCTTCTCCCGAATTTTTTAGCCCTGGCCCCTTTGAATTTTTCTGTCTGTAGGAAGAGCTTGAACATTCAAAACCTAATCACTACCAGTATGCAGATGGGTATCTCGCGATTGCCTGTTTGTCGTGATAGCTCATGGTAGTTTAGATAAAACTTCAATCGTTCACAGGAGATTATGTTCCAGTCGGGTTGAACGAAGGCATGACAGTTCTGATTGAGGCGCCTGCCGAAGGACAGTCAGTTGACTTTCTGCCCCTACCTTTTTCTGATCCTACTGCTTGCGATATCTCGCCCGTACCATCAGCTCCGCGTCATGCTCCTGGAAGTCCGGGTCGATATCGATCGTGACCTGCTTGATGGTGCCATTGAAAGCGCCGCCGTGTTCGACGTAATCGTCCACCACAGGCTCGCCGCCGTCACGGCCGACATCCAAATAATCATCGAAAGAAAAGATGGCCGGCACCGTCTTCTCAACGCGACCGCTACCGATTTCACGACCGTCGCACATGAGTGTGGCCGTTCCACCCTTGCCGGTGCCGCCACCGTCGTAACGGAAATCGAGTTCGATCACATGGTCGCCTGCCTCGACGGCTTCATCGGCGCGCACGATATAGGTTTCCAGGCCGACCCAATTGTGGGCGTAGGCGGGCACGCCATCCTTGAAATAGAGGCACCAGCCGCCGAAACGGCCGCCTTGGGCGATGATGGCGCCCTGCGCGGGTTCATCACCGATGATCACCGGCGCGGTCACGTTGAAGTGCGTGTTCTTGACGTTGGGCACGGTGTTCTCGTTCAAGCGCGAAGCGCCGGGATAGAGCGTCATCTTGGTGCGCCCGGCGAGCAGGTCGGGCCGGCCGGCGATTGCTGCATCGAATCGCTCGCGCTGCCGCGGATCGAGGGGCAAAACATTGTACTTAGCGGCTTCGATGAGAAAGCGGTCCTGTAGTTTGCGCAGCATCTGCGGATTTTCCGCGGCCAGGTCGTGGGCCTGGGTGTAGTCGTCCGGCGCGTACAGCTCCCACACATCGTCGTAGATGTTCGGAACCTCTTCGCGTGGATCGGGCCAGGGCAGCCAATGCCGGGTAACGGCCGTCCAACCCTCGTGATAGATGCCGCGGTTGCAAGCGATTTCGAAATACTGCGTCTTGTGCCGGTCCTCGCCGTCCGCGTCCTCAAAGATATGGTTGAAGCTGAAACCTTCCATCGGCTTCTGCTGAATGCCGTTGACAAAGTCGGGCGCTGGCAAATCTGCCGCCTCCAGAATCGTGGGCACGACGTCGATGACGTGCAGAAACTGGTTGCGCACCTCGCCGCGGGCCTGAAATCCATCCGGCCAATGAACGATCGTCCCCGTGCGCGTGCCGCCCCAATGGGAGGCCACGATCTTGCTCCACTGGTAGGGCGTGTTGAAAGCATGCGCCCAGCCGGAGGGCATATGATTGAAGGACTCCGGCCCGCCGATTTCGTCGATGTGTGGTAGGATGTCTTCGGCCGTCATCAAGATATTGTTCTGATAAGCCATTTCGTTGAACGTGCCGTAAGGTCCCGCCTCCGCAGAGGCTCCGTTATCGCCCATAATGTAGAAGACCAGCGTGTTCTCCAGCACGCCGCGATCCTCCAGGACGTCCAGCAAACGGCCGACGTGGTGATCCGTGTGCGAGGCCATGCCCGCGTACGCCTCGACCAGTGCCAGCCCCACCTTCTTCTCGTCGTCTGATAACTCGTCCCAATCGGGAATCCAATCCGTGGTCGGTGTCAGTTCGGCATCCTGCGGAATAACGCCCAGTTCTTTCTGCCTTTCATACGTAATTTCGCGCTGCCGGTCATAGCCGTGGTCGAACTTGCCCTTATATTTGTCGATCCACTCCTTCGGCGCATGGTGCGGTGCGTGCGTCGCCCCGAAGGAGAGGTAGGCGAACCACGGCTTGTCCGGGGTCAACGACTGCAGCGAGCCGGTCCAGGTGATGACCTGGTCAACCAGATCCTCCGTCAGGTGATAGCCTTCCTCGGGGGTCTTCGGCGGATCAATGGCCGTCACCCCGTCGGTAAGCGGTGGCGCGTATTGGTTGCAGTCGCCACCCAGAAAGCCGTAAAATTTTTCGAAGCCGTCCCCTGTAGGCCAGCGGTCGAAGGGTCCGGATGGGCTGGTCTCCCAGGGAGGCGTCTGGTGCATTTTGCCGAATGCGCCGGTGTTGTAGCCGTTCATGCGCAAGACCTGGGCGACTGTGGCACAGGAATCAGGCCGCAGGCCAGTGTTACCTGGAAAAGCGGTCGCCGTCTCGGCGATGGCCCCCATGTTGACCGTGTGGTGATTGCGGCCGGTGAGCAGCGCCTGGCGCGTTGGTGAGCAAAGCGCTGTGGTGTGGAAGCGCGTCAGCTTCAACCCTCCCTGGGCCAGCCGTTCGGCTGTGGGCATATCACAGGGCCCGCCGAACGCGCTGCTGGCGCCAAAGCCCATGTCGTCAATAAGAATGATCAGTACATTAGGCGCGCCGTCTGGCGGGCGCAGAAATGAGGTAGGCTGGGGCCGTTCCGCCTCCTCGGCACTCATCGGTGTGTCTACCGGCGGCACCTTCTCGGGAATAGGAAGAGTGTATCTGTTCAGTGCTTTTTTTTGGCTGCTCATGATGTGCTCCTTCTTGGATTTCGCAGTATGAATAATCTTTCAAATGACCTGTTTAGCAAGTGACCTAGACACGTTATCTAATGCCAGTTTGTTGATTTTGTAGATTATAGGATGCCTGAACCTTTTGCTGCAACAGAAGGAGATGGGCCGCAGCAGGCGTGAAGGTCGATCTCAGCGTGCTCAGATCTTAGAGATTTCGCAGATGGTGTTTCTTCGGCCGTTTTAATTTCCGCTGATTAGTCAATTTCGTTCCGGTTAAGCCGATTAGCCGCTGCCCGTGCGCAGCATGGCCGCGAATTCAGCGGGCATTTCCGTGGCCTCGATGGCTCGGGCCGCTTTTTCCACGTCGTATTCCACGCGCACAAATTCTGTTTGTAAATCTTTGCTGTTCACGCTGAGGATAACGAACCCGGCGCGTGGATCGTGGTCCTTGGGTTTGCCGACGCTGCCGGCGTTGATCAGGCGGCGCGATCCGGTGGAGAGGGCGCGGTCGTAGGGTTTATGGGTGTGGCCGCAGACGATGACGTCAGCACCGATCAGGTCGAAAAGGCGTTCTACGCTGGGCTCCGACCGGTCTTCGTATAGGTATTCGTTGATGCGCCGCGGACTGCCATGCACGAGTGTCACCCGCAGCCTGTCCATGATCACGGTCATGGTCATGGGCAGGTTGCGCAAATATTTTTTATTTTCTGCTGTGACATGGGCGTTTGTCCAGGCGATAGATCGTTCGCCCAGGGCTTGCGCTTCCGGTGTGCGGTAGGCGCAGCCGCAGTCGCCGCTGTCATGACCCACGCCTTCGTCGTAATTACCCATCAAGGTGGGGATGTCCTCTTCGCGCATGAAGCGCACGACCTCGTCCGGCTGAACGCCGTAGCCGACCAGGTCGCCGAGGCAGAAGCGCCGTTCCAGGCCGCGCCGGTCCATCTCCGCCCACACCGCTTCCAGGGCGGGCATGTTGCCATGAATGTCGCCGAAAATCGTTATCCGGTCCATTTGAATTGTCCTCGATTTGTCGCCCGACCGCTCTGCCTTCGCTTGGTTATAATTTTAATCCACCTTAAGCAAAGCACAAGCAGTAGCCTATTCCCTGGCACAAACAATGGTCCAATTTTCAAAAATTGACCATTGTTTGTGACAAAACGGTTTGCCCGGCGGGCCAAAAGCAAGATACCATCTTGCTCTACAATGGATCAAAACAATGGTAAAGACGTATGAACACAACTTTGCAAAATAAATCAACGACGGACGAGATTCGTAAGCGTTTCGACGATGACGTGGAGCGTTTCTCTAACCTGGAAACCGGGCAGACGGCGACGATTGACGCGCCGCTGGCCATGGAGCTGATCACGCGCGGCGCCGTGGCCGCCACGCCGGCGATCGGCCGTGTGCTGGATATCGGCTGTGGGGCAGGCAACAATACCTTGAAACTGCACCAGCTGGCCGGGCATTTCAACAGTGATCTGGTAGACCTGAGCGAGCCGATGCTGGTACGGGCGCGGGAGCGCGTAGCCGCCGTGAGCCGGGGGCAGGTCAGGACCTTTCAAGGCGATTTCCGGGTCCTGGACCTCCCAGAGGAAAGCTACGATGTGATTCTGGCTGCGGCCGTTTTGCACCATTTACGCGATGATGCTGACTGGCAGCGCGCTTTTGAGAAGATTTATCGCCTCACGGCGCCGGGCGGGAGCGTGTGGATCACCGATCTGGTCGCCCAGGAAACGGCTTCCATTCAGGCTTTAATGTGGGAACGTTATGGCGTCTATTTAAGCGAACTGGGCGGCGAGACCTACCGCGACCGGATCTTTGCCGACATCGAACAGGAAGACTCGCCGCGCCCGGTCACCTACCAGCTGGACCTGCTCAGGCAGGTGGGTTTCGCCTACGTGGAACTGCTGCATAAAAATTCCTGCTTCGCCGCCTTCGGCGCGCTGAAAGAGTAAAGGAACAAGGAGAGCCATGAAGCTGACCAAGAGACGTTACGAGAGCGAAGAGGATTACTGGCGAATCCGCGCCTTCTTGCGCGATGTCTTCCTGCGCAACGGCCGTCGCGAACGGAGCTGGCAGGTTTACCGCTTCGATTACTGGCGCCGGCACGGCACAATGAACCTGGACGGCGGGAGCCTGGAAGATATTTTTATCTGGGAGGATGCCGGCGGCCGTATCGTCGCCGTGTTGAACCGCGAGAGCAGCGGGCAGGCCTTTTTACAGGCTGATCCCCAGGCGCGATCGGCCGGTTTGGAAAAAGACATGATTGAAACGGCCGAACAACACCTGGTCCGGACGGGCAAAGACGGCCGTGATCACTTGATCGTCTGGGCAAACGAGCACGACGAGCTGCGCCGGGAGGTCCTGACGCGCCGTGGTTATCAAAAAGAGCCGTGGGCCGAACATCAACGGCGGCGCCCCCTGGCCGCGGCCATTCCCGCCGATCCGCCGCCGCCCGGTTACAGCGTGCGCGCTCTGGGCGACGGGGCGGAACTGCTGGAGCGCGCCTACGCCTCCGGCCTGGCCTTCCATCCGGATGACATCAGTTTCGCGGTGGAAAACAGGGCCGATGTCAGCTGGTATCGCAATATCCAGAATGCACCCCTCTACCGCCGCGACCTGGATATTGTTGCCGTTGCCCCCGATGGTGCGGTGGCCTCCTTCTGCACCGTGTGGTTTGATGATGTCACGCGCACGGGAGCTTTTGAACCGGTGGGCACCGTCCCCGCGCACCAGCGGCGCGGCTTGGGCAAAGCAGTGATGGCCGAGGGGCTGCGCCGCCTGCAGCGCATTGGAGCAACGATGGCCTACGTGGCTTCTTATTCCGCGGAAGCGCACGGCCTCTATGAGGCGATGGGCTTCCTGGAGTATGAGCTTTCCGAGCCGTGGTCGAAGGCGTTTGAGTAAGCGGGATTAGTGACATTCGTCACTTGTGCTCCATAAGTCGATTCATTATTCTATTAGCGGGAGTTAGCATATGTCTTTTATGGGTAGCTTGGCCGTTATTTCAGATAATGAATTTAAAGAAGATGCGGATCAGTTAAGAAAAACTGACAAGAGATTAGCTCTTGAAATGGACCAACTTAATGTGATGGTGGAAGCTGCACTAGTTGGCATTTATGTGATCCAGGATGATCTGTTTCGTTTCGTCAATCCGGCAATGGCTCACATGTTTGACTATCAGCCGGATGAACTTGTCGACAAGGTAAATGTGCTCGATTTGATCCACCCTGAAGATCGGGAAGGTGTGGCCATGCGCATTCGCCAGCGGTTTGCAGGTCAGGTGACCATGATACCTCACGTGGCGCGAGGAATCACGCGCAATGGGGAAATCATTCATTTTGAATCTTTAGCCAGACCCGTCACTTATAAAGGTAGACCGGCTATTTCCGGCACACTGGTAAACGTTACTAAATGTGTGTGTGCTCAAGAAAATATCGAGAAACATCGCCGGCAGCTGCAGCGGCTCTCGGCTCAATTGATTGCTGCTCGTGAAGCTGAGAGCAAACGTATTTCGCAGGAGCTGCATGACGTGATCGGCCAATCGTTAACCGCTGTCAGTATCAACCTGGCCCAAATCAAACAAGACCTATCAGCAGATGAGCCAGCAGCCGTTTGGGGAAGATTGGCTGAATCCGAGATATTGATATCCCAGACGCTGGCCGAAACAAGAAAACTAGCGCTGGAATTACGGCCAACCATGCTCGATGACCTGGGCCTGATTCCTACCTTACGCTGGTATATTCATCAGTTCGAGAAACGTCTCAACATCCCCGTCGCCTTTACTTCGGCCGGTAAAATATCTCAACCTTTATCACCCGAGTTGGAAACAGTCATCTATCGCGTGGTACAGGAAGGACTGACAAACGTCGCCCGACATGCCCGGGCTGGTGAAGTAGCAATCAAACTTAACTATCAACCAGATCGGACGCTGTTAATCATTAGCGATGATGGTGTCGGGTTTGATGCCAAGCAGCTCTACCAATCAAAGAATATCGACGATCACTTGGGTTTGTTAGGGATTGGCGAGCGTATAGCACCCTTTGCCGGTGTGCTGCATGTTGATTCTTCACTTGGCAAAGGAACGACACTCAAAGTCACATTCCCAAACATGGAGTCGCCGGTCAATTAGATATCCTGGAGATGGCAGCATGGGCCGAGTAAAAGTGCTTTTAGCCGATGACCACACAATTGTCCGTAAAGGATTGCTGTCCCTGCTGCTTGGTCAAGATGATATCGAAGTGGTGGGGGAGGCGCAAGACGGCCGTGACGCGCTCAAACTGGTTGAACAGCTTCAACCTCATGTTGTGGTGATGGACATCACCATGCCCCTTCTGAATGGATTAGAGGCGACCCGGCAAATCAAGCATCACTGGCCCGAGATCCAGGTCGTGATCCTTACCGTTCACACCGCAGAAGAATACATTTTCCAAATTCTTCAGGCCGGGGCCAGTGGCTACATCGTCAAACAGGCAGCACCCAAGGAATTGATCATGGCCATCCATGCCGCCTATGCGGGCGAGATGTTTCTCAGCCCATCCATCTCACAGACCGTCATTCAAGAATATATTGTTCATGCGCGATCAACCTCAGGCGAAGATGGTTTCAATTCGTTGACTGAGCGGGAACACGAAATCCTCCAGCTATTAGCTGAAGGCCGTACAACACGGGATATCGCCGAGATTCTGGTGATTAGCGTCAAAACAGTTGAAACACACCGGGCGAATCTGATGCACAAGTTGGATATCGACAACCTGGCCGACCTCATCAAGTATGCCGTCCGCAAAGGCGTCATAACGCTCGATTAACCCAATCAGCCACCTCCAACTGCAGTTATTTCAATAAACTGGTGGATTCCCGCCAAAATATCAGAGATTTCCCGATTGTCAGGCGAGCACTCTGCTGGCTACCATGAAATATAGTGTAAATTCGTTTTTCTAGAAAGGGAGTAGTTACTATGGAAATCAAACCAGATCAAGTTGTAGACTTTAGTGGGCTGAGCTGCCCAATGCCGATCCTCAAGACCAAAGCAGCAATTGACAAGATGGAAGCGGGCCAAATTTTGCAGATGACGGCTACTGATCCCGGTTCCAAACCTGATATGGATGCTTGGACGGAGCGGACGGGCAATGAGCTGCTGAAATATGAGCAGCAGGGCGACAAACATATCTTTTATATTAAGAAGAAGGCCTAACCTCGTTTTGTGCGGCCGCTAAAAAGGAGATCAATATGGCATCAGAGAAAAACGATCAGATCTTGATTATGGCAACACATGGGCCGGAAGATCCGGAACGGGCCACCATACCATTTGTAATGGCTTTGGCGGCTCTTGCTTCGGACATGACGGCCATTATCGGCTTTCAATCTAACGGTGTTTTGTTAGCGCGCAAAGATTGCGCCCGGCACGTTTTTGCGTCCGGTTTTCCACCGCTTGCGGAATTGATGGAAAACTATTTGGAAATGGGCGGCGAGTTTTACGTCTGTGGACCGTGCGTACAGTCGCGCCAGATCGAAAAGGATGATCTGATCGATCAGGCAAAGATTGTAAGCGCCGCTACCTTCGTCGCCGCCTGCGCCGAAGCTAAGGGCGTTCTCGTTTATTAGGACAAGGATAACGATGGCTGAACAAAATAAACAAAAGCGCGTCGCGCTGATTGCCTCTCAAGGTTCTCTTGACGGTGCATATCCGCCATTGATCATTGCCTCAACGGCCGTGGCGATGGATATGGAAGTGGCCGTCTTTTTCACATTTTATGGTTTGTATATTCTACATAAAGAAAGAACGAAGCACTTAAAGGTTGCCCCGGTGGGCAATCCCGCTATGCCGATTCCGGTTCCCAATATCATCGGTATGTTACCTGGGATGACGGATGTGGCCACCGGCATGATGCATAGTTGGATGCATAAAGCCGGCACGGCCACCATCCCCGATCTGCTTGATGCCTGCGTCGAATTTGGCGTACGTTTAATTGCTTGTCAGATGACCATGGATGTTCTCGGTATTAAGCGTGAGGACCTGATCGATGGGATAGAGCTTGGAGGAGCGGCGAGCTTTCTCTCGTTCGCCGTTGATGCTGACGTCAGTATGTTTATGTAGAGAGGACACGGATAGTGACATTATGGCAGATGAAAACAAAATTTTAATCGTGATGACAAGTGGTAAATATAATCCGCGGCGCTGTGCGACCCCATTTTTCTTCGCCAGCCTGGCGGCGGCCATGGATTATGAAGTGGAGATGTTCTTTACGATCGATGGCACGACGCTATTGGCCAAAGGTGTGGCCGAAACCGTTTACCCGAAAGAGGGGGGAGAAAACGTTGCCAAGTATATGAATGACTGCATTGAGGCTGAGATACCTTTTTACTGCTGCACAGCTTCTATGGAACTTCATGATCTGAAAGAAGAAGACATGATCGACCATGTGATCTATGGCGGTGGAGCCAAAATGTGGAACCTGGCCGACGATGCGGGCAAGATTTTGACCTTCTAGCAAAGGCCTTTTAGCAAAGGCCTTTTAACAAAGGGAGTGGAACGAATGGCAAAAATCAACGGTTGTGAAATACCGGAAAATCTTTATTACTTCCTCGACAAACATAGTTGGGCAATGCCGCTTTCTGACGGCAAGGTCCGCGTGGGGATGACGATGCCGGCTGTCAAAATGGCAGGGAAATTAACGGCCGTAACCCCGCGCGCCAAGAACATCGGCAAGGAGCTGGCGCGAGGAAAAAGCATCGGCACGATGGAGAGCAGCAAATATGTCGGTCCGATCCCAACACCGGTCAGCGGCACGTTGGTCACCGTCAACCAGGAGGCAGAAGACAATCCGGAACTGCTGATAAACGATCCTTATGGCAAGGGTTGGGTGGCCGAATTGACTGTTCCGGATTGGGACGAGCAAAAAGACGGACTGCTAACCGGACAGGCGGCGATCGACGCCTACAAAGCGTTTATGGACAAGGAAGGTTTTTCCTGCGATTGATTGTCTTAGGCCTGATACGTCAGGCCTGATGCATGCTTCGTTCCTGCATCATTGAGCGCTTAAAGAGACGCTCTGCGGCAGGGTCCGGAGCGTTCCCTTGCAGCGGCAAGGCTGCTGAAGGACATGACTCCACGGAGGTAAGGGTATGTTCCCAGACAAAAATGACACCATTGTTCAGGTCCTTGAAAAGAGAGGTGTGACCCGGCGTGATTTTCTCAAGTTGTCTGTCATGCTTGCCGGCACCCTGGGCCTTAAATACAGCTCGGTCGGCAAAGTGGTCCGGGCCCTCGAAACCAAAAGCCGTGTTCCGGTGATCTGGTTGGAGTTTCAGGACTGTGCCGGATGTACCGAATCAATCACTCGTTCACAAAACCCGACTTTGACTCAGCTGTTATTGAATGACATCGCTCTGGATTATCATGAGACGCTGATGGTCGCCGCCGGACATCAGGCAGAAAGCGCCAAAGAAGCGGCGATGGAAAAATATAAGGGCGAATATGTCCTGGTCGTCGAAGGCAGTCTGCCGCTGGCAAACCCCGGCTATTGTACAGTTGCCGGGAAGGCGCCCATAGATGAACTGCAGAAGGTTGCCGCAGATGCTGCCGCGATCATTGCCGTCGGTAACTGTGCGACGTTCGGCGGCCTACCAAAAGCCAAGCCGAATCCCACAGATGCCTACGGCGTGATGGACGTGCTGACGGATTATACCGTCATCAACCTTCCCGGCTGTCCGGCGATTCCGGAAGTGATGACCAATACAATTGCTTACTTCCTGGTGGAGGGCAGTGCCCCAGAGCTTGACGCACTTAACCGGCCAAAGATGTTCTATGCCCAGACACTGCACGACCGCTGTTTGCGCCGGGGCTTTTATGATGCCGGATTATATGCAAAGAGCTTCAACGATGAAGGGTATCGAAAAGGCTACTGCCTTTATAAACTGGGCTGCAAGGGACCAACGACCTACAACGCCTGTGCAAGTTTGAAGTGGAATCAAGGTACCAGTTGGCCGGTCCAGTCCGGGCACCCTTGCCTGGGTTGTTCGCAGCCGAACTTCTGGGACGGTGGGGGTTTTTACGAAGGCCAGGGCGCGATATTGCAGAAGCCGGGTTTGGCCGCCCTAGGTGGCGCGGCGTTGGCCGGCATCGTTGTCGGCGGTGGTCTTAGTGTAGCCAATTCCAGAGAAAAGGAACGGGCTAAGCACACCCTTGAGCAGTCACCCTCGGACGAGGAAAAGGAGGAGTGAATCAATGAACTGGGTTCCCCTTATGGAATTTGTTCGCGGTCCTTTATTTTACTTTGCGATCTTGTTTTTTATAGCAGGCATGGCTTACCGGCTGGTAAACGTCCTGGCGCTGGGTTGGAAGAAAGATTATGTTCCGGCCAAGCACAATAAATTGGGTGGGTCGATCGTCGCTTTTCTGAAGGGTGTGATCGTCTGGCCCTTCATCCCGCGCATCAGCCAGACGGCCACTCGCAATCCGATCATTTATTTTGCCGGCGGCCTGTTTCACCTCGGCTTGTTTGTCACCGTGCTGCTCGGGGCGGCGCATATCCTAGTATGGAAGTCCTTGCTGGGTTTTGGGTGGCCTTCGCTGCCGCTGCCAATCATTGACTGGCTGGCGGCGATTGCGATCATCAGCTTGATCGTGCTGTTCATCAACCGCATTTCCAACCCGGTGTTGAAACTGCTGACCCGCGTGCCGGACTATTTCAACCTGTTGTTTGTATTCATGCCGATGGTGACAGGCTTCTTCTTGACCCATCGTCTATTTCTATCTTACGAGGCGATGTTTACTATCCATGTGCTGTTCGTGGATCTCTTGTTGATCTGGATCCCCTTGAGCCGCATATCGCATTTCATGTTCTACTTTTATTCGAAAGCCAGGTATGGCGCTGCATTCGCCCAACGCGGCGCGCGCCCTTGAAAGGAGTTGAGATATGGTTGCCGTAACCAGTACCAAAGAGGAAGCGCTCAACACCTATATCCATGATATCGGTGGCTACGTAGCGGCCGAACTCGAGGCATGCACACGCTGCGGCATGTGCGCCCAGGCGTGTCATTTTTATGTAGCGACGGAAAAGGTCGAATACACGCCAATTTGGAAGGTAGATCTGCTGCGGCGCGCCTACGAGCAGCGATTTACACTTTCCGGCCGGCTGAAGTCGGCCCTTGGCGGCGGCCAGGAGGTCACGTCGGATGACCTGCAGCGCTGGGTCGAATATGACTACTACGCCTGTACCATGTGCCAACGGTGTGCGATGGTGTGCCCGATGGGTATCCAAATCGGCAGTCTCATCCACGAAGCCCGGGCGGGCCTGTACAATGCCGACCTGATCCCGGCCGATTTGAAGAAAGCGCTTGACGGCCAGCTTGAAATCGGCAGCCCGCTGGGCGTTGATGATGCTACGTTTGAGGACCGCCTGGATTGGGTCAGTGATGACTGGGAAGTAGAGTTTCCGGTCGACAAACAGGGAGCCGATGCGCTGCTCGTCTTTTCATCGATCGAGATTATGAAATTCCCGGATAACATGGCCGACATAGCCAAAATTCTCGACGCGGGAGGTGTCAACTGGACGCTCAGCCAGGAGGGACGGGAAGTTACCAACTTCGGTCTTTACGCCGGATCGGATGAGAAAGAGGAAGAGATCGCCCTGCGGGTGATCAACGCGGCCAAAAGGCTTGGCGTGAAGCAGGTCATTGTCTCCGAATGCGGCCATGCTTATGACGCGCTGCGCTTCCGCATCGCCAACTTATTGGGCGAGAAACTGCCCTTTGAAGTGGTGCATATCACGGAGGTTATCGGCGATCTGCTGGCCAGAGGCAAGATCCAGCTCAAGCCGGATGTCATTGAGAACAAGATCACGTTCCATGACGCGTGCAAGATCCAGCGCCTGGGCGGTATTTTCGATCCGCCGCGCACGGCGCTGCATACGCTCGCCGGTGATAATTTTATTGAGATGACGCCTAACCGCGAAGAGGCCTGGTGCTGCGGCGGTGGCGGCGGCGTTATCGCCATTAAAGAGGCGGATACGGTACGGCGCGCCGCTTTTGGCTTGAAGATCGATCAGATAAATGCGACAGGGGCGAAACAAGTTGTCATGACCTGCTCGAACTGCCGTCTGCAGTTTGCCGACTGCGTCGATCATTTTGCTCTTGATTGGAAAGTCTCGGGCCTGGCCCAGATTGTCGCTGAAAATATGGTGGAGGAGGAATAGGCAATGGCAGAACGAATTGTCGTTGATCCCTTGACTCGTATAGAAGGGCACTTGCGCATTGAAGCAGCCGTCGACACGGAGAATACGATCACGGAGGCGTGGAGTGCGGGCACGATGGTGCGCGGGATTGAGATCATCTTGCGCGGACGAGACCCGCGTGAAGCGTGGGCTTTTACCCAGAGAGCCTGCGGCGTGTGCACGACCGTCCATGCCTTCGCCTCGATCCGCTCGGTAGAGGACGCGCTTAAAATAACCATTCCCAAGAATGCCAACATCCTGCGTAATCTGATGGCCGCGCAGCAATATGTGCATGACCATGTCATGCATTTCTATCACCTGCAGGCTCTGGACTGGGTAGATGTTGTCTCCGCCTTAAGTGCTGATCCGGCGGAAACAGCGCAGATCCAACAGCAGATTTCGGCTTGGCCGAACGCCTCTGAAGGATACTTTAAAGCTGTTCAGGCGCAGCTCCAGGCGATAGTTGACAGCGGCCAGCTCGGTCTGTTCGCTAACGGCTATTGGGGCCATCCGGCCTATAAGCTGCCGCCGGCGATCAATTTGCTGGCAACGGCTCATTACCTGGAGGCGCTCGATTGGCAGAAAGATGTCGTCAAAATTCACACGATATTAGGGGGCAAGAATCCGCACCCCAATTTCCTAGTGGGCGGCATTCCCGTGCCCATTGATCTCAACAGTGATGTAGCGCTCAATACGGAACGCCTGACACTGATTAACGAGACTATTGATAAGTTGATCACGTTTGTGGATCAGGTCTACGTCCCTGACCTGCTGGCGATCGCGCCCTATTACAAAGATTGGGGCGCCTATGGTGAAGGATTGGGCAACTTCTTGAGTTGGGGAGAATTCCCGCTCGGTGATCCCCGGGATCCCTATGATCAATTTATCCCGCGAGGCGTTATCCTGAATCGCGATTTGTCACAAGTCATCCAACCTGACCCCAAAGATACGGCCGAAGTTCAGGAGTTTGTTTCCCGATCCTGGTACGATTACCAGGAAGGTGACGACACCGGCTTGCACCCCTTTGAAGGGGAAACGAATCTGAATTATTCCGGACCGCAGCCGCCTTTTGAGTTCCTTGACGTCGACCAGAAATATTCCTGGTTAAAAGCGCCCCGTTTCAGGGGAACGCCGATGGAAGTTGGACCGCTGGCGCGGGTGTTGATGATGTACGCCACGGGCAATGAGATGGTCAAGGACCTGGTAGACAGCACCCTCGCCGCGCTCGATGTGCCGATTGATGCCGTTTTCTCCACCCTCGGCCGTACAGCGGCGCGCGCCTTCGAAACAAAGGTTATCGCCCACGAGATGAAGAACTGGTATGGCGAGCTGATTGCCAATCTGAAGACGGGTGATGTTGAGAACTGGAACGGCACGATGTGGAATCCCTCATCCTGGCCCGCGCACGCGGAAGGGTTTGGCTGGTTTGAGGCGCCGCGCGGTGCACTGGGTCATTGGATCGTTATCGATAGAGGCCGAATTACCAACTATCAGATGGTTGTTCCCACGACCTGGAATGCCTCTCCCCGTGACCAGAAGGGGCAGGCTGGGGCCTATGAGGCCTCGCTGCCCGGCACGCCTATGGCAGACCCGGAGCAGCCGCTGGAGATCCTGCGCACGATCCACAGCTTTGATCCTTGCATGGCTTGTGCTGTCCATCTCATAGACGCAACCGGTCAAGATAACGGGCAGGTCGATGCCGCCTTGGGCATACGGCGGTTCAAGGATGACAAGCATGATCTGAAATAAAATCAGGTCAGTCGTTCGACATTTAGGTGCGGGCCTATGAATCGTCAGGTACTTGTCCTGGGAATCGGCAACGTGTTGAACACGGATGAGGGCGTCGGTGTTCACGCCATCAGAAAATTGAGGCAGGAGTTCGCCGAGGTGGAGGCCGCGGTTGCGGGCGTTGAATTACAGGATGGCGGAACCCTCGGCTTGAGTCTCCTGCCGCTTGTTGAGGAGGCCACGCACCTGCTGCTGCTGGATGCCGTCGATGTCGGCGAGTCACCCGGCACCCTCGTTGAACTCAAGAAAGAGCAAATCCCTTACCAGGGGGCTATGAAACTATCGCAGCACCAGGTGACATTTCAAGAAGTGCTGGGGCTGGCGCTTATTCGCAAAAAGTTGCCTGAACACCTGCACGTGATTGGAATTCAACCGGCGAGCCTGGCCATCGGCGTGGATCTCAGTCCGGAAGTGCAGGCAGCGCTTCCGGAGATGTTGAATCGAGCGACCCGGGTGCTTAGCGCGTGGGGCGTCAACCTGCTTGCCGCCGGAGAAGATATATAGGATGCGGACGAGGCCCGACACGATGTGTCGGTATGGATGAAAACGGAAAAAATTATCCGTTCTTGTCCGACCTCGTCAGCGTCCTCGATTCCTCTAGAAGGATTGTTAATTAATTGTCGCGAGGATAAACAATATGGATCTCTATAATCTCGGTACCGTTCCCTGGCGGGACAGCCAGCTGCTTTATCATGCGCTTGCTCACCTGGGAAGGGAAGGCCTGATCCTATTGCAGCCGGGGAACCCTTATGTGTGCCTGGGCTACCACCAGGATGCTGAACGGGAACTGGAACTGGATTTCCTGGAAGAGAACCAGATCCCGGCCTTCCGCAGGGAGGTCGGCGGCGGGGCGGTCTATCTTGATCGCGGTCAATTGTTTTACCAGCTGATTTTAAGAAGCGATAGGGAGGATGTGCCGGCTTCCAAAGATGCGTTCTATCGCAAGTTTCTGGGGCCGGTTGTTAAAACGTTTTGCGATGCCGGTGTGGATGCCATATTCAAGCCGGTAAACGATATTATCGTCGACGGCCGAAAGATCTCCGGCAATGGCGCGGCAGAGATAAACGGGATGGTCATTCTCGTCGGCAATTTTCTGATCGACTTCAACTATGAGATGATGGCCAGAAGTCTGCGCGTCCCCAGTGAGAAGTTCCGGGATAAGGTGAAAAAGTCGATGCGCGAAGCCTTGACCACGCTCACGCGTGAGTTGGAAACGCCGCCCTCGCTGGAGATGCTTTCAGAACGGGTCATCGAAAACTACGAGCCTTTGCTTGGCAGTCTGGTCCAGAGAGAGGTTGATGATGAAATGCGGGCGATGACTGACCAGCTGTGGCGCGAGCAGTTTGGCCGTCCCGATTGGTTGATGGTGAACGATAGGCGCCGGCCTGATCTGCGAAGGCCCGCTCTTCGCGGCGTACGCATTGCTGAGGGAGTGGATGTTATTGAACGCGTCTATAAAGCTCCAGGCGGTCTGATCAGGGCTTCGGCCGTGCAAGACAATGGCACCTTACGCGACGTGCATTACTCCGGCGATTTCTTCATTTACCCGGCTGATGCGCTGCTGGCGTTAGAGGCTGCTCTCGAGGGCGCCACGGCAGAGTACGCTCCGATCGAGGCGCGCATCAACGATTTTTACAGGGTCAATGAACCGCAGACGCCTGGAATAACGGCAGCCGATTTCGCCTCAGCCCTATTAGACTAGTTTTTCAGAAGATTTCTAAAATTGGTGGTTTTCGCACCATGATTCAGGATTTCCCTTATGGTGATTTGTCGCCAAAAAGTGTTCACTGTTAAGTAACGTATTGCGTTACCTGACTGATCGCTTCATGGCGCAAATGTGTTTCTTTACAAATCTCACTATACCCAATGGCGTTTGGAGGTGACTCATGCTCAATAAGAAAAACAGTGCCAGCGCCCACTTCATGTTGAGCGCTGCGATCTGGCTTATCGTTGGCGTGCTCATGGGTTTGACCCTGGCCCTGCAGTTTGTCTTTCCCGATTTGTTCCGTGGCATTCCCTGGCTCGTCTTCAGCCGCCTGCGCCAGGCGCATACCAATACGGTCATGTTCGCCTGGCTCTCCGGAGCCATGATGGGCGTCTGGCTCTATATTGTTCCCCGGTTGACGGGCCGCCAGTTGTGGAGTGAAACGCTGGGCAACATCTGCGTCATTCTGTGGAATATTACCGTGTTCCTGGGAATTGGCGGCATTTTGCTAACCTATACCCAGAGCCGCGAGTATGCGGAGTTCGTCTGGATCATCGACGTGGCCGTCATGGTAGTCCTGGTCCTCAATCTCATCAATCTCTATATGACTATCGGCAATCGTGTCGAGCCCAAACTCTATGTCTCGCTCTGGTACATCAGTGCCACCCTGATCTGGATGCCCATGCTCTATTTCATTGGCAATGTAATGTGGAATCCATCGACAGGCGCGCTGACAGGCATCGATGACACCATCTTCAACTGGTTTTATGGCCATAATGTGCTCGGTTTGTGGTTTACGACCGGATTGCTGCCCGTCATCTACTACATTGTGCCCCGGGAGACGAACACCCCTCTCTACAGCCATGTCCTCTCCCTCGTCGCATTTTGGGGCATCGCTTTCTTTTATACCGGTGTCGGTGCGCACCATTTATTATGGGCCCCGGTTCCCTACTGGCTGAAAACCATCGCCGTAGCCGAAAGCATCGGCATGATATTACCGGTCATAGCTTTCATGATGAATATCCTGCTCACCATGCGCGGCAATTGGAATCGCTTTATGACCAGCATCCCCCTGCGCTTCATCATCACCGGTTGGGCGGCCTATATTCTGGTTTCCTATCAAGGATCGCATCAAGCACTGCGCGGCATCAACCTGATCACCCACTTCACCCAGTATGTGCCCGGTCATGCCCATCTTTCCTTACTCTTTTTTGCGGCCTCGGTGCTCATGGGCGCTATCTACTATATCGTGCCGCGCATTTATGATGCCCGGCTTTATAGCAGGAATCTGGCTAATGTGCAGTACAGCCTCTATGTCATCGGCTTTACCTTCTTCTTCGGCGGCTTTATGCTGACGGGCCTGGTGCAGGGCACGAACTGGCTGCACCAGGGGCTGCCGGTGTGGAGCGTACTGCCGGGATTACGGCCGTACATGGCTTTGCGCGCTGTTGGCGGGGCGCTCGTTGTGATCAGTTTTACTCTCTTCGCGATCAACGTCCTGGTGACGGTGTGGCAGAGAAGACCGGAATCGAAGCCCGATTTCCCTGAACCAGTTGCCCAACAGCTGGCCCCGGCTGGCGACTAAGGAGGTAGATCATTATGAAAATGACCTTTAGGCTTACGGTTATCGGCGGCGTGATTGTCTTCTTCGCCGTGGTTCTTGGCGTAGTATTCATTCCCAAGCTGGTTTGGAACCCGCCGCAGACGCTCGACGCCCATCCCTATACGGATCGGGAGGCATTAGGGCGCGAGACTTTCTACTCAAATGGCTGCAACTACTGCCACACGCAGTATGTGCGTGCTGAAGATACGGCCATGGGTCCCGTTTCCGAAGGTGGCAATTATTATTTTGATAATCCCATGATTCTCGGTTCTGAGCGCACCGGTCCGGACCTGTCCTACGTCGGCCGTAAGCGCAGTGAAGCCTGGGAAATCGAGCACTGGAAAAATCCACGCCAGGTCTCGCCTCTCTCCATCATGCCCAGCTTCGAATTTCTCAGCGATGAAGAGCTGAACGCCATGGCTTCCTACATTTTTAATCTGGGCGATCGCGTCGCTGCCATGTACATGATTTTGCCGCCGGAACCCTATGCCTTACAAGCAGATCTGATTACCTATCCGCCCATGAGCACGGACAGCAGCCAGCCTTTGGGCTGGCCGACCTGGGAAGCAAGCGAACTGCAGGCCGGAAAAGAGCTCTATGTCACACGTTGCATGACCTGCCATGGCTGCGCCGGAAATGGGCTGGGTAGCTATGCGGGTACGCTCATGGTCACCCCGGCCGATTATAAACAGGAGCCTTTCCGCAATATGCCTGATGAGCAGTGGTTCTGGCATGTCTCAGAAGGGATTCAGGGAACGGTAATGCCGCCATGGAAAGAGAGCATGAGTGAACAAGAACGCTGGCAGGTTATTCGCTATATCCAGCAGATATTTGCCCGCCCCGTGGAGAGAGACCCGGACGAAGGAGATCCGCCAAGCCCCTATAGTGGCATGACCAACCCTGTACCCCTGAATCTAGAGACTCTACAGGAAGGGAAGGCTATTTTTATTCGCGAATGTCGCGTCTGTCATGGCGACGCCGGTACCGGCCACGGTCCTTTCCGTCAGGGGCTGCTGCCGCTGCCGCCCGACTTCAGCGACGGCAGTTACGGCACGTTGCAGGATCCCTCCTACACCGACGCCGACTACTTCTGGCGCATCAGCGAGGGGCTGCCCTGGAGCGCCATGCCCACCTGGAAACTGCGTTATTCTGACGACGATCGCTGGAAGCTGGTTCATTACCTGCGCGTTAATTTTACGCAGACGGAGGCAGCACCACCCCCTCCCAGCGGCCAGGACTTCATTTTCCCCGAGATTTACCAATCCCAGGCAATGCCGGAATCGGCTTCCTACGAGCGCGGCAGGCAGATCTTCTTACAGCACTGCGCTCACTGCCACGGACTGGCCGGCGACGGCCAGGGCTGGGACGGCCAGTATCTCAACCCGCAGCCGGCTAACTTTCATGATATGAACGGTATGGAAATGAGCCAGAGTGGTCAGGCAGAGCATCTGGCCAAGGTTACCTTTGGTATTGAAGATACGGCGATGCCCACCTGGGGTGAATCGCTGCCCGTCAGCGAGCGCTGGGATGTGATCAATTTCCTGATGGGCTCTTTCATGACTGGCCATCCGGTCACCGAAAGCGTCTATGGCAATGGCGATGTTGCGTCTAATTTTGTGACTTTAAGCCAGGATAACTGGCTGGCCGAAGGGCATGTCATCTCCCCGACTGAGGGAGCGGATCTGTTCACTACCTACTGCATGACCTGCCACGGCTCCGATGGGCAGGGTAATGGTCCCGGTACGGAGAATAATGCCAGCCAGGGGCCGTCGCCCTTTACCCCGGATATGGGCGAGCCTTATATCATGTGGCGGATCTGGGAAGGGGTGCCGGAGAGCATGATGCCGCCTTTCCAATGGCTGCTTTCGGAGACGGATATTTGGAACATAACCGCCCACGTCCAGCAAATGACCCAAACATCGTCGGGAGGTGGCTGATGCTTATTAAACTAGTTATTCGCACCTTGTCATCCCGAGCGAAGCGAGGGATCCCTGACACCCTCGAAAAGAAAAGCCGCGGGAATTCCTCGGCAAGCCTCGGAATGACATGTTTCAGCAACCAAACTTACAGTAAGTATTTTCCTGGAAACTCGGCTGAACTTGCGAGCACAGGCGATTCCGTTTCCAGGAAAATGGAAATTAACGTAGGAGGTGGGAAATGATGCCCCTCGGATTATGGGTCGTAGTCGGTTGGATGGCCCTGGTATCGTTTACGGCCGTTTTGTTCCTCATTTGGGGCTGGCGAACCGGCCAGTTTAAGGATGTGGAAGAAGCGAAATACACTATGCTAGAAGATAAAGAGCCTGAACCCTGGCCGGATCGAGAAGGAGGTTCTGAATGACTCAAAATGTTTTAGAGGTCTTGCCCGAGATTTGGGCTATTCTGGGCGGGATTTTCATCCTTATTGCTTTCGCCATCGCTTTGGCCATCCCGAACCGGCCGAAGACGCTGCCTGGCAGCGAAGGGCATCGTCTCGATGAAGATGGGGATGCCGAAGAGATCCATGCTGACGGCTACATTGATAGTTTTGCTCATGAAATTGAGGAAGCCGGCGGGGGCATGCCGCCCATCGTTAAGGTAGCGTTCCCGGGGATCATTTTATGGTGGCTAATTTATTTAATTCTGAACTGGTCGCTCAGTTAGGGGGAAAGTTATGGCCTACATCTACCAAGTCTATTTTGACATTGTACCCGAGCAAATGAACCAGCTGGAGATCGGCGCTTCGCTGGAGCGCGTCCTGGGTTATATGCGCACGCTGCTGCCCAGTCAGATGGGATTCATTAGTGCCCGGGGTATGTACTCGTTGGACATCCCGGAAACAACACACCTGATTTTTCAAAGCATCTGGGAGACATGGGAAGATATTGACGCCCACCGTCATTCCGCGTTGCTGGAAAATAAAATTCTTGTTGAATTTGAACCCCACGTGCCCTTAGAAGATTTGAACGCCCATGTCTATGAGGAAGTCCCTTGAATGATAGGTTAGAGACTACCATAAGTAGTGACGTTGATCGCTGCGCCCTGTGCCACATGCCGATCATGCATGAGCCCGTGACCGGCTGTTATGATGGCCAGGAAAAACATTTTTGCTGCAATGGTTGCCAGCGTACCTATGAACAGGCCCATGAGCAGGGGATGCTGGACCAGGTCAGCGGCAATGGTCACGCGGCCAAACAGCCTTCTTTTACGGACCTCGTCCTTGATCGTGGTGAAACCACCTATTTCACCATGGACGGCATGTGGTGCGCCGGTTGTGCGGTTGCCGCCGAGCATTTGCTGCGCCAGACGCCGGGCATTAAGGATGCCGATGTCAGCTTCGCCGCCGAACGCGGCCGCATTCGTTATGATCCCGCACAAACCGACTTGCAGGCCGTATGGCAAGATCTCGGCCGTCTGGGATATGACGCCCATCCCTTAAGCGATGCCGGCCAGCGCCAGGCCGATAAACAGCAGGAACGCACGCTGATCCAGCTGATCATCGCCTTTGCCTTCGGCATGCAGGTCATGCTGCTCTACCTGGTGCAGCTTTACCCGCTTTACGCCTCGGGGGATTTTGACTCGGAACAGGTGCGCCGCTTGCAGTATCTGGTCTGGCTGCTGGCCACGCCGGCCCTGTTCGCCGGCGGCTACTCCATCCTGCGCGGCGCCTGGCGGGCGCTGCGCGCGCACACGGCGACGATGGACACCCTGGTCGCCCTGGGTACCCTCTCCGCTTACAGTTACAGCGTTTACATCACCCTGGTCGGCGGGGGCGAAGTGTATTTCGACTCAGTGGTCATGATCACCATGTTCATCATGTTGGGCCGCTACCTGGAGTCTCTGGGCGGCAGCCGGGCGCGCAAAGATATCCGCAAGCTCTTGCAGCTGCAGCCCGATAAGGCGCAGCGGCGGGAAGATGGAAGCTGGCAGGAGGTGCCGGCAAACCGGCTGCAGGCCGGCGACACCATTCTTATACGACCTGGAGAACGCGTTCCGGCCGATGCGGAAATCGTCGAGGGCAGCGGGGCCCTGGATGAGGCCATGCTCACAGGTGAGTCGCTTCCCGTGGATAAAGGTCCCGGCGACACAATTTTCGCGGGCACGATCTTGTCGGATACGGCGCTGACGGCCGTCGTCCAAAACCCGCCCGCTGAGACGCGCCTGGCGCAAATTACCCACCTTGTCGAACAAACGCTGACCGAAAAACCACCCATCCAGCGCCTCGCCGACCGCGCCTCGGCCTACTTTGCGATAGGCATCCTCGTCGCCGCCCTGTTGACCCTGGCCGGCTGGCTGATCACGGGTCATGCTCTCAACCAGGCCCTTTTAGCCGCGGTCGCCGTCCTGGTCGTGGCCTGTCCCTGCGCGTTGGGACTGGCTACTCCCCTGGCGATTACGGTCACCCTGGGGCGCACGACCCAATCCGGCATCCTGGTGCGCAATACGGCCGCTTTGGAAACGGGGGCCCAGGTGGATCGCATGGTCTTCGACAAAACGGGCACGCTCACCCAGGGTAATATGAGCGTGGTGCAGACCATGCCCGCGGCCGGTATGGAGGCGGATAAAGTCTTGTGCCTGGCTGCGAGCGTAGAACAGTTTTCGGAACATCCGCTGGCCAAAGCAATTGTTGCCGCGTGCAGCGGCGAATTACTGCCCGCGGCCGATTTCAAAGCCGTGCGCGGGCAGGGCGCAAGCGCGGTCGTCCACAAAAATGGAGGCGAGCGGGTGCTGGTGGGATCGGATCAGTACCTGGCCGTTCCGGATCAGGAGCCGCTGCGCGAAACGGCCGCTGCCCATAATAAACGCGGCGAAACGGTGGTCTGGGTAGGCCAAGTTGATCAGCTTGCCGGTTTCATCGCCCTAAGCGACGAGCCCAATCCCAGCGCCGATGAGGCCCTGGATCAATTACGAGCGCTCGATATCACCTTGACTCTCCTGTCCGGCGATAATCCGCAGACCACCGCGGCGATCGCCGCCGAACTGGGACTGGATGATTTTGAAGGCGCCTTGCAGCCGGCGGATAAAGCGGCGCGCATCAAAGAATGGCAGGAAACCGGCGAAGAGGTGGCTATGGCCGGCGACGGCGTCAATGATGCCCCGGCCCTGGCCGAAGCGGACTTGAGCTTCACCGTTGCCGGAGGCACGGATGTCGCCGGCGAAACTTCCGACGTGATCCTGACCCAGCCCGATTTAACCCTGATCCCGACCTTCATCAGCCAATCGCGGCGCACGCGGCGGATTATTCTGGAGAATTTGGGCTGGGCTTTTGCTTACAATCTCATAGCTGTACCCCTGGCCGCGTTCGGCGTGATTTCACCCGTTATCGCCGCGGTGGCCATGGCCACCAGCAGCCTGCTGGTGGTGGGTAATTCGCTGCGTCTGCGCCGTTAACGACATGGCCCGGATTCAATTAAGATTACCTGCTAAAGGTTGATATTTTCTATAATATGTTTTACTGTTTAGAGTGAACAAACGGGGTGTTTGCAGTCTTGCTGCCAGATATCGTACTGAACGCAATTTGCTTTACTTTTGGCGGCAGCAAGCCATTCGTCCCGAAATTTTTTTACGTGATAAGGAGCTAATAATGACACTTAATTCCAAACTGGCCGCCGCCCTCAATGAGCAAATCGGACACGAATTCGGCGCTAAGCTGCAGTATTTGAGCATCGCCGCCTATTTCGATGTCGAAGACTTACCGCAACTGGCCGCCTTCTTCTACCGCCAGGCTGACGAAGAAGATACGCACGCCATGAAGTTTGTGCACTACCTGATCGATAAAGACGCCCAGGTCGAGATTCCGGCCCTGGATGCGCCGAAGTTCACTTTTGATAAACCCGCCGATACGGCCGCTCTCTCTCTGGAATGGGAAAAGACCGTCACCGGCCAGATCAACCGCCTGATGAAGATGGCCGTCGACGAAGGGGATTTCGCGACCCAGGACTTCCTGCGCTGGTTTGTCACCGAACAGGTTGAAGAGGAATCCACCATGCGTACCTTGCAGCAGACCTTCGCCCGCGCCGGTGATAACATTTTGTGGGTAGAAGATTTCCTGGCCCGCAGCCCGCTGGGCGAACCGGCGGGAGGCGCCCCGGCGGCAGCCTGATCCTTCGCCGCTTAAAAACAGGATTCTGAATCAAATGACCTGCCGGCCATCCAATGTGGCCGGCAGGTTTTTTATTACTGCGTTTAGTTTCCCAATAGGTTTAATAAAAGGACGCGGACGAGGCCCGACACTCTGTGGCGGGGCGGATGAAAGCGGATGAGCACTGAAAATGCTTATTCGTCCGATTTCATCAGTTCTAGTCTGCGTCCAAAATCCCTTCTATGGGCAAAGTATAGGATGGCCGGGTCCGGCGTCAAGGCGGAGGAGAACGATGAGAGTTGCGGTGGGTTCGACCAATCCAGTTAAGGTACGGGCGGCGCGCTCAATGATCAAGCGCGTGTGGCCTGAAGCCGTCGTTAGCGGAATCGACGTGCATCCCGGCGTGCGGGCGATGCCCATGAGCGACCAAGAATGCCGCACGGGGGCACGTAACCGGGCGCTGGCGGCGCTCGATTTGGCTACAGCTGATCTGGGCATCGGCATTGAGGGTGGGGTGCATGACGATAACGGCGTCCTGGTGCTCACCGCCTGGACTATCGTGATTGATAAGCAGGGCCTGGAAGGCGTAGGCGGAAGCGGCCGTATCCCGCTGCCCGAATCAATCGCCGCCCGCATTCGCCGCGGGGAAGAGCTGGGTCCGGTGATGGACGACGTCCTCAACGAGACCGATGTCAAGCACAAGGGCGGCGCCGTGGGCGCCTTCACCGCCGGTCTGGTATCGCGGAAGGAAGCTTTAGCCCTAAGCGTGGCCTATGCTCTGGGGCCTTTCGTCTCTCCCCAATTATACTAATATAAAGAGAAGCCAACTTTTGGAAAGATGGCACCTAAATTATGTGCAAAGAACGTGACAATTCATAAAAAATGAGGT
>JBJYWP010000151.1:0-2148 GCA_046259485.1 Promineifilaceae bacterium (SeqCode) | reverse complement strand
GGACTCCATGCGGCTGGCGACGTTAACCGTATCGCCCCAGAGATCGTAGCTGAACTTTTGATGGCCGATGACACCGGCAACCACCGGCCCTCTATTGATGCCCACACGCAGGCGGATGGGCTGGCCATGAAAGCTTTCCTGGGATTCGAGGGTTTTGAGCACATCGATGGCAAAGTTAACGATGGCTTCGGTGTGATCCGGCCGTGGTTCAGGAATACCGGCGGCGACCATATAGGCATCGCCGATCGTCTTGATCTTCTCCAGCTTGTACTTTGCAGCCAGATCGTCGAACAGCGAGAAAACCTCATTCAGAAAGTTAACAATTTCATCAGGATCTTTGTCAGAGGACATGGTTGTAAAGTCGACGATATCGGCGAACAGGACCGTTGCTTCGCTGTAGCCATCGGCGATGGTATGTGGATCTTCTTTCAGGCGTGTGGCAATTGACTGGGGCAGGATATTTAGCAGCAAATCATTTGAGCGCCGTCGATAGTGTTCCATACGCAAGAATAGATAAAGAACACCGAAAAACAAGGTGATCATCAACGCTTCTAGGCTAAAGAAATTGGTCAGCATGCGCGCCGCTGTCGAAATCTCTGGCCCGATACCGATGGCGAATGGTTCAAATAAGGTGACGGCGAGCAGAGCAAAAGTTGAAAGGACAAAGGTCCAGGCGGAGAAACGCGCGCCGACAACCATCACAACGGCGACGATAACGGCCAAATTCCATTGTACGGAGGTCATACCTGAAGCAAAACCACCATAAAGAACCTGCCCAAATGAAAAGACAACAATCCCTAATAGGGGCAGCAAGCGGACTATAAAATTGAAGGTTCGAGGAACAGCCAGTATTAACAAGCCGCCGAAAAAATAGAGCGCCCCAAGTAAAGCAAATAATATAGATGGCGCATAGAACTGGAAGTATAGTTGGGGGACTAAATTCAGAAATACGTTTATGACAGAGAGGAAAATCAAAAGCACGCCTAAGGTTTTTTGCAAGCGGACGTTTTCACTGTCTCCTGGCAGCGCCAAACGCTGCTCGAGGCGGTCAAGTACTACCATGGTCAAACACCTCCTCACTTGCCGCAGAAAGAAAGTTCATAAACGGCAAGTTTGATCATAAAGTCTATCAAATAAATCAAAAGATAGAGAACCATTATCCCGGGTGATTTGGCTGAAACACAGCCAATTAATCCAATCGTACGTGAAACATTTCACAAGCGTAGGTTTTGCGTAGGATCGGCGTAGACTGCGCGTACAGTCTTAGTCAGCTAGTTGCCATAAAATGTATAGCGAAGGGTAAAAATCTCTTCTTCTTCTCCTCCTTTTAACGAGAGTCAGGTTTCGGCGTTCCTGACTCTCACTAAAAACTCCAGGCCGGTCGGAAGACCGGCCTGTTTTCGTTTGAATGGATGGTTGTTGGGGGGCGGTTCGCGAAGCGCCCTTACGGTTTTGGGGTTTTGAGATTGGTGCATGGCATCTATATCGAAGGTGTAATTATGATTTTGCATATTGTGAAGATGAGGGAGTGGGAAACGGCCGTGGCGGCGGGGGTGTATCGCCCCGCATCATTGGAGGCGGAGGGGTTTATTCACTGTTCAACTCCTGAGCAGGTGCTGAAGCCGGCTAATGAGCGTTTTCGGGGGCAGGAGGGGCTGGCTCTTTTGGTGATCGATCCCCAAAAAGTAGCGGCGCCTATCGTCTATGAAGATTGTTATGAATCAGGCGTGGCCTTTCCGCATATCTATGGGCCGCTTCCCATTGAGGCGGTTAAGTCCGCCATTCCATTTCCCGCGCAAGAGGACGGCCTGTTTCTATTCCCTCAGGAATTGGAGGGCATAAGCTAGTTTTCGCGGTAGAATTCCCCGGTTAAGTTAAGGCTAGTTATCGGGTACCAGAAAAATATGAAGAGACAGGAAATCCCCTTACTTGAGTATGACGGCACAGTCCCGGCGATTTTAGAACCATCGAAACTGATAGCACCAATGGATGTACCGGAGCAGTGCGTTTTGACATTCTTTCAGGACGTGATTGACGGCTATCGAAGGGCCGGACGGCTGGTAGAGGTCCGTCGCTTGGGTTCTGAAAGAGGACATAACCCCCTTTATGAAATGGAAATTAACGGCCGTCGCCTCGCGGTTATTCATC
>JBJYWP010000150.1:0-24539 GCA_046259485.1 Promineifilaceae bacterium (SeqCode) | reverse complement strand
AATCCCAATAAGGGCCCTGGAGTATCATTCAAGATTCAGCCCGCTCATATAAGGGCACAAAAGGAAATCCATCATGAATCCAACCATTCAATTAATCCAGCTCAGCATGCGCTTTGAACGCCCGCAAAACGGCCGTACACTCTCTTTCATGATCGGCCGTTTTGATTTCAACTTTGATTACCTACACAAGCTAAGCGATCAACTACGAACGCTCTTCAACCCGCCTCGCCGCCATTCATGCTGCGAATGCGCCCAATGTAGAACGAGTTGTTGATCGGTTTTTCTGTCAGTTTATATAGAACACAATTAGTTGTAGGGCTAAGGCAGGTGGGAGCAGATCTCGCCATTTTTCGAGACATTGGACCACCTGCCTTACCCGTGACGCAGTAACCAAACGATTTAGTTGTAGGGGTAAGGCAGGTGGGAGCGGATCTCGCCATTTTTCAAGACATTGGACCACCTGCCTTACCCGTGACGCAGTAACCAAATAATTCAAAAGGAGTAACACCCATGCAAAAACGGACATTAGGAAACAGCGATCTGGTCGTGTCAGCCCTGGGCCTGGGCTGCATGCGCATGAGCTTTGGCGACACGCCAACCGATAAACAGGAAATGATCACCTTGCTGCACCAGGCAGTCGAGCGCGGCATCACCTTCTTCGACACGGCCGAAGTCTATGGCCCCTTCACCAACGAAGAGCTCGTCGGCGAGGCCCTGGAACCGTTCAAAGGCGAGGTGATCATCGCCACTAAATTCGGCTTCAAACATGGCGAGAATGGCCCCCATCCCCGCGTCGGCCTGGACAGCCGCCCCGAGCAAATCAAGCGCGTGGCCGAGGAATCCCTCAAGCGCCTGCGTGTCGAGGCCATTGATCTCTTCTACCAGCACCGGCCTGATCCGGACCTGCCCATGGAAGACGTCGCCGGGGCGGTGCAGGACCTTATTCAAGAAGGGAAGGTCAAGCATTTCGGCTTGTCTGAATCCAGCGCCGACCAGATCCGCCTTGCCCACGCCGTGCAGCCCGTCGCCGCCTTGCAAAGCGAATATTCGATCTGGTGGACCGAAATCGAAGAGAACGGCGTCCTCGCCGCCTGCGAAGAACTCGGCATTGGCCTCGTCCCCTACAGCCCCCTGGGCCGCGGCTTCCTGACCGGCAAGATTACGGCCGAAACCACCTACGACAGCAGCGACATCCGCAGCCACAATCCGCGCTTCACGCCGGAGGCTATCCAGGCCAATCAGGTCGTGATTGATTTGCTGCAGCAGATTGGTGCCAGGTATGATGCGAGCCCGGCGCAGATCGCCCTGGCCTGGCTGCTGGCCCAAAAGCCATGGATCGTGCCCATTCCCGGCACGCGCAAGCTCAGCCGCTTGGATGAGAATATCGGCGCCGTTGATATCGAATTAAGCGCCGCCGACCTCGACGAAATACGAGAAGCCATGTCCGGTATCACCGTCGTCGGCCACCGGTATTAGGAACGGCCGTATAAAGAAAGATCTAAAAAAGATGGCATCTTTTTATCAACTCATTTACTAAGCTGCTTAACCCATGGTGAAACTATTAGGAACAGAAATATAAGGAAAGAATGATGCAAACAGTGAAGTTAAATAATGGCGTGGAAATCCCTATTCTCGGCTTCGGTGTTTTTCAGATCACCGATCTGGCCGAATGCGAAAGAAGCGTGGTTGATGCGATTCAAACAGGCTACAACCATATCGATACGGCCGCTTCCTACCAGAACGAAGAGGCTGTTGGCCGAGGAATCAAACAAAGCGGCGTTGGCAGAGAAAACCTGTTTATCACGACCAAACTATGGATTCAGAGCCAGGGCTATGCAGGCACAATCAAAGCTTTCGAGAATTCTCTGAAGCGCCTGCAATTGGATTACATTGACCTCTATCTGATACACCAACCCTATGGCGATGTATACGGGGAATGGCGAGCGATGGAAGAGCTGTATCAACAGGGCAAAATTAGAGCCATCGGTGTTTCAAACTTTCAGCCTGACCGGATCATGGACTTAATGATTCATAACAAGATCACACCCGCGGTCAATCAGATTGAAGTGAATCCTTTCCACCAGCAAATTGAGACGCAGAAGTTTTTACAAGATAACAGCGTTAAGGTTGAAGCATGGGCACCCTTTGCAGAGGGTAGAAATAATATTTTTCAAAATGAACTGCTGCTGTCAATTGCCGCAGAATACGACAAAAGTGTTGCCCAGGTCATTCTCCGCTGGGTTGTACAAAGAGGCATTATTGCCCTGGCAAAAACAACGCGCCTGGAAAGGATGCAAGAAAATATTGATGTATTTGATTTTGAATTAAGTGCGCAAGATATGATAGCTATTTCAACCTTGGACACAGAAACCAGCAGGTTCTTCGACCATCGAAACCCTGAAATGGTTAAGTGGCTGGGCGAAAGAAAGCTGGATGTCTAAAGATGTCTTCAGGTAGTACAAGCCGAAAAATAGGAGATCTTTCACAATGGCATGGACAAACGAAGAACTAAACAAAATTGGATCCGCTGAGGAGCTGCGCATTGCCTCACTGCGCGTTGACGGCACGCTGCGCAAACCCGTGATCATCTGGGTCGTGCGTGTGGGCGATGATATCTATGTGCGCTGTGTCAACGGCCGTGATGGGGCGTGGTTCCGTGGTGTTCAGACACGATACGAAGGCCATATTTCGGCCGGCGGCGTGGAAAAAGATGTCGCCTTTGTTGAGGAAGCAGACCAGGACATCAACGCCCAGATCGACCAGGCCTACCTGACCAAGTACGGGCGTTACCCCCAATGGGTCGCCCCGATGGTCACCCCGGAGGTCCAGGCGGCAACGCTCAAAGTGCTGCCGCGCACGGCCGTTTCATAGACTATTCGGAACAGAAGAAAATAGACTTACTTCCATTTTGTAGAGCAACCCGCGGCCCGCCTTCCGATTCGCAGCGCAATCCCTTAATGGGTAAAATACCACGATGCCCCATATCAAGAATGCCTACAGCCGCATCATTCTCATTTTAATCCTGCTGCTGGCATTTTACCTGCGATTCGAAAACCTGAATTTTAGACCCCTATGGCTCGATGAGGCCATGGAATACTGGGTTGCTACCGCGCCCCTGGATCAGCTTACGGCCGTTGTCAAGGACGCGCTGCAAGACCCGCCTCTCTATTCCCTGGTCCTTTCCCAGTGGCTGCATCTCGGGCGAGATGAGTTCACCCTGCGATCGCTGACTGCCTTTGTCAGCGTGCTCAGCGTCGCCGCGGCTTATGCATTCGGCCGTCAAGTCTACGGCCGTCGCACGGGTCTGATCGCTGCGCTGCTTTTCGCCGTCCTGCCGCCGCATATTCGCATGGCTCAGGAAGTGGGGCAGTATGCTTTTCTTGTCTTCTTACTGCTCCTGAACCTGCTTATGCTCGTTTATGCCCGGCGGACCAATGACAAGAAATATTGGGCGGTCTGGATGATTACGGCCGTGGCCGGTGCCTATAATTACTACGGTTCGCTGCTGGTCATCCTGCCCGCTGCCGCAGTGGTTTTCCTGGAGAATCTGGTTAAGCGCAAAACGGCCGATTTACGCAACCAGGCCGCCGCTTCTTTGATATTCGTCCTCACCGCTTTACCGCTGTTCTTGTTCTGGCTGCCCGACCAGTTGTTTCGCGGGCCGGTTAGCGATAAGTTGCAGCTAAACTTCTCCACCTTCACCAACGAAGTCACGATATTTCTGGCCAGGACCCAAAATCTTCTGGCCTACCAGTTGACGAGCTATCTAATCACCCCCGAAGAATGGAAGATCCTGCGCCTCGCCGCCTGGCTGCTGCTCTTATTCGCACTGCTCTTCGCTCTCTATGGCCTGCGCAAATCATCAAAATATGCCTATGTACTGCTCTGGCTGCTGGCCGCCGGGATGGCTTACTACATTGCCGGCCGGTTAGGGGCTTACCCTTACGGGGGAACTCGGCATGCCTTAATCCTGGCCCCCCTGCTTATCCCGATCGTGGCCATTGGCCTGTCCGTGATGTGGGACACATGGCCGCCGCTCAGCGCGCTTGCCCTGTTGGGTATTTTAATTATCGCCATGCTGTCCCCGGTTGAAGGTCCGGAAGATGCGCGTTCCGTCGTCGCTCAATTCCTGGCCCGGCATGAAGAGAACGTCCCCGCGTACGTTTACTATAACGGCGTGCCGGCTGTTCGCTATCAGATGGGCTTGCAGCAGGGGGTAGTCGAAGATATTCCCGCCGATTGGTTCCGTACCTGTTGGGCGGGTGAGGCTTCACCCTACTGCGAGCAGGACAACATCCTATACGGCCGTTGGATGCGTAGCTTCACCGCGGAGGAGAGGATCAATGGAATTTTCCAGGCCCTTGGTCCCGATACCCCGGAGGCTTTCTGGCTGATCTTCTCCCATACCGGCGAAATCGAACAAGAGGAGTTGTTCAACCTGCTCGCCCCCCAGTTTGCCATTGAAGAAGCGTTTGAAGCCCCCGGCGCCGCCGCCTATTTGCTGTATAAAAGGTAAATCCTCGATCACCGAAAACTATTAACTTCCCCGGAAACGCCGAGTTTCCGGGGAAGTCTCTTACGTGCTCACGAACTCAATGTCTGAAGTGCCTTTTCCACCTGGCGCCTTGCTCTTAAACTGGCTCATGTACAGCGCGTAGTAAAAGCCTTTCTGGGCCATTAGCTCGTCATGGGGACCGAACTCGACGATCTCCCCGCCGTTGATCACCATGATATTATGCGAATCGCGAATCGTGCTCAGGCGGTGGGCGATGACGAAGCTGGTGCGTCCTCCCATCAACTTGTTTAACCCCTGCTGGATCAGGCGCTCCGTGCGTGTATCCACGTTGCTTGTCGCCTCGTCCAGGATCAGAATATTGGGATTGGCGACCATTGCTCGGGCGATAGTGATCATCTACCGCTGTCCCTGGCTGAGGTTTGAGCCACGCTCGGTCATCATCGTGTCGTAACCCTGCGGCAGGTTGAGGATGAACTCGTGTGCATTAGCCTGCTTTGCCGCTTCGATACACTCCTTCTCCGTCGCCCCCTCGCGCACGTATTTGAGATTGTTCATTACCGTGTCCGTGAACAGGAAAGCTTCTTGCAGAACCATGCCCACCTCCTTGCGCAAACTTTCCTGTGTCATCTCTTGCAAGTTCTGGCCGTCAATGGTGATCGTCCCGCTGTCGATGTCGTAGTAGCGGGTGAGGATATTCATGATCGTGCTCTTGCCCGCGCCGGTGGGGCCGCAAATGCCGATCTTCTCTCCAGGCAGCGCTTCAAACGTGTTGTCCTTGAGAATCTTACGCCCCGGCACTTAGCTGAAGTCCACATGCTCGAACTGTATGTGGCCACCCTTAAAAGCATAATCATGCGCATCCGGGGCATCAACGACGGTGGGTTCTTCGTCCATGATCTCAAAGACGCGCCGCCCGCCGGCAGCGGCATTGAGCGTGGTGCTGGTCAGGTTGGCGATCTCCGACAGCGGGCCGGAGAGCAGCGCGGCGTATCCGGTAAAGGCGATGATCGTACCCAGTTCGGCATTGCCGTTAAGAACCATAAACGCGCCGACGATGAGCACGATCACGATCTGCACGATCACCAACGAGGTGGTCAACGGCATCTGCATCAACGATGTGAAAAACGCCTCTTTGCCCACGTCGTACACATCGCCGGCCAGCTGGGCATTGGCATTCCCGGCCCAATCCTGGCGGCGGTTGCTGATAATCACCTTATGCCCGGAGATGGATTCCTCCTGAAAGCCGCTGAGATTGCCCATATTTTCCTGCATCTTCACGAAAGCCGGGGTGGAGATGCGCTGGATGACCAGGGTCAGGATGACCATGATCGGCACGATGGTCAGCGCGGCCACGGCCAGTTGCCAGTTGACCAGAAACATGACGATCGTGATCAGCAGCACCTGAAAAATGGCGCGGAGGATCTGCGCTACGGCGCTTTCATAGAAGAGAGCCACGGCCTCGGAGTCGTTGGTCACGCGGCTCATCAACTGGCCTACAGGCTGGTGGTCGAAGAAGTTGAGCGAAAGCGTCTGGCCTGTGATTGTGGGTAGGGCGATCAAGCCGAGCAGGCCGCTGACGCGAAGGGCGAGTCCAATATAGAAGCGCCGGCTGTTTTCCCCGCCAGTCATAAAGTCGAGCAGACGGCTCAACACCTGGGCGGAATCATCTTTCTTTTCGGTCGCCGGAACATAGGCCGGTTCCCTTTCTTCTACTTTGATTTCTTTTTCTACAGCCGCCGTGGTGGTCATGGTGTCACCTCTTCATCGATGCCTTCAAGAACATTGCTGCCTAATTGGGATTCATAAATTTCGCCGTAAAGCGGGCTGCTTTCGATCAGTTCATCGTGCGCGCCCTCGGCCACAATCTGCCCGTTTTCCAGCAGGTAAATCCTGTCCAGGTCGAGTACAGCGCTGATGCGCTGGGCGACGTAGATAGTGGTCATGCCCGGCGCAAATTCGGGGATGGCATCCTGGACGCGGCTTTCTGTGGCCACGTCCAGGGCGCTGGTGCTGTCATCGAGGATCAGCATTTTCGGTTGCGTGGTTAGAGTGCGGTTCATGGAGAGACGCTGTCGCTGGCCGCCGGAAAAGTTATAGCCTCGGCGGGCGACAGGAGCCTCCCACTGCTGGGGCAGGTTGGTGATGAAGCCGTAGGAATCGGCCGCTTTGGCCGCCGCCTGCATCACATCATCCTCCACTTCGGGACGGCCAAATTTGAGATTGAAGCGCATGTCGCCCTGGAAGAGCAGGGCTTCCTGCAGGGCAATGCCTACTAATTGGCGCAGCTGCTCCTGCGGGAAGTCGCGCACGTCGATGCCATCGATGGTTATATTTCCCTCGGTGACATCTTAGAAACGGGGAATGAGGTTGACCAACGCCGTCTTTCCCGCGCCGGTAGCGCCTAAAAAGCCAACTCGCTGGCCGGGTTCAATGGTTAGGCTGATATTTTTCAACGCTGGCGGATCGAGCGCGCCGTCAGGCCGGCGGAAAGAGAAGGTGACATTGTCAAAGACAATGCGGCCCTGGATGTCTTCAGGATTTATCTCCTTGACGCCTTTTTTGTCTTTCAAGTCAGGCTCGGCGTCATACACTTCAAAGATGCGCTTGGCGGAAGCATCGCCGCGCATCAGGAAGGGGATAACAACGGCCATTACGGCCAGGGGCATGACAACCATGTTCAAGTATTGAGTGAAGGAGACGAGCTGACCCACATTGAGCGACCCGCCAAATACCTGCCGACCACCGACCCATATTGCCGTGGTAATAGCGATCTGTGAAATGCCGGAAAGAAGCGGCGAGAGAAAGCCGGTCATAAAAGCGGCGCGGCGAGCGGGCTGGCGCATGGCATCGGCCCGCACTGCGAAACGTTCTTCTTCCAATTCTTCACGCACAAATGCCTTCACCACTCACACGCCGGATAGATTCTCCTGCAAGGTGTTGTTCACGGCATCCAGACGCTTTTGGCGCTCGTCATAGGCGTTAAAGATACGCGGGACGAGCAGTGCCATAAGACCTAACACAGCGACAATGACCAGGATCATGATCCATAACATTTCCGGCGTGCGCAGGAAAGTTAAAATGAAGGCGATGGTGACCATGAACGGCGCGTAGAGTAAGAGCATAACGGAATACATCACGGCACGCATGATATTTTCTACGTCGGCATTGAGACGCACCATCAGGTTGCCCGTGCGGAAGCGGTCAAAGTTGGCGAAGGAAAAGCTCTGGATCTTGCGGTACAGCTCGCTGCGGACGACGTAGGCGGTACCCTGGGCAAAGAAAACAGCGTACGCGGCCGGTTCCAGTCATGCGCAGCCCGGCGATGATGGCTAGGACGATCATGACCACCCCCGTTTGCAGGATCACTTCTTCATTCCCCGCGTCGATACCCTGGTTGATCAGCCGCTGAGTCAACGTGGCCATACTGATCATGCACAGGGCGGAAATAAATAAGAGCATCTGGGAAAAGGCCAGCTTCCACCAGTAGCCCTTGTAAATGACGAACAATCGCCGGAAGGATGTCAGCATAAGAACCTCCTGATGGTTGCAAGGTTGCAAAATTGCAAGTGATGGGATTCGAAAATCCCGTACCTCGATAGGCGTGTCCGGTGGTTACAAACCACACCGGACACGCTTGTCCCTTTCTCAACTCGGGGTAATCAAGATTTTGTCAATGCGGTAATTGTCCATATCCACGACCTCGAAATGCCAGCCGTTCCAGTCAAAGCTATCCCCAGTCTTTGGGATTGCGCCAATCATGTGGATCACAAAGCCGCCCAACGACTGGTAGGTTTCCATGCCGGGCATATTATCCACGTGAAAAGCCTCCTGAAATTCGTCGATGGCCAGCAGGCCGTCGACCAGGTAGGAACCATCTTCGCGGCGAACAATGAGCGGTTCACTCAATTCAGCCGCGGTAGGGATATCGCCCACGAGCGCTTCCAGGATATCGATCAGAGTCACAATGCCGTCGAGCCCGCCAAATTCATCCAGAACGAGCCCGATGTCCGAGCCTGACTCCTTGAAACGCTCCAAGGCTTGCAAGGTGTTCATTGTCCCCGGCAGGTAGAGAGGATCGTGGAGAGCATCAAGTGGGGCGAATGTGTCGCTGCTCAAACAGCCGGCGAGCAAATCTTTCGATCTAGCCACGCCGATAATGTTGTCCAGGTCCACCTCGTAAACGGGGAAACGCGTATGCGGTGATTCCTGCACGATATGCCGGTTGATCTCCTGGTTGTCATTGATATTTAGCCCGATGACGGCTCGGCGCGGCGTCATCAAGGATTCCAGCGTCTGGTCGCCAAATGTAAAGACCCGTTCCACGATTTGCTGTTCCATTTCCTCGATATTGCCCGCCTGCGCGCTCTCGCGTACAAGGACGCGTATTTCATCTTCTGAAACGGCCGATTCACCGCCACTCTGAATGCCCAAGAGGCGCAGGATACCTTCCGTGGTCAGGCTGAGAAGGCGCACCACCGGTTTTGCCAGGCGCGAGAGCAGCGTCATCAGCGGGGATACGGCCGAAGCAATGCGCTCCGGGTTGGTTAAGGCGATGCGCTTGGGCACCAGTTCGCCGAACACGGCCGATGCGAACGTGATCAACCCGACGACGATGAAGATGGAAATACCCTGGGCGTAGGGCGCCAGGGCGGGAATATCGCTCATGAAACTGTTCAGCTCGCGGGCGAGGGTTGATCCGCCGAACGCGCCGGCCAGGATGCCGATTAGCGTAATCCCCAACTGCACCGTGGAAAGGAAGCGGCTCGGCGCGTGTGACAAATCCAGCGCGGATTGCGCACCGCGTGTGCCCGTTTCCGCCATCTCCTTCAGCCGCGACGGCCGTGCCGTCACCACGGCCAGCTCCGACATTGCAAAAAGCCCATTGGTCAAAATCAGCAGCGCAAGAATAACAATTTCAAACAAAATACTGTTCATAAAATGTCTCCATACGCCTATTATAATGCAGAAAAAATCGGGGACCCGCTCTTGTAGAGCGAAATGCCATTTCGCTCCCCCGGAGCCTTTTGCTGCTTCTATTGTTCGGGAAGATTATAAAGGGGTGGCTCGTTTACCAAATCGAGCCGCGATTTACCAAATCGCGCTACAATCTTCCTGGTGCGGCCTTGAACTGCCTGCTGCTGAGACGCCGTTCAAAAACCAGCACCAGGATCAAGGCGATGAAAAGGATGGGTATGAGCACGAAGCCCACTTTCAGCCCGCTGGAGTCGCCGATCAGGCCTAAAATCCAGGGCGTCAGGCCAAAACCGATGATACCCGCGCAGGCCAGCAGGATAAAGAGCAGGGTTGAGTTGGCGGTTAGTAGATAGTTATCCGCCTCGGCCATGATCGTCGGCCAGAAACAGGCCGTGGCCAGGCCGGCCAGGGCCAGCAGGCCGTAAAAGCCCCACAGCGTAGCCGATAAAGGAATCAAGGCGCTGACGACCAGGCCCAATAGCCCCGAGCCGATCATGATATTGCTCAGGCTGGTCTTGTTGGCCAGGTAACCGGAAAGAAAACGGCCGATCGCCATCGCCGCCGCAAAAAGAACCACGGCAATCGCGCCCGCGCGCGGGATGTCGCTGAGGTAAAAGCCCACGTAGGTGCGGCTCCAGAAAGTAAACCCCGATTCAATCGCCGCGCCCAGCAAGATGGCCGCGGCAAACAGCCAGAAGGCTCCTCTACCTAGAATGCTCGTAAACAGCCGCGAATTAATCTTAATTTCTGTTTTCTCCGCCGGAAACGTCAGCACCGTGAAGAGAACGGCCACGGCCAGCGTGCCCACCGCGGCAATTTGAAAGACAAAGCGCCAAGAGGTGCCCTGGGTCAATAATTCACCAAAAAATAGGGCAAAAGTCATCACCCCAACGGGGTAAAAGGCATGGCCGATGTTGAGATAGCGGCCCGACTCGCGCGGGTGCAGGTCAATGATCAGCGGATTGAGCAGCGCTTCTGAGAGACCGGCCCCGGCGCCCATGAGCATGACGGCCAGGATGATCGTCAGATAGTTTTGAGCCACGCTGCCCAGCAACAGTCCGGCGGTAATCATATATTGGCCGCCGGCCAGAAGTTTCTTTTTACCCAATCGTTGGGACAGGATGCCCGCCAGGAGCAGCGTGATCAGAATGATCACACTGCGCGCCGTTTCCAGGCCACCACCTTCGGCGAGATTGGTGGAGAAGGTCTTTGATATTTCCGGCAGACAGATGGCCACGATGATCGCGCTGGCGGCGAACATAATGAAGCTGGCCCAGGTGGCGATATCTAATTTTTTTACTTTGATCCTCTTCATAGACGAAGGGTCTCCCCATTTAATCGGCCGTGCAGATGCAAACGGCCGCGAATCAGCCGGAAAGATAACAACATAATCATGTCCTGGCAAGGAGGTCAGGAGGTCAGGTTATCAGGTGGTCAGGTGAATACGGCCGTTTTCATTCAAATCGATTTCCTGATATAAACGCCGGTAAACCGATGGAAACTTATTCGCTCACCTGGAAGCAAATTATTGCCTTTCGCCTCGCGCGCCACCATCTTCTGGACCCCGCGCCGGCGGAAGCTCTCCTGACCGTCGCCCGTGATATGGGCGGGGCTCAGGCGCAGCTAATGTCGGCCGCGCAGATCTCGTTCTGGCCGCGGGTTCGTGATCTGCAAGTTACCGCTGTCGAAAAAGCGCTCGACGAACGGAAGCTGGTCAAGGCGGCCTGCATGCGGCGCACTCTCTTTCTCGTCCCCGCCGCCGATCTGGCGATCTTCGTGCGCGGTACGGCGCGCCGCGCGCAAAAAGAGATCAACTGGGCGCTGGGCAAGGGCGTGCCTGAACGCACCGTAGAGGCGGCCATTGACGCGGCGCTCAATGCGCTGGACGAGCCGCTCATCCGGCCGGAGATCGCCGAACGGGTAGGACGGGCCTTGGGTGTGCAAATAGAAGCCGTTCATGGCGGCGGTTGGGGCAGCCGCCGCAAAATTGACGCCGTCCCCGTCGGTGAAATCATGTACCCGGTCGTGAGCCTTCTGCACCTCGCGGCCGCTCGCGGCGTGATCTGCTATGGCCCTAATCGTGGAAACGAGCCGACTTTTGTTCGCGCCGCGGCCTGGATCCCACACTGGCAGGACGTCGCCCAGGAAGAGGCGGAAGAAACGCTCCTGCGCTGGTATATGCGCGCCTTTGCACCGGCGACCGCCAGGGACTTCGCCGCGTGGAGCGGCTTGACGCTCACGGAGTCGCGCGCCATATGGGCGCGCGTGCAGGGTGGTTTTGCACCGGTCAATGTTGAGGGTTGGGAATCGGCCGTCTTGCGCGAGGACCTCGAACAGTTCATGTTGACAGAACTCGAATACCCGCTGGTCCGCCTTTTACCTTATTTCGATACTTTCCTGCTTGGTCACAAAGGGCGGGATCACCTCGTGGCCGAAGAGCAGCGCTCGAAAGTCTACCGCCCACAGGGCTGGGTATCCCCCGTCATGCTCGTAAACGGCCGTATCGCCGCCGTTTGGAGACATGATCAAAAGAAAGACAAGCTGGAGGTCGAAGTACGGCCGTTCGAGCCCCTGCCGCAGCCTGTCACAGCTGCCATCAATGCCCAAGCACAAGATCTCGGCCGTTTCCTCGGCGCAGCCAAAGTAGACGTCCAGGCCCGCTAAAAGAATAGAAGCTGAGTTTTTGCCAAAAACTCAGCTTCTGCTGCTAACCACATCCGCAATCCGACATCCGAAATCAATCGAGATAATGTTCCTCCGGCAGCTCTCGCAGCCGCGCCGCGGCAATCTCCGGTGTCAAATCACGTACCGGCTCGCCCAACATCTCGAAGCCGACCATGAATTTCTTCACCGTCGCCGAACGCAGCAGCGGCGGGTAAAAATGAGCATGCACTGTCCAATGCGGAGTGCGGAATGCGGAATGGGGAATAGATTCCACACTCTGCGCTCCGAATTCCGCATTCCAAAATGGTTTTCCATGCCAACCCATGCTGTAGGGAAAAGAGGTCTCGAAAAGATTATCGTAGCGAGTGAGCAGGCGTTTAAGAATGCTTGCCAGGGCGTCTCGCTCGCCGTCATCCAGTTCAGGCAGGCGCTGAACGTGGCGGCGGGGCAGGAGCAGCGTTTCAAAAGGCCACATCGCCCAATAAGGCACGACAACCAGCCACTGCTCGTTCTCGATCACCACACGCTCGCCCAGCTCCAATTCTAAAGCGGCATAGTCCATCAACAGCGGCGAGCCGTTCTCCTCGTAATAAAGGCGCTGCCGGCGATCCTCTTTCTCCGCTTCATGGGGCAGGGCGTCCATGCCCCATATCTGGCCGTGGGGATGGGCGTTGGAACAGCCCATGATCGCTCCTTTGTTTTCGAAAATCTGCACCCAGCGGTACAGCCAGCCCAATTCGGCCGTTTGCTCCGCCCACACATCGACAACGCCGCGAATCTGCGGCAGCGCCATCTGCGGCAGCGTCAAATCATGCCGCGGACTGAAGCAAAACACGCGGCACTCTCCGTGCACCGGCGCCGCGCGCAGCAGGGATTTGGCCGTAAGCGGGACATCCAATTCCGCACTCCGCACTCCGGACTCCGCATTAATCAGGCTGGGAAAATCATTGGGAAAGACATAGGTCGTGCTGTAGTCGGGATTGCGCTGGCCGCCGGCGCGCATGTTGCCTGGACAGAGGTAGCAGTTGGGATCATAGGCGGGCAGGGCGGCGGTCCCCTTTCGTTCTTCACGGCCGCCCCACGGCCGCTGAAGGCGCTGCGGAGCTACAAAAACAGTATCGCCGGTAAGGGGATTATAGCGGCGGTGCGGGTGCAGGTTGGGATCAAATAGCATAGTCAATTGCCAATAACCGGTAGTCAATAAGCCAATAAACAACAGGTAATGTTGGACGCGGATGATAATGATAGGGGAAATTGTATTGCAGGACAATAATTTCTTCGTATAGTAATAGTAATTTGCCTGAAACAAGCAGGCTTTAACAGAATCGGCCGTTAATAGATGCTGAAGTTCAAGTCAGGCTAATCTATTTGAAACTCGATTACAGGGCTATATATAGCTCAGAGATCGCGATCACCCCCCATTTATGGCGGTATAGAGTATAGAGACGCCAACTTTTATGAAAATTTTAAAAATAAACCGGTATTCACGGTACGCACAGATAGTGGCTTTCAAGATAGTGGCTTTCATTTGTAGGGTAACTTTCAGGTTGCCATGAAGTTGAAGAGAGGAGCACGGCCGCACAACCTAAAGGATGTGCTACAATTTTGCCCGCATTTGATTGATCGGCTATTACCGATTTGAAAATTCAACTTTCATCAAAAGGTAGCAGCTCTTTCTTGAGGACGAAAAGGTGCGGGGGAGGGTTACAGAGCGGAGATGGCGTTGTAGAATGTTAGAGTCTAAGCCCGGACGAGCACGGTTCAAGACAGGTTTTATCGCTCAAGCCCTTGAGCCGCATACCACATTCAATAGGAGGTCAGTCATGATGGGACAAGCGGGTGGATACGAGGATTACGACTTTATCGCCGAGTTATACGATTATGTGGTGCCGTACCGCGGACGGCCTGATGTGGACTTTTTTGTGGAAGCCGCGCAGGAATCGGGCGGGCCGGTGCTGGAGGTGGGCTGCGGCACGGGCCGCGTGCTGATCCCCACGGCGCGGGCGGGAATAGAGATTAGCGGACTGGACCTGTCACAGCATATGCTGGCCATGTGCCACGCGAACCTGGCCCAGGAAGCGCCGGAAGTGCAGGATCGTGTCGATCTGCAGTTGGCCGATATGCGCGATTTTGACCTGGGGCGGACATTTGCCCTGGTCACGATCCCGTTTCGGCCGTTTCAGCACCTGACGACGGTAGACGATCAGATGACCTGCCTGCGGACGATCCACCGTCATCTGCAGCCTGACGGGAAACTGATCCTCGATCTGTTCAACCCCAAGCTGGAAGCGCTGACCGAACGCAAGCTGGGTGAGGAACACGCTTTAGAAGAGCCGTTCGAGATGCCTGACGGTCGTCGGGTAAGGCGCGGCCATGTCGTGACTGAACGCGATATCTTTGAGCAGGTGCTGCGCGCGGAGTTGATCTACTATGTGACCTATCCCGACGGCCGTGAAGAACGGTTGGTGCACGCCTTTCCCATGCGCTGGCTTTACCGTTTCGAGGCTGAGCATCTCCTGGCACGCTGCGGTTTCGAGGTGGAGGCGCTGTATGCTGATTACGATAAAAGTCCTTACGGCTCGCAGTATCCAGGGGAGCTGATTTTCATTGCCGGAAAGAAATAACGGGAAACCCTTTCGCGAAAAAGTGAGCGCTTCTTCTATTTACACTCAATCTTGGCCCCGCTCTGAAAATAGACGGCCGCGGACACCTTGAAATCGGCCAGGTAGTTGCCGGCGATTTCATCCAGGATGCGGCAGTAGCCTTTGATGTCATCCGCGCCGGCGCCGGATTCGGCCGTCGCCGTGAGCAGAACTTTTCCGACGTCGGCCGACCACGCTGCCGAATAGTCCGTCCAACGGCCGTCCGCCCACTGCGCCAGCTCACTCTCGACGGCCGTTATCTGTTCGCTGCTGGGCTCCACTAGCCCTGTCTCCTCGCCGCCGCCATCCCCGGCTTCCTGAGTCGCTAAGTCTGTATTCCCAGACGTCTGCGAACCGCAGCCAACCAATAAAACAACCACAAGTACAAAAACCATCACAAATTTCATCTTGATTACCCTGAAAACCTAACCACCTGCCCAATAAAAAAGATGCCATCTTTCCAAAAGATGGCATCCTTTATACTACCTGATGACGCGCTTAATCAAGTCTAATCAGGCCTAATCAAGCCCATCATAAATCGCGTTGCCGATCAGGCGGAAAGTATTTTCCGGGTGCCCGCGGAAAGTGTTGTCCACGCCGATCAGGGTCACATCCGACTCGCCATCCGAATCATGCACAATAACGGGCATGCCGGCGGCGCCGCTGGATTGCCAGTTCTCCCAGAAACCGGAGAGCAGGAAATCGCCGCTGTCGATCGTGGCCGAGACGTCCATACCCGTCCAATCGGTGAACCACACCGAACGATAGACGAAGGCGTAGCCATTGTCACGGAAGCCGACGGCTATCGAATCCTGGGGGTCGTAGTCGATTTTGAGAATCGCATTGCCGGAGATGTAGCCATAATCAACGGCCGTCCAGCCGGCGTCATTGGCGAAGTCGATCGCCCGGCCCTGGTAGCTCAGTCCGACATAGTTGCCGCCCGCGGCGAACCAGTCAATGAAGGAAGCTTTTCCGGCGCTGCCGATCGAGTTCCATCTGAGCCCATAGTTGACAAAGACATCATAACCGGCGATTGCCCCGGCGTTGAGATCGCCGGTGCTGACAGAATCGAACTCAAAACCCAGCGTCTTCAGCGCGTGGCTCGTGCCCTCATCACCATAGACAGCGATCTTCTGTTCGTGCATAGGCGCCACTGCCGTGGGCATCGTCCGCAGCGCGGTCAAGTCCAGGGCATAGCCATTGATTAACTCATTGGCTAAGGCCGCGTCGGCAGGTACGATGATCGTCCCCGCGCCGAAGCCGTCAAAGGGCTCCGTCGCCCGGTAGAGAGAGACGCCTCTGGCCAGCAGATCGTTGGTGGCCTGGAAGGCGGCGATGCTCGTGGGCACATAGGCGTAGGCCGCGCCTTTCTTCCCTTCCAGGGAGCCCTTCGGCGCGTCCGCGTTGTTTACCACGCTGGTATTAAGAGGTATATAATCCTCCATCGTCGCAATGGAGGCGCCCCAGAGATAGGGGTTGCTCCATACAGACGGCGGGGAGTAGAAGTATAGGCCCGGAATATCGGAAAGGTCGAGCCCGGCGCCAAGAATCGTGTTGGCCAGGCCGCGCTTCGGCTGGTCGAGCCAGACGATATAAGAGCCCTTGGGGTAAGTGACCCCGTCAAGCATGAACGCTTGATTGGCCTGTTCGACCTGGACGTCGTTGAAGAGCAGGAAATCAACCAGACGTGCCGCCTGGTGGCTGCTGATCTGCAGCGGCGTACCGGAGGGAATGACGTAGGCCGCCGGGAAGTCCTGGATCATCAATTCCTGGTACTGCGGATAGGCAGGCAGCAGTTCCGGGGGAACAGGCTGCTGCAAGAGATCGAGGAAGCCGCGGCGGTAGATCTCGACCTGGTCATGGATCATGTCTTCCCGGTTCTCAACCACGAAATTGAGCGCGCCCCACACGGCCGCGTACTGGGCATCGACGCCGCGCTCGTCGCGATAGGGCGTCTCGAGCGTGTGCCCGTAAGCGCCGTGGTACATGGCGTACATGGGCACGTAGCTTGGCGGCCAGTCATCCCAACCTAAATCAAAATCACGGTAAGGGATCTGCGCATCGAAGCCGGTCTGCGCATACAATTCCGCTTCCATGGCCTCGGCCTCGGCCAGCGCCCACTTGATATAGAGATCATACTCGTAATTCGGGTTATGCGGCGGCGTGCAGGGCTCGATCAGCATCGGGTTGACGAAACCGTGCAGGTCCAGTACGACCATTGGATTCCACTCGGTGAAGACCTTTACCGTGGCCCGCGATTCCGGCTGCGACTGGGTGATGAAGTCGCGGTTGATATCGAAGCCGTTATCATTTTGGCGTCTGCCGGCTACACGGCCGTCGGGATTCTGCACGACATTAAAGAGCAAGATCGTGTTTTCGAGGACAGCCTGGACTTCCGGCGAGTCATCATAAGCCAGTTGTTCAATCAGGCGCATGACCGTGTCCGTGCCCGGGTACTCATTGCCGTGGATGCTGCCGTTGATGAAAACAGGCACTTTGAAATCGCCGAATTTCTCGATCATTTCCTGTGCCTTCTCAGGATCCTTGAGCATGGTATTGCTGATCGCTTGGTATTGGCCAAGGCGGCCCATGGCCTGTGGATCGGAAAGCGTGACCAGGAAAAGATTGCGTCCGCCGGCCGACTGGCCGATGACATCAACCTTGACCCGGTTGCTGTTCTTTTCAATCTCGCGCAGCTTAGGCGCGATCTCAGAATAAAGTATGGAATCGTAATAGGGGGATGGGTTTTCTTCCTCCGGCTCTACATCCCACCAATTACCCGGCCCGGCGGCCACGGTGCTCGTGGCCAGCATAACCAGCAGAGAGAGTAGGGCGAAAATAAAAATGGTGCGCATCTTTTTATGCATTCTCTTTCTCCTTGAAACCTGAATTGACAAAGCCTGGTTGCAAAACACGCCCTTAATCCTGCATAGAACCTCCTTTGTGATATGAACAAAAATATAGATTAAGCGGATGATTTTGTTCTGTTAAGAACAATGCTCTAAATGCCGCCTTAGCGGCGCCGGCTGCCGTGTATGAAGGTGGCCTCTATCTCTGAGCGGCGAAGAAAATGATGGTGTAAGAGGCCGGTTTTTTCAGGGGTCCCGGGACTCCACTTTTAAGTATACCATCAGTTAAGGCGCTGAAAGATACCAAATTGCACAAAAGATAGCCCTCTGTATTGTTATTGTTTCCCTCCTTGTAAAGAAAAATACAGCTTCGCTGTAATTCTGGTTTTTTCCTGATAATTGGCAGCTGCCGCCCGTGTGAGGCTTACTCCTATTCACGCCTTTTGATCCTTGACATGTGACGAACATATGTTCTAAAATCGTGACGTATTTATGGATGATGAAGAGAAAAAGCGCCGCGACCGCCGCTTTCGCGAAAAGGTTCCCGAACAAAAACTGCGCGACTGGTATAAGCGCTACTACCAGCACGGGTTGTCCCTGAAGGCGATCGGCCGTCTTGTAGGCGTCAACCCGCGCGTGCTCTCCAAACTATTTCAAGAGGCCGGTTTGCCAGTTTCCACCAAGCTGGACGAGCGAATCCTCCCTGACGAACGGCCGTTTTTGTAGCGTAACCTTATGAGAGTTGTTAATTTAAGTAGGTAATGTTGTAGCGCGTTAAGTTGTAGCACAACGTTTACGTTGTGCCCGCCGCAACCTGAAGGGTGCGCTACAAATGGTAGGCTCAAATGGAGAGCGACCCGATCCATTTACCTAGTTATTTTGTGAACTTCCATCAGGTTGCTTAATCATTCAACCCCTTGCCCTCCAGAATTTGTGGCGTATAACGCTCCACCCTTGCCGTCCGCGTCTTAGATTGTTTGGCCGACGAAAAATAGAGCAGGTAAGCCCGCTGCCGTCCTGGTGTCAAAGCCTCAAAAGCAGCCTTCAACTGCGGATTTTCATCCAGCTTAACCTGGAACTCCTCGGGCATATCAAATTCGGCCGTTTCTTTGAATTCCACTTCCAGGCCTGCTTTTTCCACTTCAACAGCCTCATTGATAATCGCTTTCAAGACCGGTTCCATCTCCACGATTTCATCTATATCCGTGAAGCGGATTTGCCGCGCCGCCTGCACATTTTTCGTCTGCTGCACCAGAATCCCCAGGGGGTCCTTCAATAGGGCGCCTTTCACAAACAACAGCGCGCAGTATTTCTTAAAGCCGTGCATTAAAACGATGTTCTTGCCCTCGAACGTATAGCAGGGCACGCCCCACTTCAATTCCTCGGTCAGATCGCAGTCAAGAACGATCCTCCGCAAGGCCCGGTATTCTTCTTGCCACTGTTTGGCCTTATCAAAAAAGAAATCAACCTCAGGATTCGTTTCACTCATAGTGGTCCTCCGCTATGTTATAATGAAAATAAGGTGCCATGATGGATAATGCTCTGACTTCTCTCAAGATTCGGCCGTGGTCAAAGGATGACTTGCCCCTTCTTGAACGGTTGATGGGCGACCCTTTCATGACCGAGCATCTCGGCGGCCCTGAGACCTTGGACAAGATCCGCAGTCGCCACGAGCGTTATTTGACAATAGGCGACACCGGCAGCATATTCGTGATCGTCGTTGGTCCGCAAAGTACTCCGGCCGGATCAGTCGGATATTGGGAGAGAAAGGAGCAGGGCCAGACCGTCTGGGAAATCGGCTGGAGCGTGCTGCCCGAGTTCCAGGGCCGGGGCATTGCCACCAGGGCAGCCATGCTTGCTGTGGCACATGCGCGTTCACAAAGGCGACACTGGTTCATGCATGCCTATCCTTCGGTAGAGAATCTCCCGTCAAACGCTATTTGCAGGAAAGCGGGATTTAAGCTTCTGGGAGCGTCCGACTTCGAGTACCCCAAAGGCCATTTTATGCGCTGCAACAACTGGCGCCTCGATCTACTTGGCAGCAGCGGGATCGCCAACTCATAAACACGTTCAACGGACATAAAAATAAGTGCTATGCGTCGTGCCCGGGTAGGTGGCGGTCGATATCGTGGCGCACGGCGTAGGTGGCCGCTTCGATGCGGTTTGTCAGATGCAGCTTGCTCAAGATGGCGCTGACATGGTTGCGCACCGTTTTTTCGGAGAGGTTTAAAACGGCCGCAATTTCACTGTTCGACAGTCCTTTGGCCACTTCCGTCAGGACTTCCATCTCGCGCGCGCTCAGGTCGCGAAAGGCCGCCGCCTGGCGCGCCACCTCATCCTTGCGAATCTGCTCGATCACCTGCCGCGTAACCTGCGGATCGAGCAGAGCATTTCCCTCACGCACCGCCTCTAAGGCGGATACCAGCGAGCGGTTGCCCACCTGCTTGAGAATGTAGCCGGAAGCGCCCGCCTGCAAGGCCTTGAGGATCAGTTCGTCGTCGCCGAAGGAGGTCAGCATGATCACCTGCACGTCCTCGAAGCGGCTCGTGATCTCGCGGCAGGCTTCGATGCCGCTGAGCCCCGGCATACGGATATCCATGATCACCACGTTGGGTCGATATACATCAGTAAGCCTGATCGCTTCCTCGGCATTGTCCGCCTCCGCGGCGACCTCCACCCAGGGCACATCTTCCAGCAAAGTCCTTACGCCCAGCCGTACGACTTCATGGTCGTCGGCCAGGATCACGCGCACCCTTTCTTTCATATCGTTTCCATTGGGAAGGCCAGCTTAACGGCCGTTCCTCCATCTGAATTTTCCTTGATCTCCAGTTCGCCGCCCAGCAGGCGTGCTCGATCTTGCATATTGCGCAGACCATACCCGGATCCATTCGCAAGCTGGTCAAAGCCTACGCCGTTATCCTGGATAAGGAGCACAAACTGCCCATCCTCACTCCCGACAACGATGTTCGCCCGCGTCGCCTGGGCATGGCGCACGACATTGGACAGCGCTTCGGCCGTGATCGCCAGCACGTGCCGCGTCTGCGTGCGGTCCAATGTGGCCGCCGCCGGTAACTCATTGTCGATAGTCACATCCAGCAGCGTGCTCATTCGTGGATCCACGGCCTGCTGCTGCAAGCCGTCCAGGAGAGAAACATCGTCTTCTTGCGATCGTAATTCCACCATTGTCGCTCGCAGGCTGTTGATCGCTTCATTGATTGTCAACAGGGCGTTATCAAGGCGATCGCCGACAACGCTGCCGTCGTCAACCTTGGCCCGCGCGGATTCGACGATAAGCCCGGCCGAATAGACCATTTGAATTGCCCCGTCATGTAACTCTCTCCCCAACCGTTCGCGCTCGGCGGCCAGCGTCTGCTCCGCCTCCATCGCTTCGATCATGTGATCGATCTCCACGTCAAAGACCTGCATGGCGCGGATCATGGTGATCGCCAGCACCAGCCCAATCAGCGAGCGAAACAGTTCCACGGGAATACCCACCGTCTCCGCCAGATGGCTTTGATTCAGCCAGTTCGCCGGGAAAAAATCAGCGGCGGGGACGATTATCCCCGCGAAGAAGGCATAAGCGGCGAAAGCAATGCTGGCCACAACCAGCATATTATTGATCGAGCTTAATCCTAACGGCCGTATCTGCTGTTGGGCGACCTGCCGGATGCCGAACGCGGCCAGCAGCGCCGCCGGAACTGCCAAAAAATAGCGTGCCCAGATGGACGCGTACTGCTGCCACAGGCCGACCCCAAAGCCGCCGAATAAGCCGGAGTAGAAGAGCCAACCTAGCCAGAGCAAAAAAACCAGGGTTGGTAAGTACCATAAGCGCGGCCAGCGGTCGCGGTAAAGGTCGACGCCAAATTGGAAAAGCGCAAAAAAAGAAATACCCAGCAGCAGAGTCTGAAAAACCTGGGGCAGCGCCGCCCCGGCATGATTCATATAGGTCGCTTGAATGGGAATAAAGAGATAACCCCATTCGTGCAGCCCGTGGATAATGCCGAAAATGGACAACCAGCCAAGGCTCTGCGCCAGGCTCAAACGGCTGCGCTGGCGCGGCTGTAAGGCGATGGCCAATCCGAGCACGAAGAATACCAGCCCATAAGCAAAAATGATTAATTCGTAATTGATATCTAGAAGACTGCGTAGTTCGCTCATTCAGTCATGAGTGCCGGGCTTTACCCTCAGCAGCGTGCGTTCAGCAGGCAGCGCCTCGTTCCGGGGTCGTGGGGCCAAGGCGATAACGGGAGATGAACGCGCCGATACGATCGTCGTCGCTGGACTCGACCTCCAGCTGCACGCCCCAGGCCGTCAGCACAATCGGGCTGCGCTGTCCAGGATAGGGGCTGAGCAGAAGATAGTCCTGATCGCCGGCCAATGCTTCGAGCTTTGCCACCTCCCCGGCGGCCAGGTCTGGTTGGTAGGTGATCCACACCGCGCCATTTTCCAGAGAGTGAACTGCTTTTTCCGGAGACACGGGCTCGCTGTAGATGCCGCATTCTTGCCACTGGCTGTTATGCACGCCGCCGACCGGCGGCAGGTCGGAGCTTTCCAGGAGCAGTGAGTCATCGTGCCCGCGTATCTGTTTATCGTAGATCACAACGCCATCAATGCTCCCTGGTTTGTTGATCACAAAAATAATCACCAGGGAAAGCATGATCAAGCTGAGGCTGATAATCAGCCAGATCATGCGTTTACGAGTTAAATCTTGCTGCGGGTTGGGGGAGTTCCTTTGATCATTCATCGTTCTTATGCGGCGCCTGATATGTCTATAATATCTTATTGTTAGGCGATAGGCTTCCCTTATAACCAAATGCTTTTTTCGGGAACTTCTTTTATACCTGGAATGTGCTGTTCTTAAGTCAGTTTCCGGTAAACGCCGGCTGGAAATAAATAACGGACGGTGATCGCTTGATCACCGCCCGTCGCTCAAAAAAGAGTTTTTATAAAGCGTTTTGAAAGTTAATTCTCTGCCGGTGCCGGCTGTGTCGCCGGGGGCGGGGAATAGGACTTTCTCTCGAATTCATCGGCTTCCGGCGTGTGCCAGGGAACTCCGAGCAGCGGCAGCAGCCAGTAATCGAGTCCTAAATAGCCCGCGGTCTTCCAGGCGAGGACGAGTGTCAGGGCGACCACAAACAACATCGGATTGGTGCTGGCGGAGCCGGCCATCATGAAGTTCCAGTTCATGAAACCACCGAAGAAAGCGGCGATGCCGGTGAAGATGCCCAGGATAAGGGCGATGCCGATCAGCAGTTCGCCATAAGCGACCACCTTGGCAAACCAGGTATAAGCCTGTGCGTCCAGCATGTACTGGATGAAATTACGGTACCAATCGAAAGCGATGGGCGGGCGGCCTTCGGCCGGCATGGCTACGGCGCCGGTCCAGAAACCTTTCAGCGCATCACCCGTCTGCACCCAGGCCGGGTTGTTGATTTTGTGTAAAGAAGCGCTAATCCACTCGTAGCCCAGCCACAAACGCAGCAGGAGCCAGATCCAGGAATATTGGGTGTAACTAAAAAGCTTGTTGATAAATGGTGGGTTCTCAATCACGCGCCCTTTGCGAGTAGTTAATTCTGTCACGGCTTTCTCCTCAGCCTCTCAGAGGCTCGATAAGTTAAATGGTTTATTCAATGCTAAAAGGATAAGAGAAAACGTGGTTAACCGGCAGTGTCAACTGTCCCCTTTATGATAGGTCACCTGACCCATCTCATCTCTCCTTCTGCCAAGCATCTCACGTTTCGCGCTCCCCCATTAAATTTTTTACCATTTCACTCCCCGCTGTGTGATCCTGGTTTTCCTAATCTTGTAGGGTCGGGGGTAAAATTGGATCGATCTGCCTCAAAGGTGGGGCATACGAATTCAGGATCAATTATTCCTATCAACTTGTATCAATTGAATCAAATGGAACGAAAGAGTGGAGTTATGAAAGCGATAGACATTGGTAAAAGCGGGCTGCTGGCATCAGAGATTTCTCTTGGCTGTATGCGCATCAACGGATTGGCACAGCAGGAAGCTGATTTGTTGATCAATACTGCCCTGGAAGTAGGAATCGATTTCTTCGATCATGCAGATATCTACGGTGGGGGAAAGTCTGAGGAAGTCTTTGCTGATGCGTTCAGTCGATCATCGTTCACCCGCGAACAGATCTACCTACAGTCAAAATGCGGCATCCGGGAAGGCATGTTTGATTTTTCGCGGGAGCATATTCTTTCGGCCGTGGAAGGTAGTTTGACCCGGCTCAAGACGGATTACCTTGATGTATTACTGCTGCACCGTCCGGACACACTCATGGAGCCGGAAGAAGTCGCTGCCGCTTTCACACAGCTGCAGCAGAGCGGCAAGGTTCTGAACTTCGGCGTGAGTAATATGAACCCCGGCCAGATCGAACTGCTGCGCAAATTTGTCGATCAGAAGATCGTGGCCAATCAATTACAGTTGAGCCTGACCAATACAGGCATGATTGACAGTGGTTTCAACGTTAACATGAAAATCGATCGCTCCATCGATCGTGATGGCGGCATTCTGGAATACTGCCGCCTGCACGATATCACCATTCAACCCTGGTCGCCTTTCCAGTACGGATTTTTTGAGGGCGTCTTCTTGGACAATGATGCGTTCCCCGAATTAAACCGCGCCATCGATGTCCTGGCGGAGGAGAAAGGAGTAACGAATACGGCCGTTGCTATTGCCTGGCTGCTGCGCCATCCGGCAAAGATGCAGCCGATTGTGGGCACGACAAACCCGCGCCGGGTGCGCGATATTGCCCAGGCTTCGGTGGTCGAGATGACGCGCAAGGAATGGTATGATCTTTATCTGGCTGCCGGTAATTCACTGCCCTAAATTAATTGAGGGGTGTGCATAGATAAAAAATCCGAGTTGGCATAGTCGATCAGA
>JBJYWP010000149.1:0-8852 GCA_046259485.1 Promineifilaceae bacterium (SeqCode) | reverse complement strand
TACGACAATATTGCTTATGGCCCGCGTATTCACGGCCGTATTAACGGCGGCCGTAGCAACGGCGGCAATGGCGGTCTGGATCAGATTGTGCAGTCGCGCCTGGAATCAGTCGGCCTGTGGGAAGAAGTTCAAGATCGCCTGAAAGCCCCGGCGACGGCCCTTTCCGTAGGCCAGCAGCAGCGGCTTTGTCTGGCCCGCTCTCTGGCCGTGGAACCGGAAATCCTGCTTTGTGACGAATCCACGGCTTCGTTAGATCCGCTCTCCGCGCGCGGTATCGAGGCTCTGCTGCAAGACCTGAAAAAAGCATACACTGTGATCATGGTCACCCACGATATTGACCAGGCCCGCCGTGTGGCCGATTACGTGGCTTTCATGTGGCTTGGCGAGCTGGTGGAATATGGCCTGGCCCAGTCGTTTTTCACCGAGCCTCAACAGGAACTGACCCAGGCCTACCTGACCCGGAAAGTGGGATAGGGACTTGGTTATTCTTGCTTGATCCCGAATTGGGAACAAGTTATAATTGTTCTATGCGGATTATCTCTCGCAAAACTTTGCGAGAATTTTGGACAGATTATCCTGATGCAGAACAGCCGCTTCGCGCCTGGTATGCAAATGCGAAACGCGCAGATTGGAAAACACCGTCTGATGTGAAATCGGACTACAAAACCGCCAGCTTTGTTGCTAATAATCGAGTTGTCTTCAATATAAAAGGCAATCATTATCGTCTCATAACGGCGATAAATTATTCTTATGGCATACTTTATATCCGCTTTATCGGTACCCATGCGGAATATGATCTGATAGATGCGGCAGCAATATAATACAGGTGCGTAAATGGAAATCAAGCCAATTAGAACCGAAATTGATTATGAAGAAGCTTTGCAAGAAATAGAGCGTCTTTGGGATGCCAAACCGGGTACACCGGAGGGTGATAAGCTTGATATTCTGGCGACCCTTGTTGAAGCTTACGAGGAAAAAGAGTACCCGATTTTTCCTCCTGATGACCCCGTGGAAGCGATCCTTCATTACATGGAAAGCCAAGGCTTAAGCCGGCGAGACTTAGAACCTTATATAGGGACACGCGCGCGTGTGTCGGAAGTTATAAATCGCAAGCGCCCTCTATCCTTGGCCATGATCCGAAATCTTCAAATGGGTCTCGGAATTCCCGCAGAAATTTTGATTCAACCTTACGAGACCTCTTGAACTGTTACGACAAAAGACGTATCTGCTTAAAGGTATCTGTTGAATCTTGAACGCTGTCCGCTTCATGTGTGATCAAGAGCAGACTTCGGCCGTCTTCGGCGAGCGTCAAAACAGTTTCCAGCACCGCCTGCGCCGTCTGCGGATCGAGATGAACCGTGGGCTCATCAAGCAGCAGGATCGGCGCGTCGCGCAGCAATGCGCGGGCAATCGCCAGCCGCTGTCTTTCCCCGCCGCTCAAAGCCATACCCAGGCTGCCAACCTGCGTGTCATACCCGTCAGGAAGCCCGGCGATGAAGTCATGCAGCTGCGCCAGGCGGGTGGCCGTTTCGATCTCATCACGCCCTGCCTCGGGACGAGCGATCCGTAAATTGTCATAGATGCTGGTATTAAACAGATACGGCCGCTGCTCGACGACGCCGAAGCAGGCGCGCACGGCATCGGCATCATACTCCCGGATTGAACGGTCGTTGAGCGTAATATCCCCCTCTTGATAATCCCAAAAACGCAATAATAAATTCAACAGCGTCGTTTTGCCGGCGCCGCTGCGACCGCTCAGCAGCAGTTTCCCTCCCGGCGGTAGCTCAAAGCTCAGCCCATCCAATACCCACGGTTCCTCCGCTGCATAGCGAAACCGCAGATCACGCACTCCCAATCGAGGGATTTCGGATTTCGGATGTTGGGCCGATTGCTGACAGCTGACAGCTGACAGCTGATTACTGGTCACTGAATACTGTTCACCGCCCTCAACCACGGCGAAAAGACGCCGCGCGGCGGCCAGACTTTCGGCCAGCGCTTGCGCTGCCTGGGGCAGCGGTTGCACCAGTTCAAAGCTGGCAACGGCGGCCAGCGCTAAAGCGGCCAGGGTTACGGCCGCGATCTGGCCGTTGGTGGAAAGAGGAATGGCCAACCATAGAACGGACCACATGGCGCCATAGGTTAATAGTTCGCCAAGGCCGCTGCGCAGGCCGGCGATGTTTGCTGCCCGGCGTTGGATCGTCGACAGCCGTGCGCCCAGCCCATGCACGGCCGTTTGCCAATCGGCCATGCGTCCAAAAGCGATCAAATCGGCCATACCCTGGATCCCTTCCACCAAATGGCTTTGCAAGGCCGTGCGCGTCTCGGATAGGGTTGTGGCATAGCTTCCGGCCAGGACATGAATTAACCAGGGTAAAGCTGCGCCGTACAGCAGGAGGAAGAGGAGCATGACCAGAGCCAGTTGCCGGGCGAAAGCGCCGAAAAAGATCAGAACGCCAATCCCCGCCAGCAGGGCGACCAGAACAGGGTAAACAGCGCGCACGTAAAAGTCGAGCAGCGCTTCCACATCGCCGATAATGTGAGTTAATAGTTCGCCGCTGTCGCGCTGCTGTAGACGCGCTGGCGCCAGTGGCTCCAATGCCAGGTAGAACCAGGTGCGTATCTCGGCCAGGACGCGAAAAGTAACATCGTGCGAGATAAGCCGTTCCAGGTAGCGCAGGATGCCGCGCGAGAGGCCGAAGGCGCGCACACCGACAATAGCCACGCTCAAATCGGCGATTGAGGGCTGCAAGGCTGCGGCGCTGATCAGATAGGCGGAGGTGGCCAGCAAGGCTACGCCGCAGCCAATCGTCAGGGCGCCCAATAAAACGGAAAGGGCAATGCGTGCTTTATAAGGCTTAAGAAACCCCAGCAGCCGGCGAAGGATGTGGGATGTGGGATGTGGGATGTGGGATGTGGGATGTCGGACTGATAACTGCTCACTGGTAACTGCTAACTGCTCACTGGTAACTGCTAACTGCTCACTGCCTACTGATAACTGCTCACTGCTCACTGCTAACTGCTCACTGAGCACACGCCCCCTCTCCAGCCGTACGATTCGGTCGGCCGATTCTATCGTGTGCGGGCGGTGGGCGATGACCAGAATGGTACGCCCGGCCATCAATTCTCGCGTGGCCTCTTGCAGTTCAGCTTCCGTTTGCCGGTCAAGATGGGCGGTGGGTTCGTCGAGAATGAGCAGTGGGGCATCCTTGAGAAAGGCGCGGGCCAGGGCCAGACGCTGTGCCTGCCCTCCGCTGAGACGCAGACCGCGTTCGCCGATTGGCGTCTCGTAACCCGCGGGCAGCCCAATGATATAGTCGTGCAAACGCGCCAGCCTGGCGGCGGCGATGATCTCATCCTCAGCGGCGCCCGGGCGTGCCAGGCGGATATTATCGGCGATGCTGCCCTGGAAAAGCGCCGGAGATTGAGGTACCCAGGCGATCTGCTCTCGCCACTGCTCTGGATCGAGCGCCGCCAGATCCTGCTCACCGACGCGGATTCGTCCCTCGTCAGGTTCGATGAAGCGCAGCAGCAGTCCGCTGAGAGTACTCTTGCCGGCGCCGCTGGGTCCTACCAGGGCCACCGTCTCTCCCGGTTCAATGATCAGGGAGACATCCTTCAACGCGGGACGGTCGCGGCCCGGGTAAGTGACGCTGACCTCTTCGAAGAAAATAGATGCAAGGTGGTAAGGTGGCAAGGCGGCAAGTTTTCCACGGGACTCTGTAACTTTGCAACTCTGCAACTCTGCCTCATCAAGCATGGCAAAGATGCGCACCGCGGCGGCCGTTCCCGACATGCCGGCATGGAAGCGCTGTCCCAGTTGGCGCAGGGGTAGATAAAACTCCGGCGCCAGGATGAGGATAAAGAAACCAAGAGCGAAATCGATACCTCCGGACAGCAGGCGCAGGCCGATAGAGACGGCGATGATGGCTACGCTGAGAGTCGACAGTAGCTCCAGTACCATCGCTGAGAGAAAGGCTATGCGCAGCACGCTCATCGTCGTCTGCCGGAACCGGTCACTGATGCGGGCGATATTGCGCGCCTGGTTCCTGCTTTGCCCAAGCTGTTTGAGCGTGGTCAACCCCTGCAGGATGTCCAGGAAGTAACCGCTCATGCGGCTCAGTTGGTTAAACTGGCGTTTGGTCAGGCGTTCGGCCGTTCGGCCGATGAGGATCATAAAGAGCATCATCAACGGTGCGGTGAGCAGCAGTACCAGGCCGGAAATGGGATCGGCGGGCAGGATGACGATCAGAATAGTCAGCGGGATCAGGGCGGAGACGAAGAGCTGAGGCAGGTATTCGGCGAAATAAGCTTCCAGCGCTTCAATTCCCTCGGTGAGCACGGCCGTTTGTTCCCCCGTTTGCCCGCGCGCCGTGCGCAGGGGCCCCTCAGCTGCCAGCTGGTCGAAGAGCCGGTCACGCAAATCGCACTTGATATCCGCAGCCACACGGTGAGCGGCCGTTTCGCGCCCCCAGGCCAGGAGCGAACGCAGAAAAATTGCTGCTAACAGAAAAGCCAGGATTGGCGCGATTTCGGAACGCGAAGTACTGCCGAGGAAAACACTATTGACGGATTGGCTGAGCAGGTAAGCTTGAACAACAATGACCAGACCGCCCAGAGCACTAAGGAAGACAGTCAGCCAAAGCCATTTGCTCCGGCGTCCCTCCCGCCATAGGTCACGGTCGATCATATTAAGCTGTCAGCCCTCAGCCCTCAGCTGAAATGCTGAAAAGCTGAAATGCTGAAATGCTGAGAACCTGGCAAGCTGAAAACCTGAAAACCTAAAATGCTGACAGCTATTAATATTCTAATACAGACTCCTCGGTGATGCGCTCACGGAAGACCCAGAAGCTCCATCCCTGGTAGATCAAGACAATGGGCACGAAGATCAGGGCGATGATTGTCATCACTTTTAATGTGTAAGGGGTCGAGGAGGCGTTGTAAATGGTCAGGTTATAAGCTGGATCAATGCTGGAAACCATGACATCGGGATAAAGAATTAGGAAAGCGGTGGCCACGGTGAAAAGAATGGTCAGCGCGGTCATGATAAAGCCCCAGCTGGTCATATCCTTGCGGATGAAGTAACCCGCGAGTAAGAGCGTGATAATGCCTGCCATGGGTATCATGCCCGGGTTGACGCCCAGGTGCAGCAGAATATCCGTGGAGAGGTAGGTGCCCACAGCTGCGGCTATGACGAGAAGCAGAGTCACTGGCCAGGCATGCCAGGCTGTTTTGTGACTGGCGGCGCGCAGGTCATCGGCCGTTTTCATTTCTAAGAAGAGCGCGCCGTGCACCACGCACAAAGATACGGCCATCAGGCCTACAACCAGCGCGTAAGGGTTAAGCAGGTTGAAAAAGCCGCCTACATAATTCATGTCGGCATCTATGGGCATGCCGCGCATCATATTGGCGAAAGCCACACCCAGCAGCAGCGGCGGAACCAGGCTGCCGATAAAGATGCACCAGTCCCACAACGAGCGCCAGCGCGGATGTTGATCTTTGCTGCGGAATTCAAAGGCCACGCCGCGCACGATCAGGGCGGCCAGCAGTAAGAAGAGAGCCAGATAGAAGGCGCTGAACATCGTTGCATACCATTCGGGGAACGCGGCGAAGGTCGCGCCGCCGGCGGTTAGCAGCCAGACTTCATTACCATCCCAGTGCGGGCCGATGGTGTTAATCATCGTGCGACGTGTCTTATCGTCCTTCCCCAGGAATGGCAGCAGAATGCCGACCCCAAAATCAAAACCTTCTAAGACAAAGAAGCCGATGTATAAGACTGCGATCAGGATAAACCAGAGTGTATTGAGATCCATGTGTTACCTCTTTAGGCTGTTAGCTAGCAATAATTGGCTTTCAGCTGCTTTAGTCGCCGGCCAGGGCAATGGCCGGTTCGCCGCCGCTTACTTCTTCGGGTATTTCCGGGCCGGCGCCGCGACGCCCGTATTTGGCCAGCAGAAAAATCGTCGCCACCATTAGCGCGGCGTAAATCAAGGTATAGCCGATCAGGGTCATGGCCACAGACCAGCTGGGCACGGTGATCGAAACGCCGTCAGCGATTTTCATCAGGCCGTAGACGATCCAGGGGAAACGGCCGAATTCAGTCAGCAGCCAGCCAGTCGTGTTAGCGATATAGGGTAGGGGAATCAGCCAGATGAAGACGCGAAAAAAGCGTGGTTGCTCCCCTAGCTGCTCACCCATTACCAACAGCAGCGCATAGAACACGGCCGCCAGCATCAGGAATCCCGCACCGACCATCGCCCGGAAGCTCCAATAGGTGATGAACACCGGCGGTACGTAATTGCCCGGACCAAATTCTGCTTCGTACTGCGCTTGTAGATCGTTAATGCCTTGTACCTCGCCGTAAAGTTGGTCCAGCGCCAGCAGGCTCAACAAACCTGGTACACGGATGGCAAAAACATCTTCGCGGTTCTTTGTGTCACCGATGGTGAATAAGGAAAGACTGGCTGGGTCTTCGGAATCCCACAGCGCTTCCGCGGAAGCTACCTTCATCGGCTGCGAATCGACCAGGTGCTGCATCTGGCTGTGGCCGGTCATGATCACGCCCACAGTTCCCAGGATGCCGATGATGGCCGCGATTTGGAAGGACCGGCTGTAAATTGCCAGGTTGTCATCCTGGCGCAGCAGATGGTAAGTACTGATGCCCAGGACGAAGAAAGCAGCCGTCGCCAGACCGGCGCTGATCACATGTGGGAACTGCGTCCAGATATTGGGGTTAAAAACCACCTGGGCGAAATTGACCATTTCCGCACGGCCGTTGTTGATCACGTAGCCGACCGGCTGCTGCATCCAGGAGTTGGCGATCAAGATCCACAGTGCTGAGAGATTTGAGGCAAAGGCCACCAGCCAGATTGCCAACAGGTGCAGGCGCTTGCTGATCTTGTCCCAGCCAAAAATCCAGATGCCGAGGAAGGTGGACTCCAGGAAAAAAGCAAGCAGTGCTTCAATCGCCAATGGCGCGCCGAAGATGTCACCCACAAAACGTGAGTATTCCGACCAGTTCATACCAAACTGGAATTCCTGAACAATGCCGGTGACAACGCCCATGGCAAAATTGATTACAAAAAGCTTGCCCCAGAACTTAGTCATGCGTTTGTAACTATCCTTGTTGGTACGCACATACAGCGTCTCCATGATAGCCACGATGATCGATAGCCCAAGGGTCAGAGGAACAAAAAAGAAGTGATAAACAGTTGTGATTGCAAATTGGGATCGAGCTAGAAACAGTGCATCCATAGCGGTATTCCTTATTAACAGCCCCTTCGAGAAAGGTCAAGAAGGTGGCTATTGGCTGATACAATACCAGAAGAGGCGCCCCTATGAGGGTCGCATTCTTATCACCGAATGCTAGACTGTTTGCAGCGTATCAAATAGTGAAATATGTCACTAAGAATAGGGGATATATGTCATATAAACGCGCCAATCGGGACGAAGTGTGGCGCCTACACTTTTCCTGAAGACTTATTCGACGTCGTCCAGAGAAATGTACCCGGTTTTTCGTCTGCGACGGAGGAGCAGTAAGGCTGCAAAGGACCCGACCAGCCCGAGAATGGCGAATGGCGCCCAGCGCGGCGTAGATAAAAGCGGTTCCGGCATTTCAGCCGGCAGAGTCCCGGCCGTTATCCAGGAAACGCCGCTGCTTTTTGCCCCCTCCATCAGCGCGCCGCTGAAATCAGCATCGGCCACGTTGCTGGCGATCCATAAGCTGTCTTGCAGATCGGCGCCGCTAAAATCGGCGTCGCCCAGGTTGCACATCTGAAATTTTGCGCCGCGTAGGTTGGCGCCGTGGAAGTCGGCGCCGCCGAGATTGCTCATGCCGATAACCGCGCCGCCAAGATCAGTTTCGCTCAGATCAGCATTTGCCATGTTAGAGGCCATGATTATGCCGCCATGCAATTTGCTGCTGTTGAGCTTGATCTCCTCCGCATTCAGCCCGATAAATTTTAGCCCACTCAAATCGAGGTCGCTCAGGTCTGCATAGCTGAGATCACGCTTCTTCTTTAATGCCGCCTGCACTTCAGCGCCCGAGGAAAAATGCTGTACCGTTGTGTCATTCATCGTCCTTACTCCATACCTACCAGTCATGGGCACCTTTCCGGCGGTATACAGCAGCCGGTTTCAAGTGGCAGGTGCTGCCTACCATGGCTGTCATCCTGCCATTATAACGCGAAAAGCCGCGGAAGCGATTGACAAGTCAATTGTCAGGTTACAGGGTCGGTTTCCCATAGCGGGACCATCTTTCCAAGAGATGATCCTTCTTTCTGGTGACCATTGGGGAGGAGTACATGATCGGCCGTGTCCTCGAGCAGTCGCAGCAGGCCGGAGCGTTCGCCGTGCGGCGCGGGCCTGGTGGTCACAACGACGGGTGCGCGGCGGCTCAGCCGGCGCAACTCGCCGGCGGCGATGCGCAGCAGGCGGTAGCTCTCATTGTATGACACGGCCTCGTCGTAAAAAGTGGCCGTTAGATCGCAGACCAGGTGTGGCCTGTCTGTGGCCGGCGTGTGTTCTAGCAGGGTTACAACCTGGTAGCAGGTGAAGGCGCGGGCGATGGTTACGCGATCGAATATTTCATCCAGGCGATGCGTGCGGCGGCGAATGGCGCGAGCAACATGGTAAGGATCGAAGCTGTTGCCGCCGTCGATGACACGCACGTGTCCGCGCAGGGCGAGAACGGCCGTGAGCTCGAGCATCATCTCGCGCTGTGCGCGCGGGCCGATGAGCAGCGTAATCTGGCGACCGGATAGGGAGGGTAGATGGTGCATGAAGCAATAACCAGGTGATCTAAGTAAAACACATTAAGTCTCTTGAAATAAGAATCTCTCAGATGAACACAGGTC
>JBJYWP010000148.1:0-23872 GCA_046259485.1 Promineifilaceae bacterium (SeqCode) | reverse complement strand
AACTATGTCTACATTGCTGATTGGTCCTCTGGGCTTCGCATCATAGACATTACCGATCCGGCAGTCCCGAAGGAAACTAGCATGGCCGAAACGTCAGGAAATGCCAGGGATGTAAACGTCGTTGGTGGTTACGCCTATATCGCCGATGGTGACAAAAGTGGGTTGAGCGTTATTGACATCGCAGATCCGGCCACGCCAGTTGTAACAGGCAGTTATGATACGCCGGGAGCGGCTATCGCCTTAGATGTAGCGGGGGATTACGCGTATGTGGCTGACGGTGCTGCTGGATTGCAGATCATCGATGTTTCTGATCCTGGTACACCGGTCAAAACCGGCGTTTACGATCCAGCGGGATATGCGATTGCGCAGCATATAGAAAAGGTTGGGAATATGGTTTTTATTACAGCGACGGAAGGCGGGCTACGAATTGTCGACATTTCCAACCCATCTACCCCCGTTGAGATTGGATCGTTCCAAACATGGGAAGGAGCTCGCGAAGTGGCTGTTGCTGCTAGCTACGCTTATGTGTCCGGCAGTAGCGATCCCTACGATAATGCAGGCGCTTTCTTGCAGGTCATCAATGTTGCAGATCCGGCAAACCCGGTAGGCAGCGGATTAATCGAGCCATGGTGGGGTTGGCCATATTCATTAGCTGCTTCCGGTAACTATGTCTATGGTGCTGCAGGCAATTACGGGTTTGTTACCTTTGATGTAATTGACCCCACCAAACCAATGGAGATTGCCCAAATCAACAGTTCTGACAACGCCCGCGACGTGGCCGTGACAGGGAACCACGCTTATATTGCTGACGAGGACGGAGGGCTGCGCATCATCGACTTATCCAATCCGATTCAACCAAAAGAAGTTGGGTTTTACAGAGGAGAAGAATCAGAGTTGCTAGAGAGCGCTTATGCGGTTGATGCAAGCGAGGAGTTTGCTTATACCGCGAACGGGAATGGGCTCCGCGTACTAGCTATGTCTGACCCCACGAATCCTATCGCGATGGGAATGTATGAGAGTCCCATTTCATCCCAAAAATTTATTGCTATTGATGGGAACTACGGTGTCATAGCCGATACTTCAGCGAGAAGAATATCCTTAATCGACATTAGCAATCCATCCGAACCAACTGAAGTTGGTTATTACCAACCGCCCGATTATGTACAAGATATTGCAATACATGACAATTTCATTTATGTGGCACTCCACGATAGCGGATTCCTTATTTTGCGATTTAACGATCCCTCGAAAGGGTACATAGTAGTAGACAAAGTCACCAATCCAGGGGAAGAATTGCAATCCTTCGAATTTAAGTTAACCGGTGGTCCGGATATCCTAGATGAGGATTTCTCCCTTACTGATACTGGAGATCCTTGGGACAGCGGATATCTGAAGCCAGGTATGTATAACGTGACTGAAACAACACCCTCCGGCTGGTTCCAAGAATCAACGACATGTGACGACGGAAGCGATCCCTTAAATATTCAACTTGGTGCGGGTGAAACGGTTACCTGCACTTTCACCAACACAAAGTTGGATCCGGCAGGAGAATTCAGTGTTTACCTACCTGGCGTGATGGGGAAAAATAAACTACCAAATCATCAACCTTATCTACATGCATACCTAAAATTAAAAAAGCCCCAGCAATCGACCGGGGCTAATTATTCAAAGGGATTGTATTGGTGGACTAATCTTCCGTTTGTGGCGGGCCGGCATCAATGACCGCCTGGGAGACGCCGTCTTCAAACTGCCTGAAGTTGGCAACGAACATGTCGGCCAACCGCTTAGCCTGGGCATCATAAGCATCTTTATCTTGCCAGGTATTGCGCGGGTTCAATACTTCGTCGGGCACACCGGCGACAGATTTGGGGATGCTCAAGCCGAAGAAAGGCTCTGTTTCCATTTCCACGTCATCCAGCTCACCGTTCAAGGCCGCGCTGACCATCGCCCGGGTGTAAGCCAGCTTCATGCGGCTGCCGACGCCGTAAGGGCCGCCGGTCCAACCGGTGTTAACCAACCAGACATTGGAATTATGCTTTTCGACCTTATCGCCCAGCAGCTTAGCATAGGTACCGGGATGCAGAGGCATGAAAGGGGCGCCGAAACAGGCGCTGAAATTGGGAATGGGCTCAGTGACGCCTAACTCCGTGCCCGCTACCTTGGCCGTGTAGCCGCTTAGGAAATGGTACATCGCCTGCTCCCTGGTCAGCTTGCTGATGGGAGGCAGGACGCCGAAGGCATCGGCGGTGAGGAACATCACATTCTTCGGGTGGCCGCCCTTGCCGGTGCGCGTAGCATTTGGAATATGCGAAATGGGATAGCTGGAGCGCGTATTTTGGGTATAGGTCCCATCGTCGAGATCGGTGCGCCGGGTATTGCGGTCCATGACGACATTTTCCAGAATTGTGCCGAAGCGGCGCGTCGTGGCATAGATCTCCGGTTCGCCCTCAGGATCGAGACGAATGACCTTGGCGTAGCAGCCGCCCTCGAAATTGAAAACGCCGTCATCGCTCCACCCATGTTCGTCATCGCCGATAAGCGTGCGCGTTGAATCATTGCTGAGCGTCGTTTTACCCGTACCGCTGAGGCCGAAGAAGATGGCCACATCATCTTCGTCTTTGCCGTAATTGGCGCTGCAGTGCATCGAGAGCACGCCGCGCTTGGGTAGATAATAATTGAGCGCGGAGAAGATGCTTTTCTTGATCTCGCCGCCATATTCGCTGCCGCCAATGATCACCAGTCGTTTACCGAAATCAACCAGAATGAAGGTCTGGCTGTTGGTGCCGTCGGTATCGGGGTTGGCATGAAAACGCGGCATATCGATGACCGTAAACTGCGGCATATGTTCAGCCAGTTTGCTGGGGTCGAGTTCGCGGATGAACATATTTCGGGCGAAGAGACTGTGCCAGGCGTACTCGTTGATCACGCGAATGGGCATGCGGTAGCGTTCATCAGCCCCGGCATAGCCATCAAAGACGAAGATATCGCGATTCTGAATGTAGGCCATTAATTTGCGATAAAGGCGGTCAAAAAAGGTCTGCGAAATTTCACGATTGACCGTACCCCACCAAATATCATTTTCCGTTGTCGGCTCTTTGACGATGAAGCGATCATTGGGCGAACGGCCGGTATGGTCGCCGGTATGCACGACAATGGGACCCAGGTGGGCCAGTAAACCCTCACGGCGCTGCGTGATTTGTTCGTATAACTGCGGGGTATGCAAGTTCCAATAGACGGTACCAGGATTAACGATACCATGGTGTTCCACGCCATAACTGCTTATATCTGCGCCAAAATTTTGCATTTCCTTTCTCCTATTCTGGACTACATTAGTCGAAATATCTTAGCAATCGGATAATCGAGCCGCCGGTGGCCGGCCCGAATAGTGTAATTTTGGGAATGCAGGTCATTTACATTATCCGCACCCAGGTTCATTATATCCACAAATAATAGCCATGGAAAATGGACACTCCGGCCAGATCTCTTGTCCTGGAGTTGGGCAGCTCGTAGGATTGCGACCCTGAGTGAACTATAATGGAGTGTCAGAAGAATCATGCTGAAAGTTGATTTTGTGCATTGGTTTTAAGTAGAAAATCATCAGGCTGCAGCGCGCACAACGTGAGCGTTGTGTTACAACATCCCTTTTTGAGGCTTTTATGGATGATCAATTGATTAAGAAAATTTTGGAAGAAAGCAAGACGATCGCCGTGGTAGGTTTTTCGCGGTCACCGTCTAAAGCGGGTTATTATGTACCGGCTTATTTACAAAGTCAGGGGTATCGCATCATTGCGGTCAATCCCTATTTAGACGAAGGTTTAGGCGAACCCGCCTACCCCACCCTGGAGGATATTCCCAAGGCGGTGGATCTGGTGCTGATCTTTCAGCGCAGCGAGAATGTGCCACCGTTTGTGGATCAGGCAATTGCTATTGGCGCTAAGGGGGTCTGGATGCAGTCAGGTATATCTAACCCGCAAGCGGCGGCCAAAGCACGCGCGGCGGGCCTGAACGTGGTGCAGAATCGCTGCATGATGGTTGAGCACCGCCATATGGCCGCCGGCGGTTAGCCGGTTTTTGCAACTCGATCGCCCGTGTTCGCGTATATTATGGTGAGGCGTATTGGGTATTTAAGTTTTTCAGTACTTCAGTGTTTCAGTTGGTCAGGATTCTGGCAGATCAACTGACGGACTGACCAACTGACTAACTGATAAACTTCCTAGGAAATAACATGAGCGAATCGATGGACTTGAAGGAAACGGCCGTTTCTGAGCCTGAAGAGATTGAGGCTTTGAAAGCGGAAGAGAAAGAAAAACTGGCGGCGGCGGAAGAGGCTTATTCTAGAAAAACGGCCGTGAACCAGAACGAAGAGACTGCCGGGCAAGAGGTTGATGAACCACCCAGAAGCTCCGGCCGCGGAAAAACACCCTGGATGCCGGGCCTGCTTCTGATCGCTTTAGGCGTCATTTTCCTACTCAACAATATCACCGGCTTTGCCCTTCATAACTGGTGGGCGCTGTTTATCTTGATTCCGGCCTTCAGCCAATTCAGCAAGGCGGCGGACCTGCTGCGCAGCGAAGGGGAATTTACCGGCAAGGTCTGGAGCGCCTTGGGTGGAGGGACGATCCTCTGCCTGGTTGCCGCAGCCTTTCTATTCAATCTCAACTGGAACCTGATCTGGCCGGCCTTCCTGATCATCGGCGGGCTGGGTATTTTTTTGGGGGCGCTGGGGAGATAGTTCATCAGTTGGTCAGTTCGTCAGTTGGTCGACCAGGATACTGAAAAACTGAAGCACTGAAACACTGATGAACTGATATACTAAATACTAAATACTCCTTACCACTTACTAGAAACTCGTTCCTTTTTGCTCTTGACAAGAACGTATGTTCTATACTAAAGTTGGGGCATGAATTGCAAGAGGGTCTTTTCTAAGCAGAGATCACCGGACCGGGTCAGAACGATGCCCGGAGCCGGACGGCCGTGGCTACCCCTTTTCTTTTATCACTGGCTAACTACCCACCCGATCCTTCCATCACGCCCTATTCAAAGAATAGGCCCAACTCCTCCTTACCTGACTCGCTACAAACCGGCTACACACCCCCTTAATCCAACCGTCTGACTAACCACGGCCGTTCTTGCTAATTCGTTTTTTGTTGAAATGTGGAAAGTATCACCCGATGAATATGGGAACAGGGAGCCAAATGGTTGAACAAGCACTGCAATTACTGGAACAAGCGGACGTCGCTGCGGCGGTTAAGTTGTTAGAAAAACAGGCGGATCCGCTGACCGCGGCCGCGGCTTATAATGATCTAGCCAAGGAGCTTTACTGGCAGCAGAGAGATATCGCCAAGGTCGTGGCCGTATGCCAGGCGGGTATCCGATTTTGTTTCCAGCAGGCTGAGGAAAGCGGGGCAAGAAACAGGGAGAAGGCGATTGCACTGCTCAGCGCGGCCAAGCAGCTTGCTTACAATCTGGCGTCTTTTACCTGGCCGGGATGGCCTGAATCACGGATTGAGATCACTCCCCTGCAAATCGCGGACGGCATGGACGGGGCCAGGCTAAATCTGCGGCTGGCCCTAAAACTGGATAAGGATGATTTAGCGCTCTCCCGCGCTTATTGGATGCTGGCCGGGCACCTGCTGGCCGCGAATGCCACGGCCGGCGCAGGAGCGAATTACCAGCGGGCGGCGATGTATGCCGAACGCGCGGGAGAGGAAGCGGAGTATTTGCTGTCGCTGGCTTTCACCGCCCTAATTTCGTGGATGGCTGAACCGCAAAGTAACGGCCGTCGCTTCGCCTACGAGGTCGCTCGCGAGAGCGTAGCTGAAATGGAAAATGGCCAGGATTATTTAGAGCAGCTAGACAGCGCACGCAAGGCGTTTTTTAGCTGACAGCTGACAGCCGTCAGCCGTCAGCCATCAGCCAAAACTGCAGACTAAATACTAAATACTATTCACTGCTTACTGTAAAAACGTTATCCGCAAAAGCCTGCAAATACTGCTCCGGGATGCGCAGCGGGCGTCCGGAGGCGAGATCGATCCAAACCCACAGCGCCTGGGCGCGGACGATGGGCTCGTCATCCCCCACGCGCTTAATCACGTAATGGCGCAAGACCGAGGCGCGTTTTACCTCGGAAATCCAGGTTGACACCTCTAACACATCATCCAAGAGCGCCGGGGACTGGTATTGAATGCGGAATTCGCGGGCGACAACGCCGAAGCCATCGGCGTGCATGCGCGCGGCCGGCCAGCCGCGGTCGACCATCAACTCCATCGCACAATCCTCAAAAAAAGTGAAATAAGCGGCGTTATTGACATGACCGGCGGGATCGATTTCCGACCAGCGGGTACGCCGCTGCATGCGGTAGGCGCCTTCCGGAACTGGAGGTTGTTCGGGGAAAGGATCTCTTTCGGCATCCGGCGGCAGCCCGCCGGGTCGGGTGAAGGCTTCGACCATTTCCGGCGGTATGCGCACAGGGCGCAGGATGGCGGTATCTAGATACACCCAATCGGAAAAGCCTTCGGCCGCTAACTCGCCGGAAGCGGCGATGCGTAGTTCATAGCGGCGGCGCGAGGTGGCGCGGCGAAAGTCGGAAACCCAGGTTTTGATAATGACGGTATCTTCAAACTGTAACGGCCGTAAATAGGTGATGCCGGTTTGCAAGATCAGCCAGTAGCGGCCGGCGGCGTCATACCAGGCTTTGTTATAACCCACGGCGGCCGAGGCATCGAGGGCGGCTTCCTGCATATAGCGCAGATAATTGGCATGATTCACGTGGCCATAGGCGTCGCATTCGTAGAGGCGCACGCGAAAAGAACGCTCAAAAACGGCCGACATACTCCCCCTACCCCGCTCCCGTCAAGAAATCCGGCCGGGCCAACAGCTCGCGCAGGCCAATGATCGTCTTGGCATCGACAATTTCGCCCTCGGCGAGCATGCGTGGGATTTCGGCCAGGGCAATGGGCAGGATCTCGATCTCTTCATCCGCTTCCAACGCCTGGTCACCCTCCTGCAAACCTGTGGCCAGGAAAATGAACATGCGCTCGTTCGTAAAGCCGGCGGAGGAGTAGTAAGTTGTAAGAAGCTGGAATTCCGCGGCTTGATAACCGGTCTCTTCTTTCAATTCCAGCTCGGCGCGGCGCTGCGGCGGTTCCTGCCCTTCCCGACGACCGGCCGGGATCTCCAGGATAAATTCATCGACAGCGATGCGGTATTGGCGGATGAGCAGCACCTGTTCCCCTAATACGGGGACGACGCCGACACCGCCGTCATGGGTGACCACTTCACGGTGCACGAGACGGCCGTCGTCCAGCATCGCCTCACCGCCCTGCACATCAAAAATGCGGCCTTCATAAATCTTTTGGCGTGTAACCCATTTTTCCATACGCGCCTAATTGTGCCATAGGAGTCCGCAGTCGGGTAGTCATTCAGCGGACGGCCGTTGATGAAGCGCCTACGCCAGCGCTAAATTTGTGTTTTTTTGTTGCATTAACCAGTTCTCACCAAAAGATTGACAATATTACAAAACCTGCTATACTCACGAATGGCTCCCCCCCCAGAGGTGGTGGAATAAGACGCCCGTCTTATTTCCCACCTCATTTTTTTTACCCGTTAGCGGAGTCTGCCTCCCGAGGGAGATGAGGCAGCAGCGTGGATATCTTCAATGCCAAGAAAAGAACCGGAACTCATCGACAGCGGCCCTTTGCTCACTGAGCTGGGCATGGTCCATAAAGTGCTCGAGCCTGCCGGAGCGGGTCCTTATCGCACGGTGGTGATGCTGCACGGCCGTTTTGGAGATGAAGATATGATGTGGGTATTTCGCAGGAGCACCCCGGCCCATTGGCTGAAAATCACTCCGCGCGGCTTGCTGGCAGATGAAAACGGCGTTTACAGCTGGATCAGCCAAAAATATGGTGAGTGGCCGGATTTAGCCGCTTTCGACGCCGCGAGTACGGCCGTAGCGCGCTTCTTAGAGGCATTACCACGCGTTTACAATGCCGATCCTGATCATATTTACCTGATGGGTTTCAGCCAGGGTGCGGCGCTCAGCTACGCCACGGCGATGCGAAATCCGGGTCTGGTGCGCGCCATTGCCGGCCTGGTGGGCTTTATGCCCGAGGCATGTGATAATCCGGACATCCTCGCCCCCCTGGAAGAGCTGCCCATTTTCATGGCAGTCGGCCTTGAAGATAAGCTGGTCCCTCATGAGCGATCGTTGGGCTGCGCCGATGTTTTGCGGCAGGCCAATGCCCAGCTGAGTTACAACGAATACAACACCGGCCACAAACTCAACGCGCGGGGCATGAGCGATCTGCACGAATGGTGGTACCAGAGAGAGCTCTCTTAATCTTCCCCTTAGCCCATCTTTACAATTTCTTAACTACTCTGACAGAGAATACCAGGGCGTTCTTGCATCACACGCAGTGTTAGAGAAATATATGATTTCCGTCCAACCGTGCGATTCCAGCAACCATACGCATCAATATCCGTATAACCTGTGGAGGTTAAGATGCTTAACAAAATTCAACCAACAATCAGTATTATCATATTAACTATATTCGCTCTAGGTCTTGTCGCATGTGGCGGGATAGGTGGGGAGGACGTCGCTTTTTTGCCGGTCACCCAGACTGACGGAGCCGTTGCAACTACCCAGCAAGCCAATATCCAACAAGCCTCAAATGTTCCGGCAGCTTCTACAACAAGCTCCACGGCAGCAGCGGCAGCGCTTCCCGCAGCCGGTGATTACTTTGAGCACGAAAAAGCTTTCATCAGCGTTTTCGAAAATGCAAGTCCTTCCGTCGTGCATATCGCAGTAGATGAAGGGGAAGGTTCGGGCTTTGTCTATGACGCCGAAGGACATATTGTCACCAACAACCATGTTGTCAGCGGTGCCAATACTATCGTGGTCTCTTTCGCAGACGGTTCGCAGGAAGAAGCAACTATCGAAGGAACCGCGCCTGATGCGGATCTGGCTATCATTAAAGTTGCCGAACTGCCCGAAGGTGTAAAGCCGCTAGCTCTGGCTGATACCGACACCTTAAAAGTTGGGCAAATCGTCGTCGCCATCGGCAGTCCGTTCGGCCTGGAAAACACACTGACTACCGGCATTGTTTCCGGTCTGGATCGCCTCTTCCCCGGCGCTGAAGCTCCGGGTGGCGGCACCTACAATATCCCGGACATCATCCAGACGGATGCAGCAATCAACCCCGGCAATTCCGGCGGCCCGCTGCTGAACCTGCAAGGCGCTGTTATCGGCGTGAACACGGCTATCGAATCGCCCGTTCGTGGGTCCTCCGGTGTCGGCTTTGCCGTACCCGCCAATGTGGTAGCGATCATCGCTCCGCAGTTGATTGAAAGCGGCTCCGCGGCTACGCCATGGTTGGGCATTTCAGGGTCGGAACTGAACGCGACGATGGCCGAGGCTCTGGGCCTGGATGCTGATACACGCGGCATCGCCATTGGCGAGGTGATCACCGGCGGTCCGGCTGCGGACGCGGGATTAGTTGCCGCGGATCCGAACGGCACAAGCGTTGGTGATGTCATCGTCGGTATCGACGACCAGGAAATTCGCGCCTTTGATGATCTGCTGGGTTATATCGTGGAACATACAATCGTCGGCCAGACGGTCGAACTGAAAGTTCTGCGCGACGGGCAGATCGATTCGATTCCCCTGACCTTGCAGGCACGGCCGTCGACTCAACAACAACAGTAAACAGTCTCCAGTGAACGGTGGCTAGTGATTTGTAATGGATTGTTAGCAATCGCCGGACTGTAACGGTAGCAACCTCGAGGTAAAGAAAGAGGCTCGCAGTGCTGATGCACTGCGAGCCTTTTTTGTTTTTGGGTGTAAACGGCCGTTTTTAAGCTTTTTTCCGGCCTATGAGCAGGCGAAGGCTGCCGGCCAGCACGCTGATACCCGCGGCCAGTAGGGCCGCCAGACCTAATTTCCTCTTGCGACCGCCTTTTTCAAGATACTCCGTTAATGGCGCCACTCTTTGCCGCGGCGTTACCCCAAAGAGAACGTGAAGCAGGAATGTTCCGAAGGCGTACTGATTGTTTGAGCGCACAATGGTCACAGGGTCGAATGGCAGCGGCGGCGGTCCGACGGCCCACGATCGCGGCTGGGTGAACTGCATCACCTCTTCCTTGCCATGCGTGCGCGCGTTGCCCGATAGTTTCACGCCGCCAAAGGGCAGATCGGGTACCGCGTAGTGAGCAAGCACATCGTTGATATTGATCACGCCGGCCTGGAGTTGTTCGGCCACGCGCTGCGCATGCTTCTCGCTGCGGCTCCATACATAAGCGCCAAGACCAAATTTGCTGTCATTGGCCATCAGGATGGCGTGCGGTTCATCATCGACTTTCATGATCGGCAGCACCGGCCCAAAGGTTTCTTCCTTCATCAATTTCATCGAGTGATCAACGTCCACCACAACTGTCGGCTCCATGAACATCCCATCGATGGTGCCGCCATAGACAATGCGCGCTCCTTTCTCCTGCGCATCTTGCAGATGATCGGTAATAATTCGCACCTGGCGATCGAAAGTGAGCGGTCCCATATCATAGAGATTATTCTTTTCTGGCGAATAACCGATAGCAACCTTTTTCGCTTCGGCGATTACCGCTGCTACAAACTCATCATAGATTTCTTTGACGGCGTAGATGCGTTCCACGGCGACGCAGGTCTGCCCGGTGTTGAAAGCCGCACCACCCCACACGGCCCACCTGGCCGCAGCCTTGATATCGGCATCTCCCAGAACAATCATGGGATCCTTACCGCCCAATTCGCAAAGGAAGGGAATCATGCGCTCGGCCGCCGCCTGGGCAACTTTCAGGCCGGTGGAAACGGAACCGGTTAGAAAGATCAGATCGGGTTGGGTTTGCACAAGCCCCGCGCCGACATCCGGTCCGCCGTGTAAAAAGCGTACAAAGGGCGTTAATTCGGGGACGCGCCGCACCAGATTTTCGATCATCACGCCTGTAGCCGCGGATACTTCGGAGGGTTTGACCAGGACAGTATTACCGGCCAGCAGCGCCGAATACATGGCCGGGACAACCAGTTCGAAAGGATAATTCCAGGGGCCGATGATGGCCACGACCCCAAAAGGCATAGCTTCCGTGAAATATTTGCGTGAAAGGGAAAGCAAGAAGGACCGGCCGCCGCTCACCTTATGCACACCCAGCCACTCGGGCGCTTTTTTATTATAGTGATGCATCTTGTCCGTGGTCATGAACACCTCGGCCCAAGCTTCCTGGCGGCTTTTGCCGTGATCCTTGTTGATAACGGCCGTTATTTCGTCCAGGGAATCGATGATCACTTCTTGCAGTTTGCGTAAAATGCGCACCCGTTCTTCTACCGGCTTGGCCGCCCAGATCACCGCCGCAGCGCCCATCTCCTTGCGCGCTTTGTGGACTGCTTCCTGGGAGGTTTCCGGGACGCTACCGAACTGTTCGCCAGTTGCTGGATTGATGAAAGGTATGATAGTCTGCTTTCCTGCCGGCTCATATGTTTCCAGCAGCGGGGCATCGCCATTTCTATTTTGAATCGTTTCAGGTTGTGTCATTTCTTTTTTCTCAATAACTGAAATGCGCCAAACACGATAGGGAGGAGGGCGAGAAGGACGGCAAAAGGCGCTGCTTTCAGCAGCAGTGACCGCCTATTCTCTGTTTGTTGGATCATATCCAAACCGGCAGGCCGCTGTAATGGCTTCACCGGTCCCGCAACTTTCTTTGCCGGGATGCGGCTCATAGCCCGTTCGGTCATCGCCGCGATGGTCAGGCTGGGATTGACGCCCAGGTTGGAGGGTATAGCCGAAGCGTCAGCCACGTACATACCGGGATAGTTAAAAACCTGGTGGTTAATATCGATCACCCCATCCGTCTCATCGGCGCCGATGCCGCAGCCGCCAAGAATGTGGGCGGTGTTAGGGTTGTCGAGCACATCGTTCATCCCCTCCCAGGGCACGCCATTAACTCGTTTCGCAAATCGCTCAACAATCTCCCTGCCGGACTCGACCACACAAAGAATAGGGTTTTCCTCATCTGGTTCGGTAATGAGGCCTCTGCGGAATAGGGTCATAATGCTGCGCCCTCGGCGCAAATGCATGAGATTATCGGCCGTCTGCATCACCAAAAGGACCGTGTTTCTCTCGGGCCATTTTGACAGAATCTTAACTCCCAGAAAATCTCGCGGCCGGTTAAATGCATATTTAATAACCTCGCCTATGCGCTGCCACACACCGCCATTCAACGGTATGAGTGGAATTGTGACATGGCGCAGCAGGGAAGATTTTGGCGGGTAACGAACAGGTTCGACACTTGTCTCATTATCAACCCAGATATGAGAACTAATGGCTACACCCTGGGAATAATCGATGTCACTCTCGCGTGCCGTCACACCCATTACAGCTTCACTGTTGGTACGAACGTTATAACCCAACCGTCGGGAAAGAAAGGGTAGCGACTGCGTTTCATCACGGCATTTCAGCAGCAGGTCTACTGTGCCGAGCACCCCACCAGAGACAACGACATTCCGTGCGTGAACCGTACCCCTCCGCTTGAAAAACCAGTCAGTGATTTTTTCAATTTCAATCTCATAGCGCGCCGCACCGGTCTGGGGTCCGTAGAGGGGCCGGATATCGAGCACATTTTGCTCCGGCCACACCTGCGCCCCGAGTTTCTCGGCCAGGTAAAGATAATTTTTATCGAGCGTGTTTTTGGCATTATGCCTGCAGCCGACCATGCAACCGCCGCAGTGAATACAGCCGGTGCGGCTGGGCCCCATGCCGTCGAAATAGGGGTCAGCCACCGTCACCCCTGGTTCGCCGAAGAAGATACCAACCGGTGTGGGCTTGAAGGTTTCTTCAGTACCCAGTTCTTTGGCAATCTCGTAAAGCTGGTGGTCGGCAGGCCAGAAGCAAGGATTTTCAGACGTGCCTAACATACGGTTGGCGACATCATAATACGGTTCTAGCTCTGTCTCCCAATCTGCCAGGTCGCACCATTCCGGCCCCTCGAAGAAGGCTTTGGGCGGCTTAATATGCGTTGAGGCATAAACCAGTGAGCCTCCACCAACGCCAGCGCCGGATCCCAGCCAGAGATCCTTGAAAAAAACCAATCTAAAAATTCCGAAGCAGCGAATACTGGGCATCCACATGGAATTAAAGATATTCAAATTGGACTTGGGGAAATCCTCGGAATTGAATCGTTTACCACGCTCCAAAACGAGCACACTGTACCCTTTTTCTGCCAACCGGTAGGCGGAAACACTGCCGCCAAATCCGGACCCGATTATGACAAAATCGTAAACATCGGCTGCCTGAAAAGTTTTTTTCTTATCCATTTTCCTCCGCGCAACGAGTTGGACATCGCTTAGTAGACCGGCTACCCCTCCAGCACGGCATAAGCGATCATAACACAGTGCGTCATGGCCACACTATAACACAGGGGCTAATCATTTACAACAGTGCAAAGGAGAACCGCCGCGAAAGGGGTTCTTATGAGGATTGGTTAGCTGTCCCGCCCAAAAAGGCACATCTCCTTCGATCCCCTCCCGCCACGCATTTAACCAGTTCATCGCTTCATCGAATTTGGCTGCCGGAAGCTGTTTATAGCTTGTGATCCCAAATTTTCGATAAAGTTCACCGTACACGCCGCCATATTCGTTGCGCCCAGAGGCCAACGATAATTTCATGGCTACCGTTTTCACAGCCTGGCTGATTTGGCTGGCCTGATCAGGCGTGACATGGTGGTCGGGATCACAAAGCGTCGCTTCAATTCCTTCCAGTCGCTTTTCATAATCATCCAGGCGCTAATCATGCAGGGTTGTGTATTCTTTGACAGTACCGGAGGAATGCATAGAGTCCTTTGACGCAGATCCCCCTTCGTGTTATCGTTTATCCGGGTTGCGGGCAGTCAGGTCAGACGACCTGCCCGGCCCAGGGCACCTGGAGGATAAATGGCTCATATAATTGCCGTCGCCATGCAAAAAGGGGGTGTCGGTAAGACGACCACCACAATAAATCTGGCCGCAGCTCTGACCGGGATGGGACAGCGTGTTTTAGCCGTGGACCTGGATCCACAAAGCAATTTAACTCAGCACGCAGGGCTAGATCCCGAACAACTTTCGCCAACCATTTACGACGCACTTAAGGCTGAAGTAGACGGTCTTGACGGCAATCTGGCGGAGGCTATTTACGAGACGGATGAAGGGTTTCACCTGCTGCCTTCCCAACCTGAACTGAGCCTGGTGGAAGTGTCATTGATCAACACCCTCAGCCGCGAACAGGTGCTGGCACGCCTATTTGAGGCGATCACCCCCTACTATGATTTTATTCTCATTGACTGCAACCCCTCTCTTGGTCTTTTAGTGATCAATGCCTTGACGGCGGCCGACAGCGTGGTCATCCCGATCCAGACCGAATATCTGGCCGCACGCGGTGCGTTTATGATCCTCTCCAGCATTGAAACCGTGCGCCGCAAGCGCCTCAACCCCGATCTCGAGGTTGAAGGAATTATCCTGACCATGGCCGATGCGCGAACGATCCTGGCCCAGGATATCCAGGATGCGATTCACAACCAGTACGGCAACGGCATTACCATCTTCGAACCGGTTATTCGCCGTTCGGTGCGCTTTGCCGAAAGCGCCGTCGCCGGGCAGAGCCTCATTGCTTTTGACCCCCGCACGCCGGGTGCAAAGGCCTACAAAAAGATCGCCAAAACTATCCTGGAGAACAACTATGAGTAAACGACGCCCGCGGATCAATCTTTCACAACCACCAACACATCGCGGAGGGGAAATTGAAAAGTTGTTCACCTCGGCCGAGGATGTCGAACAGGCGTCAGGTTTACAATTGCTAGCGGTGCGCATAGATGCGATCGAACCCGATCCCGACCAGCCGCGCAGCACTTTTCCACGCGAGAGCCTGGAAGAACTGAGCGCGAGCATCAAACAGGACGGCGTCATCCAGCCGATCGAGCTGACCGAAGTACGGCCGAATGTTTACCGCATTGTGCATGGCGAGCGGCGCTGGCGAGCGGCCAGGATGGCCGGGCTGGAAACCATTCCCGCCGTCGTGCGCCGGCGCGATTACGATCAACTTACGCGATTCGTGCGCCAGATCGTGGAGAATATCCAGCGTGAGGATTTGAACGATGTCGATCGCGCCGCGGGTATGATCCGTCTGCGCGATTTACTGCAAGAAGAACTCGACCGCGCCCGCGAAGAAGACATTCCCTCCGACACGCCCTGGGCGACGAAGATAACCTGGGCCAAGGTGGGCGAGCGTATGGGCTATTCGCGCCAGCGCATCCACCAGCTGATCAAACTTCTCGATCTTCCGGACGAGATCAAAGAAGCGGTGCGCGAAGGCCAGCTGACTGAAAGGGACACGCGTATCTACCAGGGTTTAAAACCTTCACAGCAGCGCGCGCTCTACCGCGCCTGGGCAGCGGGAGACATTACTGATAAAGAGGTTCGAGAAATCGCCCGCCTGCTCAAAGATCTGCCGCAGTTAACCGTGCACAAGGCCATACGCCTGCTGCACGACCCCGACGCACGCATCGAAACCGTGGTAATAGCAGATGATGAAACAACAGGGCCGCCGATACCGGAATCATGGTCCGTAGAGGGTCTTACTTCCGCAGCTGAAATCGGCTCCGATTTCGGACTGGATCCCACCCCCAATAACATTCAAAGGCTGGTTTGGGTACGCGGACACCTACATCGCGTCCTCCCTCAAGCTAAAAACGAGACCGAAAGGCAGGAAATCGTGCGCCTGCTGCTTTTAATCCAGGAAGACGTGGAAAGTCTCCTAAAAGCCCTGGAATAAGCAAACAGCGCCGATTTCAGGCTTCTCACCGCGCCCTACGAAGAAAACCCCTTCTACCTCTCTTCTCTATCTCACCCTGCAACTTTAGCAATCCCATCTCGTATAGAGTAACGAGAGATAAAACTAAACGGCATCATACTGCCGCCATTTATAGACGAGGAAAAATTATGAGCGAAGAAACTATCACCATCGAAGAGGACTTCGAAGCCAGTGAAAATGGACAGGGCTACAAGGCCTGGGAAGAAGAGATCAAGGTCGCCGGCGACGAGCTGGTGGGCAAGGTCCAGGAATTGATCAAGGAAGCGGCTGTGCGCAAGATCACGATTAAAGATGACAGCGGCAAAACGCTGCTCTCCATCCCCTTGTGGTCCGGCGTTGTCGGGGTCATGGTTTTCGGCGGCTGGACCGCCCTGGCGCTTATCGCCGCCTGGGCTGCCAACTTGTCAATCATCATTGAATACGCCGATCTGGAAGAGATCGCCAAAGCAAAGATGGAAGAGGCCAAAGAAATGGCTGATGACCTGACCGTTATCAAGGGCATTGGTCCGAAGAAAGCGGAGCTGCTGGCTGAAGCGGGAATCTATACATACGATCAATTAGCCGAACTCAGCCCTTCAGAACTGGCTGAAATTGCCGCGGTTAATGAAGAAACGGCCGTACGATGGATTGCGGCAGCTGAGGATCTCAGCTAAGATATCTTTTAGGCAAAAGCATCTTAACCCTCACTCAGGGACTGTAGATAAAAAAAGCAGCATGCGGTTTTTATGGCCGGGATGCTGCTTTTTGCTTTCCCATTCTTTATTCAGGGTTTGCACCATCTGCGGTTTTCAATTGTAGGTTAACCTTCAGGTTGCCATGAACTCAACTAAACATAATCGCAACCTGAAGGTTGCCTTACAATTCCATGAAGTGTCAACCGGGGTTGACACTTCACCTCGGGTTCACACGTCGTCCCGGCTAAGCTCGCGGCTGATGAACCAGCCTGCTCCGGCCGGATCTCCGCCGCCGGCGGCGCGGTCAAAGTAGATTTCGTAGACTCTGCCGCCTCTGACACGTACTCGAAAATAGAAACGGCCGACTCCGCGTGACCCACGCAAACGGGCGCGTTGGGCGTGGGCCGGCTGCATGTTGTTGGCCATGCGCCCGCGCCGGCGATAATCACGCCATTCGCTCAGCAGCTCCTCGATTTTAAATTCTCTCTCCAGCCAGACAAAGCGATCGGGACAGCGCGGCTTTTTCTCAAGCAGCGGCGGCTCGTCCCAGGCGACGGTTATAGGGTCAAGAAGAAAGCTCGGCTCGGTCATTTCCATAGATTAGCAGATGAGAGATATAAAAGACACAGAGAACACAGAGTTTTTTATTAATCTCTGTGTTCTCTGTGCATCCTCTGCGCCCTCTGTGTCCACACCCTACCCGCAGCTAGAAAAGCTCTAACTGGTAGCTCGGCCGGCGGCCGTCGAGGAGGATGAAGGGCTCCATGGGCTTTGTGCGCAGCCCCAGCTGACGCAGGTGATAGACATCGCCAAGCGTGCCCTGACGGCGCGCTTCCAGGATGCGTTCGACACCGATTGGTCCCAAACCGGGTACGCGCAGAAGCTCGCTTTTTTGGGCCCGATTGAGTTCGACCGGTTCCTCACTCAGATGCTGCTCGGCCCAGGCCAACTTGGGATCGATGGCCCGTGGTAAATTGCCCGTTTGGTCAAAGGGCATATCCTCCAGGTCAAAACCATAATCGCGGAATAGAAACGAGGCCTGATAGAGGCGGTGCTGGCGGAGAGGATCTTCGGCCGGACGGTTCTCCAGCGGGGTGTCGGGGATGGGTCTGAAGGCGGAGTAATAAGTACGGCCGAGTCGCAGTCGTTGGAAGAGATATTCGGACGTGGCCAGCAGTTCCAAATCGCTTTCTTCAAGCGCGCCGACAACAAATTGGGTGGTCGTCGAGGGCCAACGGCCGTTCCAACCCAGGTTTCCCGGTTCACTGTCCCGGATCTCTTCTACCCACACCAGGGGTTGTAATAGTTCCTCGTCAAAGCGTTTCATCGGCGCCAGATCATTTAATCGCGAAGGATTCGGCGCTTCCAGATTGGTGGAAATACGGTTCACGAGGGTCATTGCCTCGCGTACCTGGTCACGCTCCGCACCGGGCATCACTTTGAGGTGAATATAGCCGCTGAAGCGATGCTTTTCGCGCAGGATATGCGCCGTATCCAGCAGCTTATCCTGGGTCGCCTGCCCGCCGCGAATGATGCCGGAGCTGAGGAAGATACCCTCGACAAGACCGGCGCGGTGCATGTCCATGAAGGTCTGGGCCATTTCTTCCGGCTTAAAGGTTACGCGTTTGTAATTGCGGCCGGCGCGGAAGGGGCAGTAATAGCAGTTACGCTCGCAGGCCGAAGTCAGCATGGTTTTCAGCAGCGGGATTGTTTTTCCCCCGGGCATGGCGGCATGGAAAACGCCGGCATCTTCCAGCTCCTGCTTCTTGCTCTTAGGACCCGGCCGCGGTTTTTCTTCGACCACGATGCCACATGGAGCAACCTGACGCCCCGGTGCTGAATCGATGCGGCCGGTTGGATAGCGGCGCAGCTCTTCAGCCGGTTCCAGGTCCATATACGTGGCGACGTCTTTGAGTTTGTTGATCGCTTCCATATCCATATTATAGAACATATGAGCGGATTTGGCGACAAATTAGCTTGTTTGTAATAACGGGGGATTAAGGACGCCGACTAGAGCGGACGAGAACGGATGAATGATCATTAGATTGGTCCAATTTCAATAGCTAAATGATCACGGGTATAGATTTTTAAAATTGGACCAATCTCAATTGAAGAAATGACAAAGTGACAACTTGAGTTAATTAATTGATGAATTGGTGAATTGCTAACGGACTGATTTCCGAGTGCCTGACGAGCTGACAGGCTGACTCGCTGACCACCTGAAAACCTGACCACCTATCTAAAAAGGCACATCCCCTTCAATGCTTCCGCGCCACTCATTTAACCAGGACATAGCGTCCTCGTATTTAGCGGCCGGGAGTTCTTTATAGGATGTGATGCCGTATTTGCGATAGAGCTCTCCGTAGACCCCGCCGTACTCATTGCGGCCGGAGGTCTTGGATAGTTTTAAAGCTACGGTTTTAACGGCCTGGCTCAACTGCATGGCCTGATCCGGGGTAATGAAGCGTTCCGGATCGCCTAATTGGGCTTCTAATTCCTCCAGCCGTTTATCATGTTCGTCAACCCGCGATTCCAGGATGAGCTGCTGCCTGGCCATAACCTGTAGGGCCGTGGCCATGCGGTAGGCCATCGCCGCCGGACTATCACCGGCGAGCAGTTCGTCAAAGGAAGGATCAGCGGTGAGACGGCCCTCCGTGAAAGCCTCAGCCAGGACCTTGTAACAATTCTTCTGGTAAAGAATGACGCGATCCCGCAGCTCCTGCTTAACGCGGTTGGCATTCACGCCAAAGAGGAAACCGCTGATATAATCCAGCGGTAAGCACAGCATTTCTTGATTGCCGCCAGGTGTTGCCGTAACGGCAACACCTTTCACTTCCGATAAGACCGGATCGCGGTTAATGCGCCGTGTCTGCGCCGCCCAGTCCAGCCCCAGGCCTTCCACGATCGGCCGCAAAGGGATCAAGACTTCACCGCCGGCCATGCGTACGGCCGTTATTTCGTCCTCATAGAAGAGCACCGTTTTCTGCTCTACCGGTTGTAAGGTTTTGTCATTCGACATCTAAAAACGCTCCAGTTTTTATAGCAATCCGGCGACAATATTGCACTGCCATCAATCACGCCCATCCGTGAAAATGTTTGCGTATACTATCCATTTTTCTGGGGCGAGGCTACCTGTTAAAGCAGGATGGGTTCGGCCGTTTCATCAGGTCTCTTCGCGCCGCCGGTAAGCTTCATCCAGGGCGGCAACCTGGGCCAGGCAGGTATCATCAACCTCATTCGGCTCATAAGCGGTGTTGAACCAGCTGTCCAGGATTTCGCCGGCCCTGACCTCGGAAGTTCGGCGAATGGAGAGACAGAGTACGTTGGCATTATTCCAAAGGCGCGCGCCGCGAGCTGTTTCCGCGTCATCGCAAAGGGCGGCGCGAATGCCGGGTACTTTATTGGCGGCGATGCTGACACCGGTGCCCGTCCAGCAAAAGAGGATGCCTTCATCGACATCGTTGGCGGCAACCGCCTCCGCCACCTTACGGGCCACCTGCGGCCAAAATTGTTCGGCGTACTGCAAGGGACCAAACAAAATCACTTCATGTCCGCGGCCGCGTAGATTCCGGATGACTGCGTCAGTCAGGGCTGTTTTTTCGTCTGATCCCACAGCGATTTTCATAAGGTTTCTCCTGAATATTTTCAGTTCTTTTTTTATGAGTAGGGCATAATTTAGTCGCCCGGTTTCAGGGGGATTATAGCCTTTTAGGGCTGAATGAGTCAGCTTTCGATAGGGACTGCGAGGTCGGCCGATTCGCTGCGCGTGATGATCGATACCCCGAGAATGATCACGATCATGGCCAGGACCATGGTCGGGCTAATATGTTCATCCAGGAACAGCCGGCCGCCAAAAAGAGCGACAATGGGGATGAGATTGGCCGTAATGGCTGAAGCCGTCGCACCGAAGCGCTGAATAATGCGAAATTCTAGCTGTAAGCCGGCAAAAGTACCGATCAGGCCGGCGTAGAGAAGGGCCATGTACCCGCTTGGCCCAACGCGGCTTAAGTCCAACCCGTCAACGATATAGGCGATGGGGATTAGAATGGCCAGGGCTGTCCACAGGCGCACGCTGGTGATGTCGATTGAGTCGAAATCGCGCAGGTAACGCCGGGCATAGATCGTGCCGACGCTCCCGAACATAATACCGCCCACGGCCAGGGCATAGCCAAGGGGATTGGCCTGCTGCGTATCAGGGAGGCCATTTTCGCCCAGGAGCACCAGTGCCGACGCTCCACTCATCGCCAGTCCTACGCCTACTATTTTACGGCCGTTCAGGCGTTCATCTGGTAAGAAGAAATGGGCCAGGATAACGGTAAAAGCAGGAGCAGAAGTAAGCAGTAAAGCGGTGATGCCGCTGGACTGGTACTGCAAGGAGCCGACAATGCAGCTCATGGGCAGCGCCGTGCCTATTAAGCCGTACAGGGGTCCATAGCGCCAGATACGGCGCTCGCGAGGCCATGCGCGACCGCCGCTAAGCGCATAAACAAGCATATAGCACAGGCCGCCCAGCAGCAGGCGCAGGGAGACATAGGTGAGCGGCGCATATTGGCCAACGCTGAAACGGGAAACGATGAGCGTCGATCCAAAGATAAGCGCCAATAACGAGATTGATGGCAGGGATTTAGGGGTCACCGGCTGGTTAAAGGGTGCAGCGTGTGTCTAGGCTGCAAGTTTCTTACGCCAATAGCGCATGATGCCATCGACGGACATGTAGAGCGGGTTCGCGGCGTTGTACTGGGCGATGGCGTAATTGCTGAGGCCCTGGGTGCGCATGCGCGCATGATTCCAGGCGAGATAGTCATCGACGATGATATCACGCTCCGCGCCGGCGGCCATGCGCAGCCGCACAAATTCGGCCGTTTCATTCATTAACGCGCGTAGGGATTCGAGCTGGTCGCGGACTTCCTCGGTACGGCCGTAATGGGTGGGATAAATGGCCGTGAAATTTTCGGCCAGCAGACGATCGATCGTGGACTGCCAGACCTCTAATTCGAACTCCGGCGGCGGAGCCGGTAAATCGACCAGACCGCTGGTCTTTAAGCGAATGCCCGCGGCATCACCGGTAAATCCGATGTCCTCCAGGCGGTAGGTGTGGTGGTGCCAGGCGTGTCCCGGCGTGCTGATGGCCGTAAAGTGCATTCCGGCCACGTCGACTGTATCGCCATCGCTCAGGGCAATCACATTTTCTTTTGGCGCGGGCACCGTTTGACCCCATAATTCATCCATGCGATCGCCATAAATTCGCTCCGCGCTGACGAGCAATTTGGAGGGATCGACCAGGTGCGGCGCGCCAACTTCGTGCACATAGATCGTTGCTCCTTCTTGAGCCAGCCAGCCGGCGGCACCGGCGTGGTCGAGATGGATATGAGTGACCAAAACATGCTTGATATCGGCCGTTGAAAGGCCGTGATGCGCGAGCTGTTCTTTGAGTGTTAGCAGGGTCGAAGCTGGTCCGGTTTCGATGAGAACATAGCCACCGGGCCCTTCAATCAAGTAAGAGGCGATGGTCGTAGGTAGGGAGAGGAAATTGAGGTCAAGGGTCGTGATATTCATGCCCTGATATTAACCGCAGATGGCCCACCGTGCCAGAGAATTAGTTTGTATCGGATCCGAGTTAAGCCGGTTGATTATTGCTATCACAATAGCCTGGGGTAAAGGACGCGGACGAGGCCCGTCACGCTGTGGCGGTGCGGATGAAAACGGATAATTTAGGGGTTCTTGCTCTTCGAATTTGCTTTAGTGGTTTAGTAACAACCCCCTCTTTTGGATAAATAATAAATATCCCTATATAGGGCGGCAAGTTTTTTCTGGGTCAATTCCTTCTTCATTTGCTTAGTTCCGTGGGCTGGTTTTGATGATTAGCGGGCTTTTGCGGCCATACGCAGTGCCATAGACCTGGTTTCAAATCGGGCCAGTAGATGGGAGCTTTGCTGCGGCCAAATGCCTGGGCGGCGACGCGGGCGTCGGCAAAATATCTCGGCTGGAGATCGTCTCTTTGGCTTTGGCAGTTCCCCGCTGTCCCTTTATTCAACAGGTCTGCCAGAGCCTTGTTTTGACGTTTCTGCCGGCCGCGTCCCAATTGGGCATGCGGTCCGTGATAGCTGTTTGGTAACTGCCAGGCCAGAAAACGGCCGTTTGGTTCCTTTTTCCCCCTACGTGTTTCCTGCCAGGTGAAGGCAGCGGATCCCTGCTGCCAGGCTTGATCTACCCCTTCTTCGCTGCCCACGCGTGATCCGCGGACGTAATTGGTCTGTTTCTCGACGCCGATCAGGCGGTCGTAATGGCGCTGTGTGCGCGGGGCTACGCCGCTTTTTCCGGCCAGGGTTTGTCTGGATACCGGTTTCGCCTGCCGCCCGCTGTGAAAGGTGGCGTAAAGATGGGCGCGCACGGCGGCGATGCCGCCGGTGAGTTCGGAGACGGGTAAAGCGACATCTTTGCCGCTAAAGTGGGTCACCTTGAAAGCTGCAGCGACGCGCGCCGCCGAGCGCAGCCAGATATGATCCTCATCGACCTGCCAGAATGTATCCGCGCCGGCGGCGAGAAGATTGCGCAGCTGGCGCCAACCGCAAAATCGCAGCCCTGAATCCTGGTCCGTGAAGGCTTTCCGAGCCGTTTCGAGGGGGATCATGCCCCGTCCACGGCTGTCAACGGCGCGCAGCAAAAGCCATAAGCGCGCCGGGGCGGCTTGCTTGTGGCGCAGGATGGCCAGCCCCAGCGATGGTGCAATAGAGATGCTGCCGTCCGCGCTAAATTGTGGTTCTTCTTGGAAATCAGTTTTGGAATTGCAAGTCCGGCGAGGTTTTACAAATGAGAGAGCCTCACCATTATCCTTCTGGGGTTGCTCTAAATGCCGTCTGGCCGCCGCGCGTAGAACGGCCGTTTGCGCCGCGCTGCCCCAACCTAAATGATCCGGCAGCCCGGCCACTATCTTGACCAGTTGATCGGTGTCCAGTGACCGGTGACCAGTGACCGGTGAGCCGTGACCGGTGACTAGTGACCGGTGAACTGAAGACTGATTACTGATTACTGATAACTGGTCACCGGTAGCCGGATCTGAAAAGGAAGGAGCTTCCTCGCTCCTCTCCCTGGCCAGGCGCATCTCTTCGCGCATGGTCAACAGCAGTGCTTGCCCTTCAGCCAGCATCCGGTGGCGGCCGTCTGCCGGTGTACGATCTTTCAAGACCTTTCCAGTTTTTTAGGTAAGAGGGTGGGGGGAAACGGCCGTTGGCGGTGGCCGCCTTTTACCCCATTAACAGTCCGGTAATGTCAGCTTATGCTAGTTGACATAGTGGATCTGCTGTGTTATCCTCATACCTAGCTAGTGAGCTATGC
>JBJYWP010000147.1:0-3903 GCA_046259485.1 Promineifilaceae bacterium (SeqCode) | reverse complement strand
CGGCAGTAGAAACACGGAGATGAAGGTCATCAATGTCTCCCGCTTCCAGGGCCAGTGAGGCCACCGGGTAGATCACCACGGATGACCGGTACACATCAATCGCGGGAAATGGGGGCGAGCCGTCGATCCATGCCAGGCCGTTGAAGAAGAGGATCAATGCCGCCAGGAGCAGCAAATAGAAGAGCCAGGCCGTGAGGCGCAGACCATCAACCCAGGCTAATAATCGATCCACGTCGCTGGCTGGATACGGCGGGAACCCGGACATGCCCTCTGATTCTGCATACTCTATCGCCATCGCCATCCTCCTCCGGCTGCCATTTTCAGGTTGAGAAGTTGAGTCATCAACAGGACTGCTGTCAGGCACGCCAGGCCCGTCCTGATCGCGTTCCGGCCGTTCCGACGAGGTCCTATCTGGAAGTTGTCCATGATTTATCCTACCTCTCAAGCGTGGGGCGCGCCAGTCCGCGGCTTACAGTCCACTGGTAACTGACCAGCTGACCAGATGACCCCCTTACTCCCTGACCCCCTAAAACCAAAACGACGGCTGTTCCCACCGGAACGGCCGTCGTCCAAAAAACAAAAAACAGTTCAGACTACTTCAGAAAAGATCGCAGCATCCAGGCCATCTTCTCATGCTCGCGCAGCGTGCCGATCAGCAAATCGGCCGTACCCTCGTCCCCATACTCATCTGCCGCCGCCGCGATATCCTCGCGCAAAGAGCGAATAATACTCTCGTGGTCCGCCACCAGTTTCTCCAGCATCGTTTCCGTGGCCAGCGTCGGATCACCCTCTTCAGTCAGGCGGGTCTTCTCCAGGAACTGTCCCATGCTGCCCAGAGGGTGCGCGCCAAGCATGCGCGACCGCTCCGCGATCTGGTCCGAAATCTCCTGCAGGCTGTTATAATGCGCGTCAAGCAGCTCGTGCAGCTCCATGAAATCCATCCCTCTCATATTCCAGTGGAAGTTCCGTGTTTTGACATAGAGCACGTGCTCGTCAGCCAGGAGCACATTCAACAGCTCATTAAGAGCCTTCGTATCTTTTTCATCCAGGCCGATATTGACCTGTTCCATTTCCATAGATTTAGTTGCCATGGTGTATCTCCTTACATCGTTAAAATAAATTGTTCAATAGGCTGAACATATTCATTGTTCCGCCGCAGCCGCGGCCTGGACAAATATTATGTTCACCACCTTATATATTATCATATAAAACCACTACCAGGCTGATTTCTATGCAAACTTTCACAGATCGCTGGCTCGCCGACAGCCGACAGTTATCAACCCCCAACTCGGAAAATCTCCGACTTCTATCGCCTATCTATCAAAAAATCCCCTTCAAATCGATAATTGTTTCTGGAAAAAGCCCTTAACAATTCACCATTCACCATCCACCATTAATTTCAAACTGGACCGGCCCCTGATCACGACCCCTTTGCCTGCCGCCTCTCGTGAATAAATTCCCAATGTTGACATCCTTAAATCCAGGATTATCCTATTAATAGTGCTTTCTTGTTTTTAATTGGCAATCGCCGATATCGTGCTGTTCGCCTTAGCGTCAAAAACGTACCAGCCTTCATTGCCAGCCCTGTCCGCAGCGCCAGTTTTTCGACGCTTACCCCCATAGGAGACCATCATGGGAAAAAATTTAGACACTTATAACGCCTTTTACGAGGCATCGTGGGCCAACCCGCCGGCGAGCGTTTTCGAAGCCAACGAGAAGTATCTCTCCGGAGACTTCCAAACGCTTGACATGGAAGGCAATGTGCAGATGAACAGAGAAGCCTATTTAGGCCTAAGCAGCCTTCTCTACGCTTCATTCCCGGACTTTAAATCCGTGATCCATGATACCCAAGAGGATGGAGACAACGTCATTGTGCGCAGCCATTTTGAGGGCACGTTTACCGGCGATCTCGACCTCTCGGCGATGGGCATGGGCGTCATTCCCGCCAACGGCAAAAAGATCGTCTGGCCGGAGGCGACAACGGATTGGAAATTTAAAGGAGATAAAATCGCCCGCATCCAGGCAATGGATGACAATGGCGGCGTAGGTCCCTTTCTCGCTGCCCTCGGCGTAACCCAGCCGGGCGCCTAATCCACAGCTTGGCCTTACGCTTTAATAGACCTACGGTTGAAAACGGCCGTTTCTTGCGACCCTGCCGCTTGCCACTTGCATCCTTACCCATTGAAAATTGACTGCTGGCCATTGTCAATTCATCATTCTTCCAGCACCTCGGCCGTTTCCAGCAGCGTGACCAGCCTCTGTGCGAAACGCGCCGCCGGCGCTCCATCTACCAGGTCATGATCAAAGGAAAGCGTCAGGTGCAGATACTCGCGCACCGCGACCTGTCCCTCGTGCACGCCTGGCTTCTGCACGATACCGCCCACCGTCAGCCCCAGCGTATGCGTCGGCAAAAAGCCGATGCCCCAACCCCCGCCGCTGCCGAACATACCTACCGAAGTCACGACAACCGTGCCTTGCATCTGCTTAAACCACCATGGATTCTTCTTCATCGCCCAGAAGAAAAACATGCGCACAAAACGCGGTACGCGCGGCGCCATGGCCACCAGCTTACTCTGCTGCGCGCTGCTCGCCGGCCGCGCCTGGATAGCCCGGATCTCGGCGCTGATACCCTGGACTGTGCGGCCGTTCGCCCCGCGGATAATATGCGGAATCGCCACCTTCCCCGCCTTCGGCTCAATCATTGTCACCACGTCCACGTCGTGAAAAAGAACCAGACGGCCGCGCCAGTCGCGATACGCCTGCACCCGCGGGTCGGCGGCGATGGCCCGCGCCAGGCTGCCCACGATAAAAGCCGTAAAAGAAAGCTTCGGTCCTTCTCCCGCCTCCAGGCGCAGCAGCTCCCGCGCCCGCGTGATGTCCACCTCCAGCAGCCCATGAATAACATGCCGCCCCGCCGCCAGGTATCCCGCGTCGACCACGATCTCCCGCTCTCGTGGAAAATCTTTCCTATCAAACTGGCTCATAATGTGCAATAACATACACTGGCCGAACGGCCGCTGACGACAGCCCCAACTTGAAATCGATATTTAGCTTGCGTCGCCTTACCAATGTCGATCAAAAATTCCCCTTCCTCGCCGCCCATCTGCCCCTTCACCCGCAGGGCGTAACCTCGATAGGTATGCCACCGCTGGTCAAAAGAACGCGTTAACCGGATCCGCGGCTGCACGCCGAGAATCGTCCCTTGCCAGGAAAGTTTATCGGTCGCCATCTCTTTCCTCCCATTCTTCCATTATTATAACGCGTAACGGCCGTGCTTCTACAAGAAAGCCCGCGCGCAGCGGCTGACCACCTAGCCACCTGACTACACACCCGATTATATATCGCTCCCCAAAAACTCACCCCGCCATCCCAATGCCTAATCGTGTATAATTAGGGCGGTGAATCACTTCGCAAAGATCACTATCCACCGGTCACTGACCACCCGCCACTGATTACCGGTAACTGATTACTGGCAACTGATCACTGGTCATTGGCAACTGGTCACTGATTACTGAAAAAACGGGAGCTGAACATGATCAAACAACAATCTCTACACATAGCACTGGTGTTACTCGCTGCACTCACCATACTCGCCGGTTGCGTGGGATTAGACGAGAGTAACGTGGAACCCATGGCCGTTCCCCAGGTGGAGGTGCAAACTCCGCCCCACGTTTTAGCCGCGCGCCGCTCCGTTCTCAACTTTTTGCGTGAGGGAGCTAATGAGTGTGTGCCGCCGCGAGGCGTAGTCTGGGAATCCCTGCCAGGTGCTGCGGTTGAGGGCTTTGACGTCTACCGCTTTGGCAGTGAGGGCTGCCAGATGACCGTTTCCTATTCCTTGCCGGAAACGGCCGAGACCTTATACCATGTCACGCTGCACAATGGCGAGACCGGCTTTTGCTGGCA
>JBJYWP010000146.1:0-26354 GCA_046259485.1 Promineifilaceae bacterium (SeqCode) | reverse complement strand
TCGCGAAGGTGGCTTGACCGTAGGCGCCGGCGTCATCACCGATATTCTTGATTAATAAATGATAACTGCGGGGTGCAGCTCAACTGGCTGCACCCTGCCAAGAAGGTTGCTCATGGCTAAGCAAAGAATCCGAATTCGTTTAAAGGCTTACGATCATCGTGTACTCGATCAATCGGCAAAGCGAATTGTTGGAACTGCAGAACGTACAGGAGCGCGGGTTATCGGCCCGGTGCCGCTGCCTACAAAACTGGAGCGTTTTACCGTTCGTCGCAGTACTTTTATCGATAAGGACTCGCACGAGCATTTTGAAATTCGTACCCATAAGCGGTTAATTGACGTAATCAACCCGGATTCAAAGACGATCGATACGTTGATGCGTTTAAATTTACCAGCTGGCGTTGATATTGAAATTTCTATCTAGAATGTATTGAGGATTTGCCTGAGGCAAATAAATCTGTGAAGCCATAATCTTGCTTGCAGCTTGAACCAAAATAATACACAAGGATGATGCAGTCCGAGCCTGGTGGCTGACAGTCCTGGGAGGTTATAGTGAAAGGTTTACTAGGCATAAAGCTTGGAATGACCCAGCTTTTTGATGAGTCCGGCACCGTGGTGCCCGTTACAATCATTGAAGCAGGTCCTTGCTTTGTCACACAAGTAAAAACTACAAAGTCTGATGGTTATGATGCCGTTCAGGTCGGTTTCGGGGAAACGAAAGAGAGACGCCTGACTGGGGGACAAAAAGGCCATCTGGGATTGCTCAAATCGAATAAGAACAAACAGCGCAAAAAGAACGCCAATATTCCGGCCGTTCGCTACCTGCGTGAATTTCGCACGAAAGATGCCGCCAATTTTGAGGTTGGGCAGACGCTGACCGTTGAGCAGTTTGAAGAAGGCGAGCGCGTCGATGTTGTCGGAAAGACCAAAGGTCGCGGTTTTGCCGGTGTCGTTAAGCGTCATGGCTTTGCCGGTGGTGTTAGAACCCACGGCCAATCTGACCGTCATCGCGCCCCGGGTTCTGTAGGTTCGACCTCTAGTGTCGGTCATGTGTTCAAAGGTAAACGCATGGCTGGGCGTATGGGAAATGACCGCTATACAGCCCAGAACTTAACCGTCATGCGTATTGATGCTGATAAAAATCTGATAGCTGTTAAAGGCGCAGTGCCGGGCGTGAAAGGTGGTTTGGTGCTGATAAGCGATGCCAGTAAAGGCTAGCGGAGGTGTTTTAAGATTATGAAAGTCCCGGTCTATAACATGGCAGGCAAGAAAGTAGATGATATTGATCTTCCGGCCACTGTTTTCGAAGCAAAAATTAACCGTGGTTTGATGCACCAGGCGCTGGTTAGGCAAATGGCTAATGCGCGTTTGGGAACCCATAAGGCCAAAGGGCGCTCTGAGGTTAGCCGCACTACCGCCAAAGCTTACCGCCAAAAAGGCACCGGCAATGCCCGTCATGGCAGCCGCCGTGCGCCGATTTTTGTCGGAGGTGGTGTAGCGCATGGCCCGACGCCGCGCAAATACACGAAGAAGATGCCTCGCCAGATGAGGCGCGCCGCGCTGCGTTCAGCTTTAAGTGTTAAGGCTGAAAACGGTGACATCATCATTTTGGATGAAGTTAACTTGAGCGCTCCTAAAACAAAAGACGTTGTCGCTTTGGTGGACAATGTCGCCGGCGGAAACAGCGTCCTCTTGCTGTTGGCTGAACGAAACGAAAATGTGGAGAAGTCGGCAAGTAATATGGCAGATGTAAAAACTCTCCGAGCCGGCTACTTGAATATTCGGGATTTGCTCGGCTACGACAAAATCCTTATGCCTCTGGCAGCCCTGGATGTTGTAAACGGATTCCTCGCTTCTGAGGAGTCTGCTGCCTTTGCGGCAGAGGCAGAGGAGGAGTAAAAGATGCATTGGCGCAATATTATTCGCCGGCCATTGGTAACTGAAAAAAGTAATTACCTGGCTGATTTACAAAACCAATATACTTTCGTTGTTGATTCGCGAGCAAATAAGTTGCAGATCAAGCAGGCGATTGAACTTGCCTGGCCTGATGTGACAGTTGATAAAGTTCGCGTGGCAAATATGCCGGCAAAGCGTTCCCGTCGTTGGCGTACGATGGGCGTCCGCAAACCCGGCTGGAAGAAAGCGGTCGTCACGCTGGTCCCTGGGGACAGCATTGACCTGTTTGAGGGTGTCTAGCTAGACGATAGAAATGAGCAGGGACGAGGGGTGTTGGCGTTACCGGGGTGTTCCCGGGCCCGACAACCTGGCGTCCGTCTCTGGAGGAATTATGCCGATTAAAGTTTATAAGCCAACTTCTCCGGGTCGCCGTGATATGAGCGGCCAGACCTTTGAAGAAGTTACACGTTCCTACCCGGAGCGTTCACTGACCCGCGGTTTACGTAAACGGGCCGGGCGAAATGTGCGGGGTAAGATCACAATCCGTCATCGCGGGGGTGGTCACAAACGTCGTTATCGCCAGATTGATTTTCGCCGTGATAAGTTTGATATACCAGGCCGTGTTGCCTCGATTGAATATGATCCCAATCGTTCCGCGCGAATCGCGCTGATCGAGTATGTGGACGGTGAAAAACGGTACATCATCGCTCCCCTCGGACTTCAGGTAGGGGATTCGGTGATTAGCGGTGACCGGGTTGATATACGGCCTGGAAATACACTGCCGCTACAAAATATCCCGTTAGGCACATTGGTGCACAATATTGAGCTGCAAGTTGGACGCGGCGGCCAAATGGTTCGCTCCGCCGGAACATCCGCCCAGCTTTTGGCTAAGGATCATCCAAAATACGTGACTTTGCGCCTTCCATCAGGTGAAGAGCGATTTGTACCGCAGGAATGCCTGGCTACGATTGGCCAGGTTGGAAATGTGGAGCAGGGGAATATCAAGCTTGGTAAGGCTGGACGCAAACGTCACATGGGTGTTCGTCCAACGGTACGTGGTTCGGCCATGAACCCCAACGATCACCCGCATGGTGGTGGTGAGGGACGTTCCCCTATTGGTATGTCTGGACCGAAAACCCCATGGGGTAAACCGGCTCAAGGTCAGCGTACCCGCAGTAATAAATCTACGGATAAGTTTATTTTCCGCCGTCGGTCTAAGAAGCGTCGGTAGGAGGTTTTCGCATGTCACGTTCATTAAAGAAAGGACCATACGTAGAGCCGAAACTCTTGCGTAAGGTGGAAAGATTAAATGAGACCAAAGGCCGCCAGGTCATCCGTACCTGGTCACGGTCAAGTACGATATTCCCGCAAATGGTTGGCCATACAATCGCTGTATACGACGGCCGCCGCCATATTCCCATTTACATTACCGAGAATATGGTTGGGCATAAGTTGGGTGAATTTGCACCCACACGCACCTTCCGTGGGCATATTTCAAGAGCTGAGAAGCGGGGTAGGTAATAATTATGGCTGAAGTTTTTGAAGTTAAAGCTGTCGCCAAGCATATCCCTATTTCGCCACGTAAGGTGCGAAAGGTGGTTGATGTTGTGCGTGGCATGAGTGCCGCGCAAGCATTGGATACTTTGCGTTTTATGCCCCACGGGGCTGCTGATCCGGTATACAAGCTAATTCAGTCGGCCGTTGCAAACGCCGAAGAGAACTACGGATTAGAAGTAGAAGAATTAGAAGTACACCGCATTTTCGCGGATGATGGACCGCGCCATCGCAAATCACCCTATGGTGGGCGCTTCGCCGGCCGGGGACGCTTTCGCCCGATTATGCGTCGTTCGTCCCATGTAACCGTTGTATTGGCTGAACGCGAGATAGAGGACTAGGCGACATCTGTCGCATGGAGGAATAAATTGGGACGAAAAGTACATCCTGTTGGTTTCCGATTGAAGTCTTACCGGGATTGGAATGCCCGTTGGTACGCCGAAGGCGACCGTTATCGTGAGTTGCTGCAAGAAGATTTCGCGATTCGCGAAAAGATTTTGCAGGAAATGCCCTCGGCTGGTATTTCGAATATCGAGATTGAAAGGTTCCCGAACCAGATTCAAATCTCTATCCATACAGCCAAACCGGGGATTGTGATCGGCCGTAAGGGCGCATCTGTCAAGGAACTGCGTAGCAAGCTGCGCGATATGACGGATAAGGTGATCAAGGTTGAGGTGGAAGAAATCGCCCAGCCAGATGCAAATGCGCAGTTGATCGCCGAGAATATCGCCGGTCAGCTGGAGCGACGGATTTCTCATAGCCGGGCGATGAAACGGGCGGTCATGCAGGCAATGCGCGCTGGTGCTGAGGGCGTTCGTATTGAGGCAAGCGGCCGTTTATCGGGTGCTGAAATGGCTCGTAAAGAAAAGATTTCGGACGGCCGAGTTCCGCGCAACACGATTCGTGCGGATATGGATTATGGTTTTGCCGAGGCGCTGACTACATTCGGCCGCATCGGTGTGAAAGTTTGGATTTATAAGGGCGAGATTTTGCCCCAAAAAGCGGAAGCGACAGAAGTCTATATCAGTGAATAGACATCGTCGCAGATGGAGTTAGTACCATGTTAATGCCAAAGCGTGTTAAATATCGCAAACAATTTCGTGGCCGGATGAGAGGTAACGCGAAAGGTGGCACCACCTTGCAAAACGGCGATTTCGGGATGCAGGCATTAGAACCTGGCTGGATAACAAGCCGCCAGATTGAGACCGTCCGTCGTGTCGTTGTGCGCCATATGAAACGCCGCGGCAAAGTATGGATTCGCATATTTCCCGATAAACCTGTGACTGCAAAACCAGCAGAAACGCGAATGGGTAAAGGCAAGGGTTCCGTTGATCACTGGGTCGCAGTGGTTAAACCAGGGCGAATTATGTTTGAAATCGCCGGGGTATCCGAAGAAATTGCTCGCGAGGCGTTAGATCTTGCGGCTTATAAACTGCCAATCCGTACCCAAATAGTTTCACGGGAGGATTTATTGTAATGGCAAATATCGTTGAAGTTCGTGAAATGAGCGATGAAAAGCTGCAAGAGAAGATTGAGGACGCGCGAGAAGAACTCTTCAACTTACGTTTCCAGAAAGCTTTCGCCCAGCTTGATAATCATGCGCAGCTGAAGAAAGTGCGCCGTGAAATCGCGCAGCTTGAATCTGTTTTGAATATGCGGAAGCTGGCTGTAGAAGCAGCTGCAGCTGAGCCGGCAATTGCTGATGCGATCGCCGGACAGAACTGGCAGGCGAATGCACATTTTGATTACCATGAAAGCGGCTGGCAAGTTGTCTTTAGAAATGATAGTGGGGACGACCTGGCCTCGGCTGTAGTGGATTTAAATAAGAAGCGCCCCCAATCCCGCATTGATCGCATGGCTAAAAACCAACCGCGGTTGGTCACCGGCTTCGAAATTGTGGAATAGGTGAGAAATGAGAGAGCAACGTAAGCGATTAGTTGGTGTGGTTACCGGCGACAAGATGGATAAAACAGTCACTGTTGCCGTCACGACCAGCAAACGTCATCCAGTTTATGGCAAAGTTTTGCGACGGGTAAAAAAGTATAAAGCCCATGATGAAGAAAACGAATGTCGCGTTGGCGACCGGGTGCAGATTATAGAATCGAAACCGATCAGCCGTCATAAGCGGTTTACCGTTATATCCATCCTTGAGCGTGCTAAGTAGTGAGGCTGGGTCATGATTCAAAAAGAAAGTCGATTGAATGTAGCCGATAACTCAGGCGCCCGTGAACTCCTGGTCATTCAGGTGATGGGAGGGTCTAAAAGGCGCTATGGGACGGTTGGCGATGTCGTGACCGCTACGGTAAAAAAGGCGGTTCCGAATTCAAATGTGAAGAAGAGCACAATTGTGCGTGCCGTCATCGTGCGCACCAAGAAAGAGTACAAGCGCGATGATGGAAGTTATATCCGGTTTGACGATAACGCGGCAGTTATTATTGATCAGCAAACTAAGAATCCTGTCGGCACCCGTATTTTTGGGCCGGTAGCGAGAGAGCTGCGTGAAAAGGGTTTCAGCCGCATCTTATCATTGGCGCCTGAAGCTCTGTAAACAGACTGGATCTGTGGAACTGAGGTAGAAGAGATGCGTATAAAAGTAAATGATGAGGTCGAGGTAATCGCAGGCAATTACAAAGGCGTGCGTGGGACAGTGCAGCGCGTGATTCCTGGTGAAGGCCGCGTCGTTGTATCCGGCGTGAACATTGTAAAGAAACATCAGAAAGCGCAGCAGACTGGTGGGCGCTCGACAGCACAGGGTGGCATCATCGAATTTGAAGCACCTGTGGACGTCTCGAATGTCATGTTGGTCGATCCCAAAACAGGTGAGTTGACTCGTATAGGTCTGCGCCGTGATGAAGATGGTCGCCAGGTCCGCTACGCAAAGAAGAGTGGACAAGATCTCGACTAGAGAATTTAGAGGCAGTTTTATTTTAATTATTGACCGAGGATAAGCCAGATTAGCCGAAGTGACGTTCAAAACGCCATGCTGAGTCTGCTACTTTTCCTGGAGGTGTGAAATGGCATTTGTGCCAATGGTAGAAAAATATAAAAACGAGGTCCAGCCGACAATGATGAAAGAGTTCGGCTACAGTTCAGTGATGCAAATACCGCGAATCACCAAAGTAGTTGTCAATGTCGGACTTGGCGAGGCCTTGGATAATGCGAAGGCCATTGAGTTTGCAACAAACGATATTACGGCTATCACCGGCCAGCGTCCGGTAGTAACAAAGGCCAAGAAGTCGATTGCGACATTTAAACTGCGTGAAGGACGCTCGATCGGTGTCAAGGTTACTCTGCGTGGTGAACGGATGTGGGCTTTCCTGACACGATTAATCCACGTCGCTTTACCGCGTACTCGTGACTTTCAGGGTGTATCCCCCGATTCATTTGATGGCCGTGGCAACTACACGCTTGGTTTGCGCGAACAGTTGATTTTCCCGGAAGTTAGATACGATAGTATTGACAAGATTCGGGGAATGGAAGTGACCATCGTAACGACCGCGGAAACCGATGAGGAAGGACGTCGTTTGTTAGCTTTGTTAGATATGCCGTTCCGGCAGACTGAGCCCGAACTGGTTTAGGAGAGGAAAATGGCGAAAAAATCAATGATCGCTCGCGAAGAGAATCGCAAATATCGTGTTCGGGTTCGAAATCGATGTCAGCAGTGCGGCCGTCCACGTGGTTACATGCGTCGATTCGGATTGTGCCGGATTTGTTTCCGAGAAGAAGCGTTGAAGGGAAATATCCCTGGTGTTGTTAAATCAAGTTGGTAGAGGTTTGTCATTATGTCAATGAGTGATCCAATTGCCGATATGTTGACACGTATACGTAATGGCCTCCACAGGCAGCACCCGTCCGTGTCAATGCCGCATTCGAAAGTAAAAGAAGCGATCGCGCAAGTACTTAAGGAAGAGGGGTACATCGAGGATTTCTCGGTGTTGCCTCAGCAACCACGCGACGTGCTCCAGATTAATCTGAAGTACATCGGTGGCCGGCGAGATCGCCGGGCCGTTATCACCGGTATTGAACGTGTAAGTAAGCCGGGACGACGGATTTATGTAGGAAAGAACGAAATCCCCTGGGTATTGAGTGGTATGGGTGTTGCCATCCTTACTACCTCCCGCGGGATCATGACCGGCCAGCAGGCGCGTCGTCTTGGTGAAGGCGGCGAGGTCCTCTGTAAGGTCTGGTAGGTGGAGGTAAACCATGTCACGTATTGGTAAAGCTCCAATTTCATTGCCCAATGGAGTCAACGTCGATCTGAAAGGGTCGACGGTGACCGTCAAGGGACCAAAAGGGACGTTGCAACAAGACATCCATCCTGACATGATTGTCGATTTGGATGATGGTGTTCTGACAGTTCAACGACCGAGTGATTCCCGCGATCACCGCTCTCTACATGGCTTGACACGCGCGCTGATCAATAACATGGTCGTCGGTGTAAGCGATGGCTATGTGCGAGTGCTGCGTATTGAGGGTGTGGGATATCGAGCGGCAATGAATGGAAAACAGTTGGAACTGAATGTCGGTTACTCGCATCCAATTTACTTTGATCCGGAAAAAGATATGTCCTTCGAAGTAGAGGATCGCGGTAAGACGATTCGCGTCTTCGGTATCGACAAACAAATGGTCGGTGAGATCGCGGCGCAAATTCGCAAAACGCGGCCACCGGAGCCATATAAAGGGAAAGGCGTACGCTACGATGGAGAGTATGTACGTCGTAAGGCCGGCAAGGCTGGTAAGGTTTAATCAGGTAGGTGTTTCAAATGGCTATTAAATCAGAAAAAGCTAGGCAGAGACGTCATCGCCGGATCCGTATGAAAATCTCAGGCACTGCAGAACGTCCGCGCCTGAATGTGAATCGCTCGCTGAAGCACATTTATGTGCAGGTGATTGACGACGTTGCTGGCCACACGCTTGTTGCGGCGTCAACGCTTGATGCGGGTTTAGCGCAAGAATTAGAAGGTAAGACAAAGCGCGAGCAGTCTGTGGTTGTCGGTAAGGCAATCGCCGAGCGTGCTTTGGATGCAGGGATTAACGAAGTTGTGTTTGATCGCGGCGGTTACCTCTATCACGGCCGTGTGAAAGCTCTGGCTGATGGCGCTCGCGAAGCAGGGCTTAAATTCTAAGCCGGCAATAAATAGATGCGCAACAGCGATAGGACTAGGAGATAATAATGGGTCAAAGACGTCAGAATTTTCGCGACCAGCGGGAAGAGTTCGACGAGCGTATCATTGATATCACCCGTGTTGCAAAGGTGGTTAAAGGTGGTCGTCGCTTCGGATTTCGTGTAACTGTTGTTGTCGGAGACAATAAAGGCAACGTTGGTGTTGCTACAGGTAAAGCACGCTCGGTTCCCGACGCGATTCGTAAAGCTGTCGATTCTGCTCGATCATCTATGGAACCAGTCTCTATTTACGGGACCACGGTTCCTCATGAAGTTGTTGGTCGACATGGTGCTGCTAAAGTGCTCATCAAACCGGCATCTCCCGGAACGGGAGTTATCGCCGGTGGTGGTGTTCGTGCCGTAGTCGAAGCTGCAGGTTATAAAGACATTTTGTCCAAATCCCTGGGCAGCCAGAACGTATTGAATGTTATGATGGCTACCATGGATGGATTACGCCATCTGAAGCGCATTCAAGATGTCGCTGCGGACCGCGATAAGGATTTGGTCGAGGTGTCACCGTTTTGGAGTCGGAACTAATGAGTAAGTTACGAGTAACCTACGTGAAAAGTGCGATTGGTTACAACAAGCGTCAAAAATCTACGATTAAGGCACTTGGTTTACGCAAGCTCAATCAAACTGTTGAGCATGACGATACACCGGTGATTCGTGGCATGGTAAACAGCGTCAGCCATCTTGTCGCTGTCGAAGAGGTGAAATAAGATGAAGTTACACGATCTGCGCCCAGATCCAGGTGCAAGGAAAAAGCGTAAGCGAGTAGGTCGTGGTATCTCAGCCGGTGGTGGTAAGACAGCCGGACGTGGTACCAAGGGTCAAAATGCTCGTAGTGGTGGCGGTAAAGGCCAGTATTTTGAAGGTGGTCAGCTGCCATTGGCTCGTCGGCTGCCATTTAAACGTGGCTTTACTAACATCAATAAAATTACCTATAAGCCGGTGAATTTGGGCCGCTTAACAGAGTTTGACCTGAGCGAAACTGAGGTAACGCCCGCGATAATGGCTGACCTCGGTTTGCTCAAGAAGGCAACTGATCCCGTCGTAATATTGGGCGATGGCGATGTAAAGGTTGCATTGAAAATCAAGGCGCATCGTTTTTCGAAAAATGCGCGAGAAAAAATTGAAGCTGCCGGTGGTACGGCGGAGTTAATTCCTCTATCGGAGTAAACCCGAGAACGAATTCTTGTTCTCGGAACGGAATGTGGTCTAATGATTGAATCATTACGTGTAGCATTTACCCTGCCGGACCTCAGGCGCCGGATTTTGTTTACCATTGCCATGCTGGTTGTGTACCGGCTGGTGGCAAACATTCCGGTCCCTGGTGTCAATCTGGAGGCCTGGCTCCTGTTTACGGGCCAACAGAGCGGTAATGCAGTGGTAGATTTTCTGGATTTGCTATCCGGTGGTGCTGTTCGCAACTTCTCCGTTATGGCAATGGGTGTCTATCCCTACATTACAGCATCGATTATCATCCAGTTATTGACGCCAATCATCCCGCAACTTGAGGAAATGGCTTCCGAGGGTGAATCGGGTCGTAACCGGCTAAATAAGATTACTTATTACTTGACTGTGCCGCTGGCATTTTTACAGGCGATTGGTCAGATTCGACTGATTGGTTTTAGCTTACAGGGTGGTCTGGAACAAATCATGCCTTATTTTGGGTTTGACGCCGGACAAATTTTACCAACCTTGATGACGCTTATGGCCATGGTTGGTGGAACATTTTTCGCCATTTGGTTGGGTGAACTCATTACAGAAGATGGTATCGGCCAGGGTATTTCGTTGATCATCTTTGGCGGTATCGTTTCTCGAATCCTGCCTAATCTGGCGCGCCTGTTTGCCATTGACGATAACCTGGCACGCGCATTTAATATTGTCGGCTTCCTGGTCTTGACTGTAGCAACGGTTTTGGTGATTGTGATTATTCAGGAAGGGCAGCGAAGAATACCGGTTCAATACGGCCGTCGTGTACGTGGTAGAAAGGTTTATCAAGGGCAGAGCACCTATATACCTTTGAAAGTAAACACGGCCGGTATGATCCCGATCATCTTTGCCCAATCGATCCTTACTTTCCCGCCCCTGATAGCGCAATTCTTTGTTGGCGATCTTTCCACGGACGGTAACTTCATTAACCAGATGGCGCGGAGTCTCAGCAGTTTCGGTTCTGTGCAAGATCCAACCGCCGCACCGTTTCAGTTTTCGATTTATTGGGGATTCTATTTCTTACTGGTTGTGGGATTTACTTTCTTCTATACCGATGTGATGGTCCGGCAGCAAAACATACCTCAAACCTTGCAGCGACAGGGCGGTTTCATTCCCGGTATTCGACCGGGTAAGCGTACAGAAGATTACGTCATGGCCGTGGTACGCCGCATTACGCTGGTTGGCGCGGTATTCCTGGGTCTCATTGCTGTTCTGCCGGGTATCATGGCTTTGATCGGTACGATCTTGCGCATACCAAACCTGCAGCAGAGCGCTTACGTAATCTCCGGTGCCGGCCTAATCATCGTTGTTGGAGTGGTAATTGATACCATGCGTCAGCTGGAAGCGCAGTTGTTAATGCGCCATTATGAGGGGTTCATCGACTAATGAAGTTCATCATACTCGTTGGACCGCCAGGCGCCGGGAAGGGTACCCAGGCGAAGCTTTTAGAAGAAGCCTTGGGATTACCCCAGGTTTCTACCGGTGATCTGTTCCGGTTCAATTTAAAGAACGAAACGGAATTAGGAAAACTGGCCAAGACCTACATGGACCGTGGCGAACTGGTACCGGATGAAGTGACTGTGGCTATGGTCGCAGATCGCCTTGCGAAGGATGATTGTGCCGGTGGCGCTATACTCGATGGGTTCCCGCGCACAATTGCCCAGGCCGAAGCATTGGATAAGCTGCTGGCTAGGTTGGGTGAGAAGATTAATGTCGTACCCTCCATCGTCGTGGACCGCGATGTTCTCGTCGAGCGCCTTCTAAATAGGGCGTTGTTGGAAGGGCGCGCCGATGATAATGAAGAAACTATCCGTACACGCATGAAGGTGTATGAAGATCAGACCAAACCACTGCTTGACTACTACGGTCAAAAAGGGCTCTTAGCCCCGGTGAACGGTCAACAGACGATAGAAGATGTACAGAAGGACTTGGTGAAGGTCATTGAGGAGGCTACTCAACCTGTATAGGGACTCTCACGACCTAACGGCCGTGTGAGCCATCGCAAGAGTGTTGACAGTAGGCTCTATTGGAGTAAGTAATCATGAAAGTATCAGCATCCGTGAAACGTCGTTGCCCGAAGTGCAAAGTGATCAAGCGGAGAGGTGTTGTTCGTGTGATTTGCAGTGACCCAAATCACAAACAACGGCAGGGATAATTTAGTAGCTACCGTCGCTAATCGGCGCCGGTCGCGAAGTCTGGAGGAACAATGGCTCGTATAGCTGGAGTTGATATTCCACGAAATAAACAAGTGGAAACGAGTTTAACCTATATTTATGGAATTGGACCCTCGGCCAGTAGAAGTATTCTGACCGAAGCGGGTGTGGATCCCCAAACGCGTGTGCGTGACCTTTCGGAAGCGGAAGTAACGCGTCTGCGCCAGGTGATCGATAAGGACTATGTCGTCGAAGGTGATTTGCGTCGCGAAGTAGCCATGAATATTAAGCGTTTATCGGAGATTGGCTGTTACCGTGGTTTGCGCCACCGTCGCCACCTCCCCGCGCATGGCCAGCGGACGAAGACGAATGCCCGGACCCGTAAAGGTCCGAAGAAGACGGTCGCCGGACGTGGCCGGAGAAAGGGCGGTAAATAATTGAGTGTTATCCAGTCTAAAGGTAGCGCTTCTTAATTAGAGGTCTATTTACCAGGCGGGTAGCAATCCAGGAGACAAAATGGGACGACGAAGACAATCACAAGCGCGTAAAAAAGCGAAAAAGATGGTGCCGCGCGGCGTTGCTCACGTGTTTGCGACGTTTAATAACACCATCGTCACGATTACGGATCAGCAGGGTAATACAGTTGCCTGGGCCAGCGCCGGAAATGCTGGATTTCGCGGGTCGCGTAAAAGTACGCCCTATGCGGCGCGCCTGGCTGCCCAAAATGCTGCGTCTACGGCGCAGGATAACGGGATGCAGGAAATTGAAATATTTGTGAAAGGTCCCGGACCGGGTCGTGAAGCGGCTATCCGCGCACTTGCAGCCTCTGGGATGCAGCTGACAGCGATTCACGATATCACACCGGTGCCCCACAACGGCTGCCGTCCTCCAAAACGGCGCCGCGTCTAATTTGATTATCAAATAGTTATTATTTTGTAGGAGAGGGATGAAAGGTTGCCAAGCCTGTAAACCTCTCGACAAATTCCTGAGATAGGAGGAAGTTAAGTTGGCAAGATATACAGGACCAGTATGTAAGCTTTGCCGCCGTGAAGGCGAAAAGCTATTTTTGAAAGGGTCGCGTTGTTTAACACCAAAGTGTTCATTCGAGCGCCGTTCATATCCCCCCGGTCAACACGGACGGGAGAAGCAGTTCCGGCGTGGAAGGGCTTCAGATTACCTGCTGCAGCTGCGTGAAAAACAGAAAGCGCGCCGGGTTTATGGGGTTATGGAACGACAGTTCAGCCGCTACTTTAAACGCGCTGAACAACAGGTTGGCTTGACAGGTACCAATCTCTTGGTACTGCTTGAACGACGTTTGGATAATGTAATTTATCGTCTGGGAATCGCAAGTTCGCGCGCTCAGGCACGGCAGTTAGTGTCACACGGACACATTATGCTAAACGGCCGTAAGACCGATATTCCTTCGGCACTGGTATCACCTGGTGACGTGGTTTCGGTACGCCCAGAGAGCCAGCGCAAAGCTTACTTTAAGGATTTGCGCCAGGAACTGGATGATCGGCGAGTGCCGCGTTGGTTAATCGTCGATGCCGCTCAATTGTCGTCCAATGTGCTGCATCTGCCTGCTCGTGAAGACATCGATGTTACGTTGAATGAGCAGCTCATTGTCGAGTATTACTCCCGTTAATCTTTGTGACAGGCATCAAACATGATGCCCAACTATTAGTTACTGGATGAAACATGAATAATTGGAATTTGAGGGAGGTCTGACATTGGCTATAAGTAATCTGGTCATGCCTAATATTGAAAGTACGGCGATGACCCGCGAATACGGCCGTTTTATATTCGGCCCATTGGAACGAGGCTATGGAATTACACTTGGCAATTCCTTGCGGCGAGTTTTGTTATCTTCGTTACCCGGTGCTGCAGTGACGTCAATCCGCGTCGCCGATGCACCGCATGAGTTTTCGGCTATCCCGCATGTCCGGGAAGATATGATGCAGCTTATTCTGCACATCAAGCAGCTGCGCTTGATGCTGCTCAATACAGATATGGCACGTATGCGCCTGGAAGTTCATGGCGCCGGCACGGTGACGGCCGCTGATATTCAGCTGCCGCCTGAGGCTGAGATCATCAACCCGGATCTTTATCTGTTTACAGTGGATTCTGATGACGCGTTTTTAGAAATCGAAATGACGGCTGAAACCGGACGTGGTTATTCCCCGGCGGAAGAACGTGGCCGGCTGCCGATTGGCGAACTTCCGGTAGATGCTATTTTTAGTCCTATCCGGCGGGTTTCCTATGAAGTGGAAAAAACACGCGTTGGGCAGGTCGCTGATTATGACCGCGTTGTCATGGAGATTTGGACGGATGGCACCATTAAGCCCGAAGAGGCCCTGGCGCAGTCAGCCCAAATATTGATTCACCAACTTCGTCCTCTAGCAGGGGTCAGTGAAGAAACATTCCTGCCTGTTGAAGAGGAAGAAGAGGAAGAACCAATTCCCAATGAAATATATGACACGCCAATAGAACAGTTGGATCTCAGCGTAAGAGTTTTTAACTCGCTCAAGCGTACCGGCATTACAAAAGTTGGTGAGATGTTGGAAATGCTGGACCGCGGTGACGAAACAATGCTGGCCATCCGTAACTTTGGTGAGAAGTCCCTGGAAGAGTTGAAAGATCAACTGCGCATGAAAGGCTTCTTATTGGAAAAAGATTAAAACTGCGACCTGATATGCTGGTCGTTATGATGAGCCTGCCGGTAAATATTATCGACTAAGTGCTCGAATCTGAACGAGGAAAATTATGCGACATAGAATAAAAGGCCGCAAACTGAATCGCGATTCTGCTCATCGCAATGCTCTGCGAAAAAATTTAATCGCCGATCTCATCTGCTATGAACAGATAGTGACCACCGAAGCTAAGGCGCGCGCGATTAGGCCATCGGCTGAAAGAATGATAACAATTGCCAAACGCGGGCTGGAAAATGGTAAGAGTGATCCTTCGAAGGAAGTCCATGCACGGCGCATGGCGGCATCTCGCTTACCCAAAACACGTGTTACTGAGGATGAGGGCGGCTACTTTGAAGAAGTTAATGTAGTCCAGAAACTCTTTGGGGAAATCGCGCCACGCTTTGCAGATCGTCCCGGTGGCTACACGCGTATGGTGAAAATTGGTAAACGGCCCGGCGATAATGCTGAAATGGCTGTTTTGATGTTGGTTGAAGAGGAATAATTGTTATCCCGAATATGGGATTGCCTCTTGGAGTAACGCGCTATCGCGCCCAGGTTGAATACGACGGAACGAATTACTGTGGTTTTCAACGTCAAAGAGATGGGTTTCTTACCATTCAGGGTGAATTAGAACGTGTATTGACGAATCTGGCTCAGCAATCTGTTTCCATCACCGGAGCAGGACGCACCGATAGCGGTGTGCATGCGCTGGGCCAGGTCATAAGTTTTACAATTGAGTGGCGGCATGATGCAAGCGCCCTACAGCGTGCAATGAATGCCAACTTACCCGAGGATATCGTCGTCAAACATCTGCAAGAAACGGCCGAATCGTTTCATCCCAGGTTTGACGCCCGGCGGCGTTCCTATCTGTATCGAGTGTACAATGAACCGGTTCGCAGCCCACTATATCGAGGTCGCTCCTGGCATGTAGCACGCCGGTTGGACCTGGGTGAGATGAATGAAGCTGCCGCAAGCCTGATCGGCCGAAAAGACTTTGCCACATTTGGTTTGCCCCCTCAGGGGGAAAGCACGGAGCGCGAAGTTTTTTCAGCAGTCTGGCATGCAGAAGCGCAATTTTTGGTCTTTCAAATTGAGGCCAACGCATTTTTGTATCGAATGGTGCGCAGTTTAGTTGGCAGCCTGGTAGCTGTTGGATCAGGCGCCTGGACGGTTGATGATTTTATTGCGGCGTTTCAGGCGAAAGACCGCAGCCGTTCGGCCGCAGCAGCACCGCCACAGGGGCTTTTCTTAGCCTCAATAACTTACAAGGATTAATTAACCAAGACATTTTCTTGGCAGGAGATCTGGGCATGAAAACCTATTTAACTAAACCAGCCGAGGTAGAACGGCAGTGGTATGTGGTTGATGCCGAAGGGAAAACCTTGGGACGGTTGGCAAGCGAAATCGCGAAGATTTTACGCGGCAAGCATAAGCCAATCTACAGTCCCTCAGTAGATTGCGGTGATTATGTCATCGTCTTAAATGCGGATAAGTTTTCTGTTACCGGCCGGCGGTTGGATCAGAAATATTATTACCGTCATTCCGGTTATCCTGGCGGCATTTCATCAATAACCTTACGCGAGCAGTTGGAAAAACACCCGACGCGCCCGTTGGAAGCAGCAGTGAAGGGCATGTTGCCCAAAAATCCGCTGGGTAGAAAGATGTTGAAGAAGCTTAAATTATATACCGGTTCAGAGCACCCGCATCAGGCCCAGCAGCCGGTCGAATTGGAGCTCTAGGAGAACTTATTCTATGTCAGAAGAGAAGCGACAATACTATGAAGGTATAGGCCGGCGGAAAAGATCTTCGGCCCGTGTTCGTATCTATCCGGGCGGCGAAAGCGATGGCAGTTTCACCGTCAACGGAAAAGAAGTCGAAGAATATTTCCCTCGCTTTGGTGATCATCGCATTTTGATGGGCCCATTGACCGATACCGAGCTTGCCGGAAAGATGGATGTCACCGTCCTGATCCAAGGCGGCGGTGTAACCGGGCAGACCGGCGCCGTGCGCCTGGGCCTGGCACGTGCCCTGGTAAAATATGACGAGAATCTTAGGGGTACCCTGCGTCAACATGGTCATCTTACAAGGGATTCACGGGTTAAGGAACGTAAAAAACCTGGTTTGAAACGTGCCCGCAAGGCGCCTACCTATACCAAACGTTAATTACCCGACTATAAATTTAATCTAGTGAATTTGAGGCGAGACCTGGTGCTCGCCTCTTTTGCTTGGGAGAGCAAAGGCATCATGGGAATTACAGTTGTCGGTTTAGGCCCAGGGAGCAGTAAATACCTGACGAGAGAAGCGTGGGAAATCCTTTCAGCAGCCAATGACATTTATTTACGGACTGAGCGACATCCGGCGATGGCTGATTTACCTGAAGGCCCAAAGCTTCACAGTTTTGACTATATTTACCAATCCGAGCAAGATTTCGACAGCGTTTATCGGAATATTGTCGGTAAATTACTTGAACTGGGCGGGGAAGGGGATATTGTCTATGCCGTTCCAGGGAATCCTTTTGTTGGCGAATCGACCGTCATCGCTTTGCTTAAAGAAGCCGCTCTCCATCAAATGCCGGTTAAGGTTGTGTCCGGTTTGAGTTTTATTGAGCCGGTCTTACAGGCGCTTGGCCATGATGCTTTAGAGGGCCTGCAAGTGGCGGATGCCTTATCCGTTGCTGATTCCTATTATCCCTCTCTGCATGCTGACCAGGCTGTTATGTTGGGGCAGGTTTATAATCGCTTCATAGCGGGAGAGGTGAAGCAGGCTTTATCGGCCATCTATCCTGATCAACACCCGGTAAGCCTCGTGCATATGGCGGGGGAGAAGGATGAAGTTGTGGAACATCTCCCGCTCTATAAAATTGATCGCAGCGATCAGATTAACCATCTGACCTCTCTTTTCATACCTGCTTTACCCGCTGCTTCCACCGTTCCGGCTCTTGCTGAGACAGTCGCTGTCTTACGAAGCCCGAATGGTTGCCCGTGGGATATCGAACAGACACCCCAATCAATGCGCGAAGGGTTTCTGGAAGAGGCTTACGAAGTGCTGGACGCAATTGATCGCCAGGATAACGATAACCTGCGTGAAGAGCTGGGGGATATGCTTTACCATATCGTTATGCAGGCGCAGATGGCCTCCGAAGGGGGAGATTTCATTCTGTCGGATGTGATTTCCGAGATAGAAACGAAGTTGAAACGCAGGCATCCTCACGTGTGGGGGGATTGGGAAGTTAATAATACCGCCGAGGTCCTGGCAAATTGGGAATTGCTCAAGAAGCAAGAAAAAGGAAAATCCGAAAGTCAATCCTTGCTCGATGATATTTTAAAGAACCTGCCGGCCCTTTCCCGTTCGCAGAAAATCCAAAACAAAGTTGGAAAAGCCGGCTTTGACTGGCCGGATATCAGCGGTGTTTACGAAAAAGTGGTGGAAGAGATCGACGAACTGAAGGCGGCCGGGATTCCGGAAGAGAGAACGGCCGAACTCGGTGATCTCTTATTCGTCATTGTCAATCTTGCCCGCCATTATGGTGTTGAGGCCGAAAGTGCATTGCGGGAAGCGAATGAACGCTTCGAACAGCGATTTCGCCTGGTTGAAGGTCTGGCCGGCCAGCGAAAACAAAATTTTAAGCAAATGTCATTGGAAGAGATGAATATACTATGGGAAGAGGCCAAAGAAACACTTGCCAAAGCGGAGTAGGATGTATAAATTAGTGCTGAAGTAATCAATTGGAGGAAAAGTGGCGCTCTTTTTTAATTATGTACTGCCGGTTCTGGTAGGCATAAGTATCGTTGCATTAATAGTCTTTTTACTGCGTGCCTTATCAGCACGGTCTAAGATGTCATCCCAGGCCTATGGCGTGGGACAGGTTGAGACCCGGCAGAAGGCACAGGCCAATTTGTTGGCAGCAGTTGTTTTTCTTGTCTTAGCCTTGATTTTCCTCTTGCTTATTTTTGTTGGACCGCGGGTAATGGCCAGCTTTCCCGATCCGACGCCAACTCCTGAGCCGACGACCATTCCGGCAACCGCGGTTCCAACCGTAACCTCGACCGCCACCTCTATTCCTACTCCCATGGGGACTACACCGACATCGCCGGTGCCTACCGCCACGGGAACAGCGCTGCCGACTGAGACCCCGACGCCTTCCCCGCAGACCGCAACAGTTAGCAGCGGCGTGGGAATTTATTTGCGCAGCGAACCGGGAACCGATTCGGCCGAGCTTCAGTATCTTGAAGATGGCACGATCCTATTCGTCCTGGATAATCAGCAGACGGCCGAAGACTTGCTGTGGCAGCAGGTACAGACCGATACAGGGCAGGTTGGTTGGGTCGCTGTTGATTACATAACCGTCAACAACCCTTAGGCGTTCACGTTCTTAAGCCGTTGATCGAGTCAGTGGATATTCCACACTCCTTATCTATGTTGCTGCCTATGCTCCATTTTGCGCGTTTGCCCTGGCCGGCTGACTGGCAGGAGGTTTTCGGCTGTGAAGCGCCCATGATTGTTGAATTGGGTTTTGGTGGGGGAGATAATCTAATTACTCTGGCCAAAGAGAATCCTGCGGCAAATGTACTGGGTGTTGAAATCTCTCTTCCCTCACTGCGACGTGGGGCCAGTAAAATCACAAACGCAAAGCTTTCGAATGCTCGTGTAGTCCAGGGGGATTCGCGTACGGTTTTATGGCTCCTTTTTAGGCCGCAGAGTATCAGCAGCGTCGTCATTAATTTCCCCGATCCCTGGCCTAAGGCGGGACACCACCATCGCCGCGTCATTAATGGGCCTTTCCTGGATTTGTTGGCCAACCGAATGATTCCCGGCGCGCCGCTGGATATTGCCACGGATCATGATGCCTATCAGGAAGTTATTGAAGCCTGCCTGGTGGAATCCAACCATTTTGATTCCAGAATAGACCAGCCTTACCTGTTTTCAGTCGAGAATCGCCGGCAAACGAAATATGAACGAATTGCTTTGGCTGAAGGCAGGATCCCGCATTACTATCTCTGGCAGCGGAATCGTGTTCCCGCGCCAGATGATTTCCCAATCCCGGAGGAAACGGCCGTGCCCCATGTAATCCTTATCCCATCCCTTTCTCTCGCTGACTTTGGCAGCCGCTTTGAACCTTTTCATGTCCAGGATGAAGATATGCACATCAAATTCTTGAACATGTTCTATTCCGTGGATAAAGAGGTGCTTCTTTCGGAAGTGTATGTGAGTGAAGAACCTTACCGGCAGCGAGTCGGGTTGAGCATTCGCCGCAGACGAGAAGGCGATCTCGTTGTGAGCCTCTATGAAATGGGGTTTCCTCGCCCAACGCCCGGGATCCATCTGGCGGTTAAGCACCTGGTCTCCTGGCTGCACAAACAGGATCCCGGTCTGACCATTGTCAACAGTACTCTGACAGAGGAAATTGATCCTGATTGAGCTAATTAAGTAACCTACGAATCATCATGGCTAAGCCGGACAAATTACAGCTCGCGCAGCTAGACAAGCAGCTGAGGGATTGCATATTATGCCTGAATGCGGGGTTTGCGATTACTACAGGCGCTGTTTTCAGCCACCCACCGGCGTCCGACGTGATGTTGATTGGCCAGGCCCCGGGAATTACGGAGGTGGAGGCGAAACGGCCGTTTAATGCAGGCAGTGGGCGGCGTTTGTTCCAGTGGCTAGAAGGCGCCGGGTGGCAGGAAGATACCTTTCGGGCGAACTATGTAATGACGGCCGTTACCAAATGTTATCCGGGAAAAGGCAGTAACGGAAAAGGGGATCGCGTGCCGACTAAGGCTGAACAGCAGCTTTGCCGCCCTTTTCTGGAAGGAGAATTTAAGCTCTACCGGCCACGGCTGATCATGCCCGTAGGTGGATTAGCTATCAAACTGTTTTTTCCAGCCTCGAAGAGGTTGAATCAAATCATCGGCACGGCCGTTTATTTCGGACCTGAGGTTTCCGCCGACCCGCTTGATCTGAATCTAAAGCATGGACAGCGACTGACGGAATTTGATCCCTCGCTGTCGCACAACGGGCGGTGGCTAGTCCCTTTACCCCATCCGTCTGGAGCCAGTTTATGGCCTAACAAGCCAAAAAATAAGCTCCTAATCGAGCAGGCAATAAGGATACTGGAGGGGATTCGTGAAGCCTGGCAATTATAAAAGATCAAAAAAACCGCCGGCCTGGGCCGGCGGTTTTTTAATTAATCTCCGCTCACATGGATGGTGCCGTTCGCACCGTCCATTGAAATGGGTGGAATAACAACATCCTGCCTGCTTTGGCTATCTTCCGCCAGCTTGATTGGTTTGCCGGCCGGCTCTAATAGAGCGCTGGCGAGCACTTCGTCAAGGTGGCTGACCGGAATGATAGTCAGGTCCTCACGGACGCGTTCCGGCAGTTCGGGAATTTCCTTGGCATTGTCCTTAGGAATCAAGATCGTAGTCACACCGGCACGATGAGCGGCGATAGCCTTTGATTTTAGACCACCAATAGGCAGAACCTTACCGCGCAGCGTGATTTCACCCGTCATGGCCACTTCCTTGCGCACAGGACGGCGGGTCAGGGCAGAGATAACGGCCGTAGCCATACCAATACCCGCACTGGGTCCATCCTTCGGGGTTGCACCGTCAGGAACGTGAATATGGACATTGATCTTGTCAAAGATTCCCGGTTCCAGATCCAGCAGCCGGGCATTAGCTCTAGCATATGTCAAGCCCGCCTGGGCGGATTCGCGCATGACATCGCCTAATTGGCCGGTCAACGTAATCTTGCCCGAACCTTCACTGAGGCTCACTTCAATGGGTAAGATATCGCCGCCATAGGCGTTAACCGCCAGACCTGTAACGACGCCTACTTCGTCATTTTCTTCGGCTACTCCAAAAGTAAATTTCTCCGGTCCCATGATCTCTTCGACATCGGCTTCACTGACCAGGAAGGGGCCGCTTTCGCCGCCGGCGATTTTCACGGCCAACTTGCGCACGACCTTACCGATATTTCGCTCCAGCTGGCGAACGCCGGCTTCCCGCGTATACCCGCGAATGAGCTTACTCATGGCGGCATCTTCAAAGCTGACATGAACGTCTTCAATGCCGTGTGCCTCAAGCTGCTTTTTCAGCAGGTACCGGTTAGCAATGGCTACTTTTTCTTCCTCAATGTAACCCAACATCTGTATCGTTTCCATTCTGTCTAACAAGGCCATTGGAATCGTACTTAGTTGGTTCGAGGTCGTGATAAAAATAACCTGGCTCAGGTCGAAAGGCACCTCGAGATAATGGTCGGTGAAACTGTGATTTTGTTCCGGATCCAATACTTCCAGCAGTGCTGAAGAAGGATCGCCTCGCCAGTCGGTACCAACTTTATCAATTTCATCGAGAACGATAACCGGATTGCGCGTCTTGGCATCGCGAAGCGCGCGGATGATCCGTCCGGGAATCGCGCCGATATAGGTCCGGCGATGGCCGCGAATTTCCGCCTCATCACGAACGCCGCCAAGGCTGAGTCGAACCATCTCCCGGCCGATCGCCCGGGCTACCGATGTGGCAATGCTGGTTTTACCAACGCCTGGAGGGCCGTTCAGATTGATGATCGCGCCGCGCATCTTGTTGCCGGCCAGCTTGCGCACGGCGACATACTCGACAATTCGGTCCTTGACATCATCCAGACCATAATGATCCTCGTCCAGAACTTCGCGGACGTGAGTGACATCAAGATTGTCTTCCGTTTCCTTGTCCCAGGGCAATTCAATCAGCCATTCCAAATAGGTACGAATGACACTTGCTTCGGCCGACTGCGGCCCCTGGTATTCAAGACGCCGCAATTCGCTAAGCGCGCGTTCCTTAACCTCTTCGGGCATACCCGCGTCTTCGATTTTTTGACCCAGATCATCGCCTGCGGCATTACTGTCCTGACCTAATTCCTTTTGAATGGCGCGCATCTGCTCGCGCAGTAAGAAGTCACGCTGCGCTTTATCCGCGCCTTCTTTCGCCTCTTGCTGGATTTTGTTCCGAATCTCTGTGATTCGTAGTTCCTGTTGGAGATACTCAAGAATCACCTGCAAGCGGACTTCTCCGCTCATGGTCGTTAACAGTTCCAACTCGGTATCGAACGGTAAATTAAGGATGCCGGCCACGTAGTCCGCCAGGTCGCCATCAGTCGATTGGTTGCGGGCGTTGGTGATAACTTGTTGGTTGGCTTCACCAAGTTCCTCCGCATATTGTTCCAGGTAGGCGAGGACTTCCAGTATCAGCTCTTCGCTGGTTGAGTCACTTGCTTCTTCAAGCTCCACAAAAGTTCCACGTAAATGAGGTTCTTTATGCGTAAGTCCCTCGAAGGCGACACGGCGATGAAGATCTACCAGCATCTGAACGCCAACGTGCGGTGTGCGAATCAAATCACGCACGGTGGCCAGTATGCCGACCGTGACCAGATCTTCATTTTCCGGGTTTTCAATTTCGGCTTTGTACTGTACGAGAATCAGCAGTTCGCCATCCCCTTCCAATGCCGCTTGGGCGGCAGCTAGGGAACGTCGACGGCCGACTGAAATCGTAGTCGTAATTCCCGGAAATACAGCCCCGCCGCGAAGCGGTACTACAGGTAGAGAGAGATTTTCAGTTCTATCTGTCATAGTTTTTTACTCCTGACCAAGATTCAGGCTGTTTTTGCAATCAGATTTTTAGGTTTCAGGTTAGGTAACCGCATTATAAAATATTTGATGAAAACCTGGCTTCTGAATAACAGACCTTGTTGGTCCAGAGTGGTATTCTAGTACGAGACCATTAACAAAGTAACAGCAGTACATCAGAATCGTGTAAGAAATTGTTAACGGCTGCCGCGGCAGACTACCCTTACGACCCTTGACCCCCTAAGTTGTTTTCGAATCCGGCGAAAAATGCTGTTGTCCCAACGGCAAATCCGGTACACTAGGTTTTTAATCACCACTGAATATACGCCCAAAGGGTGGGGTGCCGAATCGACTGCCTGATGAAGGTCCTTCATGAGTTATTCTACGCTTCTCCGAGCCATTTTTGTTCTATTATTCTTGCCGCTAATCCCCTTCCCAATCACGTTTGGTCTATATGAAGGTCACAGTGACCAGGCCTGGCAGTCGACATCCTCCCCTGAGTTGTTGATTACGGAATTCTTCTATAATCCTCCGGGTCTTGATGAAGAACGCGAATGGGTCGAAGTAGCAAATCTAAGCGATCGGCCGATTCAGCTGAGCGGTTATGGTTTGGGAGACGAAGAACAGCCTGGCGGGGGTGAGGGCATGCTGCGCTTTCCCGAGGGGAGTGAAATAGGCGCGGGGGAGGCGATTATTGTGGCGCGCACGGCCGTTGGTTTTCGTGCTTTGTTTGGAGCTAATACTGCTTATGAGATACAAGATACAGATTCGGCCGTGTCTGATATGGTAATCGATTCCCAATGGGCAACCGGGCAGTTCGCGTTGGCGAATGATGGGGATGAGATCATCCTGCTGGATGCGGAAAATCAAATTATTGACGCCGTAAGCTATGGCGACAGCACGATTTTCTTTTCGCCGAGTATTCCCCAGGTGGTAACCGGTCAAAGTGTTGAAAGGTTCCCGGCCATTTGTGATTCGGACAGCGCCGCTGACTGGCGTTCGCAAACAAGACCAGACCCTGGCGGGTTATCGATCGTCGAACAGTGTGCTCCGGTTCCGGAAAAGAGCGGAACGCCCCAACTGCGGGCTATTGGTGAAATTCAAGGTGCGGGGCCGGTTTCTCCTGTCCTGAATCAGGTGGTCACTTTTCGAGGCCTCGTTACAGGATTGATGGAAGATCAGAATGCTTCCGGCATTATTTATTACACCATTTTTATCCAGGATATGCCGGGGCTTGAGGATGGCGATCCGGATACTTCTGATGCTGTTGCTGTTTTTCTGGGCCGGCAGCAGCCGGTATACCAAACAGGCGATCAGCTCCTGGTTACGGGTCAAGTTACGGAGTATTTTGGTTTAACGGAGATCGACGACTATGGTCTCGTTATCGAATTAGAATCCTCAGGGCAGCCTTTAGCGGATTCTGTCGTCCTCGACATACCACAGGATCCCGTGCTGGCCCTAGAGTACCTGGAGGCTCATGAAGGGATGCTTGTGCGGACAGACAGCCAGCTGCCGGTATTTGGTCCAACGCATTCGGGTTGTGGTTTCGCGGTGGGGTCCAGGGCTGACGCAACACGGACGGTGCTTCACACCGGTTTGGAGACGTATTCCCCACCTATTCTGGTTTTGAATAAATCGGATGTTGATTGTACTGCTCTGCCCGATCTGAAGAGCGGAGACCTGGTTGCCGGTATCGCCGGTCAGTTGACCTATCACTTTGAGCAATTTAAGGTAGTCCAGCAGCATAGTGAGGCTTTACAAGTTGAGCAGGGTGAACCGCTCCCTGTTTCAGAACCATTCCCAGCCTCAGCGGATTGGGTTCGTGTGGCCTCGCTTAATTTGGACAATTATCTTTCTCCTTCCTTGGACGAAGAAGATCGGCAGTTGGGGCACCCATCGCCCACGGAATTCGAGATTAAACAACGCAAGCTGGCCTACGCTATCGGCAATGTATTGGATTGCCCGGAGCTTCTTGGCGTACAGGAGGTGGAATCGGAGGCTTTATTAGTAGAACTGGCGGATATGACGGCCGATACCTGCGGTTTTGACTATCAGGTGACCCACCGCGAAAGCGCAGACGGCCGTGGTATAGATGTCGCCTTGCTAAGTGATCCGCGACACATTTCTATTCATGATGCGGTACTCCACCAAACCTGTTCGAGCTTGGCGACAGGTGTATGGGACAGCGATATCGAATGCGCGCCTGGAGAAGAACCCCTGTTTTCCCGCCCCCCGTTAGAGATATCGCTGGACCTCGATGGCAACCCCTTAACGATCATCGTTAATCACTTCAAATCGAAAAGTGGCGGTGAACTGGAAACGGCGCCCCGCCGCGATGCACAGGCGCAGCATTTGCATGGCTTGGTCCACGATCTTCTATCTCAGGACCCACAGGCGGAGATCATTGTTATGGGTGATTTTAATGATTTTAACCGCTCCCCCGTATGGCAAAAGCTGCAAGAGGGGGGCGTCCTCCACGATACGATGCAGGAAGTTCCCTCTCAAGAGCGTTACAGCTATATTTTTGATGGCGCTTCCCAACTCATTGACGGAATTTTGGTATCTCCCGCGCTTGTTCATCGAGTCACGGGTGCCGCTGTCATGCATGTCAATGCCGACTACCCGCTTAAAGCTGCTTTTGATGAATCCCTTGCCGCCCTTCCATACCACGCGAGCGATCACGATCCGCTCATGATTACGATCAGCACCCTTTCACCAACCGCTGAGCAGAAGCCAACTGTAGAGCCAACAAACCAGCCGGATTTAGAACCTTCGCCAACGATACAGCCAACGATCCAGACTGCTCAAAATGAAGAGGTAATACCAACAATCCAGCCCGGTGATCCCGGCCAAACAGAAGAAGCTGTTGGTTCGCGTCAGCCTCTGGCTATTGCCGGGCTCGCTTTGTTATTAGCAGCATCAGCCCTTTGGTGGCTTGTTCGGCGAAAGTCGAATTAAAGGATGGCAGTCTGCGATATATGAACCATGGCAAAACTCTTATTAAATAACTGAGGGGTGTGCATAGATAAAAAAATCCGAGTTGGCATAGTCGATCAGAATCGGGTTATCTGTAATAGAGACCA
>JBJYWP010000145.1:0-2486 GCA_046259485.1 Promineifilaceae bacterium (SeqCode) | reverse complement strand
CACTGAAATGCTGAAGGGCTGAAATGCTTACCTCTGAGTTAATGAAGAAAATCCGCCGGATCGAGATTCGAACGCGGAAATTGGTCAACGACAGCTTCGCCGGGGATTATCACTCGATCTTTAAAGGGCGCGGTATGGAGTTTGACGAAGTTCGGCCGTACCAGATCGGCGATGAGATTCGCAATATCGACTGGAATGTGACGGCGCGGACAGGCGAGCCGTATATCAAGCGCTACGTGGAAGAGCGCGAGCTGACGGTGATGCTGGTTGTCGATGCCAGTGCTTCGGAGAATTTCGGCTCCGTAGAACGCTTCAAGCGTGAGATCGCCGCCGAGCTAACGGCCGTGCTTTCCTTTGCAGCGACGACGAACAACGACAAAGTAGGCCTGCTGATCTTCACCGACAAGGTTGAACTTTTTATCCCGCCGCGTAAAGGACGCAAGCACGTGCTGCGCCTGATCCGCGAACTGCTGGCCTTTGAGCCACAAAGCGAGGGCACCGATATCAAGATGGCCCTCGATAAAGTGAACCAGATCTTGAAGCGGCGCAGCATTATCTTCCTCGTCTCCGATTTTATGGCCGACCCGGAAAGTTACCGGCGGCAGCTTTCGGTTACTAACAGGCGCCACGATCTGATCGCCGTGGATCTGAACGATCCGCTGGACAGCGAGATCGCCGATGTCGGCCTGCTGGCCGTCGAAGACCCGGAAAGCGGGGCCATCGAGTGGATTGATACGGGTAATAAGAAGTGGCAGGAAGCCTTCCGCAAGCGCATGGCCGCCCTGGAAACAGAAAAAACACGTGTATTCCGGCAGGCCAGCGTGGATCGCATTGATATTCAAACCGATGAAGAATATTCGACAGCGCTGACCCGTTTTTTCCAGGACCGGTCCAGGCGCCTAAGGCATTAGAATAATTTAGAAAGATTGAAACGCCAATGATTGGAAAAAGATTTGCACTCATCTCCTTGCTGCTCATCACCGCCTTGTTCATGGTGGGTACTGTGAGTGCGCAAACCGCGGGCGAGGTGACGGCGACGGTGTTGGGACCGCAAAGCCCTTATACCGCAAACGTGGGCGATCCCCTGGAATTGACGCTGGTGGTGACCCACCCTGCGGGATACCATGTCATCGCGCCCGAGCTAGGCGAGCAGTGGGGCGATTTTTTCATCCGCTCCCAATCCCCGGCCGAAACAGCAACTAACGGCGACGGCACGGAAACGACTCTTATCAAGCTGGACGCGCGCTTGTTCGCACCCGGCGAGTTCAGCACTCCTCCCTTAACAGTCACAGTGACCGATGGGGCAGGGCGACTGCAAGAAGTAACGGCCGAACCGGCGGCGATCACGATTACGTCCGTCCTGGTCGAAGGGGACACGGAACTGCGCGATATCAAGCCGCAGGTTGAACTTCCCTTTCTCAACCTTATTCCCTGGATAGCAGGTGGACTGCTGCTGACCCTTCTGGCGGCGGGCGGTTATTACTTGTGGCGGCGGCGCCAGGCACGCCTAGCCCTGGCCGCGGTAGACAATCGCCTGCCCTACGAAATCGCCTTGGATGAGCTGGATCGCATTGCGCAGATGGGACTGCCTGAACAGGGGCGCTTTAAGGAACATTACACCCTGGGTTCGGATACGATACGCCTCTACCTGGAGCGCACTTTAGGCATTCCCATGATGGAACGCACAACGAGTGAGATCGCCCAGGAAATGCAAGGTTCGGTAATCGATCGCGGGACAAGACGGCGCGTGGTCACATTCCTGGAGGAAAGCGACTTGGTGAAGTTCACCGATATCTTGCCCGGCGAGGCGGAAGCTTACGAAATACTGGCCCAGGGACGGATGATCGTGGAAGCGACCGCAGATATCACGGATAACGTAGATAACGCAGATGTCGGAGGACCGGGGGCGACCTTTTCCAGTAACGGCCATGGTGAGAAGATGGAGGTGAGCGCGTAATGACACCTGGTTTATCAGGAACTAGTTTTCAATTCGCAAACCCGTGGGTACTGCTCCTGGCTTTGATCGTGCCGCTGCTGCTGGCCGCCTATCATTTACTGGCTCGGCGCGGCGCAAAGCCGGCGACGATGCAGCATCCGGCCACGGGCCTGATGCAGGGACTGCCGCGCTCCTGGCGCACTACCTGGCGGCCGATGACGACGGTGATGCGCGTGCTGGCGATCACGTTGATGATCATCGGCCTGGCCCGGCCGCAGTTTGTGCAGGGGCGAGAGACGATCACGGGCGAGGGCGTGGATATCGCCCTGGCGCTAGACATCTCCGGCAGTATGGCCTCGCTGGATTTTGAGCCGCAGAACCGTTTGCAGGCCTCCAAACAGGTCATCGATGATTTCATTAAGGAACGGCCGTATGACCGCATCGGCCTGGTTATTTTCTCCAACGAGGCTTTCAGCCAGAGTCCATTGACGCTCGACCATAACATGGTCAGCCGTTCGCTGGACCAGGTGGAATTAGCCGTCGACCTGGG
>JBJYWP010000144.1:0-3466 GCA_046259485.1 Promineifilaceae bacterium (SeqCode) | reverse complement strand
ATACTGATCAATCCAATCATGATTCCACCAAGGATGGCCGTGGGAAAACTTCGAACTTCGATACCACCTTCGAAAATCGCGCTGAGCAGAAGAAGCACGATGGTATTGGTAAGAATCAGGACCAAGCCGTAAGTAATGAATAACAACCTGATTGTCACCAGCTGCAGGAGCGGCTTCACGAAGGTGTTGAGCAGACCTAAAAATACGGCAAACAAAACCAGCATCTGGAAGCGATTATCGGTAAGATTAATACCGGGCAAGATAAATGCCGTAATGCCAATGGCAAACATGTTAATCAACAGACTCATCAACAATACTTTCCAATTAAGCCGTTTTCTAAACCAGGTTTTCATTTCGTGCTGCCGTTGACCATGTTTAAGGGATCGCTGTTTCCAGGTCGTCTTCAAGGCCAGGATCGCGTTTGTAGGAGCCGGCGCGCCAGAAATCGGAAGTGAGCAGTAGGACGATGCCCGCGATTACAAACGCCGCTGCCTGCAGCCAGACGACCCGGGTCAGTTCCGGTCCGGTGAACAGGTTCGTGAAGAACGTGGAGCCCAGCGTGGCGATCGACATGTGGCTCAGGACCATCATCAGCGCGCTGCCGCCACTGCGAATGAAGATCCAGGTGAAGATCAACTGCGTGGGGAAGAGCAAGATAGCCACGGGCCATTGTGTATCACCAGTCATAATCAGCGGCAGGTGCCACACACTGCGCGTCAGACCTAAAATGGCGACCGTGACCAGAACGGGCTGGCGGCGCAGAAGGTGCGGCAAAGCGAACGCCGAAAAGCCCATTTCTTCGCCCAGGGCAACGAGGACGAACACGAAGGCGGCTTCTGATAAGAAGTCCACAATACTGGCCGGATAGCCGGCCGTTGAGGGTGTGGCTCCGAGCAAGATGTTCACAGCCGCCGGGATCCCGGTGAGCGCAAGGGGGAAGCCGATGGCGATGACATACCAGATCGGCCGTACGCGCCACTTAAAGCCGGTGCGCAGCCACTCCTTTATGCCGTTCCAGCCGTAAGCCAGGGAAACGACAATCAGGGCGGCCAGCAGCGGACCTGTGGGAAATACCGCCAGCGGTACTGTTCCCTGGAGGTAGAGCGGGTACCATGACCAGGAAATGATGAACGTCAGGACCAGAAATATCGCGAATGCGTGTTGCTTTACCCAGTTTCTAAATGTGCTCATTACTTTATCTCCTTACTGTTCTTGTGAAACTCAAAAATGGATCGCGAAGTAACGTGAGGCCTAAGATTTTTGGCAGGTCATAATAAACCTCCTGTTATTGCGCTTAAGCGCTTTCCGCTAAGGGTTGTCGATCGGCTGCGGCCGCAAACGCTTCCTTTCGACCAAGCTCCTTACCGGCCAGCATCACGATGATTACGGCCGTTGCCACGTAAACCAGCACCAACAGCCCCATATACCGTGTCCCGTCGGCGCCTGCGAAATCAACCTGGAGCAGCGGCTCGGACGCATGCATGATGAGCGTCAACAACACGCTGCCCCCGGTGCCGTTATAAACCCAGCCAAGCAATATTGTCACTGCCAGGGTGCCTGGGACGTATATCCAGGCATAGTCGCCGGACGGGATGAGAGGCAAATGCCAGAGTACCACTGCGAAACCCAAAATGAGATTGGCGGTCAGTGGCACATAACGATCCTGCAACCGTGGGAGGGCAAAGCCACGCCAACCCAACTCTTCTAACATCGGACCATCCCAAGGGTTAACCAGCCGTATGGCGAATGCGCTCAAAATCCCCGTCCAGGGACCAAAGGCGGCCATAGTGGGCATGGGTGCGCCCAGTAATACGTTCAAGTAAATGGCAACCAGATGCAGAGCCGGGAGCAAGAACAGGGCAATTACATACCAGCGCCAGCTTACCCGCCAAATGGTGAGTTTGCGCAGAAGAGCCAGCACCTCTGCCTTCCCGCCAATCAGTGCAGACACAATCAACGCTGCCACCAAGGGGCCGGCGCTTAGAAGCGCCAGGGGCAGCATCATAATAATAGATTGCGTGGCAGCGTAAACGGTATCGGCAACTCGGCCGACGCCCCAGGTTAAAATGAAGGCCAGAACAAAAAAGACAATTGTTGGGTACCGCTTCACCAGGGATGATAGCCTGTTCATCATTTAACAATCTCCTAACAGCTCAGCTGTTTCTTAAAATTCTTCACGTGAAAAGCGCCAGAGGGCCACAGCCGTAAACAGCACAATCCAGAAGCAGGCAGCCGCGATAGGCACGGGCCAGTAGCCCGGCAGCGGCGTCTCCAAGGCAATGCCGGAAGCGACCTGGGCCAGCAGCCAGGGGGTGATCATGGTCAGCTGGGGTGGGAACATGCCGTTGAGCAGCAACCCGCTCATGATTAAGGCGATGCAGATGCCGATGATGGGCCCGCGATTGGCGAAAAGGGTGCCCAACATCAAGGTCAGCGCCAGGTAAAACAGGGGGCTCAAGGAGGCCACCGCCAGCCCGGCGAGAAAGCTCTGCAGGGAATATGGCAGGCCCAGCAAGAGCCTGGTCTCGACGATAAAAATGATGGCCGGCACGAGTATGGCCGTTACGGCAAAGCCCAGCACATAGGCGGCCATTTTCGACAGAATAAACGCCGGGCGCGAAGCCGGCTTGGACATGACCCAGGCGGCCGTGCCCAACTCTTTCTCACCCACGATGGCTCCCTGCACCGTGGCTATGACCCCGAAACTGACGGCGAACGCCGCTATTTCCAAAAAGGTCTGTATCACTTCCTGCAGTACCGCCTCGGAGGGCGGTCCCTCCGAGAGCATGATAATCGTGGTAACGCCATTCAATATCAGCACCCAGATGATGAGTTGAATCCACCACATCTTGGTGCCCCACCATTGGTCCAATTCCTTGCGCAGCAGGTTGCCAAGCCCGCCGAGCCAGCCTCCGGTTGTCACCGGATACAGCGACGGTCTTTCTTTCATTTCTGGTTGTGTTACTGTTGTCATCTCGATATCCTACGCTTATCTTTCCGGAAATTATTTTCCTTGGCCGCACTTACTCCACCTTCTCAGCCTGGAGTTCCTGGCCGTTCTCTGATATGTTCATCCCCGTTACTGTTCCGTCAGCGTTCACCTGAAAGCTCAGACGCAGATCCGCCACCCTGGCGAAGAAGTCAGTCTCGGACTCAGGGTAGATTTCAAACTCGGGGTTACCTCCGTTGCGGGCAAAAAGACGGCCGTCTCTGGTTGTTACAGTGATCATGATGTCGGGCGTAAGCTGGTAAACACCGACATACTTCGTATAGATCGCCGGGTCCAGCTCAACGGCGCTGCGCTGCTGCGGCAGTTCGTAGGGCTCGCCGTAGGCGATAGCCGCCAGCCCCTCAGCCACATTCTGGGCATCCGGGTTTTCTACGTTGCTCAAGACGATGACATATAGTTCCTCGGCCGGGTCGCGAATGACAAAGGTGTCGAAGCCGTTGACGCCGCCGCTGTGCA
>JBJYWP010000143.1:0-4672 GCA_046259485.1 Promineifilaceae bacterium (SeqCode) | reverse complement strand
GGTCACCGAAGCTGTCAAGGAAAGGCTAGAGGGCCGCTACGAGTTCACCCCGCGCGGCCCTATCCAGGTCAAAGGCAAAGGCCCGATGACCACTTACCTGCTATACCCTAGGGTACAAACGCCAGACCAAAGGGATTGAGCCCAACGGTGATGTCGCCCAGGAGGGCCGGTACAGGCTCATGCTTGGAAGCACTGAAAATGGACACCTTATCGGCCGTTCCGCCGGAATGGGTCACATAAATCTTGTCCCCTCCCGGGGTCAAGGCGATGTTGTGCGGTACGGCGAAGGGCGTATCCACCGCGTCGATAACCTGGTTGCTCTTCGTATCGATGGCGAACAGGCCGTCCGTACCCCCACCGGATAAATTGGTGGTATAGAAAACGTGTCCGTCATCGCGCATACCCGCGCCATGCGCGCCGGGAACGGCGATTTCCGTGATTTCTTCCAACGTCACCCGGTCGAGCACGGTCACTTTATTGCTGCCCTGCGCCGGGACGTACAGCGCCCGCCCGCGGTTGTCCAGAGACAGGTGCGGATCCTTGCCCACGGACGCGCGGTTCACTTCCGCGAAAGTGCGCGTGTTGAACTGCACCACGTAATCATGGTCGCCGGCGAAACCCAACATCGTCACCCAGGCGAAGCGTCCGGCGCGGTCGAGAATGACATCATGCGGCTTGCCGCCCAGCGCCACCAGGTCGGCGGGCATGGGCACAGTGGCGATGACCTGCAAGGTGCGCGGGTTGATCACCGTGGCCGTATTGTCTATGTCATTATTAACCCACAGCTGGCGCCCGCGGCTGTCGGCCCACATATGGAAAATGCCGCTGCCCGTAGGCACTGTATCAACCACGCTGAAATCATCCGCGTCAAAGACGACCACCTGGTCATTGGCGCGATCGCCGACAAAGACGCGATCGCCGAACTTAGAATAAACCACATACATCGGTTCGGCCATGTTGGAACCGGGTAGGGTGATCGTGTCCAGCACCGTGTCCGTGTCCACATCAATAACCGAAATAGTGCCGCTGCCGCGGTTGGCTACCACGACCTTGCCTCCTTTACGGCCGTTACCATCCTGGGCCAGCGCGCTGCCTGAAATCAGCAGGGCCGCCAGCAAACTCAACATCACAATCCAAAGGGAACGCTTCATGATACTCTCCTTTTGCGCGCTCAACGCGCAAACCAGGGGTGAACATCGTCACCCGTCCAATAGATATCCCAAGCTTAGCGCCCCTTCATTACGCAAATCTTACACCCCGCTTATTATTCGATTGCGGATTGCGGATTGCGGATTTGGGATGTGCGATGTCAGATGTCGGATGTCAGATGTGCGAAATCGAATGTCGGACACAATCCACTAAACACTAAATACTTCATACTAAGTACTATTTACCGTCCTGATTGTGAATCTTCGCACAATCTTGATAATCTCCATATGATACGCTATAAAATAAATTTATGAATCAATCAACTTTTAATAAGGAGATGATATGAAAGACGATAAAATAGTAGACCATGAGGGGACTATTCTCATCCCCGATCCCCCATTAGCAGTGGCCTTGTTCGATACGACCCGTTTTGCCTGGTTATGGCTGATCATTCGCGTCTATCTCGGCTATGGCTGGTTGAGCTCCGGCTGGGGCAAGATCACCAATCCCGCCTGGGCCGGCGGCGAACCGCTGGCCGGATTCTGGCGCAACGCGGTAGCTATTCCCGAAACCGGCCGTCCGGCGATCGCTTTTGACTGGTATCGCAGTTTCATTCAAATGATGATCGACAGCCAATCCTACACTTGGTTCGCCGATGTGATCATGTATGGTGAGCTGCTGGTCGGCATCGCCCTCATCCTCGGCGCCTTCACCGGCATCGCCGCTTTCGGCGGCAGTTTCATGAACTGGAACTTCATCATGGCCGGTTCCGCCAGCACCAACGGCCTGATGCTCATCCTCTCCGTCGTGATCATCCTAGCCTGGAAAGTGGCCGGCTGGTATGGTCTCGATCGCTGGCTGCTGCCGATGGTGGGCACACCCTGGACCCGGGTAAGCGAGCTGCCGTCCATAAAACAGCCGCTTCCAGAATCCGGCACCACCTAAAAACCACCCCCAAAAGTCCCGCCCCGCACGGCGGGACTTTTTTATTTCGGATTGCGAATTTCGGATGTGCGATGTCGGACAGGACCTGTTAATCCACTAAATACTAAATACTCCTTACTCCTCACTCTGCCCCCTTGCCACTTGCCACTTTACTTATTAAACTTCCACCCTATGTCCTATCCAGAAACTATCGCTTCCCAACTCAACATACGGCCGTCTCAAGTCGCGGCGGTCATTGAACTTATGGACGGCGGCAACACTCTGCCCTTCATCGCCCGCTACCGCAAGGAAATGACCGGCAGCCTCGATGAGGAGCAGCTGCGCGACATCAGCGAACTGCTCTCCCGCCTGCGCGCCCTCGACGATCGCCGCGAGACCATCCTCGCCGCCATCGCCGCCCAGGAAAAACTGACCCCTGAACTCGAAGCGCAGATTCGCGCCGCCGAAACCCTCACCGCCCTCGAGGACCTCTACCAGCCCTACAAGAAAAAGCGCAGCACTCGCGCCTCCGTCGCCCGCGAAAAAGGGCTCGAACCCCTGGCGCAGCTCATCCTGGATCAGCCCCAAACGCGCCAAACGGCCGAACAACTAGCCGCCCGCTTCATCACCGGCGAGCTGGAAACGGCCGAAGAAGCCCTGGCCGGTGCGCGTGACATCGCAGCCGAAACCATCGCCGATCACGCCGGTGTGCGCAGCCTGACCCGCGAAAAAGCCCTGCAGTTCGCCACCCTCCAGGTCGGCCGTATTAAAGATGCCGCCGACGATAAACGGCGCTACGAGCTCTATTATGAATATGCCCAGCGCGTCGACCGCGTTCGCCCGCACCAGGTCCTGGCCATCAACCGCGGCGAGGCCGAAAAAATCCTGCGCGTCAAAATCGACATCTCCGAGGGTGACTGGCTGCTGGCCATGCGCACCGCCTTCCGTCCCGACCGCCGCTCCCCCCTGCGCGAGCAGCTCGAGCTGGCCATGGAAGACGCCGCAGCCCGCCTCCTGCTGCCGGCCATTGAGCGCGACGTGCGCCGCACCCTCACCGAACAGGCTGAAACCCATGCTATCGCCGTCTTTGCCAAGAACCTGCGCGGCCTGCTCGGCCAGCCCCCTCTCGCCGGCCATACCGTCATCGCCCTTGATCCCGCCTACCGCACCGGCTGCAAGGTCGCCGTGCTCGACGAAACCGGCAAACTGCTGGCCACGGAAACCATCTATCCGCACGCGCCGCAGAACAAGCGCCAGGAAGCGTTGAATGTCCTGCGCCGCCTCATCGCCACCTATGGCGCGACCCTGATCGCCATCGGCAACGGCACCGCCTCGCGCGAGACTGAACAGCTCGTGGCCGAACTGACCCGCGCCTTGCCTGACGTGCACTATCTCATCGTCAATGAAGCGGGGGCCAGCGTCTACAGCGCCAGCAAACTGGCCCGCGCCGAACTGCCCGATCTCGATGTCAGCCTGCGCGGCGCCGTCTCCATCGGCCGTCGCGTGCAGGACCCCCTGGCCGAGCTGGTCAAGATCGATCCCCAATCCATCGGCGTTGGTCTCTACCAGCACGACGTCAACCAGAAGCAGCTCGCCGAATCCCTCGGTGGGGTGGTGGAGAGCGTCGTCAACCAGGTCGGCGTGGATGCTAACACCGCTTCGCCGGCCCTTCTGACCTACATCTCCGGCATCGGGCCCAAGCTGGCCGAACAGATCGTGGCCTACCGCGAAGCAAACGGCCGTTTCGCCAACCGCGGCCAATTTTTGGAAGTGAACGGACTCGGCGCCAAAGCCTTCGAGCAGGCCGCCGGTTTCCTGCGCCTGCCCGGCGGCGAAAATCCCCTCGACGCCGGCGCCATCCACCCCGAGAGCTATCCCGTGGCCACGGCCGTCTTAAAGCGCGCCAACCTCAGCCCCGACTCCTCGCCTCAGGAACGCGAAGCAGCCCTGGCCGTCCTCCAGCCCACGGCCGAACTGGCCGCCGAATTAGGCACCGGCCTGCCCACGCTGCTCGACATCTTCGAACAGCTCCTGCGTCCCGGCCGCGATCCCCGCCAGGACGCCCCGCCGCCCATCCTGCGCAGCGACGTGCTCTCCATGGACGATTTGCGCGAGGGCATGGTCCTCAACGGTACCGTGCGCAATGTCGTCGACTTCGGCGCCTTCATCGACATCGGCGTCAAGCAGGACGGCCTTCTGCACCGCAGCCAGATCCCGCGCGGCGTCTCTCTCACCGTCGGCGACGTCATCGAAGTACAGATCAACAACGTCGACAGCGAGCGCGGCCGCATCAGCCTCGGCTGGGTCGTGGAATAGCCGTCAGCCGTCAGCTAATAGCTTGCAGATCTTTCCCTTATTCTCCTTCAAAAATAAGATCACAGATTTTTCAGATTTACACAGATTACAACAATTATCTAATTTGCTAAATCTTTTCAATCTTTTCAATCTGTGATTTTCATTCATAGTGATCCGCCGCGGCGCATGTGGTTTCTCCTCTCAAAGCCCTTGACAAGTTACTTATATAAGTGTACACTTATATAAGTGATGACTTATAAAGACCCGTTTAACGCATTAGGAGATCCCACCCGCCGCAAGTTGT
>JBJYWP010000142.1:0-4985 GCA_046259485.1 Promineifilaceae bacterium (SeqCode) | reverse complement strand
TTGGTGGAATCTGGCAATACCGGTGGAGGATGTGATTGGCAGCGAGCTGGAAGCGCTAAGAAGTTATCAGTAACCGGTAACCAGTTTTCAGTAACCAGTAGCCTAGCTAACCCACGCTTTGGTTCGGGAAAGAATTTTGGACGCTGAAAAAGCCTGACATGTTGTGTCGGTGCGGACGCGCACTGAAATTTGTTATTCATCTACACCCAGTTTTATATAACATTTGTTCTATCAACCATTTGTTCTATAATAGAGCTAAAGGAGTTGTATGATGAATAACGAAAGCATGTTAGAAGCCTGGCCTGGACCTATCAGGGCAGTCACCTTGTTTGCCGAGGACCTGGCCGCGACAAGGGCGTTTTATATGGACGTCTTCGGCCTGCCCCTATTTTTTGAAGATGAAAATTCGGCCGTTTTCAAATTCGGCGAAACACTGATGAACTTGCTGGATATCAAAGCCGCCCCGGAACTCATTGAGCCGGCCGGAGTGGCAGCCTCTGACGCCGGCCATCGCTTCGCATTTACCCTCGGCGTGGAGGATGTGGACGCTATGAGCGCCGAACTGGTCCGGCGCGGCGTCACGCTCCTGAACGGTCCCATGGATCGGCCGTGGGGCCTGCGCACGGCCAGTTTTATCGATCCCGCCGGCGTTATCTGGGAAATTGCCCAATAAGGAGTACCTGATGGACAAATTAGAACTGCGAAATTGGTTGGTAGAAGAAGACGCTAAGTGGCAGGCCCTTCTGGATCAGGTCAGGCATGAGCGCATGGAGCTGCCCGGCGTCATGGGCGAATGGTCCTTCAAAGACATGGTCGCCCATCTGAACGATTGGCAATCCTGGAGCATTGCCCGCATGTGGGCGGCGCAGAAGGGCGATCCTAAACCCGCCCCACCCTGGCCGGCAAGCTTCACAGAAGATGACGATGTGAACCGTTGGATCTACGAAGCGAATCGCGATCGGCCGTTGGCGGAAGTGCTGGATATTACGCAGCAAAATTTCGACGATCTCTTAGACTTCGTGGACAGCCTGGACGACGATATGGCCATCGAGCCGGCGTGGCATGTGGTGACGCTGGGCAGCAAGCGCTATTCCACAAGTGAATTCTTTGACCATTTCCATGACGATCATGAACCCGACGTCCGTAAGTGGCTGGCTGGTTTGGAATGACACAGAGTTCGCGGGAAGACACAGAGAACGCAGAGAAGACACGGAGATAAACAGAGAGGATTAATAAAAAACTCTGCGCCTTCTGTGCCTCCTCAGTGCCCTCTGTGTCTCTCTTAATCTGGAACAACCATTATGCAAACAATTGACAAACAAACCGCGCGGCGCTTCGTTCTGGGCAAACAAGGCTTGTGGCCGGGAAGGCGCTGGCAGGGTCTTGCGGGTACGGAACAGGCGATGCGCGAGACGGAATACCTACAGCTCGATCCGCTGCAAATCATCGCCCGCAGCCAGGACATCCAGCTAAACGGCCGTGTCATAAACTACACGCCCGGCATGTGGGAAGAAGCGGCCTACAAGCAGCGCGGCTTCTTTGACTGGGGTGGCTGGCTGGCCACACGGCCGATGGATGAACTGCCCTACTGGCTGGCCGTGATGCGCCGCGAACAAAACGGCCATCCCGACGCGAACGCCCGTATCCTCCAGATGGGCCAGGAACACGCCGAGGCGGTGGCAGAAATGCGCGACATTCTGCGCGAGCGCGGCACGGTGACCAACCGTGATTTCTCAGCGGCTAATCGCAAAAGGACTAACAGCTACCGCGGTCGCAAGGACAGCTCCGTGGCCCTCTACTACCTCTGGCGCATTGGGGAAGTGATGACCCACCACCGCGAGAATTTCGAGCGTGTCTACGCCCTCACTGAAGAGGTCGCCCCAGCACACCTGCTCGAACCGCTCAGCGAAGATGAGGTGGACCGCTTCCTGTTCAAGAAGGAAATCAGCTTCGGCGGACTCTCGCGCGTGCAGCGGGTAGGCGACTCCTACGGCCGCGGCGTACCTTTCAGCAAGAAAAAAGAAATAATGGGGGCGCTGCTGGCCGAGAACGAAATCGTAGAAATCAAGATTGACGGTTGGCGGGGCACACACTGCGCCCTCGCCGCCGACACGTCGCTGCTGGATGAGTTAAGCTCCGGGCGAATACCTGAAGCCTGGGCGCCCCTGGGAACGACAACCCTGGAGGAAGTGACCTTTCTGGGGCCGCTCGACCCCGTCAGCGCTCGTGGCCGGGCCAAGATCGTTTTTGGCTTTGACTATGTTTGGGAGGTCTACAAGCCGGTGGACAAGCGCCGCTGGGGCTATTATACGCTGCCCGTGTTGTGGGGCGACCGCCTGGTGGCGCGCTTCGACAGCAAACTCGAGCGCACGAGTAACACCTTTATCATCCTCGGCTTCTGGTTGGAGGACCCGGCCCTTGGCGAGGACGACGCCTTCGCCGAAGCCCTGGCCCGCGGCTTTCAGCGCTTCCTGACCTTCCTTGGCGCGGACCAGATTGACGCGGCGGCGATTGAGGAACCGCTGCTGCGCAAGCGCGTGGAAGCGCTTTCTTTAATGTAGAATCGCTGAAAAGCCAAGTCGTCACCGAATGAATTCGGCGTCTAAGTCGGAAACATGTTTGATGTCTTAGCAGCAGAATTCATTCTGTGGCAAAACCGGCAAAAGTATCTTCCCTTACACCACCAAAGTTAACCCACCAACAAACGGCCGTTTTCCGTTGACAATAGAATTTCAACCTTTTATCATGTCAATTTGTATGGGTAACAAACTTATTGCTCTACTGGACGCCCAAACCACCGTGCTGAGCCGTACGGAGAATTCTCAAAGAATGAACTGGGATCGATGTGCCCGGATGGATTTGACTGGCCTCTTTATGACATGACGAAAGAGGCCGGCGGCGTTTGGACTTTCACCATCCAACTGGAACCGAACGCCTACAACTATCACTTTAATGTCACTCACGGCGAAGAGACTGTTTCCGTGGTTGATCCCGGCAATCCCGGCTGGCATCCGGATGCCATTAACAGCCAGGTTTACGGCCCCGGCCCTGACTACGAATGGTTAGCTGTGCAGGACGTTCCTCACGGCCAGCTTTCGGAGCAATTTTATTTCTCCACATTCACCCAGACGGAACGGCCGTATGCGATCTACCTACCTCCGGATTACGACAAGAACCAACGCACCTATCCCACGCTGTATCTGAGCCACAGCGCTTGGGGGAACCATATTGATTGGTCGACGCAGGGTCTGGCCGGAAACATTCTGGACAATCTCATCGCCCAACACAAAATCCGCCCGATGGTCGTGGTCATGACCAACTTCAATGATGTCTACGATGTGTATGGAAGCGTTGGATTACTACAACATTCCTTATACCGGCTTAATCACCGAAGGTGACTGCCATACCTGGAACTTCTGGCGCGACGCGCTTTTCCACTTCCTCACCGGGCCGCTCTTCTAAGGTCAAGTAAATCCCGCCATCCCCCAGACAAACCAATAAAACGTAAGGGGCTGTCCCAAAAAGACAGCCCCTTTTGTAGCACAACCTTCAGGTTGTGAAAGTGCCGCAACCTGATTGATGAGGATGTGGTCGTCAAGGCAGCCCAAAAGTGCATCGCGATAGCCGCTTCTTTGAGCATTCGGTCCATCGCCTTCCTGCCCTGGGGAACACGGGTTGGGGCGTCAGAGGCGGCACATATTACAGCGCTGATGATCCAGGCGCTTGCAAGCGCCTTAAAATACAATGCCGGAAACCTGGAACAGGTGTATTTGGTTTCTAAAAATGAAATACATTATCAATGGTTTGTTGATCGCGCATTCCTGTTCCATTTGATGAACAGCCAAATTAATGATATTCGCGAACAAATTCGCAGTTTGGATCTATCCTCTGATGTCCAGAGGAGAATACTGGATTCTCTTGGTAATCTTTCGCAAACTTTTATCTTTGCCAATGAAGTGATTGGTCACGATAAGATTTCAATGGGAGATATTCATGATGCATCCGGTATCACATTGGGGGCGAAATCAGCTGCAGTAGTAAACGAGAAACCATCCCACTAAATACTTCTTACTAAATACTCCTCACCAAAATCACCGCAACCCCAGGCCCTCGCCTGCGTAATGGATAATGGAAGCGTCACAAAACCGCGGTGCGCGTCGTTTAGATGATATGGCGGCGACTTGCGAACTGGTGTCGAACCTGGAAAATAGTAGGCAGCCGTCTGGGATTCGGAGCATGATCAGGAGAGACGTCCTTCCTGCTCGATAAAACAAACCCCTTACTGACAAACGGCCTTTTTAGGAATTGATATGAGTGAGCCGATTATTGTTGTTGAAAATATCCACAAATCTTACCTCATGGGCAAGGAGGCTGTACCCGCGCTGCGCGGCGTCTCGCTCGACATTTACACCGGCGACTTTGTTTGTCTCATGGGTCCCAGCGGGTCGGGAAAAACAACCCTGCTGAACATCCTCGGCGGCCTCGACGAAGCAGGCCGCGGCCACGTCATTGTCGACGGCGAAAACCTGGTCTCCCTCTCAGAAAACAAGCTGGCCGACCTGCGCCTGAGCAAGATGGGCTTTATCTTCCAAAACTATAACCTGCTGGCCAACTTCACAGCCCAGGAAAACGTGGAAGCGCCGATGGTCCTGGCCAAGTCCAAGCGTAACGAACGCAAGGAACGAGCCGGTGCCCTGCTGGATAAAGTCGGCCTAGGCGACCGCAAGCACCATTATCCCAGCGAACTTTCCGGCGGCCAGCAGCAGCGCGTGGCCATCGCCCGCGCGCTGGCCAACGACCCGCCGATCCTCATCGCCGACGAGATGACCGGCGACCTGGACTCGGAAACCGGCTTCGCGATCATGGAGCTGGTGAAATCACTCAACGACGAAGGCATGACCATCGTCTATGTCACCCACGACCCGCGCATGGCCGGCTTCGCCAAGCGCGTGATCGAGATGCAAGATGGGAAAATAATGAACAGC
>JBJYWP010000141.1:20233-26126 GCA_046259485.1 Promineifilaceae bacterium (SeqCode) | reverse complement strand
TTATGTATACTTCTTACGTTAAGTATCACCGCTTAATTATTCCTGCGCAAGAGGAGTAGCAATATGCGAAAAGTTTTAGCTATTGTAGCGGTAGTAGCCCTGATAATGCTTGTTTATTTAGGCGTATCAGCGGGAGAAATCCCAACTTTTAATTTTTTGCCATCGTCCCAAGAAACGGCCGTTAACACAAACGCAGCAAACCTGGCAGGGGATCAGGTAAGCAGCGAGGGACCATTAGTCGATCTCTCAGGGATCAAGTCCATCGGAAGCAAAATAACTGGATATTTCTCCCAACCGGACCAGGAGCGCACGACCGCGCTTCAGAACGGCCAATGCTGGCCGGTTGTCGTCAACCCCGGCTTTGAGGAGCTGATCGGTTGGGATTTGCCGATCACCGAGTACACGGCCGAATACAGCCAGGAAGAAGTTTATGCCGGGAACTGGTCGGTGCGCACGGGTATCACCGATCCCATGGACAATGTGGAAAGCTGGTCCTCGGTCTCGCAGTTGATCCAGATTCCGGCGAACATCAACGCGGCAACGCTAACCTTCCATCTGCTGCCCAAAACCTCAGAATCGCCGAACTTGGCCATACCGAAAGATATGGCCGAGGCGCGAACGGCCATGGCTTCGGCCATGCGCGCCAATGTCGGCGATGCGCAGTGGGTCTTTGTTCTCGACCAGCACGGCAATATTTTAGAGCGCCTCATAACCATGCGTACCAACTCCGATCAATGGTCCGCCTACAGCTTTGATCTCAGCGCCTACGCGGGCGCCCAGGTGCGCATCTATTTCGGCTCATTCAACAATGGCTGGGACGGCGTAACGGCTCTATATGTCGACGAAGTACAGCTGACCCTGTGCGCCGACACAGCGCCGCCGCCAACGCAGACGCCCATCCCATCGCCGACTGTCGTGCCGACGAACACACCCACGGAAACGGCCGTTCCGACAAATACGCCGACGCCTACAAATACACCCATCCCCACGGATACGCCGGCGCCCACGAATACACCCGTACCGACGAATACGGCCGTGCCCACGGACACGCCGGTGCCAACGCCTACGCCTACCACCGAGCCGCTTGTCTGCGAAGAAGCCCTGGTCGACGGCGGCTTTGAGGATATGGAGGGATGGCATCTGCCCATCACCTACTACACGGCCAGCTATGTCGAGGCTCCAGAACCCGTTTTAGCGGGAACCTATTCCATGCGCACCGGCATTACCGACAGCGCCGATAATATCGAGAGCTGGTCCTCGGCGATGCAGCTGGTGAACATCCCCGCCAATGCGACCGTCGCCGATCTGACCTTCAACATCTACCCGCAAACCACGGAACCGGTCAATCTGCTGATTCCGCAGAGCTTCGCGGAGACGATGGCCAAGAGCTCGATGATGGCCAATCTGGGCGATGCCCAATGGGTCTTTATCCTCGATCGCTTCGGCAACGAATTAGATCGCCCGGTGGCCATGCGCAGCAATTCGCAAACCTGGGAGCTGCGTGACTACAGCCTGCTCGATTTCCGCGGCATGTCCGTCTACATCTACTTCGGCGCCTATAACAATGGTTGGGGTGGGATCACGTCCCTGCATGTCGATGAAGTCTCGCTGCAAATTTGCACCGGAGGACCCGTGCCGGTTGACACGCAGGAAACGCTGCTGCCGTCTCTAGCCGGCGATGGTCCCCTGAGCATCCGCGGGCGCTTAATCGACAGTGAAGGCGTACCGCAGGCCGGAGAAGTCGTCGAGCTGGACAGCGGTCTGCAGGCGACCACGGATAACAGCGGCTATTACTACTTTAATGATCTTGAAGCCCGAACCTACACGGTATCTCCCGCGGCAGACAACGGTCTAGTCTTCGTTCCGTCAAGCCGGGAGGTGGTGGTACCTCCTTCGGCCGGCGGCGTAGACTTCATCGGTGTTTCCGCCACGCCGTCCCCCAGCGGAGGGTAGGCCGCGGCAAGCCCGCATCCGTCTTTACCGGTAGGCGGGATTCAGGGCAGTAAAAAGGGCGATCAATGCCGATCGCCCTTTTTATGCTGTCTCGACATGGTAAATTTATCCGCTGTCCAATACATCCTGGAAGGTCTGGTATAAAGCCTGGGCCTCGTCGTGCGAATTACCGATTGCCGTGACGCCCACGCTGCCGTAGGTGCCCACGCCGGAGATCATGTGCAGCACGACGCCCGTCTGCCCGGCATGATCGAAATGCAGGCGCTGCGCGCTGAGCAAATCAAAGAGATCGGCCGGCGTATACTGGCGGTAATGTTCCGACTCGATATGGTCGCTGGCCACGTAATATTTCTCCTGGCCGCGAAGGGTATAAAACAATCCCGACTCCAGGTCGTACTGCCCACGGGTCAGGTACTGCAAGGTCAGGTAAGGCGTGGTCGTGCCCCCTTTGCGCAAATTAATTTCAATGGCATAGGATTCCCATTCGCCGTCCGGCCGCCGCGTGACCAGGAAATCGACGGCGTAACGGCCGATTACGCTTTCCTGAGCCAAGCGCTCGCCGATCTTCTGCGCCTGGGCCATGATCAGGCGGCTGTACTCGCGCCGCGCCGGAAAGACCGCGCCCAGGAAGGTCTGGCCGCTGGGTCCCCCTAAAAGCTGGTCGTGGGTGGATAAAATCTGCACCTCGCCCAACGGTGAGTTGCGCAGCTGCACGCTGGGGCTGTGCGTCTCTTCACCGCCGACGAACTCTTCGACCACGCCGCCGTGCTCCTCGAATCCGGCCAGATACGCGGGATAACCAATGCCTTCGATCTCAAACTGCATCGCCCGGAACCGGTCCACGACTTCCGCGCGCTCTCCCTCAACGCCAGGCTCGGGAACGCCGGTTAAGTCCACCAGGGTATTGCCCATGCCGCCGACGCCCTCGTTCAACTTGACAATGACCTTCTCAATGGCCGGTTTTTGCGCGCGCATGGCCATGATCGCCGCGACGGCCGTTTCTTCGCTTAACAAATCTTCAAAGCCCAATGGATGCTGGATGCCTTCCTGGCCGAACAACGTGCGCGCGCCGCTCTTCGTCCCCAGGGCGAAACAGCCGGGATCGGCGGCGTACATGGGAATGCCCAGGCGCACCGCCAGCTCACGCTCCAGGTCGGTCGTATTAAAAGGCACCATATGCGCGTTATCAGGATCGGGGATGAAGTCGCGGATATGCTGCAAGAGTTTCGGCCGTTGCAAGAGTTTCTCTGACAGCGGTCTCGAAGAACCGTCATAAGGGGAAACCAGGAAGAGCCGCTTGCGCGCATTGCTGATGATCGCTCCCGGGCAAATATCGAGGTAATAATCGATGATTTCCGGCAGAACCGGCTGCGAGGTCACATAAATAAGGCGCAAATTTGTTTGGCCGAGAAGGAAGAGCAGGAACAAAAAACGCTCTTCATAAGCCTGCGCCTTCACCGTGGGAATTTCCAAATCAATGGAAAGGGAAGGCACCACGACGACCGTATTTTCCCGCTGCTGTCTGCCGCCGGGATCCGTGCTGCCTACCTCGCGCCACATGCCCGGCAGCTTTGCCTGCAAGGCCGCAAAAGCCGCCGCCAGCTCCTCCGGTTCGGCCGTTGACTGATAATGTTCAACCCCCTGGCTTGCGTATTTCATAAAAAAACTCCTTGGATTGCGGATTTCGGATTGCGGATTGCGGATGTCCCTCTATCTCACCCTCTATCTCTTTCATGCCGCGCCCACTAAATACTAAAAACTAAACACTACTTACTTCCCCCCTGCCACCTGCCACCTGCCACTTTCTTATCCTCCCTAAATTAATTCTTCATACAATCTAAACATTTATTTACTAGATTACAATCCGACGGCCGTTTGTGCTATTGTCGGAATGTGAAGGACGCTAAGGGCGTCCTTTGCTTATGAATAAGGCTTTTTGATGGGCACAAGCAAATTTTGTAAACCCGCCACTATTAAACGGAGGCAAAACATGAACAAGACTATTATAATACCATTCTTACTGATTACCAGCTTATTGCTCGGCGGATGCTTCGCTCTTAGCGAACCGGAAGGAGCGAGCGGGACCGTCGCCGCGCCTACCCTGGCGCCGGCCGCGGAAGATGACCAGGCGCAGCAGGTGGAACCGACGGCCGTTATGGAGACGGTCGAAGAACCCACTGCTGAAGCGTATCCAGCCCCGGAAGAGCGCGTGGCTGCAGCCGAGGATGCATACCCAGCCGCTGAAGCGGAAGCAGTAACCGATCAGGCGCAGAGCGATGAAGCGTATCCGGCGCCGGAGGATGCGGCTGCTGAAACCACGACGAGCGGCGGTGATACGGCCGTTTACGAAATCGATCCCACCCGTTCCGAGGCGCGCTTCACGATCAACGAAGTACTGCAAGGTGCTCCTAAAACCGTTGTCGGCGTCAGCCAAAATCTCGGCGGGCAAATCTCGCTCGACCTCAACAATCCGGCCGCGGCGCAAATCGGCGAGATTCTCATCAACGCGCGCGATTTCGCCACCGACAATAATTTTCGCAACAACGCCATCGCCAACGAAATCCTGCTCACCAACGAGCATGAATTCATCACCTTTCAGCCCACCTCGATCAGCGGCCTGCCTGATTCGGCCGTAATTGGTGAATCCTATCCCATACAGATAACGGGCGATTTGACAATCATTGGCCAGACGCAAGAAGTCACATTTGACACCGAAGTGACGCCCCTATCAGAAAGCGAACTGCAAGGCTCGGCTTCTTTGGACATTCTCTACGCCGACTTCGGCATCACCATTCCCTTCGCAAGGTCCGTCGAGTCCGTGGAGGACAACGTGCTGCTGGAGATCGACTTCATCGCTAGTAAGTAAAAGGACACAGAGAACGCGGAGAAGACACAGAGAGCACAGAGAGATTTACAAATAAAATAACACTGCGCCCTCTGTGCCTCCTTTGTGCCCTCTGTGTCCAACCAATCCCAATCAGGAGACCTACCATGAACAGAATCGAACTGCAAGAACTCGTCCGCGAGCGCCAGGTTGGGCAGATCAACCGGCGTGATTTTCTGCTGCGGGCAACGGCCGTTTTAGGCAGCGCCGCCGCGGCCAACACCCTGCTCGCTGCCTGCACGCAGGTCCAGGAGGGCACGCCGCGCCTGGTCCTCGACACCTCGCAGCCGCCCGCCGAACCGGATCTGCAAACAAGCGGGGATTTGCAAAAGGGCATCGTCACCTACGCCGGTCCTGAAGGCCAGGAACTGATGGGCTACCTAGCCCGAAATCCGGGGGCCGGACCACAGCCGGCGGTGATTGTCATTCAAGAATGGTGGGGCCTGAACAACCACATCAAAGACGTCGCCGACCGCTTCGCCGCCGCGGGCTATGTCGCCCTGGCCCCCGATCTCTATCACGGCCAGGTAGCGACCGAACCGGATGAAGCGCGCAAGCTGGCCATGGAGCTGGGTATGGACGACGCCGTGGGCGAAATTCAGGCTGGCATGGCTTATCTACGCGCGCAGGATTTCACAACCGGCAAGATCGGCATCGTCGGTTTTTGTATGGGTGGCGGGCTGGTGCTGCAAACGGCCGTTGCCGACGACAGCCTCGATGCGGCCGTTCCTTTCTACGGCCAGGCGGTCAACCCAACCATGGCCGGGCGGATCACGGCCCCCGTCCTCAGCTTCCTGGGCAGCCGCGACCGTATCTCCGCCGATTCCTACGAAGCGATGCACGAAGCCCTCGAAGCCAACGGCGTGCCCAATCACTTCCAACTCTACGAAGGCGCCCAACACGCCTTCTTCAACGACACCCGCGACGCCTACGATCCCACTGCCGCCGCCGACGCCTGGTCCCGCGTTCTCAACTGGTTCAACGAATACCTTCGTTAGTAAGTAGTAAGTAGTATTTAGTATTTAGTTAATACTAAATACTACTTACTAAATACTA
>JBJYWP010000141.1:0-20133 GCA_046259485.1 Promineifilaceae bacterium (SeqCode) | reverse complement strand
TACTAAATACTACTTACTAAATACTAAATACTACCCCCTCTCCCCCGCTCCCTGTATACTGAGCGCCGGATGTGGCAAACGACGAAAGAAATCTGGGAAAATGAGCTGGTCCAAGACGACGGTCACATGATGCAGGTCGTCGTCGCCCTGGCGGGAGTGCTCGTCAGCATCTCGCTGGGCTATCTCTACGCCCATGAAATCTTTGTCGAAGGCTGGCAGCTCTGGACCTGGCTGATCACCGTGGCCCTCGTCAGCGGCATTTTGATCTCCTGGCGCGAACGGCCGTTTTCCAACCCCACTCTACAATCCGTCATCAACATCTGGCCCCTGCCGGCGCTCTTGGCCGGCGGCCTCCTGCTGCGCGTTTTCTTCCTGGAAACAGTGCCCGGCGGCCTGCACGTGGATGAGATGGGCCTGGCCAATTTCACCATGCTCCATGTCTTCCCCGAAGGCAAGACCTTGACCTTGAGCCCTTTCCGCACCGGCTGGTCTTCGCAACCCTCTTTACATAACTACATCATCTGGCTGTCGCTCAAACTGGCCGGCTATTCAATTGCCGGGCTGCGCTTAAGCAGCGCCATCGCCGGGACGCTGGCCATTTTCTCCACCTATGCCGTCGTCGCCGTTTTCCAGGATCGCCGAACCGCCCTTATCGCCGCGGCGATCATCACCACCTACCATTACCATATTCACTGGTCGCGGCTCGCGCTCAACAACATCTGGGACACGGTCTGGCTGCCGCTGACCCTGGCCGCCTTCGCCTGGGGCTGGCATAAGAATTGGAGCGGCGGCGCGGTCCTGGCCGGGCTGGCGGCAGGGTTCTCGCAATATTTCTATGGCGGCAGCAAGATCGGCTTATTCTTGTTTCCCCTGGTGCTGTTTGCCCTTTACCACCGCGAATCCGACCGCCGCCGCCTGATCATTCACGGTGGGAAATTCCTGGCCACGGCCCTCACCGTCGCCGCGCCGATCCTGCTCTTCGCCCTGCTGGAGCCCGGCCTCTATCTGGAACGCGCGCGCGTGGTCATGGGCTGGACGGAAACGGCCGTTGTCGAGACCATCGGCGAATACAACCTGCTGCACTACCTGGGCTACCAGCTCTGGCACAATTTCGGCGCATTCACCAGCCTCGCCGACATCACCGGCTTCTACGGCCCGGAAGTGCCCTTCCTGATCGGACTAGCCGCGCCCCTGTTCGTGATTGGCTTCTTCTGGACTATTTGGAAACGGTGCTATCTACCGGCTGCGTGGGTGCTGCTCACCGTGCTCTTTGGCGGCATCATGCTCACCGGCGCGCCTTCCAGCTCCCATTACGTCGTCGTCATCCCCGCCATCTGCTGGCTAGTTGCCCTACCCATCGCCTGGCTGTGGGAAAAAGATTATAAAACAATAGCCATGATCACCCTGGCGGCGATCATGGCTACTGACCTCTATTTTTACTTCCTGATCTACGTCCCCGGCAAACCGCGCGATTTGTTCAACGCTATGCCGCCGCTGCCGTAGTTCTCAGTAAGTAGTAAGTAGTATTTAGTAATAGAGCATGCGCGGCAGTTCTTTGGCCTGGGCTACCCAATCGGCCGTTACTTCTTCCGAAGGTACGGTATCGGTGATGCCCTGCGCATCGTTTACCTGGGTCATCTTCGCGGCCAGGTTAGCCGGGTTGCGGGTCGCCAGTTCGGGCACCGTATCCACCCCGGAAGCCAGCAGGAGGGCCGAATATTTCGCGCCTACGCCTTTCACGCGCATCAGGTCCAACCGTTTCGCACCGGCAAGGACGGCATCCGCATCGAGACCGGTTTCTTCAACCAGCGCTGCACGGCCGTCCGGGGTAGCCGCTTGCTGCAAGAATTCAGAAGCCTTAACGCTGCCGGATTTATAAACCGCGGTGGCATCAGCCGTGCTCAAACCTGTTACCGCGGCCAACTTGGCGACGGCGGCTGAAGTAGCATCACCTGCCGCATCGACGGCATCACTGACCTCATCCTGGGCCGCGTCCACAGCGTCATCGATGGTCTTGGTGGCCGCAATCTGCGCCGCGGCGGCGTCCGTAATAGCCTTGGCAGCTTCCGTATCCACCTGGTAATGGCTGACATCGCCGCCCGCTTCTTTCATCTCCGCGATAACGGGGTCGACTTCAAAGTCGTCGGCCATCACGCCCAGGCCGGCCCCGCCGTCTTTAAGGGCTTTCACCATTTTATCTCTCTGCTCATCCGTCATACCCAGGCTGCGGTGATTGAAAGATCCAACCGTGCCGCCGGCGGCAGCACCAACCAGCATACCGGGGATTAGGCCGATGCCGCCGGTCAAGAGGCCGACCGCGGCGCCAATCGCCGTGCCCCAACCCGCGCCGGTCTTCGTGCTGCGCTGTCCGATTTCGTCATAATGCAGCTTATCTTTTTTGTGGTTGTAAGTAATGATAGCCATGGCGCCCAACTTCACGTCGTGGTTTTTATGGTCCCATTCCTTAATGAAATTGGCTGCATCCTTAGCGGCGTCCGGATTGGCAAACATCCCGACAACCAGATGATTATTTTTATTGGCCATGTTGTATTCTCCTTTGTTTAATAACTACACGCTTTCAGGCATGTATTCAGCGACCTTACTAGAAACGCACTGCCGCATACAATTATAAAATATCAAGTATATTTTAGATCAGGTGGGGGAGATATTCGAAAACTCAAAGAAAACAGTAAAGTTTGTTAGTTGGTCAGCTGGTCAGTGAGTCTGCTGACTCACTGACCAACTGACTCACTGACACACTATTGTGTCATAAACGCCGGCAGCGTCATATCCGGCCCAATGAGTCCCAGAGCATCCAGGATGCTGCCGATGGTTATTACGGTTCCGCCGATGATGGCCATGACGGCCGCGGTGGCGACGATATAGAGGAAAACGTAGAGGATGGGTAAAACGGCCGTTTTCCAACCATGTGTCGCGTGCGCTTCCGCCGTACCCATCCACACGCCAATCAGGGTCAATACCCCGGTGATAACAACCACGACATTGGCAAGGGGTTGGTATAACGCAAAGACCAACAAGACGGCCGGCGTTTGGGCGAAACCGACCGCGCGAAACGTCCGCGAAAACGAACCTTTACGGGTCAGCAGGTAACCGGCGCCAAAAACAACTGCGACCGAGATGAAGAAAACTAACAGGCGGAAAGGCACGGCCAAAAATCCGGATATCCCGGGGATTTTCATGACCATGGCATAAGCGCTGATGCCCAGAAAGGCAATCAGCAAAGCGGGACCGGTCATCAAGGGGTCATCCACAACGCCCCTAAAAGCCTCGCGGTCGGGAATCAGGCAGCGGAAAGCGTGTTCAAGCCAGACGCGGACCATGCCCAAACCCTTGATCAGGTTCTCCAGCTTCCAATCCTCAGTATCCTGATCTGCTTCAACCGCCGGCTTTGGCGGCGGCAGCGGGGTCCCGCGATGTGCATTTAACACATGGAAAACATCGACCGAGTTTTGCGTCTCCGGCACAACCAGGTCCGGCGGGTGGAAAATAAAGGCATCTGTCTGCTCGCCGCCTAATCCGCCATGGTTGCCGATCAACTCCTCCAAAGCGGCCACGGTGCCGTCTTCATAAACGGTGCTGATCACCATCAGGTCTCCCGCGTGCGGGAAATCCATCACCCGCCGCACCTGCCAGACCCGTTTTTCCAGGGTGGAGGCGCCGGGTCCGTCAGCGGGGGCGTACATCAATAAGGGGTCCAGCCCCTTAACCTCGCCGGTGTGTAAATTACGCGATCCTTCTTTGCCGATCGCTACCGGTGTACCGTCATCCAGATACCCGCAAACCAGGCCAATCCCTTCATGGCTGACCAAGGCCTCGACCATACCCGGGTAAGCTGCCCGCAGTTCTGTGAGCGTAATCTTGCGGTCAAACAGATTGAAATAAACCTGGGCCAGGTTGCCGCTGCCATAGGCGGTCACATCCGCTTCCGTGACTGCTGCGGCGATGCGCGCTTTATCCTCGGCGGAGGTGCGTTCGGTAAACTCCTGCCCTTGTTTGACCAGCCTTGCCGTAGCCCGGCCGCCGCCGCTGCCATACTTCTGCGCGTTGGCCAATTCGGCCGAAGCCTGGTCCAGACCCATCGCTCCCGTGTCGCCGCCGATGGAGGCGGAAACAGTCGTACCTTCCGGCAGCTGGGCCTGGATAAAATCTTTGAGCGAGATCCCGTAGCGCTGTAGGAAGGTCGCGCCGTAGGATTGGCCATGATCGGAGAGGACGAGAAGGTCATAATAGACTGGGGCATCCTCTTCAATCGTATGGCGAACTCTTCTTATAATCTTGTCATAGCGATTCAGTTCATGAAAGGCATCGCTTGTATAAGGGCCTGAATGGTGAGCCACTTCGTCAAATCCTGGCCAGGTAGCGTAGATTGATGGCGAACCGCGCACGATATCAAGGGTCACAAAGGCCGCACCCATATCTCGCAAAAAGATAGATGTCGCCGCGCGCACGAATGGATAAAAGTGTTCCAGGCGATTCAAACGGGGGCGGATATCCTTCCGCCTCTGCTGCCAGCTTTCCCAGAGCTCGACAACGACCATACCCAGGTAGCGGGCGATGGTGCTGAATAAAAACGAGGGATCGAGCATCAGCAGGTAAACATCATCCGCGCGCTTTTTCGCTTCCTCTCCTTCCGCACCGCGCAGGTTGGAGGCGGTCATCAACGATTTCGCGGCGTCGCCGTTGAGCATATTGGAGACGCTGGTGCCGTCACGCATCAAGCCTTTTCCCAACGCGTAGCGGGCGTTCAACTCGCCGGCGTCGCTGCTGGAAACGATCAATTTCCCTTGGGTCTTGTCATACCAGCGGAAGGCGGGGATGTCGTCGTTATCGCCGAACATGATGCCCGCCTGGCAGGCGGAAGTTTGCGAGGGGATACCGCAGTCCACCTTGCTCAACACATAGCCTTCTTCTTCGATCATCTGGCGCATGGTCGGTAGATAGCCCTTATCCAGAGCCGCTTTCAGGTGGTAGTAGCTGAGCCCATCGATCTCCAACATCACCAGGTTACGGCCGTCCGGATTCTGGTTTGGCGAGGGATCGGCGGCCGCGCGGTTCAAAGTGCGCCGGCGATAATAAGAATCAAAGTCCCCGATATTCAGCAAGCCGGCAATCAGCACGTTGAGCGCCGCGGCCACAATGCTGGCCACCAGTATGGTCAGGAAGCCGTTGATCACAAAACCCGGCAGCAGCCAGGCCGCCAGGGCTACAGCGGCCACGTTGAGCAGTAAGCCAACCAGAAATAGTAAGAAGAAGCCCAGAGGCCGTGAAATCCAGAGCACGATCGGCCGTAACAGCAGGTTAATCAAGCCGATCAAGATCGCCGCCGCAATCGCCTGGAGCCAGGCCGGCCCCGACAGCACCTCCGTAAAATACATATTGGGCATTATTTTGGCCGTGATCAAAAGGATCAGGGCATTTAGCAGGATACTGACCGCCGCGCGGACGGACCAGATAGCAAAACGATTAATTGTGTTAGTCATACTTATATCTCTTTAAATGGGTTGCGTACGACGCCCCCGTAGTCTTGGACACGCCATTCGTCGTGGCCGGTTATTATTCATGTAACTCATCCCGCTCAACTGCCAGCTTGCCATAAGTTCCTAAAGGCAGGCCCTTTCTCAAAATGCGGAGATTGCGCCTCTTGGCCAAATTATAAGCTTCGTCCTGGCGAACCAATTTCTCCAGCTCCTCGGCGAGCAGCGCGGAAGTTGATGTTTGCCGCCGTTCAGCCAGTAGTTCTACCTTGAGCAAGATGTCTTTGGGCAGCGATAAGGTGATACTTTGCGTATTCATCTATAGATAGCGCTTGATGTGCGGCTACGCCTCTCGCCCACCGACCAGCGCAGCCTGGTAGACCTTCAAGGCCGCCAAATCGCCGTCGGCAGCCATCTGCGCCTGGACCGGCCAGGTCGTGGGGTCGGCGCTCAGGCCGGCATCTTTCAATATTTCGCGCAGTTCATCTGCGGAAACGGCCGAAAGTTTATAGATCGAATTGATGCCAACCGCCGCTAAAGCCGCGGAAATCTTGGGACCAATGCCTTCAATTATTGTCAAATCGGCCGTATCAAGCGGATGCGTTCCTCGCGCGGCTGAGACGCCTCGATCAGGAACGGCCGGCTCCGGGGTTTCTTCGATCGCCGGGGCATCCGTTTCCCCGGCTTCGACGACGGCTTCGAAATCTTCGTCTTCTATGACCGGCGGCGCATCGAGCACTTCCCCGGCCGCGGCATCCAGGTCCCGATCAACCTGAGGAACGGCCGTTATCCGCCGCGCTGTAAATGCGTCGCGCGTGCCGGGCAGCAGCGCCAGCAGCAGCACCAGCCCATTTACGAGAACGGCGGGCAGCACCTGCGAAAAGGTCGTCCCTCCTAATAGAGCCAGAACTTGCAGGATGAGGTTAAACACCGAAATGATAATCATGAAGAGCCAGCCGGAAGGGTTGAGCGTCCACAGCCAGGAAGCGACCAGCAACCAGATGATGCCTAACAGGCCGGCCATTGCCGCTCCAAACCAACTGGCGTTGGGATTGATAAAGGAAATCTCACCCAGGCCGGGGATTGTGGCCTGGACCGGAATCCAACCCATGTAGCGCCCGGCATCGACAAAAGCCAATACGGCCGCAATCAAGGCCAGAAAAAATAAAACATAGACTGCCCAATTTCGCTTACGTTCCACCTGGTAAGCCATCATGCCACTCCTTTCCAACCGGCAGCTGCGAACTGCCGCTAGATACATCTCTAATATTTTACTGCTTAGAGAGCGGATTGGCTAAATAAGGTTTTTTTAATCCTGGTTTTCGTAAACATAGAAAATATAGTCTTGAGGAGGCGTTGAGAGGCCCATTTCATTGAGCTGCCGGAGAATCTGCGCGCGGTGATCGGTGCCGTGGTTCACAACGTGCAGCAGCACCTGCCAGACAATGAGATCTTGATCGTCGTCCGGCTCCGTGATCGGGGTTGAGAACAACATCTCGTCTTGCAAACCGGCAAGATAGGCCTGCATAAGCTGTACAACTGAGTCCATGTAGGCCTGAATGTTCCGGCGGTCGTTACCATTTTCAGGGAATCCCAAAGGATCAACCCCGCTCAGCTCGCTGAACCAGACGTCGTCCGCGTTGATCATGTGCACAAATTGGTTGCGGACAGAGCCCTGCGAATAGCCAGTTTCCTGTGTAAATTCTTCGTCTGACAGCTCGCTGATGAAATATTCCCATAGGATGTAATTTTGCGAAAAATGGTAGCCATAATATTGGCGAAAGGCTTCAGCGTTCATATTGATTTCCTTCAATCTACTGACACACTACCTATTTATAAGTATTTATATCTCTTTTATCTTCCTATTGGTAGAATGAAATATATGATATTAATACCTTGGGGGTGGTAAACAAGCTGGAGAAAACGATGGATAAAGCAGACAAAGTCCAAGAAGCGCAACCGGTCACGTTTCAGACGACTATTTTGCAGATGGGCAATAATACGGGGATCCCAGTCCCGGAAGAAGTTATCGAACAACTTGGCGCGGGAAAACGGCCGTTAGTGCGTGTGACCTTGAATGATTACACATATCGCAGTTCGGTGGCGGTTATGGATGGAAAGTACCTGATTAGCATGAGCAAGGCTCATCGCGAAGCAGCCGGCGTCCAGGGCGGTGAAGCGCTGGATGTGACCGTTGAACTGGATTTAGAACCGCGTACCGTGGAACTGCCCGAGGATTTGAAGAGCGCCCTCGTTGATGCCGGAGCATTGGAGGCTTTTGAAAAAGCAGCCCCTTCGATGAAGAAAGAATACGTGCGCCAGGTAGAAGAAGCGAAAGCTCAGGCTACCCGCGATCGGCGCATTGCCAAGATTGTTGAGAAATTGAGCGGGTAAATAATTTATTGCTGAATTGTTGAATTCCTGAATAATTAATAATTCAACAATTCAGCAATTCAACAAATAACACTTAGCAAGGATGGTTGAACATGACAGATATCGACAAACCACAATATGTTCTTGATCTGGAAGCCGCTTACGGCAAGCCCAGCCAGGAAGGTTTCGGCAGTGCTGTTTTCTTTAAGAAGGTCAAAACGGCCGATCTCTTGGAACAGATCGCCCAGGAGGAGTATGAGTATTTCGTGGGCGATAAGTGGCAGCAATATGGACCGGATACGTGGCTCGGAGCATGGAAGGAAGCCTACTGCCGCCCGGCCGACGCCGCGCATGATATCATCGCCGAGCTAAATGCCATTGAGGACTTTGACACCAAGATGCAGGTGGACATGATCCTCAACAACATCGAGAATGCGGATAAAGCCAGAGAAGCGCTCGCCGCCGCCTATGACGACGCGTCCGTGACCCAACTTGGAGCCTATAACATCGGCGACGGGGAAGCGATGTCCGGCCTGCTCATCGCCGGCCGCCGCCAAAATGGTGAGGGCACGTTTATGGTGTTCTTGATGGACTAGACCGATTTCGGATTTCGGATTTCGGATTGCGGATGTGGCAAGCGGCAAGCGGCAAGCGGCAAGTGGCAGGTGGCAAGCGGCAGGTGGCAGGTCGGCCGTTTACTAAATACTTCATATTAGACACTATTTACTAAACAATGAGTTTCTTAATCGAGGCTAACCATTTAACCAAGCGCTACGGCGAGAAAACGGCCGTTGGTGAGGCTACCTTTAATATCGGCGCGGGGGAGATCGTCGGTTTTTTAGGCCCTAACGGGGCGGGCAAGACGACCACCTTGAAGATGCTGACCGGGCTGCTGCCTCCTGATGAGGGCACGGCCTTGATCGCCGGGCATGATATCCAGCAAGAGCCCATGCTGGCCAAGCAGGTGATCGCCTATATCCCCGATACGCCCAACCTGTACGGTAAGCTCAAGGCGATCGAGTTCCTGCGCTTCATGGCCCAGCTTTATCATGTGCCCGGCGAAGTGGCCGAGGAGCGCATCAAGCGTTACCTGGACGTCTTCGAGCTGACCGACCGCTCCGGCGATTACCTGGAAGGCTTTAGCCACGGCATGCAGCAGAAAGTGGCCATCATCGGCGGCCTGATTCACGCGCCCAGCGTCCTGTTCATGGATGAGCCAACCGTCGGCCTGGACCCGCGATCGGCGCGCCTGATCAAGGATATCCTGATTCAGGAGCGCGACGAAGGAAACACCGTTTTTTTCTCCACGCACATCCTGGAAATCGCCGAGAATATGTGCGACCGGGTGATCATCATCAACGAAGGCCGGATCATCGCCGACGCCCCGGTACAGCAGCTGACCAAACTGCCCGGCCAGGACCAGAGCCTGGAAGACGTCTTCTTACAGCTCACCGGCGGCAGCGACGTCGACGACATGGTCCGCGAATTGAGCGAAGTGTAACCATCGTTTAATCAAAGGACGCGGACGAGAACGGATGAAAACGGATAAAAAACTATTTTTCAGGCCTGTCACAACGTGACAGACCTCGTCAGCTCTCGTCCGCGTCCTAAATCTTTTCTCTGGGCAAAATGTGGAGTAGCTGGTTGGGAACCAAGTGATGTTTGAAGACATTATTCTTCTGGTCAAGTTGTATTGGAAGATTGACCGGCGCGGCGATTCGCGCCGGTCGCGAATCGTCATCCTGATCAGCACGCTCATCCTCGGCGCCATATTGGTGGCGACCAGCGCCCTGGTTGGTTTCGGCGCCGGGAAATTAATCACCTACCCCGATCTGCCCTTCCAAATACGGCTCGGTACGCTGCCCGGCCTGCTGCTGACAATGGTGCTCGTGGGCACGCTGATCACGGGCATCAACCAGGCTATTCGCGCCCTCTACCTGACCAATGACATGGAGCTTCTCTTCTCCGCGCCGATGCGCACGGAAGCGGTATTAACGGCCAAGTTGCTCAGCCGCCTGCCGGCGACGGTGCTGTTCACGCTTGTGCTGACCATTCCCGCGCTGATCGGCTTCGGCATTGCCACCGGATTGGGCCCCGGTTTTTATATCGCCGGGACCCTGGCCTTGATGATAGCGCCTTTATTCGGTTTATCGGCCGGGGCGCTGCTGGCCATGTTCATCGTGCGCTTCCTGCCCGCGCAGCGCGTCTCCGAATACCTGGGCGCGGCGAGCATTATCCTGGGCGTTTTCGTGGCCATCCTTTTCCAGCTGCCGCGCCTTTTGGGCAGTGACCGCGGCAGCGGGCTCGACCCAGGTACGGCCGAAGCGCTTGGCAGCCTGATCAACAGCATTGAAAACATCCCCCTGCCCTCGATGTGGGCCGGACAAGGCCTGATTGACCTGGCCCAGGGACGCATCGTCGCCGCCCTGGGAGAGCTGGCGTTCTATTTCTTACTGACCGCGGGCCTGTTCTTCGTGACCCTGCTGCTGGCTAACCGCATCTATTTAAACAGCTGGCTGCGGATGCAGGGATCGGGCATCACGCGCAGCGGCTATATCGAAGAAGCGGGTATTTTCGGCAGCAGTTCCACGGAGGCGGGCATCGCCAGCAAGGATTGGCTGCTGCGCCTGCGCGACGCTCGCCAGCTGGCCGGCCTGGTCAGCGGCTTGATCTTCGCCGGCTTTTTCGGCTATCTCATGCTGCGCCCGGACAGTGATGAGGGTCTGATGGCCGCCGGCGGGGATTCCGGAATGGGATTCTTCGCCATCTTTTTCAGCCGCGGAATCATGATCTCCGGCGTGGTCCTCTACGCCGGATGGGTGACTTTCCAGCGCGCGGCGCTGACCTCGCTGTCGATCGAGGGCTATTCTTTTTACATTCTTAAATCGGCGCCAATCGCACCGCAAACCGTCTTTCGCAGCAAGGTCCTCAGCCTGGTTTTTCCCTATGCGCTGCTCACGCTGCTGATGTTGATCGGCGCCTGGTTCTTTGTGCGCTACAGCGCGGTCTGGATACCTTACGCCTGGTTTTGTTTGCTGATCATCGGCTACGGCATGATCACCATCTCCACGACCGTGGGCTTTCTCTACCCGCGCCTGGATTGGGACGACCCGCGGCGCATGACTTCCGCGCAGGCTTCCTGGCGCAATCTGATCGCCGTGCTGATCTATGGCACAATTTCGCTCTTCATCGCGCTCATCTCCTTTGCCGCCGCCCACTTCTTCCCCAAATTCGCGCTTTTGTCCGTCCTGCTGGGGCTGCTTATTCTGGCGGGGATGGCCTGGCTGGTTGAGCGCTGGAGCACGCGCGCGGTGACCCGGAAATGGGCGCATATTGAACTGCCGGGGTAGGGGTCAGGGGATCAGGTTTTCAGGTAGTCAGGTTTTCAGGCGGCCTGCGCGGCTGTGCTTGCGCTGCTTAGGTTTTATTCGTATGCTTCGTTATGGGAGAGTGATCCATGAAAAAGACACACCGCGATTATGACGACGTGCGGGGCGATTTTAAGCACCTGACCGATTTTGTTCTCAACCACGCCGCGGATGTTCGCGCTTATTCGACCTGGTGTATCGGCCGTCTGGTCGGTTGGCGCTACGATATCTACGCCCCCAAGCGCGCCGTCCCTGACTTCTGGAACCGAAACGCTCACCTGTGGTTCGACGGCTTTTCACGATTGGCGGGGTTTGTGATCTCCGAATACGGCCGTTTCGATTTCGCCATCCTGACCCTGGAGGGGTACCGCTTTCTCTTTGAAGAGATGCTGGAATGGGTGCTGGCCAACTGGGGCGACCGCGGGCCGAGCCTGGAAATTGAGATAACGGAAAAACAAGAATTCGAACGCGGGGTTTTGGAACGCGCCGGCTTTCAGCAAACAGGAACCTTTTTTAGCGAGGCCTTCGATCTGCATACCGACCTGCCGCCACGCCGGCCGCTGGAAGAAGGATTCACAATTGTCGATATGGCCGCGCAACCCGACTACCGCGCGCAGCGGATTTTGCGTACCAACGCCTTTCAAGGACGCAGCGACTTGAGCGAGAAAGAGCTGCAAGACCAGATGCTTTTTTACGGCTATTCGCGCCAGGGTCCGATTTACCATCCGCAGCTTGATTTATGCGTCATGGCCGCGGACGGCCGTTTTGTGTCCGGATGCGAGGCATTGATGGACGCCCACAACAGCGAAGCGGACATTGAGGTCGTATGCACGCACAGCGATTTCCGCCGCCGCGGTTTCGCCCGCGCCGTGATCCAGGAGTGCATGTACCGCCTGCAAGCGCTGGGCTACCGTAAAGCCTACATCGCCGGCTACAGTCCGGAAGCGATCGGCCTCTACGCCTCGTTGGGGGAGAGCGAGACGATGACGAATTTAATTTTTAAATCGTAACCCTGGGGTTGCAAACCCCAGGCTGATCAAAAAAAGCCTGCCAAGGCAGGCTAAATGCATTAGTGGTCCGAATGTTTAGTAGGCTTGCAGCCTACTTTGGCCGGTCAAACGGTGGTTTGCAACCACCGGACCGCACAACCTGAAGGATGAGCTACATTATTCCATGTGCAGCGGGCTTTGCGGGCGCGTGAGCGTCGTGATCAGGTCTGACCACTGCGGGAAGGCGGCGATCAGCGTTTCTCGCGCCCCGCCCACATAATCCTCGGCGGTAAAACCAGGCGCCATCGTCGTGCCTACCAAGGCCCATTCGCCGCCTGGCAGCAGGTGGGAACCCTGCCACACGTCGCGGGGGACGGTGTGCTGGATGAGCTGGCCGTTGGGCAGGTCCTGGCCCAACAAGATGCGCTCGGAACGGCCGTCCGGATGCAAATTTAACATTTCCACGGGATCGCCCAAATAGAAATGGTAGACCTCATCCGTCGGCAGCTTGTGCATGGCCGAGAATGAGTTCGCCCCCGGCCTCAGCAGGTAGACGATGGCCGTGCCGAACGGTTTGTCGGACATATAGCGTCCCGGCAGCGCCTCCGCCGCGATTATCTCATCAGAAATATAAGTCTGGGTGTAAATACCGCCCTCCACGGGCAATTCTTGCAGTCCAAAGTGTTGGATTAGCCATTCTATATTCATGAGGTCCTTTTAGGAAAGTGGCAAATTTTTAGATAGAGAGGAGAGATAGAGATAGAGGGTTATTCCGCACTCCGAATTCCGAATTCCGCATTCAGTTACATCCACAAGCCGAAATCTGACCCTATCTCTATCTCCGTCCTCTCTCTTTGCAAGCTGCTCACTAAATACTAAATACTCCTTACTACTTACTAAAAACTCGGCCTCGCCATCACGCCGCCGTCGACGCGCAGGTTGGCGCCGGTGATCCAGCTTGCGGCGGGGGAAGTCAGGAAGAGACAGGCGTCGGCTACGTCATCGGGCATGCCCAGGCGCTGCAAGGGAGCCGCCTTGTGCCAGCGCTGCACGCCGTTCGGCCAGGACTCTTCAATGCCTTCGGTCCAGATCAGGCCCGGTGAGACGGCATTGACGCGAATGCCCTGTGCGCCGAGTTCGTAGGCTGACGAGCGGGTGTACATCAAGACGCCTCCTTTGGCGGCGTTGTAATGGCTGTGCATCGGCGCCGGATTTTCACCTTCGATGCTGGCGATGTTGACGATCGCGCCGGAAATATCCGGGTCGATTCTGGTTTGGTTGATCATTTGTTTTGCGGCGACCTGAGTACACAGGAAGACGGAGCGCAGGTTGGCATCAATCATGGCCTCCCATTCTTCGTCGGTGATGTCCAGGAAGGGGGCGATGGGATAGATGCCGGCATTGTTGATCAGCACATCCAAACGGCCGTATTCCATAACGGCCGTTTCGACCAATCGTTCAACATCATCACGCCGGGAGACATCCGCCTGCACAGAAACGGCCGTTCCGTCGCCCTGCTCAATTTGGCGCACGACCTCACGTGCACCGGCCTCTCTGCTGCGGTAATTAACCACCACCGACGCGCCGGCCTCGCCGAAACGCAGGGCAATGCCGCGTCCCAGGCCGGACCCGCTGCCGGTGACGAGGACGACCTTGCCGCTGAAATTGAGTAGTTCTTGAATGGGAATTTGCTGCATGGAATTGTTCCTTTAATTTGAGGCACTGATCATAGATGAGAGGGGACGGAGGGGCAAGTTGCAGGTGGCAAGAGATAGAGAATGGAGATAGAGATAGAGGAAAATCGGACAGCGGAGAAAACGTGCAACGCGCGGCATAAATCCGCAATCCGCAATCCCAAATCCGCAATCCCCTTGACTTTGTCCCAGGGGCAAGGTCTATACTGGAGCCAGTTCTGGCCGGAACGAATGATGTAACGCAAAATAGATGATGACAGATGCTTAAGATAGGTGAGTTTTCAAAACTGGCGCAGGTCTCGCCCAAGGCGCTGCGGATATATGACGAACGGGGACTGCTGCGGCCGGCGTGGATCGACCGCTGGACCGGCTATCGCTATTACACGGCCGATCAGCTGGCGACGATGCACCGCATCCTGGCCTTGAAAGACCTGGGCTTCTCTCTGGATCAGGTCGGCGAGCTGCTGGCCGGGGAAATGGACGCGGATGCGTTGGGGCGCATGATGCGCGAGCAGCAGAAGGAGATCTCACGCCATATCGCCGCCGAGGAGGCGCGGCTGCTGCGCGTGGAAGCGCGCTTGCAGCAGATCGAACGCGCGGACCCGCTGCCGGCGCATGACGTGGTCCTGAAACCGGTACGGCCGTTAACCGTGGCCGGTATGCGCCGCAAGCTGCCCGGACAGCGCGCCCTGCCCGACCTGCTGCACGACTTCCGCCGCGAACTGCTGGAACAGAGTCTCGCTGTGCCCGTGGCCGTGATCGGCCTCTATTATGATGAGGTCTTTCAGGAGAGCGGCCTGGATGTAGAAGTGGCCGCGCCGCTGGACGGCCGTTTGCGGGGATCGCGAACGCTGGTCGTGCACGAACTGCCCGGCGAAGAGCTGATGGCCTGCACCGTCCATCGCGGCCCTTACGCACGGCTGGGCGAGGCTTATGAAGCGGTCTACGTCTGGCTGGACAGCAGCGGCTACCAGGCTAAGGGCGCTAACCGCGATCTCTTCCTGGACGTCCCGGCGCCGGGTGAAATCCAGGAAGAAGCGGTGACCGAGGTGCAGATTCCCGTGCGCCGCAGACCCTTCTTAAGCGCTGTCGCCAAATTGAAGGATAAACAAGAAATGGAAATTAAAATCATCACCAAACCGCCCTTTACCGTCGTCGGGCTGCCTTATTACGGCAAGAACGAGGGGGGCGAAATCCCTGAGCTTTGGTCCTCCTTGAACTTACGCTACGGGGAAATCGCCAACCAGTCGGAAGTGGCTTACGGGCTGTGCAAAGCGATGGAAGCGGACGACCGTTTTCACTACCTGGCCGGCTTCGGCGTCAGCGCTGTCGAAGATGTGCCGGAGGGCATGGAAGCATGGGCAGTGCCGCAGGAGATTTATGCGGTCTTTCCCTGCGAGCTATCCAATATTCACGAGACCTACCAGTACGCCTTCGACACCTGGCTGCCCCAGCAGACGGAGTACCGGCATAAAGAGAGCAGTCTGGACTTTGAGTATTATCCCCGTGAGTTTAATACGGAGACGGGGGAGATTATGCTCTATATCTATATTCCGGTGGAGAAGAATTAATCGAGGAAGATGACTTCCCCGGAAATTTGAAATTTCCGGGGAAGTATTTGGAATTGTTTTTTTTCGTAAGTTATCTTGTAAGCAAACGGCCGTATTATTAAAGTGTCATTAACAAACAAATATTGTTTAACAGCCCAGCCGGGCACAAGCAAACAGAAGCCATAAGAGGGTACGTGTTTGTCGCACAAGTGGTTCGTGCCAGATTTCCCAGATGTCGACGACCGTATGACCTAAAATTTCATGAAGCTTGTGGCGCAGCTGGGCTTTGCTTTTTTTAGGCAAAAACCCCTCCTCCTGCTCCCTCCCCTCAGCATCTACAAACAAGGTTTTAGACCCCTCAGATCGTAAGAAAATGAGTAAGATTCATCATCTATTATAAGATTGTCGGCGGCCCGCGCACTGCTGCCAGAGGTGAAGACTTAGCGGGCTCCGGTAAATACAATTTAAGAGGATTCCTGATCAAATGGATGAGCGAACGAAACAACCGTTAGAGGAGGAAAGGGATTACCAGTGGTTGTTGAAGGAAGCATCGTGGCATGAGTTTTGGCTCTTTTTGGACCAAATGGTCGACTGGAACAAAAAGCGCGAAGAAATTGAGAAATTAAACTCTAAAAAATCAGAAATTCTTCACAATTTGTAAACCATTTTCTATTGAGGCTTGCAATATGGTCGGCTTACACGATATAGAATATACCTCCTTGTACTGGCGTTTTGAGTTACTACCAGGCACGAAAGCGCGTGATGCGCTGGCCCTGGCCCGACAACGCCTCGAATACAGACATCCCGATATGGTTTTTTCACCCCTGGTGTCCCCGGCCCTGCACGAAGAACTGGACAAGGAAGGGGAAGTAGCCCTCGGCCTGCAAGGGCGGGAGATTGCGCTGATTTTGAATATCATGCGCTAGCGTGCAGTATTTAGTATTTTGTATTTAGTAAGCAGTTCAGGCAGCCGCGCAATCCTTTGCGCGCCGGCGCTGTTGTTCCCCACTTTGAGTAAGTAGTTGATAGTTTTTAGTATTTAGATTGGTCCAATCTTGAATGTCATTAGATTGGTCCAATTTCAATCGTTATCTGATTGCGGTATTGTTTGAAAAAAATTGAACCAATCTCAGGTATCACGGCCGTCCGCTGACCGCTCATATTCCTTTGCAAAAACGAGATTATTTGTATAATTCTTATTTATATCAGAAAAGTGATAATAAATAGCTGGATCGGGCTGACTTTTGACAGATCGCCGGTTTTGTGTACAATATATGCATATATTGTATAGTTTATGCAGCATATTAATGAGTGCACAATCTGGTGGAACCGCTTCCAGCAGAGGATTTACAAATTACTAACAGAAAGGGGAACACGATGACTAAAACAATCGATAACGAAAAAGTTGTAGACCCTGATTTGATGGATGAAGATGAGCTGGACCTCTTAGAGCTCGACCTTGATGATTCCGGCGAGGAACCGGAAGAGATGGAGACGCCCTGGGAAACTGAAGAAGCACTGGAGTTTCCGGAGGACATCGGCCTGGATCAGCTTTATGACATGGAATCTCGTAAGCTGCCGCTGCTAACGGCCGAACAGGAGATTTACCTCGGCCAACAGATGGCCAACGCGCGCCAGGCGCGTGAGCGTCTGGAGAGTTCCCAGAGGCTGAGCGCGGCCGAAATTCAAACCTATGAGCTGGTCATTTGCCAGGGCGAAGAGGCGCGCGATTACCTGATTCGCGCCAACCTGCGCCTCGTCTACAGCGTTGCTCGCCGCTACCGCGGGCAAGGCCTGACTATGCCTGACCTGGTGCAGGAAGGGAATGTGGGCTTGATAACGGCCGTTGACAAATTCGACCATACGCGCGGCAACCGCTTCAGCACCTACGCCACCTGGTGGATCCGCCAATCCGTCGTCCGCGCCGTGGCCGACAAGGGACGCCTGATCCGCCTGCCCAACCATATGCACCTGCGCGTGCCGCACTTCCTGCGCGCCGCGGAGAGCCTGTCCCGCGAATTGGAACGCGAGCCGACCGTTTATGAACTGGCCGAGGCGACAGACCTGACGCCTGACCGCGTGCGCGATTTACAGCGCGTCCTGCACTTCCCGCTCTCGATCGATATGCCCGTGGGCAATGAAGAGGACCTGGAATTCGGCGATTTCATCGCCGATGAGAATGTACCCCAGCCCGCGGAGACGGTGGAATTGTTCTCGGCCGTGGAATCGGTGCAGGACGCCGTGGCTTCCTTGTCGGTGCGCGAAGCGCGCATATTGCGCCTGCGCTACGGCCTGAACGATACCCGGCCGCACAGCCTCAAAGAAGTAGGCGAGCTGCTGGGCCTTTCCCGCGAGCGCATCCGCCAGATTGAAAAACAAGCCCTGGCCACCCTGCGCGGCCGGGCGACAACGGGAGCGCTGCAGATAGGGTAGTCAGCGGTCAGCTATCAGCTGACGGCTGACGCCTGATCAGCCCCTACTCCACCGAAATACTATCAATGATCACCGGATACACCAGCGCCGGGTTGCCGTCATCGCGGGTGGGTGTGATCAGGTCGTGGGGGAGATTGAGCGCTTTTTCAAAGTTGTAGGTGCGCAAATATTCCTCGCCGTGCTGCTGCCAGAGTTCAACGAGCTGCTCGGTAATGCCGTTATTCACCGAATCGTCATGGGCATTGGAGATGACGACGATCGAGGCGACGGCCGGGATATTGTCTTTGGCCAAGTCTTGGGTGGCAAAGCCCAGGTGCAAATATTCGGCAAGGGCGTGTATGGGATAGCCGGGATAGGCGTATTCGGCCGTCATCGGGTTATTTTCCTTCGCACCCGGATCCCACCACATATCGATATTAGGAATATCATCTAGGACGCGGGCGACCATGCGGTTGAGCGGCGTGGGGATGAAGCCTATGCCCAGGAACGGGGCTATGGTGACGACAGAAGCGACGTCGTCATGCGTTTGAGCGACCCAGGCGGCGATCGTGCCCCCACCCGATAGGCCACCGACGGTAACATAATCCCCCAACCCCTGGGCGATGTCGATGCTTTCCGTGGCGAAGGCGGCCAGTTCTTCGGCTGTTGTGTTTAAGAGCGCGTCGCGGTCGCGGTCGGCATAGCCGTGGTGGGGCATGAGCGGGATGTAGACGTTGTAACCCAGGTCAAAAAACTGCTGTCCCAGCTCGCGGAACTGCTCCGGGCAGCTGGTGAAGCCGTGAAAGAAAACGATGACTTCCTCTGTCTCTTCCCCATGAGTCAATAACAGGCTTTCACAGACTGGATTGATGATCCCGCTGTCTTCCTGCTCCTGGCGCAGGGCCTGCACGCGCGCCAGCGCTTCATCATAATCAGCGGCGGGATTGGCGACCGAGGCGTCGTCCACGGTGACGGGCATGAACTGCATGAAAGCCAGGATAACGGCCAGAAGAGCAATGATGATTAAAACGGCCGTCCAGATCTTATGACGGCTGAACCAGGAGGAAGTTGTATTTTCTTGCATGAGGGAAGATTATACACGATTTCGGATTTCGGATATCGGATTTCGGATGTCGTTCGTGCATTGCACCTCGGGATAAATACGATGAACAAATCAAAATGAACCTGGCATTGTCAAATCAGGTGCATTGCACGTTTTTCCCTCTATCTCATTTCGGATTTCGGATGTGGGATGTCGGATGTGATCCAACGCGCATGTGAATTTTGATTGTAGATTCTCTCATTCGAGTCAAGCGATTTCTAAGCAAACCGGCATGACTCGAATGAGAGAATCTACGTAATTATTTCAGGAGGCGGGATCGTAATCGGCCGATTTCTTCCCCCATCAACCCCGCGCCGAGGAGATATGCTTCCGTGCCGCCGTATTGGCTGCGCAGGTGGGCCAGGAGGTCGTGGATGGTTTGCGGGTCGGTCTGGGGGATGGCCCAGCGGTCGTGGGCCGGGATTTCACCAGCGCGCACGCGTTCCTCGAAGCGCGCCATGAGATTGTCCTGGCTGAGATGGTAGTCGGCAGCGATGGCCTCCTCCTGCACGCCGGCCAGGTCCAGGATCAAGGCCGCGGCCAGGCCGGTGCGGTCCTTGCCGGAATGGCAGTGAAAGAGCAGCGGGCCTGGATCGGCCGCGGCGATGGCGCGCAGGATGTTGACCTGGTTGTCGGCGTAATGGTCGATGATCATAATGAACAGCTCTGTGCGCGTCTTAGCCTGCTTCAGATCGACGGCCATGGGATCGATCTCCATTTCCCAGCGCGGGTCTCTCTGCGGCGGTCTGACGTACTGCGGCGCATCGCCGCCGGGTTCGAATTCGGGGTGCGGGTCCTCGACGATTTCCTCGTCGCCGCGCAAATCGACGATGGTGCGCACACCGTAGTCGAGCAGGTCTTGTTTGCCGTCGGCCGTTAAATTGGCCAGCATATCGGAGCGAACGAGCGATCCCATGCGGGTCAAACGGCCGTCTTTTGTAGGCAGCCCACCCAGATCGCGAGCATTGAGGCAGTTGGGCCATTCTAGTTTACGAGCAGGCATGGTCATCGTGATCAGTGTTTTGTAAGAAGTATTTAGTAAGTAGTATGCAGTCTAGGAATTTTACCTAATTGAGGAGATTTTCCCACAATCTGACCGGTGGGTTGCCGGTCCAGTTAGCGCCGTAAATATCATAATCCCCATCACTGC
>JBJYWP010000140.1:517-3053 GCA_046259485.1 Promineifilaceae bacterium (SeqCode) | reverse complement strand
TGGAAACGATAGCCCCACTTTGCAAATCCTCAATGACCGTAAAATTCTCCGGCGAAACCGTCGGATGAACCCCGTTTAACAAATCTTTGATCCAGATTCCTAACCACTCCTCGGGCATCGACGGGTCGTCACTGTGCTGGCGGATGTTAAAGGCGGCCAGTTCCTGCGCATCTTCCGGCCGCCCCCAACGCAACAACAGGTTATCTTCAAGCTCCCGCGGCAACTTTAACAGTTCCTCTTCGTTCATCATGCGTGTTCCTTCCAGAGTCACGGGCATTTCCGCAAACCGCTCCATTTATAACAACTTTAACCAGCAAGGCAATCTCGCCCCTAGCTTAATCTTTATCTCCCAATTTACCCTCTTAGATCTGTAAGATAAATGTTTGAAAAACCCTGAAAACTTGACTTTGACATAAGATTATGACACCCTATTCTTGGTGCAAGACCTGTACCAATTTACTTTACATAAACATACTGCGTAAACCGATTACGCTTTGTAAACAAGGAAAATTAATGTACTTTTTTAATCCTACCTGGCTGTTATTTGCCTTACCAGGCCTGCTTTTAGGCCTTTGGGCCCAATCACGGGTCCGCGGAGCGTTCAACAAATATTCAAAAGTAGGAAACGCACGCGGTCTCACCGGCGCGCAGGTAGCGCGGCTTTTATTAGATGAAGAAGGTTTATCTCACATAGCTATCGAAGAGACACAGGGTAAACTGAGCGATCATTATGATCCACGCTCTAAGGTGCTGCGTTTAAGTCCTGAGGTATATCGCTCGAACAGCATTGCCGCAGCGGGTATTGCCGCGCACGAGTTAGGCCACGCCTTGCAAGACAGCAAAGGGTATGCGCCGTTAAAACTGCGCAGCGCCATTGTTCCGGCCACCCAATTTGGCTCCATGCTTGCCCCATGGCTCTTCATCGCTGGTTTCATACTGCACATCACCCCATTGGCCTGGGCCGGTGTACTGTTATTTGGTATCGCCGTTATCTTCACCCTGGTCACCCTTCCCGTGGAGCGCGACGCCAGCAAGCGCGCCAAGGCGATGTTGACCTCCAGCGGCATTCTCGTTGGCGACGAAGTGCAAGGTGCTAATAAAGTTTTGGACGCTGCAGCGCTGACCTATGTCGCGGCCGCCGTATCCTCCATTGGCCAGTTCTTATACTTCATTATGCTCCTCGGTGGCGGCCGCCGGAGATAATGGGCAATAATTAATAGCCATTAGCCATTGAAAAAGGCCTCGCTTCCCAAAAGCGAGGCCTTTTATTATCCTAACCTCCAGGTTTCTTAAAAACTCGGTCGCGAAGGATCGAGCTTAAGAACCTTGGAAGTTTTTTGTTGGTTTAAAACCTCGGAGGTTTTAGTCAGCACTTAGCCAATAGAATCCATAAGGGTCGATGCGCAGGTCTTGCCAGCCGGGGACAATACGGCCGTTCACTAGGTCCAGCAGCTGCCCGCCAAATCCCATCTCCAGCAGGCGGTAGGCCGGGGCCGTTTGCGCCTGGTCACTGAAATTGCCCAGGATCAGTACCCGCCCGCGTGGGCTTTCGCGGATGAGGCCGAAAATGTGTTCATTGTGCGTCCACACCGGATAGGCACCCGCCTGGGCATGGAAGGCAAAAATGTCTTTTCGCGTGCGGATCAGCCCTTGAAGCCCCTGGAAAATTCGGCCGCTGATCCGCGTTTCATCCCGCCGCGCCCCCGCCTTCTGCCAATCCATGAAAGGCCGGTGGATCCAGCGATTATCCGCCGCCAGATTAGGGTCATCTTCATAACTATAATCATTCAAAAGCCCAATCTCATCGCCCATATACAGCAGCGGGATTCCACCGAAAGCGAGGATCATGCTGTGAATCAATAAAATACGCCGGATTGCCAGGTCTACCGCTTCGCGATCCACCTCCTCCGCCTCCAGCGCTGCTTCCAATCCTGCCAGCGAGGCGCAGGAACCACTGATGCGCCGGTCGTTGGTGCGCGGGTTAAACTGGAATGTCGCCCCTCGCGCGTGCGTACCAGGGAAACGGCCGCTGTAAAAATCACTCAGAAAAGAACGGTGCAGAAATCCGTTTAATCCGACCGCGGCCGCATCCTCTTCCGTGACCGCCCAACCGATATCATCATGACAGCGCACATAGGTCAGCCAGGAAGTGCGTGAGGGGATGGGCGGCATCTTTTGTAAGGCATGGGTCATCAATGCCACCTTGCCCTCGGCCAGGCTGCTCCACAGCATGACCATGAACACATTGTGATAGGCGACCTCGCACTCCTTATTGGTGGCCTCGCCCTGCCCCAGGTAGGGCACCAGCTGCGGCGGCGGCACAATCGCTTCCGCTTTCAAAAGCAGTCCTGGTGCGGCGACGCGGCTCAAGGCGCGAAACGCTTGCAGAATGGTGTGCGCTTCCGGCTGGTTCTCGCAGTCCGTGCCCAGCCGTTTCCACATGAAGGCTACCGCGTCGAGGCGCAGCACTTCCACGCCCTGGTTGGCCAGGTAAAGCATGATTTCCAGCATCTCGCCCAAAGCGGCCGGATTTTTA
>JBJYWP010000140.1:0-507 GCA_046259485.1 Promineifilaceae bacterium (SeqCode) | reverse complement strand
TATAGTTCAAGTCCCACTGAAACTCATTAAAGGTGGTCCACACCCAGCGATCGATTTCATCGTAATAGGTAAAACTACCACTCTTAAACTCCGGGAAGATCTCGCGAACCGTCTGCTCGTAGCGATCCGGCAGTTCGCGGTCCTTAAACATCAAGTAATAGTTCTGGAAATCCTCATCACCGGCCATCGCCTGCCGTGCCCACTGGTGCTCCTTGGCCGTGTGATTGCATACCAGGTCAATGCACAGGCTGATATCGTTTTCGCGCAGGGACTTAGCCAGCGCTGCCAGGTCCTCCATCGTACCCAGATCTTCGCGCACCTGGCGGTAATCCATCACCGCGTAGCCGCCGTCGTTGGCTCCCGGCCGTGGTTTGAGCAGGGGCATCAAGTGCAGGTAAGTTACCCCAAGTTCTTTCAGGTAATCGATCTTCGTTTCGACGCCTTGCAGGTCCTTGGCGAAGCGCTCGGTATAGCAAACGTAGCCGATCATATCCGGCAGTTGAAACC
>JBJYWP010000139.1:0-7218 GCA_046259485.1 Promineifilaceae bacterium (SeqCode) | reverse complement strand
TGTAACTCCACCCCCTAACCCTAGACCTTGGGCTCCAGGCTCTAGACTCCGGACTACCCAACTAAAGACTATTGACTACCCAACTAAATTTATGGTACATTTATAACATACTGACCGGTCGGTCAGTTATTAACAAAAGGGGAAATGCGATGGTTGTCGCCTTATTAATTTCCATTGTCGGGAGTGTACTCATTTGCTGGCTGCTGCCCAAAGCGCTGCACAGCGACCCACCCTACGGCGTGGCCGTAGATATTGGCGTAGGTACACTAGCCGCCGTCATCTGGACCGTGTTCGTCTACCAGTATCTGGGGCCCTGGTTGGGCCTGGGGGGATGGCTGCTGCTGTTCGGTAGCGCTCTTGACAGCATCGGTTTAGCCGCGGTCATGCTCTGGGTGCTGCGCAAAATCAAGGGGTAGGCCTATGTCTCCCAAGCCGGATGTCTCCACCGAGCGCAAGCAGCAGATCTTCGAAGCAGCCGTCACTTGTTTCGGCCGTCAAGGTTACCACCTGACGACTATGGACGATATTGCCGCCGAATGTGGCCTTTCCAAGGGATCGCTCTACTGGTATTTCAACAGCAAAAAGGAACTTTTTCTCTATCTTTTCAGCGTCATGATGGAGCAAACAGACGAGACTTGGGGGCAGATAATTGACGACGAAAATCTCACGGCCACGGAAAAGCTGCGGAACACACTCTCTATGTTTGGCCCAATGATGGAGGATTGGGCGTCATTCTTCGGCGTGATGCTTGAAGCGTGGGGCCAGACGCGTTTTGATGAGGATGTAGAAGAGTTGATGCACAATTTTTACAAGCCATACATCACCATCATGAAGCAAATTCTGCAAGAGGGGGTTGACAACGGCGAGTTTTGGGTCACTTCGCCGGAAGCCACAGCGGCTGTCATCTTGAGTCTCTACGACGGCATGAGCCTGGCCAAGGGTATGGATATCCTCGATATTGAGTGGCAGCTGCTGGCCGATGCGGCCATGGAACTGGTATTTGGCAGCATCACCGGGGAGGGATCACGTGGCTCAAAATGAGCGGGTGATTGAAACCCACGGCCTGACGCGTACTTTTAAGAACGTCACGGCCGTTGATGGGCTAGACCTACATGTCAACCGCGGCGAAATCTTCGGCCTCGTTGGCCCTGATGGCGCGGGCAAAACAACCATTATCCGCCTGCTGGCAGCGATCCTCGATCCAACCACCGGCTGGGCCAAAGTAGAAGGTTTCGATACGGTTACTGAGCCGGAAGCGATCAAACAGCGCATCGGCTACATGGCCCAGCGTTTTAATCTCTACGGCGATCTCTCCGTCTGGGAAAATATCAACTTCTTCGCCGATGTCTTCGAGATGCGCGGCACGGAGCGGCAGGAGCGGATCGAAATGCTGCTCGATTTCGCTCGCCTCAACGAGTTTCGCGAACGCCGCGCCCGGCACCTATCTGGAGGGATGCAAAAAAAGCTGGCCCTGGCCTGCACGCTGATCCATACACCGGACATCATCTACCTCGACGAGCCAACCACGGGCGTCGACCCCGTCTCGCGCCGCGAGTTCTGGGATATTCTGACCGATCTGCACCTGCAAGGCATCACACTCGTCGTCAGCACTCCGTACATGGATGAAGCGGAGCGCTGCTCACGCGTGGGCATGATGTACCAGGGACGTCTGGTTATCTGCGATACGCCGGACACGATTAAGGGCATGGTTCCCGGCCAACTGATCGCCCTCTGGGCTTCAAATATGCGCCTTGCCAAGGAAGTCGTCAGCCACCTGGACGGGGTATTGGAAGTACAAACCTACGGCGATCAACTGCGCATCTTCATTGATGACGAAGTTGACGCCGATGGCCCTCTGCAAACTGCCCTGAGCGCCGCCACTATCGACATTCTGGAGATGCGCCCGGTAAAGCCGCGTATGGAGGAAGCCTTTATCTCACTTATTAGTAGTCAGAGGTCAGCCCTCAGCTCTCAGCCTGACCTTTTTGAGGAGGGACACGAAAAATGAAGCCATTACATTTCCAAGCATGGCAGAAGTCGCTTGATTGGCTGCTTGAAGTTGATCTTGATAATCCCGGTGTGCGTTATTTCACCTTTACCGAACTGCTCGGCCGCCCACAAAATGACCCCGAACTGACAGCGGCCCGGAAAGATGTGATGGAACACGGCCCGGTACCTGTTATTCTGGCCAACCAGGAACCTGAAGGTTACTGGGTTAAACCAGGCTCGGGTTACCTACCCAAATATCGCAGCACCGTTTGGCAAATTATCTTTCTCGCCCAGCTTGGGGCGGATGGAGGCCATCCACAAGTAAGAGCTGGCTGCAGGTATCTCCTTGGCCATGCTATGTCGCAATATGGCGCTTTCAGTATGAACGGCAGCAAATCCGGCCAGATCCACTGCCTGGAGGGCAATCTGGCCGCAGCGATGATCGACCTGGGCTGGCTGGGCAATGAGCGTCTGGACAGCGCTCTCGATTGGCTGGCGCGCAGCATCACCAGCGAAGGCATCGCCCCTGCCACAGACAAGGAGGCTGATGTGCGCTATCTACGCAGCGGTAACAGCGCCCCAGGCTTCGCCTGCAGCGCCAACAACCATCTACCTTGCGCCTGGGGCGCGGTCAAAGCCATGTTGGCTCTGAGCAAAGTACCTGAAACGGCGCGCACGCCGGCTATGAATGCCGCGATTGAGACAGGTGTAGACTTTTTACTGAGCACGAACCCGGCTACGGCCGAATATCCCATGGGTTACAGCGAAAAACCGAACCGCAGCTGGTTCCGCTTCGGCTATCCCATCGCCTATGTCACCGATGTCTTGCAAAACCTGGAGGTTCTGACCGCTCTGGGCTGCGGTGATGATCCACGCCTGGCCAGTGCATTGGACCTACTTCTGAGCAAGAGCGACGACCAGGGGCGCTGGAAAATGGAATACAGCTACAACGGGAAGACCTGGGTCAATATTGAAGAAAAAGGGCAGTCGAGCAAATGGGTTACGCTGCGCGCCCTAAGAGTGCTCCAGAGGTTGGAAATATGAACTCGCATACCAAGAGCCATGGCCGTAGCATACAAGAGGCTGCATCATGAATTGGCGCCGCGTTCTATCCGTCATGCGCAAGGAGTGGTGGCACATCACGCGTGATAAAACCTCTTTTATTTTATTGATTATCTCACCGGTGCTGGTCATGGTCACCATGGGTTATGCTTTTTCCATTGATATTAAAGACGTGGGCATCGGTATTTTGGATCAGGACCTCACTCCTCTTTCGCGAGAGTATCTCGCCCAGTTAAGCAGTACCAATGCCCTGCGCATAGAAGCCTGGCCCGGCAGCCTGGAGGATGTCGACCGGTTAATGATGCGCGGCGAAGTCAAAGCGGTGGTCATTATTCCCAAGGGTTTCGGCCGCGATCTGCAGAATGGCGAAACGGCCGATTTACAGGTCATTATCGACGGCTCCGATCCCAACACCGCCGGTCATGCTATCCGCCACATCAGTGCTCACACTGAGCACTTCGCCACCCAACAGGTGGCTGAATCGCTGCAAGGCACAGGGTATACGGGCGAGATCATCTCGCCAATAGACCTGCGTTTACGGCCGTGGTACAACCCGTCGCTGCGCTATACCGTCTCGATGATCCCAGCCCTGGTAGGCATCGTGCTCAGCGTGCCGGCCATGGCCGCTTCACTGGCGCTCTCACGCGAACGCGAGTGGGGCACGCTGGAAGGCTTGATCGCCACCCCTATCGGTAAGAACGAACTGATCTTGGGCAAGCTTGTACCCTACATTTTAGCGGGCCTGCTCAGCGTTCCCTTGCTCATGGTCACGGCCGTATATGGTTACAATGTACCTTTCAAGGGGAGCATTGGGCTCTATTTGCTGCTCTCGTTGATTTATTTATTCGCCACCATGGCCATTTCCCTCTTCATTTCCGTCTTTATAAAGAGCCAGCAGGCAGCGATCATGGCTTCGATGATGATTTTTCTCTTCTCCGGCTTCTTTCTATCAGGCCTGCTCATGCCTTTCGCCTTGATGGGTCCACTGATTAAGATGGAAGCGATGCTCATGCCCACCACTCATTTTGTGATCATCAGCCGCAATGTTTTCACCAAAGGCGCCGGCATCATGGAACTGCGCGCTTATATCCTGGCTTTAATGGCTATTGGCGTGATCTTTTTTGCGCTGACGGTGTTGATGTTTAAAAAGAAATTATAGGTGTAAGGGCGGTTCACGAACCGCCCCTACGGACTAACTGACTATGATTTACCGCATCTGGAATCTTACGATCAAGGAATTTACCCAACTTTTTCGTGACAAGTTATTGGCTCCGCTTATTCTTTTCGGACCGCTGGCCGAGCTGCTGATGATCGCCTGGTCTTCTTTGCAGGGTATTGACCATCTACCCACGGCCGTGCTAGATCTCGACAATAGCAGCGCCAGCCGTGCACTGGTTGTGGCCATGGAGAATACAGAGACCTTTGATCCCTATTTCGTCGACAGCCTTGACTACATCACAGCCGATGTACAGGGTGGGCGCGCCCTGGCCGCCTGGGTTATACCACGTGGCTTTGAAGCACACCTGCTCGATACGGGTAGTTCTTCCTCAGCTATCCAGCTCATCGTCGACGGCTCTGATGTCATGTCCGCCCAAACGGCCGTGGAAACTGCCCAAGGGCTGGCCGCCAGCTACGGCCAAAGCTTGCGGCTGCAAACGACCATGGACTCCGGATTGCAAACTATGGACACCCCACTGGATTTAAGTTTGCGCGTTTGGTTCAACGAAGAGATGAAAGAATCAAACTACATGATCCCTTCAGAACTAGGCTTTATCGCCGCGGCGATCGCAGCCATGTTGGCCAGCATGGTCATTGCCAAGGAACGGGAATTAGGCACTTTGGAACAACTTATGGTCACGCCGATCCGTTCTTCGGAGTTGGTGATCGGCAAATCAATCATGGCCGTCTCCCTGGGCTACGCTCTTTTTCTGCTCATGTTGGCCATGGTTGTCATTTTCTTTGGGGTACCTCTGCGTGGCTCACTGCCGCTGCTAATGGCTCTCTCCTTCCTGTACATGATTGTGGAGCTGGGCTGGGGATTGATGATCTCCGCCTTTGCCAAAAACCAGATGCAGGCGCTACTGATCACGTTCGCCGTGATCATGGTCATGATCATTTTCTCCGGCTACGCCTTTCCCGTGGACACGATGCCGCCTTTGATGCAGCTTATTTCCAATATCTTCCCACTCAAGCACTGGCTGATCATCTTTCGCAGCATCCTGCTTAAAGGGGCGGGCATTCGGGAATTCTGGCCCGATCTGCTGGCCATTTTCATCCTGGGCATCATTATTTACACGGGCACTATTTTTTTGCTGCGGAGGAATAAGTTGGAATGAGCATTTCAGCTTGTCAGCATTTCAGCAAGTCAGCGATAAGCCGGCCTGCTGACAGGCTGACCGGCTGACCGGCTGATTGGCTAATGGAATTAGAACGAGCGAATAACCACGCGGTGTCGACCGTAGACCTGACCAAGAAATTCGGCGATTTTACGGCCGTGGACCAGATCAGTTTCACCGTTGAACGCGGTGAGATCTTTGGATTTCTGGGCCCAAACGGCGCCGGCAAGACAACGACCATGCGCATGCTCATGGGCCTGCTGCCCCCTACCTCAGGCCAGGCGACCGTGCTTGGCTTCGACAGCCAATTGCAAAAAAATGAAATTCACCAGCGCATCGGCTACATGTCGCAGCGCTTCAGCCTGTACAACGACCTGACCGTGGCCGAAAACCTCAACTTCTTCGGCCGCGCCTACGGCGTGCGCGGCCGGCAGCTGGAAGCAAGGCGGAAGGCTATCCTGGAGATGGCCAGCCTAACGGGGCGTGAAAAAGAAATGACCGGGAACCTCTCCGGCGGCTGGCGCCAGCGGTTGGCGCTAGGCTGCGCCATCCTGCACGAGCCGGAGATGCTCTTTCTCGATGAACCCACGGCCGGTGTAGATCCTATCTCGCGCCGTGATTTCTGGGATTTGCTTTACAACCTTTCCAATGAGGGGCGGACGATCTTTGTTACCACACACTACATGGATGAAGCGGAGCACTGCCATCGTCTCGTCTTCATTGAAAACGGCCGTCTGGCCGCCGCCGGGTCACCGGAAGAAATCAAGAAAGAAAAAATGGACGGCCAGGTGCTGGAAATTGACTGCACTGACGTCGAAACGGCCATTAAGATCCTGCGCGATTCAGGCCTTTTTCAGGAAGTCGCTCTTTACGGCGCGCAAATTCACGTCGTCACGGACAACCCTCTCACCCACCAGAAAAAGATAAAGGAAATGCTGGCCGCCGAAGCGATTACGCTCCACAACATGGCCGCCATCGAGCCTTCTTTAGAGGATGTATTTATCGCCAGCGTACGGAGTGAAGCCGGTCAGCCAATCAGCTCCTCAGGTGGTCAGCAATCGACTGAGGAACTGACACGCTGATAAGCTGAAATACTAGGAGAATCTCATGAACGAAAAAGTCAAAATAATCATCGGTGTAACAGGCATCATTGTTGTCGCCATTGCCATCGGCTGGATCTATTACGCCCTTAATCCGAGCGCCTGGGACAGCTTCATTGCCGATATGAGTGGGGAGTCAACTTCCTCCGTCACGGCATCCAGCAGCGCACCACGGCCGTTTATCAACCCTGTGCGTACTTCAGGAACCTTGACAGCATCCGGCAATATAGAGGCTGAGGAAGTCCTGGTCGCCGCTGAGTTGGGCGGGCGCATCACCGAGCTGGCAACCAATGAAGGAGATGATGTACAGGCCGGCGATTTGCTCCTACAGATCGATCGCCGCGCCCTATTGGCCCAACAGGAAAGCGCAAAGGCTAACGTCGCCCAGGCTCAAGGTGCGCTGGCTGCTGCGCAGGCTCAACTAGATGCCGCTCGATCCGGGGCAACTGCTGAAGAGATCGCCGCAGCGGAAGCAGCCGTAGTCGCGGCCGAAGGCTCACTAGCCGCCGCCCAAGCCGCAGTTACCCAGGCTGAGGTAAGTGCCGATAGCGCGCGCACCATCAAGGCTTCTGAGAGCGCTGTCGCCGCGGCCGAGGCCACGCTGGCCCAGGCCCAAAGCGCGGTTGACCTGGCCAACGCCAATCTGGCTGCCGCCAATGCCCAGCTTGAAGGCACGCTGGCCGGGGCGCGCCCGGAAGAGATTGCCCATTACCAGTATCTGGTCAACCAAG
>JBJYWP010000138.1:0-50365 GCA_046259485.1 Promineifilaceae bacterium (SeqCode) | reverse complement strand
AAGGGAGAATTCATATGGTTGCTTACATTATTCGCCGGCTTTTGATCCTGCCAGTAATTCTTGTTGGCGTGACGATTCTTATCTTCGCCATGCTGCAAGTCCTGGGACCGGTCGAGCGATCGGCCCTCTATGTCAAGGACGTCCCAAAAACGCAAAACCAGATCGACTCCGTCATCCGGCGTTATGGGTTGGATAAGCCTGTTCATATCCAATATTGGCGTTGGTTGGTTGGCACGAAAGACCCGGTCTCAGGGGAAACGGTGGGCGGCATTCTGCGCGGTGATTTTGGCTACTCGCGAACCGGGGGGGAAGACGTTGTAGATCTGCTCAAGCGTCGTTTCCCAGCGACGCTTGAACTGGCGCTGTGGAGTATGGTCCCCATTATCGGCTTTGGAATTTATCTGGGTATCGTCTCCGCGCTGAATCACAATAAGCCGATTGACCAAGTGTCGCGCGTTTTCGCCATTATCGGCTGGTCTTTCCCCACCTTTGTCTTTGGCCTGCTGATGATCCTGGTCTTTTATGCCAAGCTGGGCTGGTTTGAACCGGGACGGCTTTCAATTCAGTTTGGGCGCGAAGTCATGGGCCCAGCCTTTACCCGATACACGGGGATGAACACAGTGGATTCATTGTTAAATTTGCGTTTTGATATTTTCTTGGATGCAGTTAAACATCTCTTCATGCCAGTGGTCACACTGTCTGTAGTGATTGTTGCCCTCATGTTGAAAATAACGCGTTCTTCGATGCTGGAGGTCCTGCGCCAGGATTACGTAGTAACAGCGCGCGCCAAGGGGCTTCAGGAGAAGGTTGTTGTCAACCGCCATGTGCGCCGCAACGCGCTGATCCCCGTGATCACTGTGGCCGGTTTTACGCTGGCCGGCCTCTTGAACGGTGCGGTAACGACTGAGGTGATCTTCAATTATCCGGGCATTGGAGCGGCGGCGGCAGATGCCGCACTGAGCCTAGATGTGCTGACCATGCTGGGTATTACGCTGTTTACCGCGTTTATTTTTGTTTTCGCTAATCTGATCGTTGATATTTTGTACGGGGTTGTTGATCCCCGCGTGCGTCTAAGCTAGGAAGGTTAATTATGGCTGCAACAACAACCCAAGCCGGAGCCGGGCCGGCCATACTCGACCAGGGCTATTTACGTGAACAAACACGCCTGGAAAAGCTTGTCGGCCCTGAGTGGTACAATTTGATGAGAGGATTGGTTACTAATCCTCTAACCGTTGCCGGTTTGCTTTTGGTGCTGATGTTTGTCTTGACGGCCGTTTTCGCACCAACGCTGGCCCCGGCGCCCAATGAATTTTGGGACCCATATCGGATCCCGCGGGACGGCTTCCGGCCTGAACCGACACCACCGGGTACTCCTTGGGATATGAATGTTCCTTCTTATATACCTGCCTGGTACAGCATCGTCACCGGCAATGAAGAGTGGGTCCATCTTTTGGGCACGACCAGCGGCCAGTACGATATCTGGTATGGCATTGTTTGGGGGACCCGAACAGCGTTGATTGCTGGAACCATCGTTGCTCTCGCTTCCGTCGCAGTCGGCGTTATCCTGGGAGGTCTAGCCGGCTATTATGGCGGCTGGTTGGACGAGGTGCTGATGCGCGTGGTGGAGATTTTTATTGCCTTTCCCTTTCTAGTTGGGGCACTCATCCTCGCCTCTCTGCTGACACCGATTTTCGGACGCAGCATCGTACCTACCGTGCTGGCTTTGATTATCTTTGGCTGGACGGCGTACGCACGCCTTATTCGCGGCGATATCCTGGCAACTAAAGAGCGCGAATATGTCACTGCGGCGCGGGCCAGCGGGGCCAATGACCTGCACCTGATGACCCGCCATGTGCTGCCTAATGCCATCTTCCCAACTATGGTGCGCCTCTCGCTTGATTTTGGCGCGGTCGTTCTCAGCTTTGCCGCCCTCAGTTTCCTGGGGGTTGGCGTACCCGAGGGTTATGCCGACTGGGGGCAGATCATCAGCTTTGCCCGTTCCTGGATCCTGTCACTAGATACACATTGGTATATTATTGTCTTCCCTGGCTTGGCTCTGCTGCTGTATGGCCTCGCCTGGAACCTAATCGGCGATGGCCTGCGCGATATCCTGGATCCGCAGATGCGCGGCAGTAAATAATGGATAATAATTGATAATCGAAATTGTGGATGGTAATGGGAGCTTAATGGGCAATCAATAATTCATAATTCAATGGTTGAGAATTGTTCCGGCGGGCTTCCTTATTGGGGCCCGCCTTTTTTCTTAAAATAAAACAGCGGCATTATGCAAAGAATATCATGGAGTTGGGTTGTACTTGGCTTTCTAGTGTTGTTCCTGATCACTTCTTCAGGGCTTATCCTCGCGCAAGAAACGCCGGCCGCTACAGAAAAAAAACCAGACGCGACCCCAACGATCGATCGATTGGCCGCTCCGCCAACTGTTATCTCGCCAACTCAGGCGGACGATGGCGCACAGTTGTTCTGGCTGTGGTGCCAGCCCTGCCATGGTGATAAGGGGCAAGGATTGACCGATGAGTGGCGTGAGCAGTATCCGGTGGAGGACCAAAACTGCTGGATGGCGGGATGTCACGGCAATTTGCCTTATGAGGGTGGATTTAAGCTGCCGAAACATGTACCGGCCGTCATAGGGGAAAAGAGCCTGGCCCGTTTTCAAACCTTGGAAGAAGTCTATAATTATGTCCACACCAAGATGCCGTTTGAATTTCCAGGTGCGTTGAGTGAAGAAGAAGCACTTGCTGTAACTGCTTATCTGGCACGAGCACATGATAAGTGGGATGGGACGCCATTGACGAAAGAGAGTGTGAGTCAAATTCGCTGGCAGCCGCTGCCGACGCCCACACCGCCGAATTCACCTCTAGAAAATATCCTGAATAATGATCAGAGGGGGCAACCACCCATACTTTCGTCAGTTTTGTTAGTCGCAGGCTCCGGCTTGCTCGTAATTTTGCTGCTGCTGGGAGGTATTGTTCTATGGCGTCGTCGCTAGCCCTCATCTTCGATAACAAGGAACCTAGTGAACGACCGGGTTTCCGTAGGCTGGGTCTGTTGAATGGCCTGTTGATTGGCGCCGCGCTGGCACTTGGCAGTTGGGGGCAGGAAGTGTGGCGGCTGGCAGGCCTGCCCGTGGAAAATGGTTACACAAGTGTGATTCTCAGCAGTTTACTCTTGATCGCTCTTTGCGGTTTTACGGGCTGGTTGACAAGCCGGCTTGCTACCTCCTGGATAACAGTCGGCCTTTGGTTTATAACATCAATTTTGACGGCATTGATCATCGGCTACCAGCCTTATATCGGCCGAACATTAGCTGAATGGCTCGCGGACAGCCGCGCCTGGGGCCTACCTATTTATACTTCGGAGGCATTAACCAAAACAGGACTCATCATCGGCAGCATCCTTATTATCCTAACCCTGGTTATCCTGGCCATTCTGCAGGGGTCCAGGCTTGAGCAGGCAGTTATCGAATTAAGTGACGAAGGTCGAATGAGCGGCAAATCCTGGTATATCCTTTTTCTCCCGCTGCCTATTATTATTCTCGTCGCTTTTGTGACCAGCAGTTGGCAGGTAAATCCGGCCGCCGCGGCTGCCGAAGTTGTGCACCAAACGATAGAAGTGGCACGTACAACGGAAGGCGATCTCTTCCAACTAGGTATTCAAGAAGGAGTCAATTACGGCGCTATCAATGCTGTTCGCGACCAGCTAACAGAAAACTATACCCTACGAATTGGTGATATTGATCCCCAATCCAGCCAGACGTTTATTCTGGCGGAGTTTGACAATGGTGCCTGGATCAACTGCCGCACGATGAATGATCAAATGTCTTTCTGTTTTGATGCAATGCCTCCCTACTCAGTCGGTCTGTTAAGCTTGATTAGCGGCGAGCCGCCGCCGGACGACTGCCGCGGTTGTCTCATTCGTGCTGATGAAGAATGGGTATCCTGGCTGCAGGAACGGGCCTCTCTCTTGGGGCCTGAGCCGCAGACTGAGCGTTTAGGCCAGTGGGGTGGTTATGTTTTGATGCGTGTTGCTGCTACTGATGACAGTTATGCCATCGAGTGTCTATTCAATAAGATGAGCCCGCTGCAGCTCGATCACTGCCGGGAGTCACAGTTTTAGCAAAGCAGCTATTCTTTAATATATTCTTTTGGTGGGAGTGGGAGTATGAGTTCATTTGGAAAATTTCTATTGGGCCGCATTTTAGCGATACCTGTAACTCTTTTCATCATTACATTCGGCATATTCGCTATTATCACGACTGCTCCACCGGAAGAGCTCGCTACGCTGTACTTTCCTCCGAATATTCGCAGCAGCATGCCCCCGGAAATGATCCAGGCGAAAATAGACCAGATCATTGAGGAGCATGGCCTCGATGATCCCTTACCGGTTCAGTATGTGCATTGGATAGGGAATCTGATTAAAGGTGACTGGGGTTGGAGCCCAACTTTTAATGGGGATGTCCTTCCTCTTTTGAAACAGCGAACTCCGGTTTCGGCCGAGCTGACATTTTATTCCCTGATCTTCTTATTCCCCGTCGCCCTCGTTATTGGACTCATTGCCGGATGGCTGCAGGGCGGCCGCTTTGATAGTACCTACCGGTTTACTGCTTTTCTAGGATTGTCAATTCCACCTTTTATCCTGGGTTTGTTTTTGATCTCTGTTTTTTATGTCGGTTTACATTGGTTCCCGCTTGGGCGCACCGGCATCCACGGCTTATTGTATTCACCTACCAGTGATTTCGTCAGCTACACCGGCTTTTTGACCATTGATGGGCTGTTGAACGGCCGATTGGATGTAACTGTCGACGCCGCCCGCCGTTTGGTACTGCCTGTTTTAACCCTCAGCTTCCTGTATTGGGCTACTATCAGCCGTGTAACCCGTGTAGCTGTCATTGAAGAGAAGAATAAAGACTATATCGTATTTGCAAAGGCGCGGGGTCTGAAGCAGCGCACGATAGTCGGACGGCATGCCTTCCGAAACGCTATGCTGCCTTCATTAACCATCGGTATTCTATCCGCGGCGTCGATCATCACCGGCGTATTCGTCGTCGAACGGGTTTTTGATCTTAAGGGTCTCTCCGGGCTGCTTGTAGGTTCTTTTGTCGGTGTGCCGGATACACCTATGACATTGGGCTTTGCTGTCTATTCTACACTGCTCGTGATTCCAATTATGTTTATTTTGGACTTGCTTAGGGGCGTGATCGATCCGCGCCTCCGTGAAGGTGATTAAATGCTGAGCCGCTCGAGAAAATTCCGCACAAATAAACAGATCCTTATCGGCCTGCTGATGGTCGGCACCTTTGTCGTTGTGGCCCTCATCGCTCCTTGGCTAGCTCCCCAACCGGATCCCACGGATACTTCCCCGTTTAAGATCACGGGACAACAATTCCAACGCCTGCCCGGCCCGCCCACAGCCGAGAGCCCGCTGGGTACAACACCGCAGATCCGCAACATGCCGTTATATGGTCTTAAACCTGGGCAAGATTCATCGTACCAGTGGGATGTTTACTACACATTGATCTGGGGCACACGTTCCGCGCTTTACTTTGGATTGTTAGTTACCTTTCTAACAGCCATGATCGGCATCACGATTGGCACCGTTAGTGGTTACCTGGGTGGAACGGCCGAATACCTTATGATGCGTGTGACCGATGCCTTCCTGGCATTCCCGGCGATTGCCGCCATCTGGCTCTTTCAACGTGTCTTTTTTGGAAACCTCTTTGATCCTTTTATGGATTATGACCAACTGAGCTGGTGGGAATTAACCCTGGAACGGGCGCGGATCGATCCTGTTATGCTCACCCTGATTGTTTTTTCGTGGATGCCCTACGCGCGTCTCATGAACAATATGGTCAGTCAGATTAAAAAAAACGAGTACGTTCAAGCAGCAAAAGTTATGGGCGCCAGCGGATGGCACATCATCCTTCAGCATTTGCTGCCGAACTCCATTTCACCGACTGTTGTCCTGGCTGCCCGTGATGTAGGCGTCATGGTGATTCTTGCTTGTGCGTTTATCTTTATTGGCTTCGGCGGGCGAGTCGCCTGGGGGATCATGCTTGTCACTTCACGCGATTTTGTGATTGGGTATGGAGGCAATCCCTTCGTCTATTGGTGGTCGTTTGTGCCTATTTCTCTTGCTTTAATCCTATTCAGCATGGGCTGGAATTTTCTTGGCGATGGCCTAAATGATGCGCTCAATCCGCATCGGAGGTATTGAGAAATGTATTCGCGCCGGCAAACGATTCTCGCAAGGATCTGACATCCTGGATATTATCTTCGTAGACACCGTTGCGTGATCCTGAGGAATGGATCATGCGCCAACCGCCCAGGCTTATTCCTACGTGAGAAATGGCACGATGCCCCCCTTCGCTGCCGAAATAGAAAAGATCGCCGACCTGGAAAGGGAGCTCAACAGACTTGCCCGCCGCATATTGCATGTCTGCATCGCGGGGAATGGTAACACCCGCCAGGCGGTATAACAGCTGCACAAAGCCGGAACAATCGATACCATAAGCAGAGCTGCCTCCCCAACGATAGGGTACGCCAATAAAATCAGCAACCTTACTGGCCATTAACGCCCGTCGTTCCGCGGCCGTCTGCGGTAAACTGTCCAGGGGTTGCAAGGCCTTGGCCGGTACCCAACCGCTGTAACCGCCAACCAGTTCGATCTTGGCCCAGGCGCCGCTTGTATCGGTAATAGATACGGCCGTGCCGGCAAAGACACGACTGATAATCTTTTCATGTTCATCCGCTCCGGCAAGCATCAGCAGCAGCGGTTCATATACCATATGCGTGGGCGTTAACAGCGGTAAATCGGGCGTTAAGTAAGCGCCCTGAACCCAGCCCAAATAACCATCCTCCTGGCGGACAAACAGCCATGAATCTTCTTCTCGCAGCCTTTCAACGATGGTGCCGTTGAGCACCTGGGTCATGAGTTCGGTTTTGCGGGAGGGATGGCGGTGGACACCGGCTAAATTGGTGTTGAGCGCCAGCAGCTGCGCAGGCGACTTCCGCAAGATGGTGACTGCAACGGCATCGAAGGTAATTTCCGGAAAAGCGGTTCTTAATTGCTGGAGACTGTTTTCCAATAGCGCCTGATCCAGAACCGTGCCTGACAAAACACAGCGATCAGGCGCAGGTTGTTCGGCCGATAATTCAAAGACGTTTAAACGTCCGTCGCTGTAACGCGCTTTGATTTTTTCCAGTGTCTCGCTAATCGTATCCTTTGACATGATTTAGTCCTCATTCATCCGCTTAATAACACCGATACCGGGCCTTTGAGGCAGCTTTAGCCGCGCCCGCTGATCGATAATAACCCCGTCAAAGGGATCGTTTACTATCAATAAAGGGGCATCCAGGTCCAACCAATCCGCTGCTCCGGCCAGGTGGGCCATGGCCGTTACGCCGATGGATGTTTCCATCATACAGCCGAGCATGATGCGCAGACCCAGTGCCTGACCGCGGCGTAAAAGTTCAAGAGTCGGCGCCAAACCGCCGATTTTCATCAACTTCAGATTGATGCCCTGCACACCACCCGCGGCCAGTTTTTCAACATCTTCTAGGGTCTGTACAGATTCATCGGCAACGACCGGGACATCACAGACGGCCTGGACGGCGGCCATGCCGGCGAAATCATCGCGAGCAACCGGCTGCTCTACCATCTCCAGATTAAAGGGTAACATATGCTGCAGCCGGGCAATTGCTTCCTCGGCCGTCCAGGCGGCATTGGCGTCGATACGCAGCTTGGCATCAGGGCGCGCGCGGCGGACGGCGGCCAGACAAGCGACATCGTCATCACTGCCGAGCTTGATTTTGATCACCGGGAATTCAGGAACGGCCGCTGCGGCTTTTGCCATCGCCTGCGGCGTGTCAATGCTGACGGTAAAAGAGGTGACCATCGGCTCGGGTGCGGGAAGGCCTAGAAGTTCGTAGAGCGGCTTATCAAGCAGTTTGCCGATACGATCGTGTAAAGCGAGGTCCAGGGCTGTCCGCGCCGGAGCAGGTCCTTCATTTCCAACCCAGGCGCTGATCTCAGCAGGATCGTTTGGGAAAGGTTCCGAGGATCGCGCAGCCCTCTGCCAGACGGCCGTCATGTCTTCTGGGTTAACGCCGTAGTAAGGTGGGATAGTTCCTTCACCCCAGCCTTGATCTTCTTCCAGGCGTATCCAATGAGCCTGTCTGGTAACGCTCGCGCCATAGGAGACGCGAAATGGGTTGTGCAGCTTAAGTGTGAGTTCTTGCCATGTGAGGCGTTTAGACATTAAATCCCCCTAACTTTTGTTGCGACTAAACCACAAAAGGACGAAGCCGGTGAATGCCGGCTCCGCCGTTATATCTATGATGGATTAATTTTTAACTTCGAAAGGACTGGGAGCGACAACGCGCGTGTTGAAAATTTTATCGTGCCACGCTTCGTTGTTGCTGTCAATAAGCGCCCAAAGGTAGCCTAAACCAAATATTAGACCGCTGATCCAGTAACCAACTGATCCGCGCAGTCCGGCGCGTAAGAAGGAAGGAAGCGTATGTCCGTCCGGCCTGTTGACGCGGATATTCATGATCGTCATGCCAAATGACTGTCCATTGCGGCTCCATAGAAAACCAAAATAGAGAAATTGCAGTACCAGATTGATCGCCGCCAAAAGAAATGCGGTCGTCGTCGTTAAAAAGCCAAGGATAGTGCTGTCTGTTCGCGATCCAATTGTTACTACACCGGAAAAAATAAGGGTCAGGATGAAGGATAGAATTGCCAATGCGGCCATATCAATCAACCAGGCTAAGAAGCGTGAACCAAAGCCGGCATTCTCCAATTTTTCCATAAGAACCTCCTCTTCAATAAAAGCGCCTGACGTACAGGTTTGAAAATCTTATAAAGTCAACCAAAATAGAAGTATAGTTTGCGCCAATAAGAAGTAAAGTGCAAATAACGACTGCCCCTGATTTGAAGCCATTTTGAAACTACGAAATTAATTCTTGGCTCTGCCATTCATGGTCCAGGATGGCGAAGGTAAGGCGATCGCGCCAGCGATCTTTGATCCATTCTTTTTCTCTTTCATGGGCTTCCAGACGCATGCCCAATTTCTGCAATACCCGCGCCGAACCCTTGTTTTCAGCTATTGTCATAGCCCAGATTCGATGCATACCCAGATCCGTGAAGCCAAAGCGCAAAATCTCCCCGGCCGCTTCCGTAGCGTAACCATTTCCCCAATGGCGGCTGGCCAGCTCGTAGCCGATATTGGCTTCTCGCAGCGCCGGGTCATTGATGCGCACACCACAGCTGCCGATTAGCTGCCCATCGCTCTTCAAGACTATGGCAAGCTGGTATTTTTTGCGCGGCCGTTCCTGCTGATTGTCAATAAACATCTGAACAAAAGCCTTTACATCCGCAGCCGTTCGTTCCGTCCAATGGTAATAACGAAGATAGAGGGGATCATTCTGGTTAGCTAAAACAGCCGGCCAATCATTTTCGGTAAATTCGCGTAGGAGGAGGCGTTGGGTTTCCAGGTGCATGAGAGGTGAGGTGGTCAGGTTTTCAGGTTGTCAGTTAGTCAGGTGGGCAGGGAAAAGCCTAAATTACTGAGATGCTGAAATGCTGAAATGCTTTTCTATTTCTCTTCACCCTTCTCATTATCACCATCACCATCATCGTCAACTTCATCAAATAGATCGCGTTTGCTAAAGGGGGATTTTAGGAAACGGCCGACTAAGCGGGATCTGGGCATATAATCGATGTGCGTGCCGTTTTTGTTATTTGCCAGGATTTGCTCAACCAACCACGGAGCGACGTTTTCCGGCGTATCGGCAATGATGTTAAAAATCGATTTGACCTTATCCAGTTCCTGAGGGTCTTCATAGCGATCCAATAACAAATCGGTAATCACCATGCCTGGTTGAAGCGTGCCCACGACGATGCTGGTTTCTGCTGCGTCCTGGATCAAGGCCTGAGTGAAATAATGAACGGCCGCTTTTGATGTGCCGTAGATGCTGAGACCTTCGCGGATTTGGCCGTTCGAACCATAGCCTTCCATATTGTAGATTTGGCCGAAACCCTGCTTAAGCATGCCTCTCATGGCAACCTGCGAGCCGTAGATCAGGCCTAAGACATTGACATCAATCACGTTCTTGACCGTATCGGCCGGCAGTTCCCAGGGCGGGTCCGTGTCATGGCCCAAGCCGGCATTGTTTATCCAGATGTCGACCGCGCCCAAAGAGTTGGCGGCGTAGGTCCAGAGGTTTTCCACATCCTGCGGTTCTGAAACCGTCGCCGGAAAGCCGTACAGCCTTTCAGAACCATATTTCATGGCCAGATCTACACAAGCTTGTTCGACCGATTCATGGCCACGGCCGTTGACGATGATCAGGCAGCCTTGGTCCAGAAATGCATCGGCCAGGGCATAACCGATTCCCCGTGTGCTGCCGGTGATGACGACTCGTTTCATGTAGCACTCTCCTTGCAAAAGTTAATCAGTTCCTCAGTCAATCAGTTTCTCAGTTCTTATCTACCTCATTGGCATACTGACGTACTGACATACTGAACAGCTTATATCATTCCGCGCGCGCCAAGCCGCCAGCGAACGCGGGCGATGGTGATGGGCACAATCACCGCCTGCAGACCGCCCTCATTGCGAAGCGCGCGCACAGCTTCTTTCATTGTCGCTCCTGAACCAATATAGTCGTCCAGCAGCAAAATGGCATCATTTTCTGAGAGCGCACTCAGCAAGCCGCCAGCGGCGACTACCTGCATTCGGTCGTGCACGTTATCGCGGCGCTGGTCATTGTTCAATAGTTCGCCCTGACGATTAGGTGGAGCTTCTCGCCAGGAAAGCAGAGCCGGCGCGGCGGTCACGCCCAACTTCGCGGCTGCATATGCGCTCGTGTTCTCGCGCTGCTGCCAGGTCCTGGAGGGGATAGACACCACGCGCTTAAACTGATATTTCGTCTTTAAACGGCCCAGCAGCGCGTTCAAGAGCTCGTACAGTTCGGAGTCTAGGTCCGGTCGGTCAGTGCGTTGGCGCATGAAGTTCACAAAAAGGGGTTGGCGCAACTGGCCGTCTAAGAGCGAGAAACCACCTTCCATAAGCGGCCGTTTAGCCGGGGGAATGGGAACCTGGCGATGGTCCAACCAGGCCTGTATGCCAGCGCGATCGTTGCTGTAGGAAACGGCCGTTTCCCGGCGGCAGTAGCTGCAGTGACTACATGGCTGCGCGCTTTCGTCGCCCAAGACCTGGCGCAAGGTCTGCATCAGACAGCCCGTTTCACCCTGCCCGTACAGGATCATTTTTTCCAATTCCTGGCTGCGAACTACATGCTGCCGCTCATATCGCGCCAATTCCGGCATTCCTTGTTTCGAGGTGCGCACATAGACTTGCCGTCTGTTGATCAGCTGTTTCTCTACAAAAGATTGTTCTTGCAGCTCGGCGAGGATGACAGTGACCATGGTCGGATGCAGGCCGCTTCGAGCGCGAACCTGGTTCCGCGAGGGCCAGGATACGGCGGCGTCTGAGCTGATCGCGTTGAGCACGGTGTCGAAATCGGCGGCAGTAGGTTGGGCGGAACGAATGAAATGTTCCTGGATGCGGCGGTCCTGTATATCGAACAATAAAATCCCTTGCGCGGGCAGCCCATCGCGGCCGGCACGGCCGACTTCCTGGTAATAAGCCGTGATCGATCCCGGAACATCGACGTGAATGATGAAGCGGATATCCGCTTTATCGATGCCCATACCCAGCGCATTTGTGGCGGCAATCGCTTTGTGTCCGCCGTTCATGAAGGCATTTTGCAAGGCGCGTTTGCGCTCTGCATCGTAGCCGGCGTGATAGGATACGACGTCTACACCCTGCTGGGAGAGATATTCAGCGACGATTTCCGTGTTTTCGCGCGTTGCGCAGTAGAGGATGCCGCTGCCCTCAAGCTGCGGCAGGCGTTCAGCCAGAAAAGCGAGCTTCTCAACCATACCTGAAACTTCTTGGACGGCCAGGCGGATATTCGGCCGATCCATGGGCATGCGCTGCACGACGAGCGCTGCCTCCGGGGAGCCGCGTAACTGGGCGGCGATATCTTTCTCTACACGGCCGTTTGCCGTTGCCGTCAGGCCGAGGACATGCAGCTCGCGGTTGTTCTTCTCGAACTCCCTTACAGCCTCGATGATTTGCCGGTAAGCGGGGCGAAAGTCATGCCCCCAGGTCGAAATACAATGGGCCTCATCGACAACGACCAGGCCAATAGGTAAACGGGTCAAGAAGGAGAATATTTCGATGTTATCCAGTTTCTCCGGGGCGATAAAGAGAATGCGCAGGCGCCCATTCAGCGCGGCTTGAATCGCCGCCGCGTTTTCTTCCTCTGATTGGTCGGAGTTGATGCTCGCGGCGGCAATCCCAAAGCGGGAGTTTAGCTGCGCCACCTGATCGCGCATTAAAGCGAGCAAAGGGGATATGACCAGCGTCAGCCCATCAATAAGTAGGGAACTAAGCTGGTAGATGAGTGATTTGCCATAGCCTGTGGGCTGAATACACAAAACGCGCCCGGTGGAGAGCAGCGCTTCGATTGCCTCTCGCTGCCCAGGCCGGAATTCGGCCATTGCGAACTGCTGCTGCAGCAGCGATTGCAGGTCTGTTGTTAATTTCTTTTCCATGATTAGATCAGGTTTATGTCCTTTCGCTGCTCATACAACCAGCTTTGCAGGGGTTCATCAATCGGGATGGTCTCTTCCCAATGCGGCTCGTCAGCCATGGTGTCATAGCGGAGAGAGATCACATCATTTAACTTTTCAGGGCGGCGGGATTCAGGATGAGAGGCGTGCATATGTAGAGGATAATTGACCAGACAGGGCAGTTCATGGCGCTCTTGAGGGTTGGTTTCGGCCAGTATCGTCCCCGCCAGAACAGCCTGATGGATAAATAGGCGGTATAGAAAGTCCTGTTCATAAAAAGGGTTAAAGGCCGGCAAGGTGTAATAAGACCTGAAGTTAGCAGACCATGTTTGTAATAATTTCCGCCGTGGCCGGACAACCAACATGCCGGCGTTGAAATAGGGGCGGATCATTTTTTCGTCCACGGAAGTACGCATCGGCTTAATGTGCTGTGCATCGACCGCGCAGTAGTTGTAGATCAGGTCCCAAAAGGGATCCGGCGGCGCGGAGGCCGGCGAACCAATTAAGGTGTGATCAACCGGCCGGTAGCCAAAGATTTTACCGTCGGGGAGGAATAAGACTTCCGGTTCTTGAATAATCAGGCTGTCACGATCCATCCAGACCAGGATCGCCGCCCGTTCCTGAGCCAGGTATTCAGCAAATCCGGCAGCGATGGTTTTGCCCGCAAATGGGAAATCAAGTTCCTCCTTACTCACTTCAAAAGCAAGCAGACGGACCCCGGCCTTGTCCAAGTCCAGACGTAATGAGGTCGGCAGTCGTTCAATGTATTCGGGGATCATGAGCCAGATCGGCGTAGCAGCATAACGGCCGCCAAAGGCGCGGATGCTCCTAGCCCAAAGCAGCGCCTGACGAGCGGCGGCGGTTGAGGTGGCCATTGTGGCGAAAACGAGGTCATTCATATTTTAGGGGGCTCCTTTACTTTGTGGCATCGGCCGTAAAATCGAGTTCCAGAATAACATTTTCTTCGACGCCGGCTACGCCGGTCGCACTGGGTACGAAGAGATTAAAGTCCGCACGCTGGATGGTTGTTTTAGCGCTTCCTTCAATGCGTGTGTCTGAGACGGTAACGGCCGTGACGTCGAAAATCACAGGTTTTGTGTATTCGGTGATTGTCAGATCTCCGGTGATTTGGAAGTTAAGCGGTTCGCCAATTGTGGTGGTATCCGGCAGTCCTGAAACGGCCGTGGGAGTGAAGGTGATAGTTTGAAAGACAGAAGTGAGCAAGATGCGGGTATCGATTGACTGGTTACGAAAGCCATTGTCTGTCAGCAGCGTTCGCGCATCAACCTGGATAGGACCCACGGCGGCTGTGGATAGGTTTTGCAGATCAAGTGCGATTTGTCCGCTGACCTGATTGGTTTTGCCGACCACGGTGGTCGGTTCGCCGAGCAAGATCTCGTCTATGAGAAAGCGGGCCTCTGTCGAGTCGGGATTAAGATTATAAATCGTGCTTGCTTCAGCAAAGGACATGCCCTGGGGTACTGGAGAAGCTTCTGCATCGCCGGCTACATCTTCGGCTGCATTGGCACACGCTGTAGGGACAACAAGCAGTAGGAAGATAAGCAGCAAAACTGATTTGTAAAATTCAGGTTTCAGTGGTTTTGATTTCTCCATTTTCTCCTTTAAATTAAGTCGAACAAAAAATTGAACGACGATTCATCCGTTGTCAATCTCTATCCCCACCGCCATTGTTACCCTGAAATTCCAGATCCGCAACCGTAGGATCTTGAACTGTGAAATTGCTGTGGAGTCATTGACTTAGCCCCTGGCTAATGTATAATGCAATTGAGCTTAATAAAGTTAAATATTTCCTTCGGGGCAGGGTGAAATTCCCGACCGGCGGTAAGGCCAAGCGCAGGCTAAGCCCGCGACCTGATGGCGCGACTTCTATCGTTCGCGATGTGATATCGTTAGTCACGGTGGATCCGGTGTGATTCCGGAGCCGACAGTTATAGTCTGGATGGGAGAAGGCAAACAATCGACGCGTACCCGTTTATGCATGCCCCACAAATTTGTGGGGTTTTTGTTTAATGGGCGGAAGCGTTGGCATTCGCGTTCTACCTTCCCCTTGCTCCGAACTTAAATCATGAAAAATATAAAGCGGTTTCTTGACGCTCAGCCGACGTGGCTTACAGTTTTGGCATCACTCATTGTCTTATTGATTGCCTGGCAGCTGCTGGTGATCCTGGGAGATTATCCGGCTTTTATCCTGCCGGGACCGGCCGATGTCTGGCGGCAGTTTCAGATTGTGCTCGCCGACGGCCGTCTTGTGCGCCACAGTCTGATTACCATCAGTGAAATTATCCCCGGCCTGCTCATTGGTTTATTCATCGCCGTTCCCTTGGGATATATGCTGGCCAAGTCGCCGCTAGCTGAACGTTTGCTCTCGCCTTACCTGATTGCCTCCCAGGCAATTCCGGTGATTGCTATTGCCCCCCTGTTGACGATCTGGATATCTTCAACCTATTGGTCGCGAGTGACAGTAGCCGTCTTGGTGGTTTTCTTTCCCATCTTGATCAACAGTATTACCGGGATACGTTCCGTACCTCCGGAAATGTACGAGCTGATGGCATCGCTGCATGCCACGCGCGGCCAGGTTTTCAGCAAAATGGAACTGCCGGCGGCCATGCCTATGCTGTTGACTGGGCTCAAAGTTGGAGCGACCCTGGCCGTGATCGGTACATTAGTCGGTGAATTTGTGCAGCCGCGCAGTGAAGGTCTGGGGTACCTATTGGTAACGGCGCGCTATCAATTTAAAACCGATCTGGTGTTTGTCGTGTTAATTGCTTTAGGAGCGATCGCCCTATCGCTGTATGGCCTTGTCAGCCTGTTAGAAAGACGCCTGTTGCGCTGGCAGCTGCGAGATGGTAAAAGTGCCTCAGCCCTCCAGAGAGAGAAGGTGGTGGTTATCTCTCAAGGATCTTCCGAGAGCATAAAATACGTGGAGAAGGAAATTTGAATCGCTTCGCTAGACTCTTAATTCCCCTATTAATTATTTTACTTGTGCTGGCTGGCTGTAATTCGACGGCCGTTGAACAGGAAGCAAGTTCCGGAGGATTGACCCAGCTTCGCCTGCCCATGGGCTATATCCCTGATCCGCAGTACGCGCCGCTTTATGTTGCCGTGGATAAGGGTTATTTTGCCGAAGAAGGATTAGCGCTGGAATTTGATTATAGTTTTGAGACGGACGGCATGGCTCTTGTAGGAGCTAATGAAGTTCCATTCGCGCTTGTTGGTGGAGACCAGGTGATCCTGGCTCGCGCCCAAGACTTGCCGGTTGTCTACATTCTGGAGTGGTTCCAAAAATATCCGATCGCTATTGTCAGCCGCCAGGCCGCAGGAATCGAAACCCCACAAGACCTGATAGGACGCAGCGTTGGCCTTCCAGGTTTCTTCGGCACCAGCTATGTTGGTTATGTTGGTTTGTTGTCCGCCAATAACATGACGGAGGATCAGGTAGAGGCAAAGGATATCGGCTTCACGCAAATTGAAAATTTACTGTCTGACCAGGTGGATGCCGTTGTGGTTTTTGCCAATAATGAGCCTATCCAGCTAGAGAATATGGGTGAAGCCATCAATAATTTGCAGGTCGCGGATTATATTGATCTTGTCCATAACGGCGTTGTTACCAATGAGGAGACGATCGCCAACAATCCGCAGTTGGTAGAAGGGTTCACGCGCGCCTTTCTGCGTGGGCTTAAGGATACAATTGCCAATCCCGATGAGGCTTATGAAATAAGTAAGAAATATGTAGAAGGGCTTGATAACAGCCGGCGCGATGTACTTGATTCTTCAATCGAATTCTGGCGTGCGGATACTTTAGGCCTCACGGACGGCCAATCCTGGAAGCGGACCGAGGATCTGTTGATCGAAATGGGGCTTCTCGATCATCCTGTAGCCGATCTTGAAAAGGCTTATACAAACGACTTTGTCTTAAAGGTTCAACCTTAATGGCTCAGGAAGGGAACATAGAAACGGCCGGAGTCTTCGCGGCACAGGGTCCGGCAGGCCAGAGCGATCCACTGGTGACCCTGAGAAATGTCGCTCACGTGTTTGCCGATAACGGGACGCACGTTCTGACCGATATTTCTTTGTCCATGCAGGGTGGGGATTTTACGACGCTGGTTGGTTCTTCCGGCATTGGGAAATCAACACTTTTACGCATTATTGGCGGTCTGCTTCAGCCCAGCAGCGGGGAAGTCTTGTTTGAGGGACAAAACCCGAAGGAATCAGATCTGACGGTCGGGGTTGTTTTCCAACGCGATAACCTGATGCCCTGGCGTACAACGTATGATAATGTGCGCCTGCCCCTGGAACTTCGTGGTGAGAAGGGAAACCACGTCGACCGTCGTGTGCGTGAAATGATCGACCTGGTTGGGCTGACCGGCTCTGAAGAAAGCTATCCGGCGCAGTTATCAGGCGGCATGGCGCAGCGCGTGGCCATTGCCCGGGCGTTGATCCACCGGCCGTCCTTGTTGCTTCTAGACGAGCCGTTCGGTTCGCTGGATGCACTCACGCGTGAACGTATGGGACAGGAGCTGCTGCGCATCCGCCGGGCGATGCCTGTGACCGTCTTCATGGTGACGCACAGTATCAGTGAAGCGGTTTTCTTGAGTGATATGGTGTTAGTTTTGGGCGCTGTTAATGGCCCGAGCTCTCCGGCTACGATCACGGATCGTTTCCCAATCGATCTGCCCCGCCCACGCCGTTTTGAGATGGTGCGGACCCCTGAATTTCAGGAATATGAGGTTGCTGTTCGTTCAGCGATCCGCACCTAAGATTTCACTGAGCAGCCGCTGCGTTATTGAAAGTGAATGAGCGAAAGCATCATACTCAAAACAATGACGATACCAATGACAATGAGCAATATGCGCGTCCAATTGGTAGATTTGCCATCACCCGATTTCATTGATTGGTGAGTCCTTGTTTTTTGTACCCGCCGTTTTCTTGTTTTAGTCATAAAATTTAATAATTCTCCTCAAAATTAATCCTAAAAGCCTTAACCGGCCAAGTATATCACAATTAGGGCTGGCTTTAATCCTGCTTAAGATATTTCTCAAACCAGCGCGCCATATGTTCCAGGCGGGCGACACGCCTGTCAGTACGGCCGTTTCTGGAAAGGCCATGCGATTCGTCCGGGAATAAGACCAGCTCTGAATCTACCCCTTTCTGCTGCAAGGCAACGAAAACCTGTTCCCCCTGCTCGCTGGGGACACGGAGGTCATTGAGACTGTGGATGATCAGGGTCGGTGTGCTGGCATTGCCGACAGCGCTCATCGGCGATTGTCGCCAATAATTTTCAATATCCTCCCAGGGCGGCGCCAATGTACCGACAAGGTGTTCCGAAAGCATGTTCATATCACTGGAGCCGTGGAAGCTGATGAAATTGCTGACCAGGCGTTGGGCGACGGCCGCTTTAAAACGATCGGTGTGACCGATAACCCAGATTGTCATATACCCGCCATAGCTGCCCCCGGCGACACCCATGCGCGATGAGTCAATGTAGGGCTTTTCGGCGATTAAGTCAGCCCAGGCCATGATATCGTCATAGTCGACGGTTCCCCAGTTGTTAAAGATGGCGCCGCTGAAATCTTCACCATAGCCCTGGCTGCCGCGGGGATTGCACCAAGAGACCACATATCCCTGGGCGGCAAGATAATAAAATTCATGCATAAAAACACGGCCGTATTGGGTCTGTGGTCCGCCGTGGATTTCTAGGATCGAGGGATACTGCCGGTTGGGATCAAAGTCTGGGGGTTTGAGTATCCAGCCGTCCAATTCTTCACCCCCAGGACCGGTGAAGGTGATTTCCTCAATTTCGCCAAGTTCCAACTGCGTCAGCAGGTCCTGATTAAATTGGGTCAGGATAGTGATGCCGGGCTTGTTTTGCTCTTTCAAAACGACCTGTCCGGTGCTGCTGAGAAAACTCCAGAGCGCGGCGATACCGTCCTGGGTGGCATCAAAGGAAAACTCGCCGATGACACCGGGTTCTTCAATGACGCGTTGTGGCTCGCCACCCTCATCGCTAACAGCTATTGCCAAAAGCGGCTGGTCTCCGCGGCTCACGGCCATGACATAGATGAACTGCCCGTCGAGAGACCAGATCGGTAGGTTCGACCCTTCACTAAGGTCAATATCGGCCACAGTCGCCAGCTCCAGATGTAGGTCGTAAGGCTTTGTCAGATTGCGTGATTCTCCGCCATTGACCGGCAAGATGTAAAGGGAATTGTTTTGATAAAATGCGCCTGTTTTCTCACGGCCAAGGTAAGCAATCCACTGCCCGTCCGGTGAAAAAGAGGCATTGAATTTTCGGCCGTAGGGCGCCTCGATTTTTGTTTCTTCACCGCCCTCAGCGGGAATGAGAAAGAGGTCGATGGCGTCAATATCTTTGTCGGGATGAGGGCTGCGATTGCTCAGGAAAAGTATTTGCGATCCATCCGGCGACCAACGCGGGCCGGTATTATGATGATCGCCCTCGGTGAGCTGCTGCGTTTCAGCGCTGCTTGTATCGACGGTCCAGATGTGCCATTTTTCTTGTGGTAAAAAGCCCGCGCCTTCCGCCTTATATTCCAGACTTGTGATACGCCTGGCGACAACACCTAGCTTCTTTTTCTGTTCATCCGCTTCCCGCTCGACTGCTTCGGCGTCTTTGCTGCGGAACTGAAAAGCCAGGGTTTCTCCGCCGGGCGACCATTCAAACCCAGCGAAGGAGCCTTTTAATTTCGTTAACGGCCGTGCCTCGCCACCGAAAAAGGGAATGATGTAAATCTGCTCCTGCGTTTCCTCCTGGCGATTAGAAAGGAAGGCGATCTCTCGCCCATCAGGAGACCAGCGCGCGTGGCGATCTCGCTGGTCGCCATAGGTGAACTGCCTTGTTTCGCCGCCATCGGTGGGCACAATCCACAGGTTTGAGTATTTCTTTTCGCTGTCCCGATCGACACGCTGCACATTGAAGATAATGTGCTTCCCATCGGGAGATATCTGGGGATCGGTGATGACTTGCAGATCGTATAAGTTTTCCGCGGTAATCAAATTTTTATCACTATTCATCGATTTTCCTTTGAAAAAGTTCTTTGATTATAGAGTGCGGATCATAAATGAATCCTGGATTCTGCACAATCTTTGTAGGAAGGGAGTAGTAGTTCATAAAAATAACCCTGCGACGGCAATGGCGACAAAGCCGCCAACCAGGGATGCCAGGAGATTAACCATGTCGTTGCTCATCCAGGACCAGCCGCGCAAAGGCCTGTTTGGTGTGCCGTCCAGCTCGATTTTCTTCTCTGTTTCTTTCTGGCGGCTATCGCTGTAATAGATTTGTTGCACCGTCGCACCGAGCAGGCTGTCTATAAGTGAGCCGGCGAGCCCGCTTAGGGCGCCGGTGACAAGCATGGCCGGCAGGCTGAAGCTGGTGAACAGTCCGGCTGTTAAGCCGATCACCAGACCGCCTAATAAGGAAACGGCCGTGCCCAGGAACGACACACCACCGGAGGTTCCGACCTCGACGATCCGTCCGTTGGTGATCAGGCGTGGCGGCTGCTTGCTCAAGGTTCCCAGTTCGGTAGCCCAGGTATCGGCCGTAACGGTAGCCATAACACCCAGGTACAAAAAATACCAGGTGTTGGTGGGGACAAGGGAAGTGGGGACGAAGACGCTTAAAGTGGCCAGGAGAGCGCCGAGGCCGCCATTGGCCAAAGCCTGACCCAGGTCTCGACGGTGTCCTTTTTCAAACTTTTCGGCGGCTGCCTTTTTCTCCGCTTCTTTAAAATGGGATAGGAGACTGGAGCTTGTGAAAAATACGGCCAATAAGGCAGCCCACGACCAGCCGCCAAAACCAAGGGTCAACGTGCCTACAATCAGGGCGCCAATGGCACCGGATTTGGAGAGCGATCCGCGCCAGTAAGCCAGGGCGACGACAATCGCACTGAGGAGAAAAGCATAAAAAAGCTGCATAAAATCTATCATTTCCCTAAGCCCCAAATGGGGGCGGCACGGAGTTTACCAGAGGCGCAAAAAGTTGGGAAGAAACTGGCCTGGGACATGCCCTTTGTCATGGAAAAGCACATGACACTTATCACTTGACAGGCAGAATAAATTTATTCACACTGTGATCGTGCCGTACAATAGATGCGGTGAGAACTTTCCCACACTTATAGGAGCTGAAATCTAATGAGTGAAAAACTGAATCCATTTGCTATTGCGCAAGCGCAGCTTGATGAAGCCGCAGAGGTTTTGCAGCTTGATCCTGATATGCATGCCTTCCTGCGGGAACCGATGCGTGAATTTCACTTCACCATCCCCGTACGAATGGACGATGGCAACGTGCGTACCTTTAAAGGTTTTCGCGTGCAGTACAATGATGCGCGCGGTCCTGGAAAAGGAGGTATCCGTTTCCATTGGGAGGAGACGATCGACACAGTCCGCGCTCTTGCGGCGTGGATGACCTGGAAAACGGCCGTCGTGGATATTCCTCTTGGAGGCGCAAAAGGGGGTATCATCGTCGATCCGCGGCAGTTGACGCAAACGGAGTTGGAGCGGCTCTGTCGAGGGTATATGCGTAACATTGCCCGCTACGTAGGCATTACCAAGGATGTCCCTGCTCCTGATGTTTACACAAACCCACAGATTATGGCCTGGATGATGGATGAATACGAGGTATTGGTGGGCCATCATGAACCGGGCGTCATTACCGGAAAGCCGTTGGAACTGGGTGGATCGGCGGGGCGTGAGGATGCCACGGCGCGCGGCGGCATCTATACCTTGCGTGAAGCGGCGGATGTCCTGGGCTTCGATTTGAAGGGTAAAACGGCCGCTATCCAGGGATATGGAAATGCAGGCACTTTCGCCCACCAGCTCGCCGAAGACATTCTGGGATTAAAAGTGATTGCCGTGAGCGATTCCCGCGGCGGCATCATCAACACCAAAGGCCTGCCTTACAAAGAGACCTATGCTCACAAGCGCAACACCGGAGCCGTGGCCGATTTTAAAGGCTGCGATGATATTTCCAATGAGGAGTTGTTGGAACTGGATGTTGACGTCCTGTTCCCTTCGGCGTTGGAAAATGTCATTACGGCCGAAAATGCACCGCGGATAAAGGCTAAGATTTCGGCCGAATTGGCCAACGGCCCGACAACGCCGGAAGCGGATGAGATTTTGTATGAGAACGGCATCTATGTGATTCCGGACTTTCTCTGCAACGCCGGCGGCGTGACTGTGAGCTACTTTGAGATGGTGCAGAATGCTTACCAGTACTACTGGTCGGAAGACATGGTTCATGACCGTCTCGATGAGAAGATGACCAAAGCCTTCCATGCCGTGCATCAAATGGCCAAGGCCCAGAAGGTAAATAACCGCGTGGCTGCTTACTTGGTGGCGATCGATCGAGTTGCCCGTGCGGTTCGTCTGCGCGGCTGGGTGTAGTAAGTAGAGTGCCTGACACTTGATCCTTCTCCTTAACCCCTGGAATTAATATTCCAGGGGTTTTTTCGTTAATTTGGCCTAATTTCAGGCACTCTGCTATGCTTGAGACCTGCCGCAAAATAGTTGCCGGCATAAGAAAATGTGTAGAAGCATGATCCCACGTGCAAAACTATACGATCCCCGAATTATTGAAAATTGAGGTGAATTCCCATGAGTGAAAACTTGAACCCGTTCGCTATCGCGCAAGCCCAATTAGACGAGGCGGCGGCCGTATTACAACTTGATCCTGATATGCATGCCTTTCTGCGCCAACCGATGCGCGAGTTTCATTTTACGATCCCGGTGCGCATGGATGATGGCCATGTGCAGACTTTTAAAGGTTTTCGCGTGCAGTATAACGATGCCCGCGGTCCGGCAAAAGGCGGCATTCGTTTTCACCCCGACGAAACAATCGATACGGTGCGCGCCCTGGCGGCATGGATGACCTGGAAAACGGCCGTGGCTGACGTGCCCCTTGGTGGTGGAAAGGGCGGTGTTATATGCAACCCGCGCCAGATGTCGACCGGTGAGCTGGAACGTCTCAGCCGTGGTTATATGCGCGTACTGGCCCGCTACGTCGGGCTGACCCGCGATGTGCCCGCCCCGGACGTCCATACCAATCCGCAAATCATGGCCTGGATGTTGGATGAATATGAAGTCTTGCAGGGACACCATGAGCCCGGTGTCATCACCGGCAAGCCGCTGCCGTTAGGTGGATCGGCCGGTCGTACCCCGGCGACAGCCCTTGGCGGCCTCTTCACCATCCGCGAAGCGGCCAAATTGCAAGGCATGGACCTAAAAGGTGCCACCTGCGCCATTCAAGGGTATGGCAATGTGGGCTCTTTCGCCCACAGCCTGGGTACCGAGCATTTTGACCTGAAAGTTGTGGCTGTTAGTGATGAGTTCGGCGGCATTTACAATGAGAACGGCCTGGACCCCAAGGTCGTCTCCAAAAATGTGCGCCGCAGCGGACGAGTTGAAGGCTGCCCGGACACGGAGCCGATCAGCAACGCCGACTTGTTGGAATTGGACGTTGATATCCTGATCCCGGCCGCGATTGAAAACCAACTGACGGGCACGAATGCGAACAATGTAAAAGCGCCCATCATTGCCGAACTGGCCAATGGCCCAACGACGCCCGAGGCGGATAAGATTTTCAAAGAGAAAGGCACGACAATTATTCCTGACTTTTTATGCAATGCCGGCGGGGTTACCGTTTCCTACTTCGAAATGGTGCAGAATGCCTACCAATATTACTGGGATGAAGCGCTGGTTCACGAGCGTCTGGATCAGAAAATGACGACGGCTTTTCACGCGGTGCACAAGATGGCGCAGACGCGTAACGTGGACACGCGCGTCGCCGCCTACCTGGTGGCTGTTAATCGCGTGGCCGAGGCTGTGCGCCTGCGCGGATGGGTGTAATTGTAAAAAATTCGTTCCATTTGAGTATTGCACATTTAGAACTTATGTGCTAAAATAATGCCTAGCAATTGAGGCTTGTTTTAGAAACAAATATTTTATTAACTTAGCGTAATACAAGTCTAATAGGGAGTAAAAGGCACCATGTATCAGAAAATTGTTATTTTGGGTAATCTGGGCGGAGATCCCGAGATGCGTTATATGCCCGACGGCACGGCCGTCACCAATTTTAGTGTTGCGACGAGCCGACGTTGGAATGATCGTCAAACAGGTCAACCGGTTGATGAAACAACCTGGTTCCGCGTTAGTGTATGGGGAAGGCGGGCTGAGGTCGCAAATCAATATTTGCAGAAGGGCAGCCGCGTTCTCGTTGAAGGTCGTTTGCGTCCCGATCCTGCTACTGGAGGACCACGCTTGTGGACCGGCCAGGATGGAACGGTTCGTGCTTCTTACGAAATAAATGCGACAGATTTTAGTTTTGCTAGTGGACGCGATGAGGTGTCTAGTGTGGATAGTGGTGGCAGCAGCTTTGGCGGCGGCGCCCCGGTAGAGGAAGAGGACGATATCCCCTTCTAAATTGTAAATAGCCGAGTCAATTGCTAAAAGATTGAGCGTGGTCGTCTCGGAGAGGCGGCCACGCTTTTTTTATAAGGAGATCAAGGCTTTTGACCGGCAGCGATGAAGATGCTCAAGGCGATAGGGTTTCCCTCGGGTGCGGAACAATCGCAGGTGCCGTCGGCACAGTCTATGTCCACGTGCAGCAGTCCGGCAGCTTCGAACCAGCTGCACACAACCTCTCGTTCAAAACCTAACCAGCGGTCGGCCATCGCTTCGCGCATCCACTCTTGGTCGTGGCTGTCGAGGTCGGTGATGATCAATTTGCCGCCGGGTTCGAGAATACGGGTCATTTCTCTCACGGCCGCAGCGGGATCGGGTGTATGGTGAAGGTACATATTGGCGAAGACGGCATCAAAGCTATTATCCGGCGCGGGAAGGGTACGGCCGTCCGTCAATTGGAAATGGACCTCCGGAGTGCTGGCGAAGCGACGCCGGGCAACATCCAGCATATCGGGACTTTCATCAAAACCGACCAGACTTTTCGCTTTGCCGAGAAGACCTTGAAGGACGAAACCGGTGCCGGTGCCTACATCGGCGACGACTGCATGTTGACGCAAGCCGGCTTTCTGAATGGCGGCATCGCGCATCGCTTCGGTAAAGTAGCCGCTGCGCAGTCGATCCCAGTCATTGGCGACCTGAGCAAAATAGATTCGTGATTCAGTCATAAAAACTCTCCTTTGGCTAGTCTCAATGACTAGTTGGGTTTTTCGGCCGTGATGCGGGCGCTGAAAGGCCTGGCCGGTTCGCTTGAAAGTATGCTGGCTGATAACTCGACGGTCGGGGCGGCTTTGTCACGGATGGAGATGTTGACAAATCCGGCGGATTTCAATGCGGCGACATAATCGCTTACTTCTTCCGCTCCGCTAACACAGCCTGACCAGGCATCCATGTTGGCGCGATCTTCGGCCGTAAAGCGCCCCTGGGTGAGAATGTCCGATACGGCCAGCCGGCCACCAGCTTTCAGCACACGGTAAGCCTCGTTGAACACAGCTTGCTTATCAGGGCTGAGGTTAATCACGCAGTTGGAGATGATGACGTCGATGGAGTCCGATTCGACCGGTATCGCTTCAATCTGCCCCAGGTGAAATTCGACATTTTCGATTCCCAACCTTTCTTTGTTCCGGTTAGCCCTGGCGATCATCGGTGGTGTCATATCTACGCCGATTACCTTCCCTTGAGAACCGACTTTTTCTGCAGCCAGGAAGCAGTCAAGCCCGCCGCCTGAACCTAAATCAAGGACGTAATTGCCCGGCTCGAGACCGGCCAGGGTAATCGGATCGCCGCAGCCTAGAGAGAAACTGACCAAATCCTCAGGAAGGCTGCTGAGATCCGCTTCATAGAGTGAATTGTCCGAACAGCAGGAACCATCATCGCTGCCGCAGCAACTGTCGAGGACATTGAGTTGGAGTGACTTTTCGGCGAGACGGTCATAATGATCCTGGACGCTTTTATGAATATCCGCGTTTGTTATCTGTGCCATTTTTACCTCATATTGATAATTGTCTATATTTGAAAGTAAAAAAATTTAGGATGGCTCAGCATTTATCGAGTGCAGCGGAATCACGACGCGTTCCGGTGCAAATGTCTGCATGAGCGTGCCGCAGCACACAGCGACCGCATCCTGGTTGAGAGAATAAAAAATCTGCTTGCCTTCGCGCCGCACATGAACAAGCCCCGCCTCACGTAAAACGGCCAGGTGGTGTGAAACAGTGGGTTGGCTGACATGTCCCATTTTTTCCACGACGTCGCCGACGCACAGCCATTGGCAGCATAAAAGACGCATTATTTCCTGCCGGGTCTCGTCGGCCATCGCCTTGGCAAAGGTGATCGAATTCATAATCCCTATCATTAACATATAGATATCTATCTATATGTTCGCTACCAATATAGACGATTCAACGCTTGATGTCAAGAGAAAATTAACTTCTATATGTCCAGTCTCCCGCGTTTTGTTTCCGGAAACAAAAACAATACGCGGGAAGCTATTGCTTTTTTATCGCTCTGATACCACGAACGTGGGGACCGAAGAACCGCCACCGGCGGATACATTGAGTAAGGGATCGTTGGATAGGCGGGTCAGGCAGCCGTCCACGTAATTGCCGTAGAAGATAAAAGGAGCCGTATCCAGCATGCGGTCGAATATCTGCAGCCGGCCGTCAACCATGCTTGGATAGGGTTCTTCAGGAATAGGCACGCGCTCTTGGACGACATAAGGGGTCTTCAGTGCGTCTTCAACAGCCTGTTCCCAACCGCTGGTATTTGTTTGCCAACCAAGGACGATGCCCCGGCCACCGTAATCGTCGTTGGGTTTGAGGACGAAGCGGTCTTGATACTTCAATATGAAGGGGATGAGATCGACGGGCACGTCGCCATAAGAAGTCTTGCGCTCTTCCATAACCCGCGTCCAGGGGATGTGTTTACGGATGGCTGTATATTCTTCTTCTGAAAACATATGGCTGTTTCGTTCATCACTGAGAACGGCCAGGCTCGCTTTTTTATAGAGGATCTTGCACTGAAAGGGGTTGACCATGCAGACGTTACCGTCAGCGACCGCCTTGACGACCGGGTGATCAAGCCCACCGCGCTCGATTAATTCGGTGATCAATACGCGCTTATAGATGAGGTCGATGGGAAAATCTGCGGCGGATAAACGGCCGTTTTTGTATTCCACATCGCGCGGATCGATAATGCGGCAGACGAACCCCTGTCCTTCGAAGAAACGAATGAACAGTTCAAATTCGCTGTAGGTCGGTACCTCCCGCCAGTCCAGAATGGCGATATTCGGCCGACCTGTGCCACCCCATTCTTTATAGGCCTGCAAAAGGACGTGCAGCACATCGTGGCGCGTCATCAAGGGGTTGACGACGTACTCGCGCAGGAATTGGCCCATGACTGGAAGTCCTAAAAACACCTTGGTCAGGACATCGTTGTAAGCCGAAGCCGCGGGAACCTCGGCATTGTACTCTGTGAAATTGAGATCACCGCTTTCGGTTAAGAAGAATGCATCCAGTCGTGAGAGCGGCGTATGGCTGCTGTAACCGGGGTTGATCTCCATGAGCTTCTCTTCCCACTCATCGAGTCTAAATTGTTGGCGAAATTCGGCGTCCTCGACAGCAGCGTTAGAAATTTTACAAAAAGCTTCCAAGAGCGGGTGAATAGAGCGCCGTAAATAACTGTATTGGTCGGGCATCAAAAAGCGCGGGCGCAAGACGGTGCATAAAGGGCGGTCACCGAAGTAAAGGCCGCGCCGCTGTAATTGGTCGTCCAACTGCGCTTGCGATTCGGCTGCCATCTCATCGGTTAGGAGATCGTGATAGGTTTTAATTGCATCTTGCAGTGACATGACACTCCCTCAAAATTCTCGTTCTGATCATGCTTTCGAAAAATTCCGTGAAATGATTTTAATTGTTATAGAACTGCGACCACTTTAACTCCCTCAATTGTGGGCGCGGATTAAGGGCCATATCGATGACCATATCAGCCATATGCTGGACAACCCAATCGAAATAGACAGGCGTCAAAGAATTAATGTCCATATCCGGCGCGGGATTCATGAAATCGATCGCGTAAGGGATGCTGTCGCGGATGGCAAACTCCACCGTGTTCATGTCGTAACCAAGGGCGCGGACAAGTTTAAGGGCATCGTCTACAACTCGCGCGCCGAGTTCGGGGCTCATGTGCGCGTGATCGACATGGTATTGGCGCTCGCGCGGATCATATTTCATGGGCAAAACATCTTTTTGACCGAGACACATGCAGCGCACATAATGTTCCCAATGAATGAACTCTTGAAGAACCATGGTCAGCAGACCTGACTGGTTATAGCTGTTCCAAACGTCTTCCTTAGTGTGGCAAATATAAACTTCCTTCCACCCACCCCCATGAGCATCCTTCAGAACGCAAGGCAAGCCAATGTAGTCAAGAATCGTATCCCAATCAAGCGGGTAAACGAGGTTACGGAGGCTTTCCCCATGGACGATCCCGGGTACGTATTCCTTATTGGGTAAGACATAGGTTTTGGGACTGGCTACACCAAGTTTGTCGGCCAGGGAAGCCTCGAAGAACTTGTCATCGGCCGTCCACATGAAGGGATTATTGACAACCGTAGTACCCTGGAGCACCGCGTTCTTCAGATAGGAACGGTAGTAAGGTACCTCATGCGAGATGCGATCGACAATGACGGCATAGGGGTTGGGCTCATTCATGCGGGTTCCGCCGAGGCGGACAAATTCAGCTTCTACACCGACGTTCCGTCTATTGACTTCCTCAATAAAAGCCGGGGGGAATGACCACTCACGTCCCACCATTAATCCTACCTTGATTGCCATGTTTTCCTCCGTGTCTTGTAAAGTTAGTCAGTTAGTTAGTTGGTCAGTAAATCAGAAAAAACTGATAAACTGACTCACTGAAAAACTGAAATACCTGACTAATCATGCCCGCCGATGTAATTCAGCAGCATATTGTGCCAATAATGCCAATCATGGGCCCAGCCGTCCCATAAGCGCAGGGCGTTGCCGATATCTTTATTCCATAAGGCTGTTGACAGCCGCTCGCTGCTGTGGCGGAGGCTGTCGTCACGGCCGACGGCAAGGATGATGTCCATTCTGCGCAGCGCCGCCAGGCGCCCCCAGTCATGCTCATTGGGAATGTAGGCGTTAGGGTTGTTGAAATAGATATTGTCGTCGCTGTAACCGTCGGTCCAGAGATCGACTTCGTAAATGCCGCTCATGCCCAGGGTACGGCCGACCAAGTCCGGGTGGCGTAACGCGAAATTCACCGCATGATAAGCGCCGAAGCTGGCTCCGGTGGTAATCAGGTAAGGGGTTTGGTTCTTTTGCCAGGAGAGAGGAAGTACTTCATGCAATAAGTACTGCTCGTATTGCAAATGGCGCCAGGCACGTTCACCAGGATGTCGCCAGCGCGCATACCAGCTCTCCGCGTCCACGCTGTCTACGCAGTACACTTGCAGCCAGCCCCGTTCAAGATGCTCGCCCAAGGTGTTCATCATTCCCCGATCTTCCCATTCGTAAAATCGGCCTTTTGAGGTTGGAAAGACGAGCACACGAGCGCCGCCATGGCCAAAAACCAACAGTTCCATGTCCTTTCCCAGGGCAGGGCTGTACCATTTATGATATTCACGATTCATAGACATTCTCTTTCGCTAAGCCATCATGCTCCTGAAGTCGGACAAATTGTATCATAAATGAGAAGCGAGACGCCTATTAACTCGAACACGCAACCATCCATGAGAATCAGGTGTTTTACTCCATACCATTATTAAAGCCCGATTGGCTGAAAGAGCGGAAATCGGGATAATGGATGAGATAGGAAATTCGAGGAGTAGGAATTATGTCCAAAAGAAAAGTTGCTGTCGTGATGGACAGCACAGCCAACTTGTCGCCGGAGGTACTTGCAGAGAACTATCTGCAGACCATTCCCCTAAATCTAATCTGGGGTGGTGAGAGTTACCGCGACGGCATCGATATTACCACCGATGAATTTTATAAAAGGCTCGAGAATTCCAGCGAGCTGCCGACCACGTCGCAGCCCTCTGTAGGTGATTTTCATGAGCTTTATACGAGGGTGGCGGAAACGACCGATAGTATCGTTTGCGTGACTTTGTCCAGTGGCATTAGCGGCACTTATGCGTCGGCCGTTGGCGCGGCAGACCTGATGGAAGGCTTTCCTATTGAGGTGGTGGACTCTTTATCGGCTTCCGTGGGTCATGGTTTCATTGCTCTCGCTGCCGCAAGGGCAGCAAAAGCAGGGGCTGGTCTCCAGGAAGCTGCCCAGGCAGCGCGTGAACTGGTCCCCAAGATGAATGTCTTTTTTGCGGTTGATACCCTGGAGTACCTTCATCGCGGCGGGCGAATCGGCGGCGCCAGCTGGTTGATCGGCTCGGCGCTTTCGATCAAGCCCGTGCTGCAAATATCGGATGGCTTGATAGACAGTATGGCCAGAGTACGCACAAAGAAGAAGGCGCTTGCTTACCTGGCTGATCTGGCCGAAGAAAGATTTAAAGGACATGATAACGTCCACCTGGCCGTGGTTGATGCAGTATCTCCTGATGAGGCACACTTACTCGGTGAGGAACTGCAAAAGCGGCTCAATCCCGTAGAATTCATGTATGGTGAATTGAGCCCGGTTATTGGTACCCATGCCGGCCCGGGAACTGTTGGTTTTGGTGGTTATTACGAATCATAAATAGCAGCATGGTAAGGCACGATTAATATATGCTAGAGCAAATTGAGAAAGTTGTAGCGCGTTACGAAGACGTGGAGCGCCAAATGACGGATCCCGCGGTTTTGGCTGACCATGTCCGGCTGACCGACCTGGCCCAGGAGCGCTCAGATCTGGCCCCACTGGTTGAGGCTTATCAGCAGTATAAGAAAGCGAACCAGGAACTCGCTGAGGCGGAAGAGCTGATTGAGCTTGAAGAGGATCCGGACATGCTGACCCTGGCAAATGACGAGGTCGCCAGATTAACTGCGCGTTTAGAAAGCCTGGAAAATTCGATGCGCAGGATGCTGGTTCCTAAGGACCCGCGGGATGACAAGAATGTTTATATAGAAATCCGTGCCGGCGCCGGAGGGGATGAGGCGGGAATTTTTGCCTCGGACTTGCTGCGCATGTACACCCGTTATGCGGAAGACCATAAGTGGAAAACGCAGATCATGAGCGAAAACAGCACGGGTGTTGGCGGTTATAAAGAAGTTGTTTTGCTCGTGAGAGGAAAAGGCGCTTTTTCACGTATGAAGTTTGAAAGCGGCGTCCATCGCGTGCAGCGCGTACCGGTGACTGAATCACAGGGCCGCATCCATACCAGCACGGCTACCGTCGCTGTTATGCCGGAGGTCGATGACGTGGAGATAACTTTGGATGAACGTGATCTGGAGATCACGGCCGAGTTTTCTTCCGGCCCTGGCGGGCAGCATATGCAGAAGAACGCTACGGCAGCGCGCATCGTCCATAAGCCGACGGGCATGATGGTCAAGATCCAGACGGAACGCAGCCTCACCCAAAACAAACGCCTGGGTATGGCCATTATTCAGGCCCGGCTGCAGGAAATGGAGGAGGAAAAACAACATGCGGAACTGGCCGCCGACCGTAAAGCACAGGTCGGCAGCGGCGATCGCAGCGAAAAAATCCGCACGTATAATTATCCCCAAAGTCGTGTCACCGATCACCGTATCGGATTCTCCAGTTATAATCTAGCGGCAGTGATTGACGGTGACCTCGACCCCTTTATTGATGCCCTTATCCTCGCCGATGAAGCTGAGAAGCTGGCCGCCGTGGAAACCTCCTCATAGAGATATGAAGGATATTTGGAGTTCATTATGAGTAGTGATCCGGTTTTTAACCCGCGAGGATTGTATTTTGAGGAGTTTGAGCTTAGCCAAAAACTAGCCACGGCCGGGCGAACTATAACCGAGGGTGATATCGTAACCTTTGCCGGTTTATCCGGAGATTTCAACCAGATTCATACGGATGCGGCATTTGCGGAGGGTGGGCCATTTGGCCGTCGCGTCGCCCATGGCTTGCTGGTACAGTCAATTGCTACAGGATTGGCGGTTCAGACCGGCTTTGTCGAAGGGACTATTCTCGCTTTTCGCGAATTATCTTGTAAATTCAGCCTTCCTGTTTTCATCGGCGACACGATTCATGTACAGTTGGAAATTAAGGAGCTTAAAGGCTTACCCCGCCTCGGCGGAGGGCAGCTCGAGATGGCCTATCGTGTTTTGAATCAGGAGGGGAAGGTGATTCAACGGGGCGTTTGGGTCATGCTCATAAAAAGCCAGCCGGAGGAACAGTCGTAGACAATTAATAATGCCTATTCGGGGAACTTTTCCCCCCTGTTTAGCGTTTCTTTTCACATGAGTGATCGCGAAAACCCAGAAGAAAATCCGGAAGAGCCGGAACAATTAATACCGGAAGAACAAAAGCCCGGTAAACCTCCTGCCGGTGGCAAGGGAGATGGCGGCGATGAAACTATCTCGCTGCTGGACCTCATCCATGGGACGTCCACTGGGAATGATCCGGGGTCTGTAAATGAAGAGGAAACGGCCGAGATTCCCAAGCCGTTAATCGTAACCCCGCCGCCGAAAGAAGATGATCCCACGGTTACCATCGCCGGAGAGAGCACTCCAACACGGCCGTCCTCCACGGTTCCTTTGCAGCCCATAACGCCGGATTCTTACCAACCCCCGAAAAAGAGACCGCTGGAGCGAGATACGGAAGCGACGGAAGTTCGCACGCCGATTGCTTTTCCCGGCCAAGAACCCGCAGCATCGAGCGATGAAGCCACAACTGAAATCTACCCGCCGGCTTATTACCCAGTTTCCGGCGCCAAAGGGCAGGTATCGCCGGCGCAAACCGCAAAGGTGGTCGGTCAAACATCCCCTGCCTTGCGTTCAGTGCCTGTTTCGACTACGTCCAGGGATTGGAGTGGATGTATTGCCCGGGCGATCTTATTTACTGTTATCAGCGTGATTGTTCTCGTTATGGTCCTTGTTGCCAGCGGGGCAATTGGTTATACGGCAATTGCCCGGTCTTTGCCTGATCCCCGTGAATTGAGCGCACGCGCCAGCACTTTTGAGACCGTGCGTATCTACGATCGGGAAAACAATTTACTTTATTCACAAGCTGATCCGGAAACGGGCAACCGGCTTTATGTGCCGCTGGAGGATATTTCACCGGATTTGATTCGAGCCACTATCGCGACCGAGGATAGACATTTCTTTGAAAACCCGGGATTTGATGTTGTACGTCTCGCTGGCGCGGTTGTGCAGGCTGCTCGCGAACAGGAGCCGGTAGCGGGAACGAGCACCATCACCCAGCAGCTAGTACGCGCGGTATTACTGGATGAAGATGAACGGACTGAACGCACCTTTCGCCGTAAACTGCGCGAAATTGTCCTCTCCGCGGAGATCTCACGTACTTACGAAAAGAACGAAATACTTGAACTTTACTTGAATGAGGTCTACTTCGGGAACCTGGCTTATGGGATCGAGGCGGCAGCGCGCACCTATTTTGATAAGCCGGCGGCCGAACTCACCCTGGCAGAGGCAACACTGCTCGCCGGATTGCCCCAGGCGCCTGCACTGTGGGATCTTTTCACCGCACCGGATAAGGCGCTGGGGAGACAAAGTGAAGTGCTAAGCCTGATGATCGCCGCGGATTTTGTCACGGTTGATGAGGCGCGCGTGGCAAAAGAAGAAGCTGTGGAGATTCTGGCGAACATCAAGCCGCCGGAAGTAACGATCCAGCATCCCCATTTCGCTCTTCTCGTTTTACAGCAGGCGGAGGATATCCTGGGGGCGCAATCCATTTATCGCGGTGGTTTGCAGATTCATACGACCTTAGATCCTGATGTGCAAGATCTGGCCGAGTCGACTCTTGCCTCATACAGCGACCTTATCCATGCCGGAGGCGCGAATAACGCCTCCATGATCGTGATTAAGCCCGACACGGGAGATATTTTAGCCCTTGTCGGCAGCCTTGATTTTCATGATGAAGCGATCAGTGGACAGGTGAATATGGCGCTCGCACCGCGCCAACCCGGCTCTACGATCAAGCCGCTGGTCTATTTGTCAGCCCTGGAACGGGGATGGACAGCTTCGACATTGATCTGGGATGTGGCGACTCAATTTGCTGATGGGCCGAATTCTATTTACGAACCGAAGAATTATGACGATCAATTCCATGGACCTTTGCGGCTGCGGCTTGCCTTGGGTAATTCCTACAATATCCCGGCTGTTAAAGCGCTCGAATTCGTCGGTGTGTGCGACTTTATAAATAACGTTCAAAAATTGGGGCTGACCGATCTGGTTGATACCGGATGCGCCGAGGTGGGACAACCACGTGAGCATGGCCTCTCTTTGGCTCTTGGTGGCGGGGAGATATCACCGCTGCAGATGATAGGAGCGTTTGGCACCCTGGCAGATCAGGGGCGCTATTTAGAGCCTTTTGCGATTCAGAGTATAGAAACCAACCGCGGCGAAGTTGTTTATGAACATGCAGCGCCTGAAGATGCGGCGGTACAGGTCGTTAACCCGGAACACGCGTACCTGATAAATGATATTCTGGCCGACGATGACGCACGGCAGCCGGCATTCGGCCGTAACAGCAGCCTTGTTATTCCCGGTCAAACGGTATCCGTCAAAACAGGCACTTCCGGAAGCAATCGGTTTGATGTTCGAGATGCCTGGACAATTGGTTATACTCCGAATATCGCCACGGCCGTGTGGGTAGGCAACACAGACAATACACCCATTGGTGAGGGCCAGTCCGGCTTGCAGCTTGCAGCGCCGATTTGGAATGCGTTCATGACCACTTATCTGGCGAACCGGCAGTCACAAAGTTCTTCGCGCCCTGATGACATTGTGGACATTGAGATTTGTGCTGATTCCGGGACTGAGCCGGGCGAGGCGTGCACGGCTCGGCGCCAGGAACAGTTCGCTGCCGATCAGCCGCCGCTGGACAGCAGCTATGATTTTATTCAAAAACATAGCGTCGATCTTTGGACGCGACTTCTGGCCTCGGATGCCTGCCAGGAAGCTGTTTACAATGCTGATTTCTTCACGATCCTTGTTTATGGGAATGATGATGTCTTGCAGCGAGAGAAAAACGGGGCGCAGTTATGGCTGGAACAAACAGCGGAGGGGCGCAATTGGGCTGAAATACGAAATATAGCTGTTCCCTTGCAGCTCCCGCCCCAACAAGCCTGCGATGCTTCAACCCCAAGACCAAAGGCGGAAATCGCCCAACCGGCAAACGGCGCGAATATCACCGATGTTGTCGCGGTCATTGGAACCGCTACGGGACCTAATTACACCGGCTACCAGGTCGATTATGGTCTTGGCCATGCTCCTGAGGGTTGGGGCGGGATCAGCGGTCGCCAGCCCTATGTTGTCGAAAACGGCTTCCTGACTGAATGGGATACCACTTTGATTAATAACGAGGGGCCGGTGACGCTGCGTTTACGCATCTTTGGTCCGGATAATCCTTTTACTCCGGAAGATGATCCGGTCACGCTCGAGAAACGTACGCTGCTTACCCTGATTCAACCGACGGCGACGCCCACACCGACCTCTACAGCAACGCCAACTGCCACACCAACAGCTACAGCTACGGCCACTTCACTGCCGACAGAGACGCCTACACCGACTGTTGAACCCACCTTTGAGATCGTAACAGCAACGCCGACGGTCGATCTGACACCGCTTCCATTAGAGACGCCAACGCCTGAGGCGACAGCCTACCCATAATGATCGATTCATCAGAAGAAAAGGACGTGGAGTTTGTGCAACGGCCGATCGAGACCGTTTTTTTTGATTGGGATCGTACCCTGGCCTATATAAAGACTCTGACAGATACCCTCGCCGGACGGTTGGCAAGGATGTTCGCCCTGGCCGATCTACCTTATTCTGCGAGTGAAATCGAGTCTGCGCTGGTGTTGTACGATAGAGATGTCGCTGCCGGAAAAGTCCCCGCGTTGGTCGTACAACCGCAGCGGAAAAGGGATATCGCGCGCTTTTATAAGCGGATATTGGATTATTTAGGAGAAGAAGACACGAGCCGGCCGGCTATGGAGCAGCTGTACAGTACCTATGCGCTTTTGCCGACTTATCTTTATGAAGACAGCCGGCCGACTTTGAGTCTCTTGCGAGAACAAGGCTATCAGCTGGGCATTATTTCCAATCATTCCGTCCTGGCTCGGCCGGTTATTGAACGCCTTGTCGGTGATTTGATTCCCCCTGAAAACATCCTCATCAGCGAGGAGATCGGCGTTCATAAGCCGGCTAAGACAATCTTCAGACGCGCCGCGGCGCGCTTGAAAACGGATCCTTCCTGCTGCATCGTTTACGTGGGGGATAATCTTGATGTGGACGCTGTTGGTTCGGTGAACGCCGGTGGGTTTTGTGGCGGTGTCTGGCTTGATCGCCCTGATAAAGGCGCCGATCTCGTTTTACCTGAAGGTGTTGTACGGATTACCTCGCTTTACGAACTGCCTCCTCTCCTCGAAGCAGCACCACACCGTGAAGCGTGATGCTGCTGTCAAATTTATGCTGTTAAATGCCTGCCGGTAAGAAGAAAAAGCCGATGGCCAGGATGAAAAAGACGCCGAGCAGCATCGCGCCTTCGAACCAATTGGAACGGCCGTCCATGGCGACCAACGCGGCAATCACCGATGCGGCGACCATGGCGATGACTTCAGGGTGATTAAACTCCAGGGTCATCGGATGGCCGATAAAGAGAGAAATAAAGACCAGCAGGGGGGCTACCAGCAGGGCGATTTGCAGGCTTGAGCCGAGGGCGATGGAAAGACTGAGGTCCATCTGGTTTTTAATCGCCACCTGCACCGCTACCAAATGCTCGGCGACATTACCGATAATGGGCACGAGAATAATGCCCACGAAGAATTCACTGAGCCCAAAAGATTCCGTTACGACATCTAAGGAAGATACCAGGAATTCACTCATCAAGGCCAGCCCGGCGACTGCCAGCGCCATAATGCCGACGGCTCGGCCAAGAGACCATTGAGGTCCTTCTTGCACCGGTTTAATGGCCGGGGCATGTTGTTCATCCTCGGCCGGCTGGCGCAGCGTGTAAATGATGGCCATTACATAGAGCGCCAGGATGACGAAAGCAGTCGCGAGGCTTAAGTACTCCACCGCGGGAAAGTCGCCACCAATCTCCTCCGCGAACAGCGAAGGTACGCTGATGGCAATGGCCGCCAGTATGACGAGTGTAGCATCGACGGAAACGCGGTTGCGGTTGAATCTCTGCACCCCGTTTTTTAACCCGCCTACTAACAAGCTCAAGCCAAGCACGGCCAGTAGATTGCCCAGAATAGAACCGATGATTGACGCCTTTACCAGGGCGATCCGGCCCGCGGACAAAGCGACGACAGCGATGATTAACTCGGCCAGGTTGCCCAGGCTGGCGTTCAGCAGCCCGCCCACGCGTGGTCCCGTCTTATGCGCCAGGGTTTCAGTCGCATCCCCTAAAATGCCGGCGAAGGGCACGATGGCCAGGGCTGATGCGCCGAAGATGATCATATCTCCCCAATGGAGAAACTCGGCCAGGAGGGCGATAGGGAAAAATATTAGCAATAAGCGAACGCCGCGCATAAAACCTCCTAATAGTTCTAGATACCTAAGTACCCGAGTCCGGGCCTGGACTCGGGCTTATTCATCTCAGGATAGGCGTTCCTTGGCTTGTTCAATCCAACGGCCGTAGTCCACTTTCTGGAAAGCTGGGGCATGACAAACTTCCGCCAGGTATTCTTTTGTTTGTTTGGCCAGAGCTTCAAAAGTACAGATGCCCGCGGCGTAAAGACGGCGTTCCAAGACCGGACCAATGCCTTCTAACGGTTCGAAGTTGTCAGGTTCGCTGCCGTCCCAGACGTGGCCCATGCTGCCGGTTTCTTCAGCTAGGCGTAATGCGTCCACCTTAATCGCCGCCAGATCGACGTCTTGGAATGCTTTAGCATCCAGGATTTCTTCCAGCTCCGCCTCGGGCAGCATGCCTACTTCCCAGAAACTGCCTATACCAACTTCATAGAGGCGTTGTTCATAGACGGTGCCCACACCATAGATCAGTTCCAGGTCTTGAGGGCAGGATCTGACTTCCAGGACTTCCAGTTCAGGCGCGCGTTTACGCTGGTGCTGCACACGCTTGCCGGCGGCGCGTAGTTTCGCCTCGGCGATCCAGGCCTCGAAATCGCCGCTCCGCGCTTCTTCCGCGGCGAACAAAGCACTCAGGTCTGCCGGATCTGCGGCGGCCAATGCTGCATACGTGTGAATACCACCCTTGTGCAAAACTTCCTGGGACTGCGTCCCAATGCCGGCGATAAGGACAAGGTTTTCGTCCTGACGGGCGAACAATTCCTCTTGCAGTGCTTTGAATCCCTCGTCATCCCCGGCGGCGGCAAGACGAGCCTGAGCGATCCAGTCTGCGAAGTTCGGGCGTCGCCAGGCCGGCGCGGCAATGATCATGGCCAGCGTTTCTTCATTGCTGCCGGCTAATTGTTCGAAAGTCGTGATTCCCGAGGCCCGGAGCCGCGTCGCATAGGTTGGGCCAACACCTTCTAACAGTGTCAGGTCATCACCAACAGATACCTGCGTGGGTTTCTCGGCCAGGACGGCCGCTTCGGCGACCCATACCTCGGGTTCGACCTTTTGCCAGGGTCGAATTCCCAGTGCATCAGGTAGCTCTTGGTGATCTGCGTGGGCCAGATCCGCATAACGATAAATGCCTGCATTTGACAATCGTGCGGCGAGGGCCGGGCCGATCCCCGTGATTTTGGTGAAATCATCGATCTCGGGCACTTCAAATCCGACATCTACCGCCATGCTTCTGCCGCTGTCCAGGGCTGCAGCGGCAGCCGCGGCCTGCAGTTCAGCCAATTCCAGCTTTAGAATTTCCAGTTCCCCGGCGCTGGCCTCAAAATCTTTATTGCGCGCCTCGAGTTCGGCCGTAACTGTTTTCAATTCAGCCCGACAGGTCTTGAGATCGGTTTTTAGGGATTTGATCTGTTCCTTAAATTCGGCCGCTTTTTCGAGGCTTTGGTTTTCGCAGGCTACCAGATCGGCATCTCGATTGTGTAACTCATTTTCAAGTTGGGCGACCCGTGCCTGTAGATCGCGCTTGTTGCCGGTCATCATCAGCCAGGTGAGTAGCCATCCAACCAGGATGCCGATGAAGAATGTAATCCAGGGTAAATAAACAACCATTATCTCTACGCTCCTTCTTTATTGAGGCGCAAGGCGCCACAGTACAAGTCAAACTTAATCATAATCCACACCGAACCACTTATTATAGAGGCGATCGTATTCACCGCTTTCCAATGCCCTGAGTAAGGCGCGGTTGATAGTTTCCTGTAAAGAGCTGCCTTGTGGAAGAGCGAATCCGTAAACCTCTGTATTAAATGCATTCTCGGATACAGCGTAATTCTTGTCTGGATTTTTATAGGAATCATAGAGTAAAACCGGACGGTCATAAACCACTGCCTGGACATTTTGAGCATCCAGTAGTAAATATGCCTCTTCAATGGTTGCAACCGTTGTGTGCCTGATTCCTTCGGCTGTGAGCCATTCATCGGCCGTGCTTCCGACAACGGTTGTAACTCTTTTTCCGTACAAATCCTCCGGTCTTTCTATCTTTGCCTCGAGGCGCTGAACAGTCAATTCAGATGTGATCGCCGCGGTAAAATTGGCGATGAGAAAAAGGCCGGTTAACATCCATAAGATAGCAAAAACTCGGCCAAGCCGGCCACCAGGTATTTTGTCCCCATAACCAACCGTAGTGACCGTAACTACGGACCACCAAATCCCTTCCCAAATACCCTTTAGATAGGATTGAGGGAAATCGTCCTGCCTCCGCCTTTCAACCAACCAGATAATATGAGCGGCAATAATGATTGTCAGAAGGAGCCCGGCGAGTATGCGTAGGATGTTTGGAGAAAGGGCGGCGCGAAGCGTATCACCTAAAGTGTTTGAAGGCCTGGCATGGGTTAATATGCTTAACCCAGATATGAAGTATGCATGTGAAAAATCGACTCTTTCTTCGCGCTCTTCCGTTATTGTAATTGCGCCAACAGCTAGGCCGGCTTCATTGTTTTCCAATGCATCGAGCTGCTCTTGCACCGTCTCTACAATCAGATACTCAGATGACAGACCTGAGTCCTCGGCCAGCATTTCCCATAGATCGATGCTGAATCCGCTGGGTGTGCCGCCACTAACAAAAACAAAAGGCTCAATATCTTTGGTAACAACTTTAATTGGCTCCAGACCGTTATCGCTTTGAGCGAATACCTCATAACCTGACTTAGCAATCAAGATGACAAAGATGGAAACAAATAGTAAAGAAAAAGTCCAACGCATGCGCATTTACTGATCCGAATTCAACTATGAGCTTTCCTTGCCTTAGCTTCTTGTTTCCTGCCTTACTCTACTCACGTAGTAAAGCAGAGTAATAACCGAACTCACGGCCGCCGCCAGATAGGTCATTGCTGCAGCAGTTAAAACCTTTTTGGAGCCTTCGATGTCTGCTTCTGTTTTACGCAGTCCTGTTTCATCTAACATGGCCAGGGCGCGTCTGCTAGCATTCGTCTCCACAGGCAGTGTAAGGAGTGAAAAGAGAATCGTCAGGCTAAAAAAGAAAATGCCTACCCACAACAAGTTGGACATATTGAATAATAGCCCCAGGACCAAACAAATATAGGGGACTGTAGGGCTCAGGGTAACGGCCGGAATGAGAAAACCACGCATTTGTATCAAGGTGGAGCTGGTCTGATTCTGTTGTACGTGCCCCAATTCATGGGCGGCAACCGCCATAGCGGCTACGCTATCTTCGGCATAGACCGCATCGGATAGATTGACGATATTCTTGCCAGGATCATAATGATCGGTGAGATTACCCCTGATATGCTTGACCGGGATTGGATTGAGGCTGGTGTCGTCAAATAAGACATCCGTGACCTGTTCGCCAGTCAAATCAGAGCTGTTTTGTACCTTGTTCCACTTGCTGTATGTGCGCTTAAGCCAGATCTGTACACCAACCGATAATAACATCGTGGGGATGAAGACATACCAGAAATAAGTTGTATCAAATGTGAAAAACATGAGACCTCCTCTCTGAGAGCGGCAAAAGCAGCAGAAGTTTCTGCTCAGCGACTTTCTAAGAACGGGCTTCAGATGTTAATTATATTAACGGAGCCGGCCTCGGTGAGTGATACTAGATCACCGGGCCCGGCCCGGGTATTAACTAACTTTCTTTATCAGTAGCGTCTTTTTTTGTATCGTCTGCCTTGGACTGAATGTTTGCAGGAGCCACTTCCTGGACAGCCTCTGTTTTATCGCGAGTTAAATAACCCCAGACGGCGGCGACAATGCCCATGACGATTAAAATAATGCCCGTTATAGTTTGAAGGTTGAAATCCTGATAACGGGCGAAAAAGATCATGATACCCCACAACAGGAGCAAGGCATTTACCAATACTTTCGCCCACGAAAACTCACGCTTTCCACGGTCGAAGAATTCAGAGTAGAGGCCGAGCAGACTTACCAATATGGCGCCAACGGCGAAGATAGTGAAGTCCCAGTAAGTGTCCAAGATGTCTACGGCGTATAGGAGAAGCACAATAGCGCCGACGATGACGGCGACGATCCCCCGGTAACGGCCGATTCTATCATTGGAGCCACGAATCAAGGCCAACAGCCCGACGGCCAACATATATACAGCAGCGACCAAGGCAATATTCCCGGCGGCAGAAGCGCCGCCCAAGAGAATATATAAACCCAAGAGAACAGCGATTATTCCCTGCAGCAAAGTAACCCACCAAGATCTTGCGTTATCCATTTTGATGCCTCCTTTGGCCTATTGGTTGAAATCTTTCCTCACGGTGCTTTGAGCAAGCCTGGGGAAAACCAATCCTTATTATGACGTATATTGGTCTTGAGAAGCAATTTTTTCCTGGTTTGGTGAGTTTAAAAGTGCGGCGAGGAGGTGAAACGTGATCGTATGCTTAGGGCACGACCAATGTGCCTGTCTCTTCCTTGCCGCTTAATAAATCAGTTAAATTGCCTTCTTTGATCATCGAAAGAATGTGCACACTTAATCCGGCGAAAATAGCTTCGCGGGCCGGCTGAACGGCGGCGAGCTTTCCGGCCATAGCTCCGCTGGCGTCAACCTTACGGTGATCGTCAAGCAGCGCATCGCCGCCACCTATACTGCTGAGACTGAACTCGTGAATGGGCTGTGCATCCGCATATTTTTGCGGATCCTTATCATAGATGCCATCTACTTCCGTGGCGAAAATGAGGCGAGACGCCTGGAAATGAAGCGCCAGATCGACGGCTATTTGATCGCCGCCATACACACAAAAGCCTACCTGTCTGTCGGCCAGCACGTCACCGCCAAGCAGCGGCGCCATACCGATATCCAGGAATCCGGCCAGGGCATCAAGATAGCTGCTTTCGAGGGCGAACCCGGAGGCTGTCATACAAGAACTGGGGAGAATTGTACAGGCGGCAACCCCCGCATCATGAAAAGCCTCGGCGATCGCCAGGCGCATTTGAATCACTTTATTTTGGGTATCGGTCAGATGGATTAACTGCTCCGCTGACTTTAGCCCTTTGTGCAGCTGGTGCTGGACGACGGGCGGGTGGCCGAATGATCCCACCCCATGCACCAGAATTAGGCGTTCGATCAAGCCGGCATCGAGGGCAGCCTTTATTTCAGAAGCCACCTGGTCGAGAACCGATTGGCGCAGGGTGTATGGCCGTTGTTTATCGGTTAACAGCGCGCCGCCAAGCTTGATAACGGTTAAGAACTCACTCATAGCGTAAACAAAGGTGTGTACGGCCAGAGGCCAGGAGCGACCAAACTTAGAATTACGATACCCACAAAAACGGCGATGGGAATGGTGTAGTTGTCAAACCCCTTCGGTGAGATGGCCTCTACGATCGTGGCGAACAAACTGAGGATGATGATCGTCGGCAGGATCAGGCCAGTGCCGAAAACGGCCGTCAGAACAAGGATCATAATAAAAGAACCGAGAAACATGCCCACGGAGCCAATGATGGTCTTCTGCGATCCACCAAAACCGAACGTACTGTCTCCACCAAAACGACGGCCTAAAATATCGGCCAGGCCATCCCCGCCGGCCAGTGCGCCCAGAATATATAAAGCAGTCGGGTTATTGTTGCCGGCCGCGCCGCCCGCGTTAAAGAAGAGGATGGTACAGATGAGCATGATGATCGCGTAATGCATGGTGCCGCCCAGCAGCTCCCGCGGGTTGCCGCTGCGGGACATGGAGTTTACAAAGGCTTCATCCTTGCGAATTCCCAGGCCGATGGCGCCAAATTGAATGATAAAAGCGAGGGGGACGACCATGGCGAAGTAACGACTGGCGCCGCTGCCGGAATAGAGCAGCCAACAGAGCACAAATAGGGGGGCGGCAAAGATGTGGATGATCTTGCGCGTGATGTAAGTTGGCAGAAGTTCCCGCTTCTGAAGTTGGCCATTCACCAGGACCAACGATTGGATTACGACGAAAGTGATGAGCAGGGCGATAATGTCCCATACCCACCATAAATTAGCTCCCAATGGATTCATACTAAAGTGCATTTCTTTCCCTTCCTTTATTTCCTTTTTCTCGATGCACAGATAGCGGATTATAACGCGTCGTTTGGAAACATGGAACCAAAGACAGACTAGATAACATGGGGTAAAAGGCCTTACGTTAAAAGGGATGGGTGCAGCGGCAATGCCTTATGCCGGGTAATGGGCTGAACAGCGATTTGCGGGCCTGATCGGGAAGTTCAAAGGTACCCGGAATTGGGTGCTGTTTTCCGGCTGCGCGTCGTCCTATCAGGTCGTCGATTGTTGGGTTAGTATTGAGGTATCGCCAACAATCTCCATACCCGCCTGCCGGCTCTCCCCCTGATAGAGAATGATGCCGTCTTTGTCTATCAAGCGAACGCGGACCAGCGCGTCAACGCTCTCGTTGACACTGGGCACCATGCCCTGGCCCGGTGTCGGCGCGTGCAGAGGTGTGGTGCGGCCTTGACGGCCGTTGATTTCCAGGATCCCTTCTTTGCCCCGCACCACGATCCGGACTTTGCCGTCTTTGAGGGTCACATCTTCCAAGGTTGAGCCTAAATAGGTGGTGAACTGAAATAAACGGCCGTCCAGGAACAAGCCAATGATAAAGCCTGGGAAAACGCGGCCATAAAACGGAATGCGGGCGATGGATGCTGTGAGCGAGACCCCGCGTTCGTTGAAGAGGTTGGCTTGCAGCCAGATCCAGGTCTGGGGAAAATTGCGCCCCCAATCCTTTTCGATGTAGCCTCTGCCGTCAGTAAGCTCATGTCGCTCTTCGCCGTTTTCCAAGAAGCCGGTAACCTTGTGATCCATGCTCAACACGCCGTGATAGCACTCCATGGGAAACCAGCTGTACCAGCCCATTATGCCCGGAGCGCGCCAGGAAACGGGCCAGGGTGTCAGGCTTTGAAAAGCAAGATGGCCGTGCAAATTAGGGAGATTAAGCGTCAGATAGCTCGTGGAGAAGAAATTTGGCCCAACGCGGATGTTGAAGCTGTCTTTGGCGGCGTTGAATTCGGAAGTCGGGTATCTGTGATAGAAAACCTGATTCAAACGGCCGTCCAGGACCATCACAAAAGCTTCATCGCGCTGGGGTTGGTGGTCTCTAAAAATGCCGGGAATGATCGCCCAGGCGTTGTCTCCCGTATCGTCGATAACTTTAAAGTACCATCCCTCGAAAAACGGCCGTTTTCCGCGGCTGCCGTGGTAGATATCAGGATGTAAAGTTTCGAATATATAACGGGGCGTTGGCCATCTCACAATAAGGTCTTCCGGTTCCTGCTAAATTTAGTAATTGGATTCGTCAAATCAGAGTACGTGTTGATTCTATAACATAATGCCCAACAGGTCGTTCGATTACTTTAAAATATTTAAACAGCTTCTTGTCGGGCGAATAGGAGGCCAGGTTTCACTCTGATGCTTTGAGAATCGCAGCGGCGCAGAGAGGGTTTTAGCGTCATGGACAGAGCCTTCGCTGCTACTTAAACCAGGTGGCGTTGGAGGTATTAAAACAGGAATTATCTCGTTTCACGCCGGATAACTATCAAGGCAACATCGTCGAATTGGGGCGAGCCGGCGGCGAATTCATGAATCCCAGCGAGTATGGCCTCTTCTATCTCCTGGGCTGTTTGAGCCAGGTTATGTTGTGCACAGGCCAACAGCCTCTCTGAACCGAAAAATGTCTCCTCCCTGTTTTGGGCATCGGTGACGCCATCTGTGTAAAGTACTAACACGTCGCCAGGAGAAAGCTGGATAGCTCCGGTTCCCCAGGTAGAACCCTCCAAAATTCCCACGGGTAAACCCGTGCATTTGAGTGGCTGAACAACGCCGCCATGGCTGTGGAAATGATAAGGTGGGTTATGACCGGCATTTGCATAGGTTATAGTACCGGTGGACGGATCGAGTTCCGCGTAGAATACAGTCACAAAAAGGTCTGTGTGCGTATCGGCCAGAATGCGACGATTTGTCTCACCTAGAACAAGCTCGGGTTGGTTTTCATATTGGGCAGCGTACGTGCGGATGAGAGAACTACTCAAGGCCATGAATAAAGCAGCAGCCGCACCTTTATCGGCCACATCGGCGATGACAATGCCCAGACGGCCGTCTGGAAAGTGAATGAAATCATAAAAGTCGCCGGAAGTTTGGCGGCTGGGTTCGAGCTTTGCCGCTAACTGCCATCCAGGAATTTGAGGCGGTTTGACCGGCAGCAAACCGCTCTGAATTTTTCCCGCCGCCTCCATCTCCTGATCTACTCTTTGGTGGGCCAAAGCCTGAGCGTAGGAGGCAACTTCAAGATCTTGGAGCTCTTTCTGGGCTAAATTGGCATAGAAAGGGATGCCCATTTTCGAGAACATTGTTGAAGCGTCCTGGAGAAGCGTTCTGGCCTGTTCCAAATCCGTTGGCTCCTGGCGTGAGCGATAAGCTTCAGCCCACTCCAGAAATACGTAAGCCTGCTGCCACTGCATGCCCAGACGGGTAAAAATATCGGCCGCGTTTTTAAAGAGAGTTAAAGCTTTTAACCAGCGGGGCTCAGCGGCGGCCAACCTGGCTTCGGCCAATATAGGCCATGCCAGATCAATAGCGATGGGCCGGGCATTCCCCATCTCCTGCGCTTTAGGTAATAGTTTTCCCGCCTCATCCAACCGTCCCTGACCGGTGTAGATCATGCTCAAGATGCTGCGCGGCTTTAAGTCGAACATTGACCAGCTTTCATATATCTCAATGGCTTCTCCCAATGCGGCTTCCGCCTCCACCCAGTCACCTATCTCGGGCTGGTTATGCATAACATGGGAGGCGAAAATAAGCTCGGCTAAATAGATGTTGACGTCAACCAGATTTCTCAGGTTTCCACGCCTGCGTTCCTCGGTTTGTAAAGTCCGGAACATTTGGGCCGCTTCGGCCAGCTCACCCCGATAGCGGCTGAGCAGCGCTTCACTGATGCGAATATGAAATGCACCCGGACCGGGATTTGCAAATTCGTCAAGCAAGTGACGCATGAGCGGCAGAGTCTCCTCTACTTCATCAAAACGGCCTGCTTCAAGCAGCGCGCCGGCCATACCCCCAAGTCCAAGAAGTTCCCCGGCGGTGTTGCCGCGCAAGCGGTGTAATTCCGCTCCGCGCTGGTAATGGTCCCGCGCAGCAGCGAAGTCGGGTAAGACAGTCGCCAATAGCGCAGCCATATTGATATGGGCACGGGCGGCCTGGCTTAACAGAGCGGCGGACTCGGCCAATTCGGCCGCTTTACTCAACGCGGCTAAGGCTTCTTCAGGGGGTTGATCTGGGAACAAGCCCAGTGTCGCCAACGCCTCCGTTTGAACTGCAATATCCCCTAAACGTTCGGCAATCCCCAGCGCCTGGCGGCAGAAATGTTGAGCCTCTTCTCTTAAACCGTTAAAAAGATAGGCACGTGCCGCTTCGTGCAGGAGAAGGGCAAGCCCTGGGCTTTCCGGAGCGTCACTGATCTCTGCTAAACCTTCCTGACACAATCTTAATCCACCAGGTGTGTCTCCGGAATCCCAGCAGGCGCGAGCCGAGCGTGCATATAACCTGGCTACACCGTCGCTGTCTCCCAATTCTTTGAACAGGTTAATCCCCCCGGCCCAGACGCGGATTGCTTCCTGGAAGCGACTTTGCCAATATAATGCCTGACCCATCTTGAAAATCAGGGTGGCCTGTTCGTCGAGCGCTGGCGTCAGGTTTAATGCCAGGCGGTAGAGATTTTCAGCTTCCTCATTGGCGCAGGCATTCAGAGCGGCGTCGCCGGCCAGGGAGAGATAGGTGAAGGCGCGCGTGTTGTCTCCGCCTACCAGGAAGTGGCGGGCGAGCTGCGGGGCGAGTTCTTCCAGATTTTCAGGATGAAGGGTTTCCATGGCCGTTCCTACGGCCAGATGCAGCCGCTTACGATCGGCCGTTAACAATGAAGCATAGAGTGTGTCTTGTAGAAGTGTATTATGGAAGCGGTATATCAGTTCTGGCTTGACCTGATGGACATCAATCAATCCGTTTGATTCCAAGTCGCCGAGTTCGTTGATCAGGGTCATTCCTCCCTGGCCATCGGTAAGAACCTGCTCTAATAAACGGACTGGGAACTGTCGGCCAATCACTGCTGCTATTCGCAAGGTTTGTTTAGCATCATCCGGCAAGCGGTCCATACGCGCCAGCAGCAAGCCTTGCAAATTGTCAGGGATGCCCACGGTGCCGATCGCCCGGCCGGTGGTCCACCCGCCATTTTCTCGTTTAATTGCACCCTGGTCGATCATCATCCGCAGCACTTCTTCAATGAATAAGGGGTTGCCCTCAGCCTTTTCAAGAATGAGCTGCTGCACTTTTTCAGGCAGGTTAGCGATGTTCAGCAGGTTAAAAATCATTTGACGGCTGTCTGTTTCGGCGAGGTTCTTAAGTACTAATTCGATGAACCGTTCCCCCAAGGTATCTCTGCTGGCCGTGACCAGCTGCCAACCTGGCGTGTCGCGATGCGGGCGGGCAACCAGACCAAATAATATGGGTGTGGCAGCAGCCAGCGGAATAAGCTGGCGTAAGATCGCTGTGGACGAAGGATCGGCCCACTGCAAGTCCTCGAGGACCAAAATAAGCGGGTTTCTTGTTGCCAATGTGAGCAGTAAACGCCTGCAGGCGGCCAAATACTGCATCTGTAGGGCGGGCGGATCAAGAGATTGCACGCGCGGCAATATCTCGTCTTCGAGGTTTACTGAAAGCAAGTATCCCAGGTAAGGGTATACATCGAGAGCGGCATCACCGAATAGATCAGATGTAAGGGTTCGTAGGGCGGCGCGTGTCTCGGGTTCACTGGCCGTCGTTGAAACGCCGATTAGCGATCGCAGCAGGTCACGCAGGAGATGGTAGGTTGTTGCCTGACTGTAAGAGAGGCAGCGAGCACAGGCCCAGTGTAATGCAGGTTGGCGTGAGGTCCGAGTGACAGCCTCGTTCCATTCGGCGACCAGGCGTTTCTTACCCAGGCCAGATTCACCAACGATCAGCACCGCGCGGCCTAATCCGGCAGCAACCGCATCGGTGAGTTCTAACAAAATTTGTAATTCGCGATCGCGCCCAACCATCGGGCTTTGTAATCCGGCAATACTTGTTAATTTATCCGAAGTCTCCCGGGGAGCCTGAACCTGGTAAATGCGAACATCACTGGCCTGGTCTTTGCTGTCTGTCTTGCCAAGATCAAGGCAGTTGAAAAAAGGTGCAACCAAGCGATAAGTCTCTTCAGACAAAAGCACGGCCATCGCGCGCTTGGTCGCTTCCAGCTGTGCCACCTGGTTAAGCGTCCCTTCGAGCGCTGAATATTCAAACTGTAGGTCACGGCTAACCGGGCCGATGGTCACCGGTCCGCTGCTGAGACTGATGCGCACCTTGAAATCAACATTGAATTCTTGGTGAATATTCTCTGCAGCTTGCCTGACTGTATCCAGAATATCGAGTGCAGCATGCACCGCGCGAAGTGGGTCGTCCTCATGGGCCACAGGCGCGCCGAAGAAAGCGAGGAGTTCATCCCCGACAAAGCGGGCGATGGTTCCCTCATAGCGATAAATTATCGGGCAAAACCAGGCGCACATTTTTTCCAGGATTGTTGACCAAGCGACCGGTCCGACCTGCTCAGATAACGCAGTTGAGCCCACGACATCAACAAACACGGCCGTTACCAAACGGCGTTCCCCGGTCAGATAAGCCGCGGCACGAACTTTTTCAAGAAGGGGGAGGGGAGCGGCAGCGGTAAGGTCGATGAACATCTCTCTGCCAGTAGGAATTCTATCTGACACCGGCTTACCACAATTGAGGCAGAACCGCGCGCCGGCCGGCAGCGCCATCCGGCAGTTAGAACAGCGCCGGCTAGTTGGTATTATTTCGTCGGTTAGCCGAGATTGGGCGCTGCCGGTTTCAGCTTCGCTCATCAGTCGTTCTCCGTAGTTGATTACCACCTATATCGGGCGAGTATTTCTGTGCGTGAAGCTATTATAAGGGAAAATCTGTACGAATGGGGCATTGGAACTTATACTTTCCCAATATCGATGAATCACACAGACCATGTCACTCTTCTGCGCGGTGGTATTTCCGAACCTGGCGGTGTTTGGGCTGAGTTCGGTTCGGGAAGCGGCGCATTTACCCTGGCTTTGGCCGAGCTTTTGAGACCAGGTGCGCAGATTTATTCGGTTGATAAAAACAAAAACGCTCTTCGTCGCCAGGAAATTCAAATGAACAACCGCTTTCCTGACATACAGCTGCAAACGATAACGGCCGATTACACACGCTCTCTTGATCTGCCGCCACTTGATGGCGTCCTCATGGCCAATGCGCTGCATTTTCAACGCAAGAAAGATGGTGTTTTGCAGCTAATACACACTTATCTACGACCAGGCGGGCGTTTGCTCCTTGTTGAATACAATGTTGACCGGGGCAATCATTGGGTTCCCTATCCGCTTTCCTACCCTATCTGGGAAAAATTGGCGTACCGAAATGGCTTTAGGGGCACGCGCCTGCTGCGTACAATACCCAGCAGCTTCTTGCATGAATTTTATTCGGCCGTTAGTTTTAAGCGTGATTAAGTGGGAGTGGCGATTGGCGAGTAGATCAGTTGTTGACCCTAATCATTTAAAATTTTTGACAGAGCAACCGAAGGTAAGAAATGTTATCTAATTTTGTTCTTGAAGGAGGATTGCCTGATTTATGGTATCCATAAATTCATTTAGGGGTACACGATGAACTTGAGCTGCTCTTTCAACCGTTAGGGCTTTTGTAATCATTCGCCGAAATGGATAGCGACCTACACGCTTGACCCCAAAAACTTCCATGACATCAGCGATATCACCATATTCCTGCAAAATGTCTGATACCTTTGTATCTTTTGTGATTTTCATTATGAATTCTCCATATTTGTTGTTTATTTCCTCTTGCTAGATTAGCAGAAGGATCACAAAAAGTATCCGACTTTTGTCGGTTAGCCTGGAACGAGATTCGATCTAAGTCGCCAGATCTTCTAATTTGTCTCGGTCGATGATGAGGATTTGTTGACGTTCAACTCTGATTAACCTGAGTTCGGAATTAAAAATGGAGTGACACCTTTAAATTGGTAAACTTGTTT
>JBJYWP010000137.1:0-20087 GCA_046259485.1 Promineifilaceae bacterium (SeqCode) | reverse complement strand
TCGAGCTGGGCGCCGGCTTTCACCCCGATCTCACCGGACGCGAAAACATCGCCCTCAACGCTTCAGTTTTAGGTTTAACGCAACAAGATGTGGCACAAAAATTCGATCAGATCGTCGAATTTTCCGAACTGGGTGATTTTATCGATACGCCGGTGAAGCATTATTCCTCAGGTATGTATATGCGTTTAGGCTTTAGTGTGGCTATCCATGTCGATCCCGACATCTTGATCATCGACGAAATCCTTGCTGTTGGAGACCAGGCATTTCAGGCCAAATGCATCGATCGCATTCATGAACTACACCAGGACGGCGTTTCAATCGTCTTTATCAGCCACAACTTGGGCATCGTCCAACGTATGTGTTCAAGCCTCATCTGGTTGGAAAACGGCCGTATGCGAGCCAGCGGACCTACTGAAGAGGTTGCCAATGAGTACAAGTACCAGTCGGACGCAGTGGTCGGCCGTCAATTGGCAGCGGAAAGCGCCGGGCGCTCTTTCAAACGCCGGGGCAGTTGGGAAATTGAAATCACCGGCGTACGGTTTTTAGATGCCGGCGGTGAAGAAAAATCCTACTTCCAAACTGGAGATCAAATGACAATTGAGATCGCTTACATGGCTCATAAACCCATTGTACAGCCCGAATTCGGTTTGGCCATATTCCGCCAGGACGGCGTTCAAGTCAATGGACCAAACAGCGAGTTTGGTGGAATTGATGTAGGCACTGTTGAAGGAACAGGGATAATTCGCTATCACATTGAGAGCCTACCCTTGCTGCCCGCCCTCTATCACGTCACCACGGCCATTCACAGCGCGCGATTGACCCATGCCTACGATTTCCACGAACGGGCTTATCCTTTTCGTGTCGTCAGTGGGGGGACGAAGGAAACAGACGGCTTAATCGCCTTACCGGCCAATTGGACCTGGCATCCGGACTCTGAAAAAAGCTAATTATATGCTTTTTTTTGAATATCTATCCGAGTTTAGTAATCTTGACCATGAAACTACAATAGGTAGAATAGACTGGCAAGTTAGAAATTATCCCATTAAGATTTTGAAATAGATAGTATAGGTGTATATGAAATCACGTTCACGAATAATAATAGTTGTCATGGGGATGGTCGCTGCCTTATTAGTGCTCCTTTTTAGCAGCCCGACTGCTCCATGGCTTCTTGATGAAGAGAATGATTCGATTGTTACCGCGAAAAATATCGAAAACAGTGAAGATTTTTTTACCAACTGTCGATATGGTGTCTCTGTAACTGCTAATGAACTATCCTCCGTCTCGAAACTCGGTGCCGGAGTGTACTTATCTTTCCTACCCTATCCACCTTCAGAAGGTCCTGCCAATGATGCTGAATTTGCCCATATCATTCATATCAGGCAAGAAAAGGGACCCAATGGTTACCTTTCTTCATGGTATTCAGATCCTCCTCTAGATAACGGTTTTGCTAATTACATTAGCAATAACCCCGGTGGGAAATATCTTCTTGGCAACGAAGTAGATCGCAAAACACAAGGAGAGACTTATCCGGAAATCTATGCCTTAGCTTACCATGATACTTACCATTTTATCAAAGACATTGATCCAACTGCTCAAATAGCGATATCCGGACTGGTTGAGGTTACACCAATGCGGACTCAGTATTTGGATATCGTTTGGGACACATACATGGAGGTTTTCGGTACTGCCATTCCGGTAGATATTTGGAATATGCACCTGTATCCCATACCTGAGGTGGTAAAAATTAACGGTCAGTTGAAGCCAACCAGTGGCGGCGTTGCGCTTGGAACTGATATCAACTTAGGCAGGCTTGAAAGCAACCAAACCCCGAGCGATTGCACAAACCCATATGATAATATATATTGCTTCGCCGAGCATGACGATATGGATGTATTCGCTGAACAGGTGATTAGAATGCGCCAGTGGATGAAAGCCCATGGGCAACAGAATAAGCCGCTAATTATCAGCGAGTACTCTGTCTTGTGGCCTTACGTCAATGATGGAGATGGGTGTTTTTTGATGGACGAATTCGGCAACTGCTTTGATCCGGATCGTATGTCTAAATTCGTGACTAATAGTTTTGATTACCTCAACAACGCCAAGAGCACTAATCTCGGTTATCCCGTCGACAACTATCGCCTCGTCCAACAATGGGTCTGGTATTCAGCCTATCAGGATCCTGGAGCAACTGGAGGTTCTAGTAATCTAGTTGAACCTGATCGCGTAACTCTTACAAAAATCGGGAAAACATTTCGCAACTATGTGTCTGCTGAAACTCCCTATCGCAATCTGGTTGTAGATAGAGCCATTAGTGATGCAGTTCCAGCTCAGTCTGATGATAATGCCACCGCCCAGATTGGGGTTATTTTCCGCAATAACGGCAATTTGGATGTCCAAAATCCTTTTAACGTTACCTTTTACAGTAATAGTGGTCTGACGGCAGAAATTGGAACTGTAAGAATTAATCCCGAGATAGCAGGATGCGCGACAGCCTCTTATGAAGCTACCGTAGAATGGTCGGGACTCAGTCAAGGTACCCATAAATTCTGGGTTGTTATTGATAGTGATGATGAAATACTGGAATCACCGGCTTTTAATAATCCCGACAACATTGGTAACGGGATAGTTGTTGTTTATAGCGATCGATTGAATCTGCCGCTAGTTACTACGAACTAATTATCAATGCCATTTCGGCAGGGCAAACAGCGCGGCATTGGCGCTTGTTATTATTTCCATTAGCCGTATCTCGGCGGCAAATGGTTAGGGAACCGGCTCTAGATAGAGAGAGTTGGTAGATATGAGGCCGGATATTGTCCGGGCGTATGTGCTACCATTTGCCACCCTATTATTTACTCGTTGAGCTTTTTCTTCAGACCATTGCCAAGAGATGATTGATATAAAAATCGATGCATGCCTTGCCCACCGCTACCATAATTGTATTAAACTGGAACGGCCGTTCCTTCCTCGAAGCATGTCTTGATGCCCTCCTGGATCAAACTCATAAGCCGGATCAGATCATTCTCGTCGACAACGGCTCGACAGACGGTTCACTGGAACTAGTTCAAGCGCATTACCCCGCGGTAGAAATCCAAGAAAACGGGATTAACCTTGGTTACGCAAAGGGGGTTAACAATGCATTACGCAACCTGTCGAGTGAAGTGGGTGTTTTGGTTAATCCAGATATCGTCGTCAGCCGTGATTGGCTAGAGATGCTTCTTGGGGCAATAAGTGCAGATAAGGCCGCGGGCATCGCCGGTTTTAAACTACTTTTTCCCGGGGAAGAAGAGCTAAACCAAAACGGTGTTGATCCCCGGGGACAAAAGCTGCAGTATGCCGGTGGTTTTATCACGCATCCACGAGCAATGCCCCATCACAGGAGTATGTACGCCAGGGATGAAGGGCAGTTCAACACTCCTGCCGGTGTAGATTTTGTCAACGGAGCTGCCCTCGCTGTGCGGCGCGATACGATAGAAACCAGCGGTCTTTTAGACGAAGGATTCTTCATGTACTTTGAGGATGCGGATTGGTGCGCGCGAGCCCGGCGCGAAGGATTTCGTGTTCTTTACGTGCCGGAGGCTACGGCCATTCATGATGAATCTGCGACAGCCGTACGCGACAGCCCCTCCTATCTGCGCTACTTCCATACCGGACGCTGGCGTTATCTCCTGAAGCATTTCAACGTAAGCGAGATCATAGAAAAAACACTGGCTGCGGAGGCAGCCTGGATGGGGAAAATTGAAGGGAATGAACGTCAGGCCTTAGGTTGGGCTTATCGCACTACCCTAGATGCATTTCCGGAGATCATGAAAACTCGTCTGACTCATGGCGCGGAGGCGATCACAACAGCCGATCAGGCAGCGATCAGAGCCGGTCTCCTAGATTTACGCCAGGAAGCGATGCTTTGGGCCAAAAATCCTGCGGATTGGCAGCGCCTGGAAGAAGCAGGCCGGATCGAATCCCAACCTTTCTCATCAACGACACCTTTACTCGGTCCACTCTTTGCCCGCCTGCGAGATATCTGGGCAGGGGTATCCACCAAATATTACATCAGCGGCCTGAATGAACAGCAAAATGCGTTTAACCAGGCCTTCATAGAAGAGCTTCAGGCGATTGAAGAGAGGTTGAGGGCATTCGAAGATAAGCGGATGAAACAAGAAGCGGATCAGCGTGATTTATCCTGGGAGATAAAAACCGTGCAGCAAGAGCTAAATAAAACCTACAGATTAATAGCACGCATCGAATCACGTCTCGATAAATCTGCCAAGGGTAATGACTAAATGGTTCCATAGGCATTAGCCACCGGCCATCACCCTTCAACAACTTTATGATCGTCACAGAGATGAGGCTGCCCGAAGGCAGCCTCTTGACATTCTGAGAACCAATTGAGATTACGCGCCTGGTCCGACGTGCAGCACACGCATCATCTCATGATCTTCATGGGAGAGAATGTGGCAGTGCCAGACGTAGCGGCCCAGCTTATCGAATTGGGCTTTAATACGCGTGACCTGGCCTGGCAAAGCAGTAACCATGTCCTTAGGAGCGTTCTCAACATAGCCGTCTGGTTGGGGTAATAGTACTCCGGTTGTCGTATGGCCCTTAATCTTGAAACCCATTCCGTAGGTAGTTTGATCCCCGGCGATAGAATTATGTTGTACCGTGGGTTGGACTTCCAGATAGGTACCGTCGCCCGCTGCCTCTTCGTAAAAATCATTCGGTATCACACGTGTCTCATCATCTTCTGTGGCAAACCCGCCATCTGGAAGTGCGTCACCCTCTTCAATCGTATGGGAGTCCCATACGATCTCCTCACGGCCGAGGATATCAAAATTTACCAGGTGTAGATGAACCGGATGGGCATCGCCGGTCATATTCCAGATCTCCCACTCCTCTGTGGAGTCAAGCGCCGGGTTCTCCGTCGTTGGGCTGTGCCAGGCGATGGAGCCTTCCATCGGACCCGTAAGGGGCGATTGAGTCCCGTCGGGTAGGACAGCCTGCTGGTAAACAGGTGTTGCCGGCCAATCGATGGTATTTGCTGGATTATTAGTATAGTCAACAGCCGGTTCGGCTGTTCCCAACAGCGGTTGCAGACGACCAAATTCATCTTTGCCTTCAAACAGAGCGACCTTCCGCGTGCGCGATGGGACGATAACGCTTGGCACATGAACATTGATCGCCCCCGGATTGAAAGCATCCGGAATGTTGGGAATGTCTTGCACGTCAAAAGCCATGATCTTGTCTGTATCGCTGAAGATTTGCGGTCCGGGATCGCCGCCGAATGGTTCATCCCCACCAATATTCTTCATAATCACCCGCTGGCCTTGGAGTCCCTTAAAATCGAAGACAATATCGTAACGAGAGCCTGGCTCTGAGAGTAGGGTGTTGGTCATTGTAGCCTCAGATGCCAGCCCCTGGTCACTGCCGATGACGTAAAAATCTATCGGATCACCAGCATTCGTGAAATCAGTCTCTCCTTTGGGCACAGCGACAAATTGAAGGATCATAAAGCGGCTGTCCGTGCCGTTCAGAAGATGCATGCGATAGTTTCGCGGTTCCACTTCTTCATAGGGCCATATTATGCCATTTACCACCATGTGGTCGCCAAAGAACTCGGCCAGCGCCGTGGGACCGCCGCCGGGGAAGAGTTCAGGCGGCAAAATTGCTCCTTCGCCAGTGATGAAATCATCATAATAGGGATCGCCCGGATAGGCGGGATAGAATAACTCGCCAGTTTCCAGGAACATGCGATCCTGGATGGCGTAGGCGAGCTCAAAAGGGAAGGCAGGCAGATTCAAGGAGTTACCAGGTTCCCCGGTGTCCTGATCATCACGCACGAAGTAAAAGCCGGCCAAACCGGCATAAACATTGAGGCGCGTGATGCCCAGCGCGTGGTCGTGGTACCAGAGATTACCTGCAGGGACGTTGTTATCATACATGAACTTGTTTGTGAACCCGCCAGGTACAAAGTTCCACTGGGGACCTATAACCTGATTGGGGCCGTTCGGGCTGTAAAAGAACTCTGGGTTTCCGTCAAACTGGTAGTCCGTGTGACCTCCATGGAGATGTGTGATGATCGGCACACCATTTGCGGCAATCGTATTGGCTTCATAACCCGGCAAGCTATAACACCAGTGAAGATTTGTATCTACAGGGAGGAGATGTGTCGTAACGTTTTTAAGAGAGTTAGCCCAAAACACTTCGGTTTCTGGTCCTCCACCTGCAGCAATGTTCTTGATCTGGAAGGTCCGGCCAGGCCAGGTGAAACCTTTGACATTTTTGTTTTGGTCACCATAACCCCAAATAGGAGTCAGGACTTTATTTCCACTAGGGAATTCGAGCCCGGACTCATGCATCGCCTCGCGGATTTGTATCTTATATCGGCCTTGATTGTCGGGCTGGTAAATAAAACTCGGATCAAGTGCATTCGGTGCTAGATTCGTAAACTTAGGTTGATTCGACGGATCACTAAGACCTAATCCAGGAACAGCTGGGTCCGCCAGAACCCGCGTAAAGCCGAATTTGCTAGTTAGCGCAAATCCAGCGACTGCGCCTCCGCCTATTTTCAAAAACTGCCTGCGATTAACATTATACTTGCTCATGATATATCCACTCCCTTTGTTATTAAATTCTTGATTCTTTGGCTTAACAGTTAAAACAAACGATCGGCGAGCGAAACAGTTTGGGGACTATGAGATCGCAACAGGTCATAACATATGCTCCTCCGTTGCTGATCCTGTCTGCCAGTGCTCGTTTATCTGGCGGACAGAGGCTTATTTAATTGATACAAATTTAACTAATTGGGTTTAAGGCGGTTCCGCACGATGAACAATACATAGCGACTTACGATAGCGTTCCCTCACTCTCATGCGACTGCCAGAGGTTTTTAGTAGCCACATGATCCACTCCCAGAGCGAGGAGCTTATGCAATAAGACCCACGTGTGTTGTCCAACTAACACATAATCCACAGGTCTACATGAAAAAACTGTGAATAAATACTAAAGGAAAATCAGGCTAAAATCAAGGGGGAAACGATAATTAATATTATCATTTGATATTAATATATTCTTATTCAAATCATTTGGCGGGTATTGATATTATCCCGCTTTTTGGTAGTTTCCAAAACCGCGACCTTAAACGACCGCAGCCCTACATCGAGGTTTTTCGCACTTCTACGACTTCCTTCTCACAGAAGAGAAGCTGCTCCAGATATCGTGTCCCCTTCATTTTTTAGAGTCAGCAGAATCTGGGCTAGGATATCATCCACGCTCTGATCGATAGGTACTTTTAGCGCTTCCTCTTCGCCAGGTTCTTCTAAAGCATCAAACTGGCTTTGCAGCATCTCCGCCTTCATGTAATGAGCTTGCCGCGCCTGCATGCGCTCCCAGATGAGATCGAAATCCCCATCTAAAAAAATAAACTGCACCCGATCATTTACTCGCAATATGTCACGGTAGCGCTTCTTTAAGGCAGAGCTGGCCAACACGGCCGTTTCACCCCGATCAAGATGCTCCTGGATCAACGCTGCCAGAGCAGTCAGCCAGGGCGCGCGATCGTCATCATTTAAGGGAATGCCGCTGGCCATCTTGGCCACATTTTGCGGCGAATGGAAATCGTCGCCGTCATAAAACGGGCAGTCCAAGTAGGCAGCCAAAGCTTCTCCAATCGTTGTCTTGCCGCACCCGGAGACACCCATGATTACAAAAAAGCGCGTCATTCCATCCTCCCCGTTGCTGTCAGATACATTTACCCAACAATATCTGCATCCTCATTCTTGCCGTTATCTTTGAGGCGGTACAGCATCTCCCCTGCCTTTGGCACGTAGAGAATGCCTTCGTCCTCCTGATTCTGCCATGCCTGCACGTCAATTTCAGCAGGGCTCACGTAACCGACGGCTAGCTGCGCGCAGTCTTCAGGGCCGATTTTCGTGGACAGAAAAAGATTGGCTCGTGGATATTCAATGCCATTCTCAAATCGGCCGTCGCCGCGCACGTGGGTGCTGTGCGCCAGGACGCCCAGCGGAATATGCTTAAAGCGATCCCACTGCTCAAGAAAATAAGGCAGCACGTGGTACCCTATCTCATAAATATATTTGCCATGAGTGTGGCTGACCGTGTCCAATTGTGGCGCATAAATGATCAGCTCTCCTCCTTCAGCCAATGCCGGCTCCAGCTTGTACATCGCCTTCCCTGCGGTCCACAATTCATCATACATTGGAGGCGCCTGTGATAGGACACGCTTAAACGGTTTGTCCACCCAGATAATATGCCGCTCTGCTGATAGATCGGCCGCCGCGGCCCAGGCTGATTGGTAATCGCCGATGAAAATTCCCGCCAGGCCATTCCCCACAACCACCAGGGCGATGAGGGTTGATGGTGTGGGTACATGTGCGGCCGCCGCATGGATCATGGCCCTCACTGGTGTATCCTTAATGCCGATCGTACCCCGTACTCCGGCCAAAGCACCCAACCAGTGCGTGACATTGATCATATCCGCGGCCGAAATTCCGGGGAAAAAGTATTTAGCCCCCCCGGAAAAACCAACTACTTCATGGGGGAAGGTCGGACCCAAAATGATCACATGGTCATATTCAAGAATTAGGCGGTTGATGATCACCGCAACATCGCCACCCAAAGTGGGATGCCACCTGTCGCCGGCAATTTCCTGAATCTGCGCCTGAGGCAGCGTTGCAATCTGTGTCAGTGCATCGGGGTTCGGCCAATCATGATTGAACAGGCCGATGTGACGGAAGGTTGTTTCACGCTCCTCCTTAGTAATCCCCACCAGTTTGTTCAGCTGATCCGGTGAAAGAGCGGGATGAGTTCCCAGGGCAACCAGAAAATCTAGCTGCCGGGCATCGTGCAAGTTTTGCACTAGCAGACGGAACAACATAGGCAGGGGGATCGTGCGCGTGTGGTCGGGAATAAGGACGATTACCTTCTGGCCAGTGTACTTCCCTTCCAAACCGCTGCTGATCGTCTGCTGAACAACGTCATCTGAAAGTAATCCTTTATCAGTAGCAACTGCCTGGATCTCAACCATGATTACCTTCCTCTTCTTGGATAGTCGATTTTAATAAATATACCATGGGAATCAAACCCCGCTGTAGGCATTAAATCCGCCATCGATTGGCAGGACAATGCCGGTAACGAAAGCGGAAGCCGGGGATAACAGCCAATAAACGGCGCCCATTAAATCTTCCGGCACACCAAAACGGGCCATTGGTGTGTGATTGATAATCTTTTGTCCACGCTCTGTTAACTGGCCGCTCTCTTCATCAATCAATAAAAAATGATTTTGTTTGGTCAAAAAGAATCCTGGGGCGATTGCATTGACGCGAATATTTGGCGAATATTCCTGGGCCATATGCACTGCCAGCCACTGGGTAAAATTACTCACGCCCGCCTTTGCTGCCGAATACCCGGCAATGCGCGTCAAAGGCGTAAAGGCGCTCATGGAGGAAACATTCAGAATGATCCCTTCACCTTTGTCGACCATATATTTTCCAAACACCTGGCAGGGCAGCATCGTACCAACGATATTGAGATTAAAGACAAATCGCAGCGCCTCATCAGGTAGATCAAAGAAAGAAATATCGGCACTCGTCGTCGCATTGGGGTGGTTGCCGCCTGCGGCGTTGATCAAGATATCAATTTTGCCGAATGCAGCATGGATTTTATCGGCCGCCTCTTCCAGGCGCTCGCGAACCAATACATCCCCATAAACAACCATGTACTTACCCGGTCCGGCATCCATTGGTTTTTTTAACGCCTCAGGTAAATTGGGATTCCGGTCCAGCACAGCGACATTCGCCCCGCAGCCGACCAGCGCACAGGCCATTTCCCCGCCCAATACGCCGGTGCCCCCGGTGATAACGACTGTCTTGCCGCTATAATCGTACCAGCGCATCACATCTTGAAAATTCATTATTCCCCTCCTTAACTAAATGGCTGTAAATGGCGCGCAAAATGTTTTTCCAACCCTGCGCGGTAGTCCGCTTCATGACCGGATAAAAAGACAAAAAGTTCATCCCCGTACTCATCTAAAATAGAACCGTAGGTAACGTGAAGCATTTGCCGCGAATCAAACTGATCCAGCAGAGCGGGAAGCTGCTCATCCGTCAACTGCTCACTCGTGGGCACTTTTTCCGGCCGGCAGTCTACATAGTAGCTCTTGCGGTCTTTTTCGAAATTTTGATGGGCCAGGTCCAGCATCTTGCGCATTAGGGGCGGATCCTGTTTAGCGATAACGCGCAGCGCTTCCAGATAGCTTGTTCCCGCTGTTTTAACATGCACGTAGCCACGCGCCTTGTCGTTGATAATGCCATAAATACTGAACTTGTCAGAGCCGGTGTGTACGCTGATCTTGTAGCTGTCAAAGTGGTGCAGGATAGCCATATGCTCAACCAGTTCGGATTCAAACTGGCCGATATCCCCCATATAGTCGACCCCTTTTTGAAATTTACCGACAAACCGCGGCGCCAGACTGACAACAGAAATACCACGATCAGCCAGTTCATTGGCGATGAAAAAGTGCTCGTGGATGGAAGTAGGCGTATCCGTTTCATCCACCGACATTTCCAGATCATATCCCCGGCCGGCCATGGCTTCATCGAGCGCGTCTGCGATATCGGCCGTATGCAAAATTGCCCGCCCATACTTTACGAGGGCTCGTAAAAAAGTCTCCTCATCAAAGATCAAGGTCATATCCTTGAGCTTCAAGGGCGCATCACAATACTGCCCCTGCATCTCCTCGAAGCTGCTTCCCAAACGATTCCAGGGAAGCTGCAAAGCTTTCTCTCGCAGGGTTTCCAGGCCGTCCGTCTGCGCTTCGTTGTCCACGTAATCGCTGGGGTCCAGGGTGTAGAAGGTATAGCCGGCGTCAATGAAGGGAGGCAGGTCACTCACCTCTTTTATATGATCGGCATCCGCGCCCCAGGGATCACGCCATCCTTCCTGAAGGATACCCCACATCGCATCATCCAGAACTTCCTGAGGCGTGCGTCCGGTGCGCGTATTTTCACGCACCGACTGCTGGGCAAAGATAGGCGCGATACGGCCGTTAGGATCGGCCGCCCGCAGCGAAGCGATATGCCCCGGTGTCGCCAATCCCAAACGGTCACCAAAGCCAAAAGAGGTCTGCCGTCCTAACGGCGTCGGGTTCAGCCATATCAGCCGCGAACGGAGTTCAGCAGCATTGGCCGCTGTTAATGCACAGACCAGCAGGTCATCATTTAGCCGTCCCTCGAAACCATCCAGGTCCCCCTGCACAAGCAGCCTTTTCTCACCGCTCCCCGCTAATTTGGCCAAAGCGTAATTCGTGCCATCCTGGCTGACGAGAGATTCCGGATAAATGCTTCCTTGTGCGAATTTCAGGGTTGTCATGGTGTTTGCTCCAATTGTGTGCCAGGCATCCAAATCGATAGCCTGTTCCAGGCACGCTTTCTTACAGTTTATAGGCTTCCTTTGCTAAATCGTAGGCCAGGGCACGAACCATCTCGTGAGCATCCTCTTCATCCACAATGCCGCGCACCACCAAACCGGCGACCCAATTTGCGCCGGCCCGCCGCCAGAGATCGTGGCGCACCGGTATCGAAGGATAAGCGCGCGTGTCGTCGTTGAAGCCGACCGTGTTATAAATTCCGGCCGTCTCCATCACCTGGTCAAAATAGCGAGCTATGCCGTTGAGGCTGTCATGGAACCACCATGGTGGGCCCAACTTGACTGCGGGGTAATGACCAGCTATCGGCGCAAGCTCGCGGGCGTAATTAGTTTCGTCCAGGTTGAACAGAATGAGCGTCAACCGCGGATCATTGCCATAAGCATTTAGCATGGGCTGTAAGGCACGGGTAAATTCGGTAGTGATGGGAATATCCGCCCCCTTGTCCAAACCAAAACGTTCGTATACCAAGGTATTATGATTACGGTAGGAGCCGACATGCAGCTGCATCACCAAACCATCCTCAACGCTCATGCGCGCCATTTCCATCAACATATGACCGCCGAACCGCTGCTGCTCTTGGGCCGTTCCCGTGCCCTTTAAGGCGCGAAAGAAAATCACATCCGCCATTTCATCGGTCAGACGCTCCATGTAGGTGGTAAGAGCTGCATGATCCGTGGCCGTAGCCCCGTTTGCTTTAAAAAAGGCACGGCGGTTTTCCAGCGCTTCGATAAAGGAATAGTAGTCGGTGATTTCAATGCCCGATACCTCAGCCAGGGCGGCGATATTTTCATGCCAGTTGGGCGCCAATGGATTAATGACCTTGTCGGGACGGAAAGTGGGCAAAATTCGGCCGTTCCACCCTGATGCGCGAATTGCCTGGTGATGTTCCAAGGTATCCGTCGCCGCATCCGTCGTACACAGCACCTCGATATTAAACCGATCAAAAAGCGCACGCGGCCGGAATTCCGGGGATTTCAGTTTCTCATCGATCTGATCGTATATATCCTGTGCAGTATCCCCGGTCAGTTTCTTCTCAATCTCAAATACAAAACGCAGCTCATCTTGCAGCCATATGCCGGAGGGCGTACCTCGAAAGAGGTAAAATTTGTCGGCAAAAATTTGCCAGATTTTGCGGTGATCCATCTCTACCGGACCACCATCGACTCGCGGTACACCGAGGTCCTCTAAAAGAACACCCTGCGAATAAAGCATCCGGAAAACGTAGTGATCGGGAATGATCAATAATTCTGCCGGTGAGCCAAAGCTGAAATCCGGGTCGCTGAACAGCAGCGGATCGACATGCCCATGCGGGCAGATGAGCGGTAAGCCGGCGATCGACTTATACAGCTGCAAGGCGATTTTTCGCTGCCCGGGATCGGGGTCAAAATAGCGGTCATGCGCCAGGTAGTAAGATGCTTCACTCATAATCAGGACTCTCCTGCCTTATCCAACGGCCACCTTTTGGCGGCTCGAATAAGCGCATCAATATTCTCCGCCGGGGTTTCCGGAGAGACACCGCCGCCAAATGATAAGATCATGCCTCCACCCGGCGCGGCTTTGTCCAGACAGCTCAAGGCCGCCTGCTCAACTTCTTGTGGACTTCCCCAAACGCCCAGATCGAGCGGTGCAACATTACCCATCAGGGCCACGCGATGCCCCATTTCACGCTTCACATCGCCAATATCTACTTTGTGTGTGAAATTAAAGACGTCAAAGCCCGCTTCAGCCAGCGCGCCATGAAGCTGCTTGCAGGGAGTGTCGTTGTGGTAGATTTTTAACAGCCCATCAAACTCGGCAAAGATACGCTCCAAATGTGGCGCGACCATTTCCTGGTAATGTTTGAGCGAGATCATGCCGACAACATCATCGAGGAGCATAATGCCTTCGGGCTGGCGAATTCTCTTCAACTGCGCATGCAGCCAATTGATAATCGTCGTCGTGACTGTTTCTAAAAATTTAGTGATCTTCTCCGGCTCCATCACCAAACCCATCATCAGATCATTAATGCCCATCAAGAAACCGGCGTTGACCATCGGCCCTCGTGAGGCCACCATATTGATGCCCAAACCATCAGCCTGCAAACGGGACTCTGTCTGTTCATAAAGGCGCAACAGGAGGGGAAACAAACCATCCTCTTCGACATCAGGCTTGGGGGCATTGGCCCAAAGATCAATATCGGTTGAGACCGGTTCTATGGAAGGTGGCCGGTCCTGGTAAAAATGCATCCGCGCGCCGAAAGCCGAGGGCAGATCGGCCATTCCATATTCAAGCCAAAAACCGGGAATCCACACGGCATCAGGAAAGCGATCGAGTAAATCCAGGTTAATCTGCAGCCATTGATCGGGATACAGAAAATAATCAAGCGTGTTGATCCCGGCATATCCGGGCAGCCAGGGGCTGTCTACAATCAAGGCCACCGGAACTTCCTCCGGCTCGCCCAGATAGGCGGCTTCTTTAAATCGCGACCAGGGTGTGTTCATACAAGTCTCCTCAGATATTAAACCGGTTAAGTTATCTGGCTCCTGAACTCTTTCACCACTTCATACATGGCGAATATATTCTCGTCGGGCGTGCCGTAATCCATATTGATGCAGCAAATGCCGGTATTCTCAAGCGGACCCGCGTTTGCCAACAAGTTTCGCGTATCTGCGGCGATTTCCTGCGCCGAGGCGTGCAGCATGCGCACCGGATTCAGGCGCAAATTGAGGAATGTATCGGGCAACGCTTCACGCACGACCGTCACATCCGATCCCCATCCAACGCCAACCATGGCCAGCGGCAGTTCGGCATATACCGGCGCAATTTTGTGCAGGTTATCGCCGCAGTGATGGATGCCATACGGCCGAATGCGCTTTGCCATCTCCTGTTCAACCGGCAGCTGCATCTCGCGGTAGCTCTTGGGGGAGATCATCTGCACCGAACAATTGGCGTGAAAAAACATTCGCGGGTCTACATGTCCAACCATGCGGTTAACGGGAATCGAAACCTCCCCCGTCCGTTCCCGCATATAGAGAGCAACGTCAACAATCAATTCGCCAATGATTTCTAAGAATTTACGGACACGATCCGGCGCCGTGTAAAAATCCACAAAAAGATCCTGGCCATAAAAATGATAGGCGGCATTTAATAAGCCATCCGTATTCAGGGCTCCCATCACATAACCCCACTGCGCCTCTAATGCATCCATCTGCCGGATAAGCTCAGGCATGGGCCAGGTTGTTCGAAAATCGGGTTTTTCAAATCCTTCAATTTGCGCCATATCCAGGTGCACCGGCAGCGGCTGAGGGGCGGCATCTTTCTCGAAGCGGATTTCAGCGCCTAATAAAGCAGGGATAATAAATCCACCGGCCACATGACGCGAGCCAATGATCGGCCGCGGCTGAGGATTCGCCTCACCCATGCCCAACTCACCAAACCGTTCATAGAGCACACGACGCATCAATACATCGTTTTCAATCCGCCGCTGCGGATCAAAGTAGAAGGCTCCATCAAAGGAAATACCCGCCGTCTGGTACCACCAGTTGGGGTTGAAGACGAGTTCAACTGGTATTGCCTGATCGGCCGTCACTGCACTCATATCACGAAGACCTTCAGCTAATCACCAGGATATAGTGATTCCTGGGCGACGATGATTTTATCCATTAAGGCATCCAAATCTTCATCCACAACCTGCCGCGTCTCATCGGCCATGTACCAATCGACGATCTCACGCGCCCCCTGGGAAAAGGGAATTGTGCAGCTAAAATCAGGCACCAGGCGCTTGATTTTGCTGTTATCAAAGATCATGCTGTTCGACTTATCGCCTAACAATCCCGCGCCAATTTCAGCATCATAAGCGGCAATTAACGCACTGGGGACATGAACCAGCTGCGGAGTCACGCCCAAGGCCTGGCCCAATAACTCGTAGATCTGATTCCAATTCAGCCATTCATCGCTGGTGATATGGAAGGTATCGCCTACCGCCCTGGAATTGCCCAGCAAGGGGACAAAACCTTTGGCGAAATCCTTGGAGTGGGTCAACGTCCACAGCGAAGTACCGTCGCTGAAAACTAAAATCTTCCGGCCTTCGCGCATGCGCTGTAAGGCAGTATAGCCGCCAAGGATCGGTAACTTGCTTGGATTATAAGTGTGCGACGGCCGAACAATGGTCATCGGGAATTTGTCGCTGCGATAAGCTTCCACGAGCCGTTCTTCACAAGCAATCTTCTTGCGCGAATATTCCCAATAGGGATTGTCGAGCATCGTCGATTCCTTAACCGGCAGGCAGGCCGGCGGCGTCTGGTAAACAGAAGCGGAGCTGATGAAAATATACTGCCTCGTTCGGCCTGTAAACAACTCGATATCCCGCTGCACTTCATCGGGTGAAAAGATGATCCAGTTCACCACCGCGTCCCAGTGATGGCCGGACAGCACCTCGCCGATATTGGGATCATTGATATCGCCAATTAGATTGGTAACTCCCGGGGGAAGTTCCTGCTCTGTCTGTCCACGGTTCAGCAGGTAAAGATCAATACCCCGGCTTGCCGCTAATTTTGTGCAAGCAGTGCTGATCACGCCTGTTCCACCAATAAAGAGCACTTTCATAACTAATCTCCTTCATCAAATTTCCCCGGAAAAATTTACTCGTTTAACCCAGCCGCTATTGGATCATTTTCCGGGGAAATAGAAAAGCCGCTGCTATCCATAAACACCATATTCCTGCAGCGCTTCCCACATGGCGACGATATTCTCCGGCGGTACATCAGCCTGAATATTATGCACCGTGTTGAAAACATACCCGCCGCCGGGAGCGAGGATCTCTATGTTGCGCCGCACATCGTCTTTGACCTGCTGCGGTGTTCCTCGCGGCAGGATGCCCTGCGTGTCCACGCCCGCACCCCAGAAGATCAAGTCCCGGCCATATTCTTGCTTGATAGCCGCAGGATCCATATTCTTGGCCGTCGTCTGCAAGGGGTTGAGGATCTGCACGCCGATTTCAATAAAGTCGGGGATTAACGGCCGAACATTGCCGTCGGAGTGGAAAAAACGTTTGGCCTGCGGTGCCATTTCTTTTTGCAGAGCAAAAATTTGGCGCACCAGCGGTTTCAACTGCTTGCGGAACATCGCCGGAGAAATCAGCTGCGACTTCTGCGTGCCATAATCATCGGCGTAGGTGACCACGTCGACCAGATCGCCCAATTCTTCCAGGGCTGTCCGCCAGTAATCCAGCTTCAGCTCCAGCATCTTGTCAAATAGCACGCCTGCTCGCCCTTCATCCAGAGCCATCAGCATCAACAACTTATCCATACCGATAATGCGCTGGGCGAATTCGAAAATGCCCGCGAACGCATCTTTCAATACTACGGCATACCCGGCCTCTCGGAAGCGCTGCGCCTGCTCGCGCAGTCCTTCCACGCGCCAATGAGCGCCCATGTCCGGCCAGGGGAACTGTTTAACCTCCTCTTCCGTGAAATCGATCTTAGGCAGGGGCACCTCGAAAATGCTGTAGTAAAGCGCGCTTTCTTTCAGCATATGATGCGTGATGCCCCATTCATCCCTGTAAGCCCAGTCCTCTCCGGCATCACTAACTTCGATGCCCCAGTTATGACTGTTCAACGGGTAAAGGCCGCGGAAATCGATCCCTAAGCGTTCGGCAATGTCATCATCAATCGTCGCTAACTGCTGGATGGTGTCCGACAAATTGACGGGCACTTCCGGTAGCCCCAACGCTTGACGCAGGTTTTGGTAAGCTGATATCTGTATGCCCGTAACCTGCACGCTGCCCATGTCAAAAGGGACACGGTCCGGCTCGCGGTGTTCGAAGGTAGTTAGCACACGTTCTCGGGAATTCATAATGCCGGATAAGCCTTTGCAGCTGCGTCCGCATCCAAATAGAGATGGACATGCGCTTTTTCTCGCAAGATGGAGGCGGGACAGGATTCTGTGATCGGGCCGTTTATCGTCTCGTAGACTGCCTCCGCCTTGCGTTCTTCGGGCACAATACACAGCACGCGATCGGCCGACAACAGCGCGGGAATGGTTAGCGTAATAGCATGGGTCGGCACTTCATCAAGTCCACTGAAATGACCTTCTCCGACCTGCTGCTTGCGCGATTTCTCGTCCAGGCGGATGACCTTGACCCACACAGGATCGTCGAATTCAGCAAAGGGGGGATCGTTAAAGGCGATATGTCCATTTTCACCAATACCCATCGCGCAAAGATCTGCCGGATGGTCGTGTAGCAAGGAAGTATACTCGGCGCAGTCTGTTTCAAGCTGCCCCGCTCGCGCGACAACGGGATAAAACGCCGCCGGTTCGGGAATATAATCAAGCAAGTGCCGGTGTAGGAAGGTCGGGAAACTGGCCGGATGCCCCTGCGGCAGGTCGATATATTCATCCATGTGGAAAATGGTTACTTTCGACCAGTCGATCCCCGGCAGCTCACGCAGCGCCTCCAGGAATGTTAGCTGCGAGTTGCCGGTGGCAATAATGATATTGGCGGTACCTTTTTCCTCGACGGCCGTCTGGATAATTTCGGCCGCTTCCAGAGCAGCCGCCTTGCCCATCGCTTCATTCGTTTCATAGATCGAAACGGGCAGCAAGCCGGCTTTCGTATTCAAGATTGCTTCTGTAGTCAAGTCAATTCTCCTTTTAGAGCGTAGTTTCGAACGCCGGTTCAACAGCCCAGCGCCCTTTTATCAGCGTTCCCCAAGCGCTAAAATCATCGTTAAAAATCGCAATGTCGGCATCTTTACCTACTTCCAGGCTGCCTTTTTGATCATCGACGCCGATAACACGGGCCGGTGTCAGAGAAGCCATGCGAATCACTTCTACCAATGGAATGCCTACCTTTTCAATCAAGATGGGTACCATCTGGTTGATAAGCGTTGTGCTGCCCGCAAAACAGGACCGGTCAAACATCATGCCCACCCCATCATGGACCTCATACTCCATCTCACCCATCCGGAAGTGCGAACCTTCCGGAAGCCCGGCGCCGCTGGTAGCATCGGAAATGACGCATAGGCGATCCGGGCCGATACATTTGTAGGCCAGCTTCATCAACGTGGGCGGTAGGTGCTTATTGTCACTGATCATCTCCACGGTCAGGTTGTCGTAGGTCAGTGATACTTCCAGCAGGCCTGGCTTGCGCCACGGCCCTTCGCGCACGGTCGTCGACTGCGCGCTCCAGATATGAATCATATGGGACAGACCGCGTTCGATGGCCGCGGCGACCTCTTCCTCCTTGGCCGAACTGTGGCCCGCGGCAGCCACGATTCCCAAATCCACAAGACGGCCGGTGAATTCTAGAGCGCCAGGCAGTTCCGGCGCGTAGGAGATCATGCGAATCACATCATGATGGGCCAATAGTTGATCGGCCGTACCGTCATCCGGGTTACGCACATTAGCCGGATCCTGCGCACCGGCCTGGGCAAGATCGAAATAAGGCCCTTCGAGGTGTACGCCCAGCACCTGCGCGCCAATCGGTTCTTCGGTCGCATCCTGGCCCGCCATATCCTGGCCCGCCAAATCATGGCGCCTCATCCATTCCCGGCTAAATTCCAGACAGGCCACCAGATTATCGATAGGCGCCGTTGCCGGGGTTGCCAGCAGCGAGGTCACGCCGCGCCGCGCCTGCTCGCGCGTTAGCGGTCCAAAGGCCTCGTCTGTGGGTTCGTTGAATGTATGTCCTAATGCACCATGGGTGTGGATATCAATCAGACCGGGAGTGATAAGCCGTCCACCCACGTTAACTTCATTAGTTCCATCAATCAAGTCAGCTTGCGGAAGAACTGCGGCGATTGTCGATCCATCGACAAGGACGGCCAAACCTTCTTCCACCGCATAAGGGGTAACCACACGGCCGTTAACCAATGCAAAATGATTTCCTGTTTGATTCATCAGCAACTCTCTTTGACAATTTCCGGGCCTACCGGAAAGTAACGAAACATGCCATACTGTGCGTCAACCATCGTCCAGTCATCCGTTTCGCGCATGATTTGCCACATCCTGGCGGCCATGCTTTCGAGTTTCGACCGATAAGCGGGATCATGCACCAGATTAGTCATTTCCTGGGGATCGGCGACCAGATCGTACAGTTCGTCCTCGTCAAAACCATTGAACACATACTTATCACTTCCGCGCCAGAGAATGCGCTGGGTATAGTTAAAGCGCTGGCCGTGACATTCAGCAAAGGCTTCAGAATTCCAACTTGCTTTCGCTCCTCGCAGCAGAGGCAGCAGTGAACGGCCATGACAGGGGAACTCCGCATTCAATGTAAGCCCGGCCAACGTCGGTGCCAGGTCAAGCAAGCTGACGATTTGCTCGATTTCCTGCCCCGCGGGGATACCCGGTCCATTCAGAATTAAGGGAACGCGATAAGCCCCTTCAAAGGCCGGAATCCCTTTGAGCATCAAACGATGCTCGGCCATGTAATCGCCATGGTCGGAAGTAAAGACAACGATCGTATTCTCGGCCATGCCCAGATCTTCTAAGACCGCCAGAATACGGCCGATCTGGTCATCGATCATCGTGCAGCCGGCATAGTAACAGGCTGTCGCCATGGCGAAATCTTCCCAGCTCAAATCTTGCCAGACAGACTGGATGCGCCGATAAATCGCCGGACGGCCGACCAGATCGTCATCGAAGTTTGCCGGCCTGGGAATGGCACCGA
>JBJYWP010000136.1:0-8797 GCA_046259485.1 Promineifilaceae bacterium (SeqCode) | reverse complement strand
TCCCAGGCATGGCGGTAATCGCGGGCGGTTATGGTGCGGATGTTGAAAGACATCACGCGGACAATCAATCCCATTTCTACAATTCCTACTCGATCCCTCGTTCCGGTGAACTATCCATCAAAAAATGTTAGGGAACCATTCAGTTAACCCTGCACAAACCACTCCACAATCGCCCCAAGAACCTCCAGCAATAACCAGACTCCCGCACCAAAAACAATCGCGCCTCCTATTGTACGCCACTTCGAAGGCGGGTAAGCGGCTTCTAAGGCCTGCATCAAATCTTTCTGGTCTTCAGGATCGGGCAGCCGGCTTGAAAGCCAGGCTAACCAGGCCCCCTCTTCCGCCTGTCGTTGCAAAAGATCTTCGGTGTCCCAAAAAAGAGAACTCATTAAAAGAAAAAAAGATTCTTTTGTCCGAATAATTCTAAAACCCATCCATGCAAAAAACAAACCTAATAAAAATAAGAAAATGAAGTCGGTGAATATGAATTCGGCCCGATGAGTGATAATCGCCCCGATCAAAATCGGTGTATCAATAACTTGCGCAAAATCAAAAGATCGGGCAAGCAGATTATTGAAAACAAGTGAGGGTCTGATTATGACAAGAAGCAGAGGAGATAAAATGAGGAAGAATTTAATACCTAACAGGAAAGCACTCATATTTACATGATTTCCCCAGAAACCCTGCCACCCATTTAGGGCAAAGAACTGGTAATACGCAGCATAAGAGAGTCCTTGCGAAAGCATTCCAACAAGGACCATGCCGAAAAAAATATATGCGATACGATGAAATTTTCGGATAAGTCGTCGGTCGGAAGTTATACCGCCTAAAATAAAGAAGAAGAATTCACCCACTATTAAGATGATTCCGATCCAAACTCGAGACCAAACCTACCAAGTGTGATACCATGGGAAATAGAAGCCATAATGACGGCTATCCAGGATGTCAAGGAGTTGGGGCCATACATTTCTATAATCGAATGCAAGTAAAAATCCTAATATGAGTACCCCCGACAAAACCGAAAAAATCGACCTCTCACCTTCTTCGACTTCTCGTGGTTCTGACCAATCCACATGGGGGACCAGGGTCACGGCCAGGCTCTTGCTGACGCCTTCTACTTTGGATAGCTCTTCGGGGGTGTGAAGATAACCATTGGCTTCTCGATAGGCAGCGACGCGTTCTGCAAGATCGGATCCAATGCCATATAGACCAGCGATTTCTTTTGCCGAATCAGAATTTATTTTTACTAACGGTGCGGCCATGTTAGCTTCCTACTGAACAAACTGGCAGTTCAAATTCCCTATTCAATTCTAACTGAATTCTATTCAGAATGCCCGAAACTCTTGGTGGTTAAAAGCAAAAATAGCAAGCCGACAAACTCTTTGATTATTCCGGGGCGGCGACGGCCGTTACAGGGCGTTGGCGCATGGCCTGGGCGCTGAAGACGAGGGAGCCTACAAGTAACGCGGCCAGGAAGAAGGCGACGCGCAGGGATGTTGCCTCGGCGACGAGGCCGATTAGCGGCGGTCCGGCCAGAAAACCAGCATAGCCGATCGTAGCCACCCCGGCGATACCCGCACCGGCGGCCATGCCCGGGAATTTGCCCGCGGCGCTGAAAGCCAGGGGGATGCCGTTGGCTACGCCCGCGCCTACGGCGGCGAAACCAAGCAGGACGACGTATTCATTGTGCGAAAAAACGGCCGTTAATAATCCCAACGAAGCAAGCAGCCCGCCGTAGCGCACGACGTTGACCGGCGCGAAACGCACAACCAGCCAGTCGCCGGCCAGACGCCCCAGGGTCATCGTCGCCGAGAAGGCAGCGAATCCGAGAGCGGCGAAAGCTTCGGTGGTCCTGATGACCTCGGCCAGATACACGCCGCTCCAGTCGCCCATCGAGCCTTCGCCGATGGCCACGCAAAAGGCGACAGCGCCTAAGGCCCATAAGGGATGCGGCGGAAGACGGAAGATGCCGCCTCCCTCCCCTTCGGGTTCACCGCTGTCCTGCACCAGGAAACGGCCGAAGAAGAGCATGACTAATAACGAAAACAGGGCGAGGATCAGAAAATGGTTGAGGATGCTCACGCCCAAAGCCACAAAGCCCGCGCCTAAGAGCGCTCCGGCCAGGCCGTCGATGCTGAAAAAAGCGTGGAAGGAGGACATCAAGTGCTTTCCGGCCAGACCTTCCACGACCACGGCCTGCGAGTTCATGGAGACGTCCATAGTGCTCAGAAAGGCGCCGAAGATGAACAGGGCAGCGAACAGCGCGGCTGTGTTGGGCATTAAAGCGGGCAAAGGCATGACGAAACAGAGGCCAATGACGCCGGCCATGGTCATTGTCTTACTGCCGAAACGGCCGACCAGCCCACCGGCCATGGAGAGGGCGACGATCACGCCGACGGAGATGCCCATGAGCACAAAGCCCAGCGTGCCTTCGCTCATGTCCAGCTTGCTCTGCACCGCGGGAATGCGCGAGACCCAGGTGGCCAGGATCAAGCCGTTAAAGAAGAAAGCGGCCAGCACAGCCAGCCGCGCGGATGTTAGATGGGATAGGTTTTTCATATTGGTGGGAAGTATAGCAGGATTTTAGGTTTTCAGGTGGGAAGGTGGTCAGGGGGTCAGCAAGCGGTCCATCGAATGCGGTCCACCGAATGCAATTCGGTGGCTGACCCTTGAAAACATGCTCAAGCATGTTATGAATTCAAGATCGGTTTTGCTTAGCAGGCCTTTAGCCTACTTTGTTTCGTCAGACGGTGGTTTGCAACCACCGGACCGCTTTGGCTGGTCAGACGGCCGACGGACCAGGTTGCGCCGCACACAACGTGAACGTTGTGCTACATCTGGTCAATCCGCCAACAATCGATTACGATCCTGCTTCATCTCAATAAGGGAATTTGAATTATGCTTGATTTTACGGCCGTCCGCAGCGGCCTGGTGAGCATGCCGGAATTTGCCGGGGAGTTCGCGAAGGAAGAGCTGTGGACGCTGACTAATGAAATGATCGATACCATGCTGGCCCTAATTGCCGGCTGCACGGACGAAGACGTTGTGTTCGTGCCCAAGGACCCCGATGCTTACGATGAATTCGCGGAGACCACGGATGAGCTAGCCATGCCCTGGACCCTGGGCCATGTGATTGTCCATGCGACGGCCTCGGCGGAAGAGGCGGCTTTCCTGGCGGCCGAACTGGCGCGCGGTGTCTCGATGCGCGTGCACAGATCACGCTATGAGGTGCCCTGGGAGAGTATCACAACCATCGATCAGGTGCGCAGGCGATTAGAAGAGAGCCGGCGCATGCGCCTGGCCAGCCTGGAGATGTGGCCGGACGAACCTAATCTGGAAAATCATTACATCTACCGCAAAACAAACGTCAAAATCAACGCCCAAACGCGCTTTCTCTTCGGTCTCAAACATGACGACGACCACTTGGGGCAGATCGCGGAGATTGTGCGTCAAGCAAAGGAGAGTGTTTAGTATTTAGTATTTAGTTTTTAGTATTTGGTATTTACTTATTACTAAATACCACATACTACATACTACTCACTAACTCCCCCTCCTCCAGCCACCACAGCACTTCGGCAAAACGGCCGATGAAGGCGCGGTCGTGGACGACGGCCAGGACGGTCCCGTCGAATTGGGCCAGGGCCTGCTTGAACTGATCGCGCGAGGGGATGTCCAGGTGGTTGATCGGTTCGTCCAGCAGCAGCACGTTGCAGCCATCGACCACCAGCCGCGCCAGTTCCAGGCGCGCACGCTGGCCATAGCTGAGCTGGCTGTTTTGCAGCAGCGGTTCCTCACCGGTGAAGAGAAAATAGGCCAGGAAGGTGCGTGCGGCCGTTTCATTCTCAAACGCGTCGGACACGGTGTCCAGCGCCGTCAGGTAGGGTTCCAGATTGGTTTGCTCCTGGGTCATGATCCCCAGTTTGACGCTCGGCCCAAGCTTCACTTCACCGGCCAGCGGCGGAAGCGTCCCGGCAATGGTGTGCAGCAGGGTCGACTTGCCGCTGCCGTTAGGCCCGCTGATTACGATACGCGCACCGGGAGCCACGCTGCGCCACACGCCCTGCAGCAGCGGTTTCTCGAGGTCATAGCCGATGCTCAAATCCTCCAGGTCGATCACCGAACGGCCGAGATGGGGTGTGCCCGCAAAATCGAGGCGCATATCACGCATGCGCTTCGGTTTTTCAACGCGATCCTCATCATCCAGATAGCGTTCCAGCTTGCGCGTTCTGGATTTGGCCTTCTTAGCCACGCCCTTGGCCATGGAGCGCTTGTAATCCTTATAGCCTTTCATGGTCATGATCGGCCCACCCCGTTTGACAGAACTGGCGCGCCATTCAGAGCCCGCCGCCTGCTCGCGTGTGCGCTGGATATCCTGCTTCACGCGGCGGATTTCCGCCTGCTGGTCATAGTAAGCGGACCACTGTTTCTGCACTTCCGCGGCCCGCTGCGCTTCAAAGTCGCTGTAACTGCCGGCGTATTCGACCACCGTTTTCTGTAAGGGGTCCAGGGACAGGACACGATCGACGGTGTTGTCCAGGAAGACGCGGTCATGGGAAACGATCAGGGCCGCGCCGGGAAAGCCGGTCAGCCAATCTTCCAGCCATTCCAGCATGCCGATGTCCAGGTGGTTGGTCGGTTCGTCGAGCAGGAGCAGCTGCGGGTTATCCAGCAGGAGCAAGGCCAGGCCGAGGCGTGTTTTCTGCCCGCCGCTGAGAAGGCCGGCCGGCAGATCATCGGGCAGGGCATCGAGGCCTAAACCGGCCAGAATAGCCGCCGCGCACCCGGAATCGGCCGTACTGATGCGCCGCAGCAGTTCATCATAGCGCGTCTGCAAAGCCCCATCTGCCGGTCTTCGCGCCAGCTGCATGCTGACCTCGGCCAGCTCCGGCTCCAGGACGCGAGGATCGCCCGCGGCGCGGCCGATGATGACATTGACCGGCAAATCCTCAGCCACTTCCCCGGAGACTTCGGAGTTTCCTGTAAACGTAGTGGCGAAGTCGGCAAAGCCCTGGGCCAGGTAACCGACGCGCAAACCTGGCTCCTTGGTAACGGTGCCCGAATCGGCCATTTCCTGGCAGGCGAGAATGCGCAGCAGCGTCGTCTTACCGCAGCCGTTAGGACCGGCAAGAGCCGCGCGGTCGCCGCGGTTGAGCGTAAATGTTACATTGTCGAAAAGTGTTTTAAGCGCGAATGATTTCGCGAGCTGGTGTACGGTTAGCATCATCACCTTCGCCGTTTTGTTTGTGGGCAAAACGGCAGTAATCCGGAAAAGACCGGGAATCAGGTCAAGTCAAAAAGGACCAAATGGGGGTGATTTACTCTGTCATTCCGTTCGCAGACCTCGCTGTAGGTTAGTTGGTTGAAGGATACCGTTAGCCTGGCGGCTTGTCAAAATCTCTCAGGTCACGCCATTATCAGTTACCAGTTATCAGTTACCGGTTATCAGTTTTCAGCCACCAGCTTTCAGTTTTCCGTTTTTTGTTTTCTGTTCTCCAAAAACCAGGTCTCCATCGGCCCTTTGCCTTTGACCTGGATGGTGCCGCGGTAGGAGCAGTCGTATTCAGCCTTAATCAGATCGTAGGTGGTTTTGGAAATCTGGATTTTGCCGGGCACGCCCTGGGATTCCATGCGGCTGGCGGTGTTGACGGTGTCGCCCCAGATGTCGTAGTGGAATTTGGAACAGCCGATGACGCCGGCGACGAGCGGGCCGGAATTGATGCCCACGCGGAAGGAGACCGGACGGCCGTTTTGCGGAGGGAAGTTCTGGATATACTGGTTCATCTCCAGCGCCAGTTCGGCGACGGCCTGGGCATGATCCGCACGCGGAATGGGTACGCCGGCGGCCACCAAATAGGCGTCGCCGATGGTGCTGATCTTCTCGATGCCGTAGCCGGCGGCCAGGCTGTCAAAATGGCTGAAGATTTCATTCAACAGCTCCAACATCTCCTGCGCCGTGCTTTCCACGGATAGCGGCGTGAAGTCTACGGCGTCACAGAAGAGGACGCTGGCCGTCTCGTAAAATTGGGCCACCGTGCGCGGTTCGTCTTTTAATTGGGCGGCGACCTCTTTGGGCAAAACGTTGAGCAGCAGCCTTTCCGACTTTTCCTGTTCGTTCAGCAAGAGCAGGTAGGCATCCCATCCTTCGCGTATAAATAGGAAGAGCAGGGCAAAAACGGCCGTTGTCACCGTTCCGATATTCAGGACGTAGAAAAAGCGGATCATGCTTTCCGGCAGCGGCTTGACATTCATCAGCAGCGGCTCGATCCCGGCGACGAAGATCAGCATGACAATGTACAGGGCGAACCAGGCGCGCGCATTCTCCCAGCCATCAATGACCAGGCTGGCGATGGGCGAGATGACGCACCAGATGATCACGGCGCTGGAATTATTGAAGCCGCCTAAGATCAGAGTGAGCGAAAAAGGCAGCAGCAGCACCAGGGCGTATTGGGAAACGCGCAAAAAGTCGCGGTTGCGGGTGCGCAGGAAATAGAGCACGCTGAAACAGGAGAAGACGAAGTAAATCCCGGGCATCAACGCCGCCAGTGGGTAGCCGAGGACCAGGTAAAGGATGGCCCAGGGCAGGACCATGGGGATCAGCACCAGCACGCCGCCTAATAAAAGAGATTTGCGCAGGCGTGTCGTACGGCCGTCGCCAGGATCAGCCGCCAGATCGCCAAACCACCTGCTGAACCGTTCAGTTCGTGTTTCCATTGCTACATCATAGCATGGGTGGAGGGGATTGGATACTTTTTGGTGGGGCAGTATTTCAGTACATCAGTTTTTAAGTACATCAGTTTTTCAGTTCTGACTAACTGAACAACTGACCCACTGACTAACTGACCAACTAAAACAACAACCTCACTAAACCAACCAGCGGATTAAATGAAGGCACGCGCTGCATGTAGTCCTGGTAATCGGGGCCGAGGGTTTCGCGCAGCCTGTCATCTTCCTGCCCGGCGTAGAGGTAGAAACAAACGATCGCCGCGCCGCCCAGCAGGGCCGCGAAGAGGGTGGGATTGCAGAGGATGAAAGTCAGGTTGATTAATATATAGCCCAAATACTGCGGGTGCCTGACAATCATATAGGGGCCGCGATCGACGACTGCCGTTGTTTGGAAGTAGGCGGCTCCATTGGGCGAACGGCCGTGTTTGAAGAGCGTATACAGCGACCAGTAAATGAATAAGGCGGCCAGCAAACCGAGGATCAAGGCCAGGGCTCCGGCTATCTGGCCGGCCGGAACTTCAATCAAAACCGCCAGAACGATCTGCGCCAGGGTTAACAGACTGGCGGCGTAGAAGAGAATGTATTGACGCATTATTTAAGTCCTCTACTGCCGCGGGTGGGACACGACAAACTGGGAAGCAGTAATGAGCCCGCCGCAGAAGATTAAAGCCCCCAGCGCTCCCATAAGCAGCGGGAAATCGATGCCTGCCAGCGCTCCAAAAACGAACAGCGGCATCACGAGCAGGGCGTAAACAGCCCAGCGATATGCCCCATAAATCAAGCCGAGAACCACCAGTATAGACACCAGGCTTAAGCCGATCGCCATCCAGTAGGCGTACGGGCCGAGAATTGAAGTGAACGTACCCTTTGAAATCGCGATAAGCAACGCCATGCCTATAAGGACAAGGGCTCCGCTGACGGCGGCCAGCTTGACCGTTCTTACCGGCAGGCCTGTTCCGCTAATCTGCGCCTCGACCTCTTCTGCACTCAGCCGCGGCACAGTAATCAATCTTTTCAAGGCCCAGCTAATGGGCATTAATAAAATGATGATCCATACCGGGACAAACGGCATATCACTCAACATCATCAGGGCGATGCCGCAAAAAGCAAAACCGACAATCAAATCGCCCACGCCATCGCCACCATAACGCAGATATAGGTCCCTTTCTGGATTTTCCCAATCAGCTTTATTATGCATCCTTTTATCCTTTAACCCTTACATTGGCCGCAGCTCTCGGCTGAGATCCATCATACTGCGGAGAGTTTTCCGGGAGTGTGCGGATCAGGTTCATTCAAATACAGCGCGGCGTCCTCAGGCAGCAAGACCCAGAGGCCGTACGCGCCGACAATGGTGCCGATGGGGAATGAGAAGAGGCTGATTGAGCTGTCGATCATGGCCAACACGCGGCCCCACGGCCGTCTTTTATACAATCCATAAGCGGCGCTCAAGCCCAGGCAAAGATTGGCCAGCGCAAAAACTACGGCCGTCCCGCTCAGGCCCAGGGCAACTGCTTCCAGCGGACCGGCGCTCGTCATCTCCTCGGCGGCAGCGCTAATTAGAATCGGAAGCAAGACCGTGCCCCCGATCAAGAGCATCGTGGAAAAGATCACCGTTCCCACGGCAATGATCAGGGTCAGCGCTTTGATGTGCAGTTTAATATCGCGTCTATTCTCTTTTTGATTCATGGTTGAATCCTCAAGAACGCTTGCTCTCACTGGCGTTCAATTGAGAGCAAGGGCAAACCCAAATCTCGAACCCGGTTCAGGATGCTGTACAACGCGGCCTGGTCGGCGATTTCGCCTTGCAATACAGTGACCGTACAGGCTTCCTTCTGTATCACCATGCCATCAAACCAACCGGACCAGGAATCGTCTAAACAACCAAATATGCGGATTTGATATTGGGCCGGAATGTCGAAATCACGTTTACAATCCACAAGGCAAGATCCTCCGTTCTGCGAATTTTTCTTCCTGTGAAACTACCCCGGCGGTCCTGCCGGACGGTGGCCCGAATTCCGGCAGGACCGCAAACGGAATAGAGACTCTACTTTGAAAAGGCGGCCGGGTAATCGGT
>JBJYWP010000135.1:0-2310 GCA_046259485.1 Promineifilaceae bacterium (SeqCode) | reverse complement strand
CCGGGATTCGCCTGCTGGACCCATGGATAGGGAATGCCATAAGTATATCCGATGCTGGAATAAGATTCGCCGGGTTTTACGGTATGCTGCACGGGCTGGTGGTAAACGCGCGCATCGATTCCTGTTTGCCCCGAGGTAATTACGTCAATCATAGCAGGCACAATTTCCTCCGCATCCAAATACCGCTGCTCACCCAGCCATGACCATCCCGTGGCCAGGTACTGCTGCGCTTTACGCTCATCGACCACCCATGAATAAGGGTCTATTTCGCCAGGAGTGACAACCAAAGATAACCAATCCAGCCACTCGCGGGGACGGATCTCCCAATCGGCCGTTTCATTTAGAATCGGATCAAACGCGTGTATGGCGACCTGTTTCGAAAGATAGCGCTGTGCTTCGGAGACATAGACCTCGGCGTCTATTATTTGAGGGTTCACCGGCTGTGTCGCCAGCGGCAGACGACCCGTCTGCACAACCTCCGTGGGATTTGCCTTCAAATAATCCAGGGTCATTTCCAGATCTAGCGCCAACCCCTCTCGTGCGGGTACGGCATGCGCCTCGCCATCTTGAATGACGACGCTCGCGTTCACCGCCTCAGTTCCTATTTCAGGAGTCAGGCGCTCCAACAACTCCATCGCCTTGTTCGAATCCAACATCCAAACCGGCTTAACCTCAAAATTACCCGAGACAACCTGCCTTAAACCAGGAATCGTTCGTCCAATTTCATATGCCTGTTCAACCGTAGCCCCGAAATCCATGGTCATGCCCAGATCGGTGACTGTAACCGGCCAGGCCCCCGAACTGTGGACCAACAAAATCTCTTGTGAGGGAAATCTTTCGGAAAGCACGGCCGTTGCCTGCTGGGTAGTCATTGTACCCACGGGAATATTGGCTATCCGCGCCCCCGGAAAAATGAAATCACTATAGAAAAACAAGAGCGTTGTTGATATCAGCCCGACAAGGATGGTCAGGCCAAGTAGGAAAAACAAAACCGTGGCCAGAAGTACTCTGCCTTGTGACGGCCATTTCTGCCTTTGATTATTGGGATGCGTGGCGGGAACCCAAACCTCCTTCCGCACAACGGGAGAGGTCTGCCTCCTATCTCTATCTGGAACTTGTGATTGCTTCGCCATACACTGCTAATATAGCAAAAAACCACCTGCAATAAACAAATACGGGGGATTACTTAGCAGCCAGGGAACGCCGGACACGCCAATTCTCCATATTCCGGCGCCAGCGGAGAATCGCCTGCTTGATTGGTTTTACGCGTGTGAGCAAAAGCACGGCCAGTATCGCGGCAAAAATCAGTGGTTCTGTGTATGAGTTCTTAACCAACAAGAAGTAATGCAGGACAACCAGCACTCCCACCAGATAGACAAACTTATGCAGGGTCTTCCACTTCTTCCCCAGTTTGCGCATCGAAGCACGGGTCGATGTGATAGCCAGAGGCAGCAGTATCAGGAAAGCGGACAGTCCAACTAGCGCGTACCGCTTGGCAAAGAGCGCCTCGACAATAAGCTGCGGATCGAGCAAATAATCTAGCCAAAGAAAGATGATCAAATGCAGCGCGGCGTAAAAGAATGCGTACAGGCCCAACAAGCGCCGCAGAGGGAGTATCTGCTTCCAACCGAACCAGATATGGGCCGGCGTAATGGCCAGGCTCAACATGAGCAATATAATCGCCGTCTTACCCGTTCGCAATGTGATTTCTCGGATAGGATCGGCGCCTAAATTTCCACCATAATAATCCCATATCATCATCACCAGGGGCAGCAAGGCCCCTACATGAACAGATAGCTTAAGGATGCGCTGCCAGGTTTTCTTATCGATACGTTGCATTTTATTCGTTAACATTTTGAAGCCGTCTATATATCCGCGATTCTTAGAAATTCGCTCTTAAATCCATTCCCGCATATAGATCGGCTACCTGTGCTTCGTAGCCATTGAATTTCAGCGTCTTGCGACGGCCGAGTTCACCAATCCGTCGTTCAGTTGCTTGCGACCAGCGCGGATGATCCACCTCCGGATTGACGTTGGCATAAAAACCATATTCGTTCGGGGCGGCGGCCATCCACAAAGAAGTAGGCATCTCATCCACTAAACTGATTTTGACAATCGACTTAATACTCTTAAAACCATATTTCCAGGGCACGACGATCCGGATTGGCGCCCCGTTCTGCGGCATCAGCTCTTGACCATAGAGTCCGGTTGACAGCAGTACCAGGTCGTTCATCGCTTCATCCAAACGCAACCCTTCTACATAAGGCCATTCATACCAGGGGCTTTTCTGACCCGGCATCTTATCCGGAT